>CAVKMU010000005.1:110037-121674 GCA_963657455.1 bacterium
TTTTGGAGTAAAAACAGGGGCGTTTGTTGTGATAAACGCCCCTGTTTTTTTCTATTCGTCAAACCATATTACTCTTCCTCTGTATACCACGAGGAGTACATATGGTAGTTTTTGGCAATCTTCTGATTGATCTCTTTCGATTGCTCCGGATCTACTTTCTTCACGAACTTAGCCGGAACACCTGCATAGATGCAACCAGGCTCGACAATCGTCTTGCTCAACACAACCGAACCGGCGGCCACAATGGCTCCCTCTCCGATCACGGCATGATCCATTACGACAGACCCCATGCCGATCAATGCGCCATGGCAGATCTTCGCACCGTGAATGGTTACATTATGTCCGATAGAAACGTCGTCTTCGATCTCGACCACTGATTTCTGATATAGTGTATGCAGTACTGAACCGTCTTGAATATTCACGCCATTTCCGATACGAATCGAATTGACATCGCCACGCAAAACTGTTCCAAACCAAATACTACAACCGTCTCCTATGACTACATCGCCGATGATGGCAGCGTTGTCTGCTAAAAATGTGTCTTTACCGATGACAGGAGTGAACCCCCGTACTGATTTTATCAATGCCATAACTCTTCAACACATTAAATTTCTGCTGTTTTCACTTTCAGCCATGCTTTTTCCTCTTCTGTCAAGAATGGGCTGAGTTTCTCATATACATTTTGATGATATTTGTTTAACCAAGCATGCTCGCGCGGTGAAAGCATGGAGACAACCACCAGACTGGTATCGATATAGCAGAGCGTCAACGTCTCCATCCGCAAGAAGGTTCCGTATTCCGTCTTGCAGTCTTCTACGACTTCGATCATATTTTCCGTGCGAACGCCATACTGTCCTGTACGATACATAGCCGGCTCATCACTCATGACCATACCCGCTTCGATCAAAACAGGATTCTCTTCCATACGGATGCTCTGCGGACCTTCGTGAACATTCAAGCAGTGACCGATTCCATGGCAAGTACCATGCAGATAGTTGATGCCTGCATCCCACAATGCTTTGCGGGCCAAAATATCCAACTGTGAGCCTCTCATGCCGGTAGGGAATTTACATTTGCCCAAGGTGATGGTACCTTTCAACGTCAGTGTGAAGTCTTTTTTCATCTGATCTGTCGGATTCTTGCACAAGGCAATCGTACGAGTCACATCGGTTGTACCATCCAAGTACTGTCCACCGCTGTCCAACAAGTAGAGGCTATCCGGCTTCAACTCGGCATCCTGCTCAGGAGTAGCGGCAACTGTATAGTGAACCACTGCACCATGAGGGCCGTAGCTTGAGATACTGGCAAAGCTATCCATTACATACAACGGCTGTTCTGCACGCAAAGCTGTCAACTTATGGCTTGCGCTCAGCTCCGTCACCTTATGACCGGCCGCCATCTCTTGCTCCAACCAATAGAAGAATTTCGTCAGTGCAACACCATCCTTCAATACGGCATTCCGATAGCCTTTTCGCTCTGTTTCGTTCTTGATACTCTTCAGTGAGTTAGCTATAGAGATGCCGCTGATGATTTCAACCCCTTTTGGCAAGGCATTGCAGATGGCTTTGTTGGTATGTGGAGTATCCACATAGATACGTGTCGTCGTCGGCAATTTGGACAAATAATAATATACGCGCGAATAATCTGCCAAGATTACGCCCTCGTTCTTCAGACGTTCTGCCACGTCGGCCGGCATTTTCTTCGGATTGATGAAAAGAACATTCTCCTTGTTTGAAACGAACATATAGGCAACAGCCACCGGGTTGTAAGCAACATCTGTTCCTCGGAAGTTACAAGTCCAGGCCACCTCATCCAAGGCTGAAAGGATAGTACAGTCAGCTCCTGCTTTTTGCAGGCGGGCATTGATGTCAGCGATCTTGTCGGCTGTCGAACGGCCACTATACTGTATCGGAAGATCAAAGACAGGATCTTCAGGAATAGCAGGACGGTCTGTCCAAATCTGATCGAGCAAGGCTGCATCGGTATTCAACGAGATCTGCTTGTGCCCCAACTCTACAGCCAAGTCATCGGCTTCTTGTGCGCTGAATGTCTCGCCGTTCAAGCCAACCGTCTCCCCCGGAGCCAATTCACTCAGCAAGAATTCTGTGATGGAAGGTGTTCCTTCGATCTTCAACTTGTACACATCGATACCCGTTCCGGAGAGCTGGTCTTCAGCTTGCAAGAAATAACGGGAGTCAGTCCACAGACCGGCCTTGTCTAATGTAACTACCACGGTACCGAAAGATCCTGTAAAGCCGGAGATCCATACGCGATATTTCCAACAAGCGCCCGGATACTCGCTCATGTGTGGGTCCGTCGTTGGAATGATATAGGCAGAAATATGCTGTTCTTTCATGACCTTTCTCAAAGCGGAAAGGCGATCTACAATTTGTGTCTTCATTGCATCTGTTTTTTATATTACCTGCACAAAGGTAATAAATTCATGCTAAAGTTGTTCTCTTCTCCAAATCTTCTTCCGTAAAGATTGAAACCAAATGAACGAAACGCACCCTTTGAGGATGCTTGAGATGCAAATGGCCCACCAAACGCCGTCGATTCCCCACCCGATTGCTCCAAGGATCATGGCCAAAGGGATGCGCAATGCATTGAAAGTGATACTCGTGACAGCAGGCGGAACCGTACGCCCTACCCCATAGAACAGTCCTTGCATCGTTATCTCTATCATCATGAATATCATCGAATAACCATCGATTCGAAGATAAGCCCCACCGGCTTCATAAGCCGCTCTCTCGGGAACAATCAAGGAAAACAATTCACTTCCCCAAAAGATAAAAAGAAGAGAGCACAACAATCCGAAAGACAAGGCCATCTTCAAGGTGATATGATAAGCGGTGTCTATACGTTCTTTTTTCTCTGCCGCATAATTTTGTGCAGTAAAAGCGCTGAGGGCTGTACTGAAACCCTGCGACGTGTTCCATGCAATGGCCTCTACCTGACCGCCGGCAGTCATGGCCATGAGACCGATATGTCCGCCATAAGTAGAAGCCGTTCGGCCCATCAGCATATTAATGACCGCAAAAACACTGTTCAACAAGGCCACCGGCAAACCAATCCGCAGAACCTTTTGCGTATAAAACCACTTGGGGCGAACAAAGAAACGGAAGCCATTCCACAATCGGTTCCGCACCTTCATCTGATAAACGAACAGCAGCACGACCATACCCTGTGAAAGCCAAGTTGCATAGGCTGCACCGGCAGTCCCCCACCCCAGTAGCAATATAAACAACGGATCCAACAACATGTTCAACACCAAGCCCAAACCACTTATATAAAAGGGAACTTTACTGAGGCCGGCCGCGTTGTGAATACCAGTAAACGCCGATGACAAAAAGACAAACGGGAAAGCTGTAGCAACGATCCGCAAATAGTTCACCGCATTGTCCGTAATGGCCGATTCCAAACGAAACAACCCCAACACAGGATGCGCCAATAGAAAGAGGAGAGCACCCCACACCAATGATATAATCAGTCCGATAGTCAGGTTATGAGAAGCATAAGCTTTCGCCTCTTCAACGTTGTTCGCACCGATGGAATGTCCCACCGACACCTCCGCTCCTACCTTATTCATCAACGAGATGGACTGAGTGAGCCACGTCAAAATGCCCACGGCCCCAATAGCCGCCACTGCTTCACTGCCCAAACGCCCTACCCACGCCATGTCGGTAAGGCTATAAGCCATTTGGACAAACGATGTCCCCATAATCGGAAGGGCCAATCCAAAAAGTTGTTTTCGGATAGGTCCATCCGTCAGATTCTTTACCGATTGCATACAATTTAAATCATTCCTAACAAATGGCTGCGCGAAAGCAAACAAGCTCCGATCAGTCCACCATTCTCTCCTAACTGAGAAACGACCAGTTTAGAGTCTTGGTTAACCAAGTTCAACGAGTATTTTCGGATAGCACTCTGGATCGGAAGACGCAGATATTCCTGTGTTTCAGAGAGAGGACCGCCGATGATCACCAGTTCCGGATTCAATACATTAATAAATCCTGCAATCCAACGCCCTAATACAGCCCCCACATGTTCCACTATTTCAATGGCCAAAACATCTTCTTCAAGCACAGCGTCAACAAAGTCCGTCAACAAAAATCTGCCATGTTCCTTCAGCTTCTCTTCCATGATGGTCGTACACCCTTGCGACAGACGTTCGTTCAGCATACGTTCGACCGCATAACCGGAAGCCTCTGTTTCCAAACATCCTTTTTTGCCACAGTTGCATATGATTTCATTGTCGACGGCACAGACGTGACCAATCTCGCCCGAGAATCCGGACTTTCCATAATAAAGTTTACCGTCTATGATAATGCCGGCGCCCAATCCCCAATTAAGATTGATAAACAATATATTCTTTTCCTCTTTCACTACACCATTCATGTATTCACCATACATCATGGCGCGCGAGTCATTCTCCAAATAGACAGGAATTCGCAGGCGTTCTTCCAAAACATGGGCTAAAGGTTTCTTCTTGTCAAAATAGAAGAATGTGTAGGAATAGCCCTTGACAGAGTTGACGCGTCCTCCGATATTCACACCGATATGCAATACTTTTTCATGAGGGATCTCCAATCCTTGTATGTAATTCTCGATGATCTGCGAAAGAATTTCCAACGATTCGGGTGTATTTTCCAAATCGTAGGGTACTTCTGTCGGCTCCATGATCATCTTTCCGCAGAAGTTCATGGTTGCCAATAGCACCTTCTTACGTTGAATGTCCACCCCAACGAAATAGGCCGACTCCGGATTCAAGCCAAATATATTGGGCTTGCGGCCGCCTTGCGTGTTCTGCTTTCCTAAATCAACGATATATTTTTCGTCCATCAGTTCCGCCACGAATTTGGTAGCAGTCGGAATACTGATGTCCAACTCTTTCGCCATGTCGGCAATTGATGCCGATTCATTGAGAATCAACAACTGAATCAATCGTTTTTTCAATGCAGTACTTTTGTTATTACTATCTTGTAACGGGAACAGCGCATTCATCTTATTATTACTTTATCATGATTATTATCAAAAAAAGAGCATTACCTTCTTTTGTTCCTCTTGTTTCTATACAACAAAGGCAAATATATAAATCGGAATGTCTCTACGCAGACAAAGTTAGATTTTTTTTATTATCTCAGCAACAGGGCAAGACATTTTTTAATAATTCAAATCATTCTTTCAGAAAATTTCCCACCATCTTCCTCAAAAATTACGATGTCTATTTTGGATTTACTTCATAAGGGCGTTTCCTCTATCCTACTTAATGAGAATCACGACTGAAAAAAGGATGCTCAACGATCATTTGTTGGCAGGAAGAGTAGAGCGGAACATCGTATTTTGCACAAGTGATACGAACATTGTCATAGCGGTAAAATGAGGGCTCGCAGACCACAACCAATTTTCCGGATCGTGCAAACAGCCCCATTTCAAGCAAAGTAATGGGCGATTGGCTCGAACCGAGAATGTTCATAATGATAAAGTCCGCACTTTCAAGATGCTCCAATTCCCAATTAACCTGATAATCCATAGCATCGGGTGCATCGGGATTCCAATGATCTTGCCGCGGATTAAAGAGGAGAAAATCGCCGGTAAACGATTCGAATTGCTCGGCAAGTTGGCTTTGCCAATCGATACTATTCCCCATATCAATCGTTCCGGCAAGGAACACTTTGGTGAACCCTGTCGTATCGGCTTGCAACGCTTCATGCGGATGCTGGACAATAACCTTGGCATGAGTCGGGTTGCCAACCAAAGTTGTGGCGAAAAGTATAACTGCCACGACCGTTTTGAATAATGAGAAGAACCGTTTCATGCAAACAAAGGTATGAAAGAAATTGGGAATTATTAAACTCCGCTTAAAAACTTTAGGGTTAAAAAACGAATGATAGAGCATCTTTTTTTGGAGAACAGGCACAAAAAAAGTCTGTATGAATTCATACAGACTGTCTCGTTCTTACTCTATTGCTAAAGAATTACTCAGCAACAACAGTTGAGTCAGCAGTAGCAGTTGAATCAGCTTCTGCAGGAGCAACTTCCTCAACAGCAGGAGCAACTTCCTCTGTTTGAGCTGCAGTTTCAGCTACTTCTTCAGTAGATTCTGCAGATTTGTTGTTACAAGATGCAAATGATACAGCTGCGATAACGGCAGCAAAAGCAACTAACTTTTTCATTTTGTTAAAATTTAAACGTCTATAATATCTTTTTGAAAACGATGCAAAAATAGGTATTATTTTTTTATGTTGTACAACATATTCGCTTTTTTTTCAAAAAAAATTTTTCGTTCACTTTCCATCTTCCGGTTCAGACGTCTGATAATAGTCAAATTCAAATGCCAACTCATCGTACAACAAGCTACCCGTACCGGGGTTATGGTCAGAGAGATTCCGCACCAAGGCCAATACTTGCTGCGCTTGTTCAGCCGACTGTCGGCCGTAAAACTTCAAGGCTTGCACTGCGGCCATCCGCTCGCTTATGGATAAAGGCCTTCCCTCTTCCGGCTGCAAGACGCATTCACACTCGGCAAGGAGCACCTCCGTCACCCCCTTTTCCACCGGCTTTCCCCACTTGAACAGCTGAGCAAACAACAGGAAACCGGCTGTTCTTCCGTAAGGCGACTCTCCATCGCCCAACAAATCCACGGCAAGTCTCGCCGGATTCGCCACTTTTGGGAAAAGATTGTTGCAACACTGCTCTGCCAGCTCGGGATAAACGATCGCAGCCGCCCATTGGCACGCCTCTTTCCGCTCCATCTCTGACGGAGGGAAGAGCATCGTGGCCAAAATCTTCATTTCTCTTACATCAGCGGTCCACAAGGCGCGGGCAAAATCGGCGTTCTTTTCAAACGATTTCGCAATCTCCTTGATCTCGGGAAGGGGAACTCCGAAGATCAACTTATAGTTCATTCCTTTCTGTCTCAAGCTATTGGAAACAATTCCATTCATAGCCATACGCAACCGCTTGCGAACTTCTCTCAATTGCTCCTCCATGATCATTCATTAAATGTGGGTAAGAAAGAGTAATCACGGCTGTAGCGCAACATCTGTTCCGCATACCCTTCGGTGTAGTCCGGACGGATATCGACCACCTTGCCGTTTTCATCGACCACCGGTTGCATGACGGGGTTGACAAACCCCTTGTAGGGAGAAAGATGTAACTTCTCATACCGGGCTTTCACCTCCTTGTGCAAGGCCAAATCAATCTTGACACCATACGTTTCGACCAAGTTCCGGCCGGCTTCGTAATCGCCTTCGCTCTTGATCCGTTGCACCTCAGCCAGCAGTTTGCCAAAGAGTTGGCGCAAACGGGCATAGTCGTTGACCACCACAAAGGTCTTGCCGTCCCGATGTTTCAGTTCCACTACTTGCTCTGCACGTCCCTTTTCATACACCCACCGGGCTATCAGTTGGCGGTTACGCATATGCGCTTCCTCCACATCTTTTCCCGGTTCGATACGAACCAACTGTGTCATCAGTCCGTTCATCATATATTTATAGTATTCTGCCTTATATGCTTCCGCATCGGGTACCAATCCCAATTCCTGCATCTTCGGATCGGCTAAGTAATAGAGACCGAACAGATCGGCACGCGCCTCCTCCAATGTGGAAGTGTATGCCTTCAAGGAATCCGGATCGACCCCGGGAAGCAACTGCCCTGAGCCATGGCCCAAGCACTCGTGCAAATCCGTGTGCAACATGTCCGTGATGAAACCATATTTTTTTATTCGTGCACGTTCCTCATCGCTCCATACAAACTCCTCGCTGAAGCCGTTCCCTTTAGCGGCATTGTCGTATGCCTGCATGATGTTTTCGATAGTCACAGACTTCGATCCGTGATCGCGACGAATCCAATCGGCATTGGGAAGATTGATACCGATCGGTGTAGAGGGGTAACAGTCGCCACCCAGCATCGCCACTGTAATCACTTTTGCCGTAACCCCCTTCACCTGTTTCTTCTTGAAACGCTCATCGACGGGCGAATGGTCCTCAAACCACTGCGCATTGGAGCTAATAGTCCGTGTGCGGGCCGTTGCCTCCCGATTAAGGAAGTTTACCGTCGATTCCCAACTGGCTTTCATACCCAACGGATCGCCATACGTTTCAATGAAACCATTGACGAAATCCACCTCCGACGTGGTATCCTCCACCCATAAAATAGAATAGATGTCGAATGTCTTCAAGTCGCCACTCCGGTAGTAATCGATCAGCGTTGCGATAATCTGCTCCTGTCGCTTGTTCTCGGCAAAGAGTTTTGCCTGCTCCAACTCGTCGATGATCCGTTCGATGGCGGCAGAATAGAGACCGCCGACTCTCCATACCTTCTCGACCAGCCGGCCATTTTCTTTCACCAAGCGACTGTTCAATCCGTACGAGATCGGAGTGTCTGTCGGATGCGCCTCCTTTTGCTTCCCGTAAAAACACTCCACCTCGGCTTGCGTCACATCCTCGCCATAATAGTTGTTGGCCGAAGCTTTCACCCAATCCGTATCACCACTTTGCACCGTCCGTTTCGGCAAAACCGCCGCATCAAACAGGATGGGGCGCAATGTTTCGAAAAGCGTTTCAGCCGTTTCTCCGGGTTGCAGGGGCAAATACTGCGGATCTGTTTCCAACAGCAACTGCCGGAAACAGGCCGACGAGAAGCCCGGTACGAATTTGTCTTCTGCATAATGGTGGTGGATACCGTTGGCAAACCACACCCGTTTGAGGTAAACCTCCAATGCCCGGAAGTCATCGGTCGCACGGTCGCCGTCATAATGGAGATAGATTGCCTCCAAGGTGCGGCGCACACAGAGGTTATACCGACAGTTTTGGTCGTATAAGATATCCCGGCCCATCAAGGCTGCTTCCGACAGATGGTAAAGCAACTGTTTCTGTTGCAGCGAGAGCTCCTCAAATCCGGGCACTTTGTAACGTAATATCTGCAGATCCGCAAATTGGTCCACTACATAATTGAATTCACTGTTCACCATATTCATGAAAGGAGTTTGTAACAAAAAAAGCCGTTTCGGGACGATGAATCCGGAAACGGCTTTACCTTCTTTATTGATTATTTCTTCACGTTCCGATCTTCATTAAATGGAAGAGATACGCAAGGTGCGCAACAGATCGCGGTCGATCGGCTTGTCATTCTTGATGGCTTTCGTGAAGGAGACATTCACCAGTTCCTCGTTTTGGATTCCGACCATCACATTCCGCTGACCGTCCAGCAAGGCATCCACTGCGGCGACGCCCATACGGGTAGCCAAAATACGGTCTTGTGCCGTCGGAGAACCGCCACGTTGCAGGTGACCCAAGATGGAAACACGCACATCGAACTGCGGATATTCTTTCTTTACACGCTCCGCTACGCCCATCGCACCGCCTGTCACTTCGCTTTCTGCCACGAGGACGATACTACTGTTCTTCGATTTGCGGAAGCCCGTTTCAATCATTTCTGCCAACTGATCCTTCTCCAGTGAGATTTCCGGGATAATAGCAGCTTCTGCACCCGATGCGATCGCACCGTTCAATGCCAGGAAGCCGGCATCGCGGCCCATCACTTCGATAAAGAACAGACGCTCGTGTGAAGTGGCCGTATCACGGATTTTATCCACACACTCCATGATGGTATTCAAAGCCGTATCATATCCGATCGTGACATCCGTACCATACAAATCGTTGTCGATCGTGCCGGGCAGGCCGACAATCGGTATATTATATTCTTGTGCAAAGATACGGGCACCGGTCAGTGAGCCATCACCCCCGATGACGACCAACGAGTCTATGCCATGTTCCTGCAGGTTTTCATACGCCTTCTTACGTCCTTCAGCCGTTTTGAACTCCGTAGAACGTGCTGTTTTCAAGATTGTACCACCACGCTGGATGATATTGCTGACATTTTGAGTTTTGAACTCTTCAATTTCATTCGTGATCATTCCTTTATAACCACGATAGATTCCATT
Source organism: bacterium (assembly GCA_963657455.1). Lineage (GTDB taxonomy): Bacteria > Bacteroidota > Bacteroidia > Bacteroidales > Tannerellaceae > Parabacteroides. The sequence continues at coordinate 119,984 of CAVKMU010000005.1, forward strand.
TACCCTGATTCCATTCGAGATGGCAGCGCGTGTCACCGCACGGATCGCTGCATTCATTCCCGGGGCATCGCCACCGGAAGTTAAAATACCAACACTTTTAATTGGAGGCATAGTTTTCTGTATTTAGAGTTTCTGCAAAAGTAATGATTATTTTTGTTCTGAAAAGCATTTGTGATTAAAACATATAGGCAATTTTGCTAAATCGCGTTAAAAGGTTGAAGGCATTCAATCTATTGAAAAGAAGAGCAGGAGAATGAAACAAATCCCCCACAAAGACGGGAAAAAAAGTGTACCATTATTGCGCGGTTCACTCCTATTCATTACATTTGTATGTGAATATAAAACCATCTGTTTTACATGGAAATTCTCAACATAAGAGCCGGATTTATCCGTGCAATCAAACAACATTCAAGAAATCTGCCTATCTTTGTGGGCAAAAGAAAACACAATTATTAAATCAAATAGATCATGAAACCTACTTTATTTGTATTGGCAGCCGGCATGGGCAGCCGTTACGGAGGCTTGAAACAGTTGGATGGCCTGGGCCCCAACGGAGAAACAATCATGGATTACTCTATCTTTGACGCCATCCGTGGCGGATTCGGCAAATTGGTATTTGTCATCCGTAAATCATTCGAACAAGATTTCCGCGAAAAGATCATCTCAAAATATGAGAACCATATCCCGGTAGAAGTGGTATTTCAGGATTTGAACGACCTGCCTGCCGGTTTCACTTGTCCGGAAGGACGCCAAAAGCCTTGGGGAACCAACCACGCTGTTCTGATGGGTAAAAACGTCATCAAGGAGCCGTTTGCCGTCATCAATGCCGACGACTTCTATGGGCGTGACAGCTTTGCCGTATTGGGCAAATGGCTTGCAGAAAAAGCGGAAAGCAAAAATGAATATTGCATGGTAGGCTACCGTGTAGGAAACACATTGAGCGAAAGCGGTTCTGTAGCCCGCGGCGTTTGCGAAACCAACGAAGAGGGTTACTTGACAGGCGTAGTGGAACGGACTGCCATCGAACGTATCGACGGTGAAATCCAGTTCAAAGACGAAAACGACCAAAAGGTTGTCTTGGAAGAGAACACACCGGTATCCATGAACATGTGGGGTTTCACTCCGGATTACTTCCAATATTCAGAATCTTACTTTGCAGAGTTCCTGAAAGAGAACATCAGCAACTTGAAATGCGAGTACTTCATCCCGTTGATGGTCAACAAGCTGATCAAAGAACACACGGCTACTGTCAAGGTATTGGATACCACTTCGAAGTGGTTCGGTGTAACCTATGCAGCCGACCGCCAGGGGGTTGTCGACAAGATCCAGGCATTGGTAGATGCTGGTGAATATCCCAACAAATTGTTTTGATACACAATTAGACACATAACAAAAAGGGCTTGCTGAAAAAGATTCAGCAGCCCTTTTTTATTTTCTTTTATTGCTGTTCGCTAAAAACAAATTATAAGTTAAAAATGTACTGATAGCCATTAAGATGTGGCTGTTTTTTTTATGATTGGACATCCTTTTTTCAAAAGACAATAACAGTTGGTTAAAAGTTTAGCGGACAGCGATTGTTTATAAAATATTGGCAAAGCCTCTTCTTTTTCATTACACTTCACTTCGTGTTAGCACTGCCATTGTCATGGCATCGAGTGTAACCTTCTTTTGGCTTGGCCCAAAAGAAGCAA
>CAVKMU010000006.1:0-99763 GCA_963657455.1 bacterium
GCAAGGGGGCAATCTTTTATTCCATTCTCAAAACCCGAGCTGCTGAAAAATGGCTTTACCGCTCTATGAGAAAAACATGAGTGTTTTAAAGGAAAAACACCCATGTTTTGTGATGAAAACACCCGTATTTTAAAGGAAAAACATCTCTGTTTTTTGACGAAAATAGTTGTTTGATTTTGAACTGATTCAGCGTTTTATTCGTCATCTCACCCTGCGTTTTATTGAAAAGAAAGAGAAAAATGTAATAAACGCGGAAAAATAATATTCTATATTAATTGCTATTTTCAAATCTAAATCTTATCTTTGTAAAAGAATTTGGCGCGAAATGACGGAGGATGGTGAAAGACTGCTAGTCTTGTTTGAAGTCCGGTTGAGAGAATTGATGGCTCTATGTGATCAGCAGAAGCTGAGAATAAAAGAACTGGAAGAAGCTCTGGGACAGAAAGAGACAGAGTTGCAAGATGCTATTTCTCAAATAGAAGCGTTGAATATCAAATGTGATAATATGCTGACGGCGCAAGTCCTTTCTGTTCGTGAAGGAGATTTGCGGAATGCCAAGATGCGATTGTCCAAATTAGTGCGGGAAGTAGACAAGTGCATTGCACTGTTAAACGAATAGAATAATAGGGCGATGGACGATGAATTTCTTATAAATATATTGGTGGCCGGCAAACGTTATCCGATAACGATACGTCGAAGCGAAGAGGAGACTTTTCGAACGGCAGCCAAATGGATTGACAAAAAGATCGTAGCCTATCAGGAAAGGTGTGAAGTGCCGCTTGATAAACAAGATGTGTTGGCATTAATCGCCCTTCAATCGGTAGCCGAGCAACTGAATATGGAGCAGAAATTGGATGAAAGTCCGATGAAAGCTAAGATTCAGGAATGGAACGATGAATTGGAAAGATACCTGAAAGTGAACAAATAATTTATAAGAGAGAGAGCAACGTGAGGCTCCATTTTCCGCACTGCTTGCATGGTTTGTCCATGTTTGAGTAGTGCTTTTTTGTTTTTTGAGATATATAATTTTGAAGTCAAACTAATTAATAAAAGGAAAATGTATATATTCATATCAATAATAGCTTTCTTGCTGGGAGGGCTGATTGTATGGTTTACGATGCGCTACCTTTTGAAATCGCGGACAGAGGCAATGCTTCGCGAGGCTCAAAAAGAGGCGGAAGTGATTAAGAAGAATAAACTGCTGGAGGTAAAAGAGAAGTTCCTTCATCTGAAAGCAGACTTGGAAAAGCAAGTGGCTCAGCGCAATGCCAAGATTCAGTCGATTGAATCGAAATTGAAACAGCGTGAAATCAACATCAACCAACGCCAGGATGAGCTGCAACGCAAAACAAGCGAGGTGGAAATCGTAAAAGAAAACTTGGCAGCACAGTTGGAGTTGGTAGACAAGAAGAAGAACGAACTTGAAAAACTGCATCAGAAAGAGGTGGAACATCTCGAGAGTCTCTCTGGTTTGTCGGCAGAAGAAGCAAAAGAACGCTTGATCGAATCGCTCAAGGATGAGGCAAAATCAGAAGCGGCTTCGTATGTAAATGAGATTATCGAGGAGGCGAAGATGACAGCCAATAAGGAAGCGAAGAAGATCGTTATCCAGTCTATCCAACGAGTGGCTACAGAAACAGCCATCGAGAACTCGATCACTGTATTCCATATCGAATCTGACGAAATCAAAGGTCGTATCATTGGACGCGAAGGTCGTAACATCCGTGCTTTGGAAGCGGCTACAGGAATTGAAATTGTCGTTGACGATACGCCGGAAGCTATTGTGTTGTCAGGATTTGATCCGGTTCGTCGTGAAGTAGCTCGTCTGGCATTGCATCAATTGGTGCAAGACGGACGTATTCATCCGGCACGCATTGAAGAGGTTGTCAACAAAGTAAGAAAACAGGTTGAGGACGAAGTGATCGAAACGGGTAAGCGCACAGCGATAGACCTCGGTGTTCATGGCTTGCATCCTGAATTGATTCGCTTGATCGGTAAGATGAAATACCGCTCTTCATATGGACAAAACTTGTTGCAGCATGCTCGTGAAACCGCCAATCTTTGTGCAATCATGGCTTCAGAATTGGGCTTGAACCCGAAAAAGGCGAAGAGAGCCGGTCTGTTGCACGATATTGGTAAGGTGCCTGATGACGAGCCGGAATTGCCGCATGCAATCTTAGGTATGAAACTTTGCGAGAAATATAAGGAGAAACCCGATATCTGCAATGCTGTCGGTGCTCACCACGATGAGGTGGAGATGCAGACATTGCTGGCTCCGATCGTTCAGGTTTGTGATGCCATCTCGGGTGCTCGTCCGGGTGCTCGCCGTGAAATTGTAGAAGCTTACATCAAACGTTTGAACGACTTGGAACAGTTGGCTCTCTCATATCCGGGTGTTGTCAAGACTTATGCTATTCAAGCCGGTCGTGAGTTGCGTGTCATTGTCGGAGCAGACAAGATCGACGACAAGGAAACAGAAAACTTGTCTAACGAAATTGCCAAAAAGATTCAGGATGAGATGACTTATCCGGGTCAGGTGAAGATTACCGTAATCCGCGAAACTCGTGCTGTAAGTTATGCGAAGTAGTATATAACATAAATTGTAATAAAAGAGAGATAGCCGAATGTGTTACACAAACTCGGCTATCTCTTTTTTCTTTTTTATAGAAAGGAGACAATATGAAGAACGCATTATGGGGAGCATTGTTGTTGACGGCATCGATGGCTACTGCTCAGGATCGGCCAAATATTATTTTGTTCTTGGTCGATGACATGGGAGTGATGGATACATCACTGCCTTTCATGACGGATTCAGTCGGAAACGAGGTGCGTTTCCCATTAAACGATTGGTATCATACACCGAACATGGAACGTTTGGCTGAGCGAGGTGTGCGTTTTTCAACATTTTATGCAGAGAGTGTGAGTTCTCCTTCGCGTACTTCTTTGCTGACGGGGCAAGATGCAGCTCGGCATCATACGACGAATTGGATCAATTCAGAAGTGAACAATCGTGATCAGTATGGCCCCTATGAGTGGAATTGGGAAGGATTGAAAGCAACAGATTATACGCTTCCGCAAATGCTTAAGCAGGTGGGTTATAAAACGATTCATGTAGGCAAAGCTCATTTCGGTTGTATTGGTAGCGAGGGTGAATATCCTGAGCATATTGGCTTCGATGTGAATATTGCCGGATCTTCAATTGGTCAGCCGGGGAGTTACTTGGGCGAGAACGGTTATGGGCATATCCGTGGAAACAAGTCCCGTGCAGTGCCGGGACTGGAAAAGTATCATGGCACAGAAACCTTCCTGTCGGATGCGCTGACGATCGAAGCCACAGCCCAAATTGATACAGCTCTTGCCGAGAAGCGCCCGTTCTTTTTATACATGTCTCATTACGCTGTGCACCAACCCTTCGAAGCAGACAAGCGTTTTTCCTCTCGATATGCCGCATCCGACAAGTCTGATTTGGCAAAAAACTTCGCCACCTTGATTGAAGGTATGGACAAATCGCTGGGTGATATTATGGATTATTTGGAGAAGAAGGGGATTGCCAAGAATACGTTGATCCTCTTTTTGGGAGATAATGGCTCAGATGCTCCTTTAGGTAATCCTCGTGGTTATGGATCTTCGTCCCCTTTGCGCGGAAAGAAGGGAACGGAATTTGAAGGAGGTATGCGTGTCCCCTGTATCATCAGCTGGGCTCATCCCGATGTCAAGAGCAAGATACAGAAAAAATTGCCGATAGCAGAGGGCTCTATTCAAACCCAATTCGGGAGAATTACGGATATCTATCCAACTTTGGCCCGATTAACGCAAGCGACAGTACCTGATACCCACCCGATTGATGGTGCGGATTTGGCTTCTTTGCTAACGCAAAACAATGTGGAAACGGGCGAAAACAGTTTCTTGATGCACTTTCCTCATAATCATTACGGCAGTTATTTTACGGTTTATCGCAAGGGCAATTGGAAGTTGATCTACTATTACAATCCGGAACATCCGGAGCGTCCTGACCACGCTTTGTACGATTTGGCAACAGATCCGCAAGAACGAAACGATTTGTCGCATGCTAATCCATCGAAATGTCGGGAAATGATTCAGCAGATGATCGAGCAATTGGAGAAAGAGGGGGCACAATACCCTGTCGATTTCGTCGGAAAAACAATTCGTCCTATCGTTCCGACTGAATTTTTCTGATAGGGTGATATAGTTACCATAGTATATTATTACGAAACAGCAAAAGGTGCATGACCTTTCTATGCAAGCCCATCTTTCGCAAGGCTTCGAATGCTATTTTATGTTCCACGTTCAATGGCGCTTAATCGAAGCCTTACGTCTAAAAACTAATCGAGAGATTTATCGAAAGAATAGGCTACTCTGAGAAACTTTTCTTCAGCGTTTTTGGCAGTTTATTGCCGAATGAACCGGAGTTTCATGCCGAGTAAACTCCGGTTTTCTCCGCAGAAACTTTTCCAAAACTCTATTGTTTCCCCCAGTTTATTCGGGAACATAGATGATTTCTCCGTTCTCCAGTTGGTAGGCTGTCCCTACGCGTTTTCCTTTTTTATTGGATGAGTTTTGCTCTTCGCTTGGTGCATATTTCTTGATCTCTTTACCCTCTTTCGTAATGATTTCCATGTTCTCTTTTCCGGGGTTCTTAACCATCGTAAAATCTTCTTGCGAAAACATTTCTGTCATGTTGAAGCGAGTGACTAAAGCTACCATCAACGCCACAGCAAAGACCATGGCCACGTCAAACAAGTTGGTCATTGTGCCCATCGGATCGGAGTTGTCGTCGCTGTGCAGCAGTTTATTTCTTTTCATCATTGTCCGAGTTTTTGGATAATACTTTATAAAGATATTCCAAGTCATTCTGCTCGCGTGCATACCAACGTTGTTTGACTTGCAATGTGATGATGCCAATAGCCGCAATGACCATGCCGACTACTGTTGTGGCGAATGCTACTTGCATGTTGTAAGCCATGGATGAAATATCGCCGTTGGCCAACCCTACCAGTGCCGGCCCCATAGGAATCAAGGTTCCCATCAAGCCTAACATCGGACCTAACTTGACGAATGTTTTGGATTTTCCCAACTCTTTGTCTGCTTCTATTTCATAGTTGGCCAAAAGTCGTTCACAATAGGCCGCTTGTGTGCGATGCGTATAGAGATCGTGCAAACATTTTGTCAAAGCAAACCGCGAGGGCTTGGGGAGATGCGAGAGTTGCTCTTCGAAATTCTCGAGATGAACATCTTCCAATAGTGCATTGAAGCGTTGCTGTAGCTTCGTTCGTTGATAAAATTCGCCGAAGAATGTGCCGATTAAGATCAAGGCACGAACGAAGAAGAGTAGCAGTAGGACGATAACCGGTACCAGCAATCCGTTTGAAATCCAAAAGAGAGTGTTTGAAATTGTTTCCATATTCTGTTTTTTTAATAGCCTGTGAGTACGATGTTTAAAATGATGATGAATAAATTGACGAGGAACAATAGCTCCAGACGCATCGGGTGGTCGGGTAATATCCAACGAACCAACTCAGATCCTGCCCCTACGATCAGTAATGTCGCCCCTGACGCCATCCATGGCAGGGCTTGAAAATCAATGCCGGGCGTGGTATATAATAGGTAGGAGAGGAGGTAGGCCAAGACGCCAACCACCAAAAGTCCGGGGTAAAGCCTGAGGCAAGTATGGAGGATTCGATAGTACCATGAATTCTGCTTGGGCACAGCAATGCTGTCGAAGCAGAAACCTATCATGATGGAGGCCTCGATGGTAATGAAAACGGATAGGTTCAGCAGCCAAGGCCGTAACGTGAATAGACTTGTCAGTTGGGCATGAGGCAATTCAATTATCCACGGAGCTATGACACGCATGAGGATGGCTGCAACAAGAGCTGCCGCTATCCGCCCTTTCCAAGAGTAGAAACTAACCTTGAAAAGGAATCCGATCAAGATGAACAGGGCTAAAAAATGAAATATATACTCCATGATTTACTCCTTTAACCGGTTTCTGCGACGCAAAAGAACAACCAAAACGATGAAGATGATGCCGACCACAGCGGCAACTGCCCATCCGTTTTTTTGCCTGTCGAGAGTAGTTTGTTCATTGTTTTTCTGCTGTTCTTTCAGAACAATATCCTTTCCTCCGGATTTCTCCAAGGTGGATTTCATCACTTGGCTATAGGCGCCTTTGGTCTGTTCGCCCAACTGATTGGTGATGAACGACTGTAATTTGTTGTTTCCGCATACGAATTCCGTACAGGCGGCCCCTTGCTCTTTTGTCATTTGCGCATGGAGTTCGGCTGTCTTTCTCAGTTGTTCGTCGGTAGCTTTCCAATATCCTTTGCGGACGCTTTCCAACATGACGGCTGTCATGCTCTGGTAGGCCGCAGGATTGACGCGACTGAAATAGTCGTAAATGCCCAGCTTGTTTTCATCTTCGATATACATTTTGTAGAGATCGTTGTACAATTCTTTATCGAGAGCCGACGGGCGCATCACATTCCATCCGAAGATGTTGCGGAAGATTTCGCCAAACATCTGCGCTGTACCGGCACCGCCTTTCATGCGCTCCTTAACGAAAGTTGGATTGAGTACGGTCGCTCGTGTTTCGACGGATATGGCTTCTTTCGTTTCTTGCACTCTTCTGTTGTTGCGATTGCGGTAATCTGCCATATAAGCATCCGGCTCTTTTCCGGTTACAGTTTTGACTGTCAACGATAAACCACCTGTGAATTCATACACATGATCCAATGAGATCGGGCCCCACGTGTTACTTTGTCGTGGTTGGATGACGACATCTGTCTCTGTTAATGCCGAAGCAAACAGATCTTTTTGGAAGCTGCCCCAATTTTCATCGTCGCCATAAGCTGCCCCCATGTTGTTCAAGTAGCCCTCTGCTATCTCTTTTTCATCATCCCATGAGCCGCTGCTTTCTGTATAACCCATGATTCCGGTACTATAGCCACTATTTACCGGTCCGAATACGCGCATCAGTGACATTTGTCGAGCCTCTTTCGGGGCAATACCTTTCTCCATTAAGGTCTTTTCCTGGAGTAATGTTCCGGATGCCACGTAGTTGGGATAGGCTTCGTCTTGCGATTCTGAAGCCAAACGAACGGCATCTGTCAATAGTTTCAACCGAGAGCCTGCGATGTCGCGGAGTTGTCCGGATATTTGGACGACAACATTGATTCGCGGTCTTCCCAATTCTTGGCTTGGAATCAATTTCAAGTCCACTACACGATCTTGATCGTCTCTGACGGGTTCGACACCCAGCATCCAAAAAACTTGGGCCAGGGTTGCACCTTCCGTAGTGATAAACTCGCCTGCCCAGAAGGTGTAACTCACTTTTCGAGGATAGTCGCCGTGTTTGCTGATATATTGTTTCAGTGTCGCTTCAGCCAATCGTTTGCCATCTTCCCAAGCCCGGGGGTTAGGAGTCGTTTCGGCATTGATGCTATACATATTTCGTCCGGTCGGAAGTACATTGGGATTTAAGACAGGGTCACCACCGGGGGCCGGATAGACGGTTTGCCCGGCCAATGCATTCACCATAGCATCGAATTCATTTGTCGTAGAAGCCACCAGTTGTTGCCGATAGAGTAATGCGGGTTGCAAATCTTTTGCTACCATCGACGTGTCTTTGGGCGGATTTTGAAGCATGGTTTTAATACGCGCCTTGGCTGTAGGTAAATAATGATGGGCGATGTATGAAAAATCCTGCAGTTGTTCTGTGGTGATTTTCCCTTTGTCACGATCGCGTTTGGCTTGTTCATAGGCCAATGGGTCAGCAGCTACTGCCATGGTCGTTGTCATTAACTCCTCCGAAGAGTAGGGAACCCCCATCGTGTAATAGGAACCGATAGTCTTCTCGTTGGCAATCTCTTCCGCAAAGGTATCCAATTGCTCCAATTCCTCGCGCGAGTAAGGTTTCGTTGGAATGGAATCCAGCCCCAAATCGCGGGATAATCCTAAGTTCATGGCCTCTTTTTTAACCTGTAATCCTAAAAACTTCATGCTCGCTTCGGCATTTGGATCGCTGTCCAACAACTTGTGAATACCCTCCAACAATGAACTATACCGCTGCCGTATACCGCTTTCGACGTACGGTGGAGTGAGGTAGGTCACCAGGATGGCATGGGTACGGCGTTTGGCAATGATTCCTTCACCGACATTTCCTGTGGTGTAGAAATAAAAATGAGGTAAGTTGCCCACCAAGACATCCGACCAGTCAGCTTGCGATTGTCCTACATTCTTGCCGGGGGTATATTCCAAATTTCCGTGTGTTCCGAAGTGGATCAGTGCATCAGCCTTGAATCCGTTTTTCATGTAAAGGTAAGGGGCCAAATAACTGTGCGGAGGAGCTACCTGCATGCCGTGCACCAGTTTGAATTCATCGTCCCCTAAAGCTGGGCGGGGCTGGGGGAAAAGCAATACATTCCCGAATTGCAAACAGGCAACAGCTATACTGTCTTGGGTGGCCAATAGCTCACCCGGAGCCTCACCATACCGATCAATGACCTCTTGATACTTCTCCGGCAACAATGTAGCCTTGGCCCATGTCTCATACTGTTGGGTCGAAAGCCAAATAGGGTGTCCTGTTTTCAAATAAGCCTCTTGAGTTCCTTTGGCATAGCTACCCAAAACAGCTCCATCTTGGTATATTCGTTTCTGGAGTTCTTCTGCGCTGTTGGGTAGCCCATCCACCCGATATCCCTCTCGTTGTAGGCGTTTCAAAAAATTGTAGATGGAAGGGACAACCTCCATGCCGCTTGCTAAAAGAGCATCCTTTCCGGGTGTCTTGAAGTAGCAGATGGCTATTTTTTTCTCATTGTTCGGCTTCTCGCGCAGATTCAACTGGCGGGAGAATAATTCGATGAAAGAATTGATTCGTTCGGGCTCGGGAGTATATCTGAAATAGCCTTCTTTGTCTTCGTTTTGGGTGGAGATGCAAAGCGGAGCGATGCCGCCGTCTATCTCAGGGATTACGACACGTGCCGTCAAAGTGCCCCCACCAACGGGCTTGTTTACCTCTTTCCACTCTTCAGTCGATTGCAACAATGGGAACGGCATAAACAGTAAAATATTCTCTTGGTGCATCCAATGGATGAATTCGTCGTTGCCCAATCGGCCCATTGGAAGGTAAACCATCGCGTCAGGATGTAAAGAACGAACCATTTGTTCGCGGGCTTTTCCGCTGCATGTCATAGGGTACACATTGTATCCTGCTTGCGTCAGTCGTGAAATCAGCGTATCAACATGTGCACGATTTCCTTCGGTCGGAAAACTGATGCCGGAGATGAGTCCGACTGTCCGTCCGTTCTCATGATAAAGTTTTTTCTTTTTGAGATACTCCGTCAACTGTTCGTGCGTTTCGAAGTATTGTCCATATTCCAAATGGTAGTATAGGTTGTGCGGAAGTTGAAAAGGTGGTTCATAGTCAGAGGCATTCCATTTTTGAGGAGTGGCCATTTGCCGGATGTATCGAAGTACATTTCTATAATTTTGTCGGCAAGCATTCTGCAAATAGGCTTTCAGTGTTTTTTCTTGTTCCGGAGAGATATTATAGTTAACAACGAAATTAAAGTTTCGTATGGAGTTCGTAAAAACAGGGATTCCCTTGGACGCTGCTTTTTCTAATTCGGCAATCTGATCCTCTTCCAAGAACAAACCTCGCCCGTACATTACGATGGCATCATAGCGTGATACGTCATGCAATTCTTCCATCTTGATGCAGGTCACTTGAATATGCTTGCAGTCATTGTTCAAGGCAATGTCTGCAGCTTGCGAAGGCAACGGATTGACAATCAATATTCGGGTGGGAGAAAACCAATAACTCCACCCCCAATAACCGATAATAAGCAAAAGAGCCAAGCAGCTCGTAAGGATAATCCCTGTTTTTTTCGTCATGATTAATTCTTTAATTTACGACATTTTCGTCTTAAATAGTTGATACCCAAAGCGACACCAGAGGCAGAAGCTACGGTTCCGCCTAACAGCAATACGAAAAGTACTCCTTTACGCATCGTACCGTGTGAGTTCAAGAAACCGATTCGCATGCGGTGCAAAGCCGTGAATGCCCAGTATTTCAAACGGGCAGACGTATCGACATAGCGAACTTGCGCTGTTTTCGGGTGAACATAAATCACACCGTTGTCTTTGTCGTTCATCTCAATTTTCCATACAGGCAACTGCACTTTGCCCCGGTGTTTGAGCTCTCTGAAATAGGTCTCGAAATGATCCAGCTCAGAAACCTTCATGTTGGCCAATTGAACTTCAGGAGCCTCTTTGGTATAGAAGTCAGTTACGGCCTGAACAATTTCATCTTTTGTCAGTTCAAGCGGTTTGACAATCGAATCGGTGGCATCAATATTATACTCGTTCTTGTCGTTTCGGACGGTATAGTAAGGGTGTGTGCTGAAACAGTTCCATCTCAATTCTTTCGCATCAGGATACTCTGCCAAAACTTGGCGATAGTCGCATCCGAACCGGGCCGGATCTACTTTCAATTTTTGCATCTCACGGGCGGGATCCGCTTCTATTTTCTTTTTATGAATCCATTGCGGCACATCAGCCAAGGACATCATTCCACTGAAAGTAAAAGCCAAAACAAAAATACCAAAGAAGATACCGCTTACATAGTGCCAATGATACCATTTCTTTTTGTAAGGAGAGAATTTATGATCCTTGCGACGACGGTTCTTGTTCCACATATCAACAGTAACCCAAAAGCCGGCCAAAACCATAATACAACCGACTCCGGAAAGAAGAATAACCGTCTTTTTCCACAACTCGAGGTCTTGACGTAAGGAAGTGAAATAGACCCAGTGAGGAATGGCTCCCAACCAAGCCCATACGCGTTCGCTCTTTGTTGACATCTGCAAGGGCTGTCCGCTCTTCGAACTCACATAGAGTTGTGTCTTTGCATCGTCAGCATAGAAGATTTTGTAGATAGGCATTTCTTGTTTCAGTCGCCCGAATGGAATCCACTGATCCAGTTTGTTGAGCGTATCGATCTTTGCAATGGGGGCATCGTTCCATAACTTTGCCGTTTTCATCACGTAGTCGTTGTCGATAATAGGAAGGCCTTCGGAAAGGTTTGCCGGTATTTTGACAGATTCTTTCCCTGCCCGAATTTCGAAAACTGTTTGTCCCATGTAGCGGAACAGACGAATGTCGTTCACTTTTGCGCCTTGCGGAATTCTTTCCATCACTTGGGTCAGATCGGGCAGTGAGTCCGGTGTCTGTGCAATCAGCTCCTGTTTTCCCATTTTCTCTGCTTCATTCACCGAGGGATAGTGGTGAAAGAGCAACACAAATGCAGAAAGAAACCATACAAGAAACAGAATACTGAGCAAGGTGCCCAGTATTCTGTGTATAGTGTACATTAGTTTTGTCAAAAACTTCATGTCAACTTTGTTTTTAATCGTTTTCGATAACGCGGATCATGTCAAAGAAGAAACCGCCGTCCACTTCAGCTCCCTTCTCAACATTGCCTGTTTCGATATCGTAAATGTAGATGATTGAGTTGGCATCGTCCTTTGTGTTCACACCAAAGTAAACCTTGTTGTTGAAAACAACAGAGCGCTGAGAGAAACGACCACCGCTATAAGCCAATTCCTTGCCGTCGTAGCTCAAACGAGTTTTGCTGCCGGTTGTCAAATCGACAATAGCATAATAGTGAGAATAGCCGTCGATGGCAGTAGGCAAGATTGTCTTACCACCCACTTCAACCGAAGGAGCATTGTCATTACGAGCGTAAACGAATGCCTTGTTATTGCCCAAATATTGGATAGTCAGCAGTTTACCGTCAGAATCTTTGTAGCCGTTGTAGCTGGGATCAATTTCTGTTTCGCCGGCTTTGATTCGCCGTATTTCACCTTTACCTGTCTTGTTGTTGTTGAAATCATCCGGCAAGAAGGTTGCAATATACAAGTTGTCGGCTTCGTCATACATGACGCAGTTTTGCATCAATTCGCCGTAAGCACTACCGGCCATTTCACCCATTTCCGGGGCGATGCTTGTGCTTTCTACCTTCATGGTCTCAGGATTGATAACGGCAATACGCATGTTTGTTTCTGTTTCTGTAATCATTGGGTTGGTTGCATCAGCACTACCTTTTGCATAATAGAAATAGAACAATTTCTTATCACTCTGACGATATGTCAAAATACCGGAAGTAGTCAAAGTTTTCCATCCTGTAGGAACGGTGATTTCATCGAATTCACCTTCGTCGATGATGGTCATGTCGTTAGCATTCAATTTAGACCAAATGACTTTTGTCTTGTCTCCATTTGCCGACATGATCACCAACGTGTTGTCATCAATCCAGGCATGCGTGTAAGAACGGGCATTGAATGTGTTCTTGGTAAACTTCTGCTCCTGAACGATTTGTACTTTGTTGTCCTTGATTTGGTATTGGGTGAAACGGTCGCCTGCTCCTGTACCTTTCGGACTATATACTTGATAATAGAATCTGCCTTTCGAGATACATTCCATCGTGTAATAGCCTAATTCTGCGCCTTCACGTACGACAGAGATCACGCCCGCGCTGGCATTCAGTGTAGCTGCACTATTGACAATGGTTGTATTCTTGGAACTCATACCACCATGCTTGTCGACTGTGAGGAAGAGGTCGAAGTGATATTTACTTTCATCGAAGGCGGGAGTGTCTTTTGTTACGGTTACCGCACAAGTAGCAGTATAGCCACCATCGCTTGTTTTAACAGTGATAGTAGCAGTACCTTCGGCAACAGCCGTTACAGTACCCTCGTTGACTGTAGCAACGCTTTCGTCAGAACTGCTCCAAGTTATGGTTTTGTTGGCAGCATTCGTAGGAGCTACTGCTGCTGTCAGTGTGCCGGTTGTTCCTTCTTTCAGCTCCAAAGTGGAAGGACTAACTGTTACTCCTGTGACTGAAGTCACCTTCTCTTCTTTTTCATCATCGCACGAAGCGAATGAAAACGCCATCATGGCTACCATAAAGGCGAGTAAAGCAAATTTAAACTTCTTCATGAAATTCATGTTTTATTGGGTGTTAATGAATAAATAATCTGAATTTAGCAAAGAATGCTCGGCCCGGTTTCTGCAATTTGTAGTTGTCGTAAGCCAAGTTATCCAGGAAATTACTGCATTCCAGCGAGAAATTGTACATACCGTCCGCCCAAGAGTAGGTAAGGTTGGCATTACAAATGTTCTGTGTCGGAATCTGTGCCTTATTCTCTTTCGTACCATACGCTTCCCAAGTCAGGAAATACCAATGAACCCACTGGTAGTTTACCTCCAATCGCAGTTTACTTTGTGGCAACGCTACGTTGTGGAATGTGTAACTTGCCTCTGCTCCACCAAATACCCAAGGACGGTTCGGAATCTTATTGTTGTAGGTGGCCGATGGTTTTCCGTCGGATTTGTATTTTTGCTGGTTTCGTGCATCTTGATAACTGATGTTTCCCGACACTTGCAGTCGGTTGTTCCAGTCGTAGCGAAGCTCGCCATCAACTCCTTTGATATGGACCGCAGGGAAATTCTCGTATTGCATCATACCTTCTTTGGGGGAGACGGTCGCTTGAATATAATCATCGACATTGCGGAGGAAGCCGTTGGCTTCGTAGTAGATCGTGTGCCCTTTGGCCGGATGCCAGGTGCCGAACAATCCCAAGTTCACATTGTTGCTGTTTTCCGGCTTCAATGCTACGTTCGGATAGATGGTTGTTCCGTTGCCCAATAGCTCACGAGCTAACGGCAAACGTACGCTGTGTTCATACGATGCCTTCACGGCCAAGGGTTCGAAAATCGTAAAACGTGTGCCGATGCCGTATCCGGTGTATCCTTTGGTGGTACTACCCTGTACCTCTTTCGAACCGGTTACGCTCGACATGTCCGTCTGCTCGATATTCAAGTGGTTGATATATTCTTTTACGAACAAGGTGTTTTCCATTCTTCCTTTCATCAATGACTGATTGTAGGAGAGTCCTATAATGTGTTTTGCCAGCACGTCGTTTGACGGAGTAAAGTCATTGTCGACATCATCGAAGCGATCATTACCCGTACGGCTCAGCATGTAATTGGCACTGATGTTGTGCATTTCTCCGATTTGATAATCCAAATTGGCGCGGGCAATGGTCATCGGGCGCTTGTAGTGGCGGATTGAACGGCCTTTTCCCGTGATCTCATTACGCGAACTGATGATATAATCACCATTCCAATCATATTGTCGATAGGTGGTATCGGTTGTGATTGCATGATCCCAAGTGTGTGAAACGGTGGCGTTTGCATTCAAGTTTTCAATCAGAAAATTGCGTTTTTGGTAGCGGGCCGCCACATTCCACGCCTTTGTTTCGCGCTCGGCCATACCATAAACGGCTGTCTGTACAGAACCCGTTTGCAGCTCTTTGTTGATATGTGAATAAGAGGCCGATACGAAGAAAGCATCCGTCCAGGCCTTATCGGTGAAGCCCAACTCGATTTGTCCCAAGACGGAAAGATAATTATCGTGGAAACGTTTTCTGTTCATAGGCAAGTATTTACGACTCTCCTCGTTCCATAGCTCGACCCCTTTCATCATGTAATCGTTTTTCGAGTAGTTGATTCCGAAAGTTGGCTTTACGATCAATCCAACCTTGGGGATTACATACTGTGCATTCAAGTCGGCACGATGGGTATGGAACGATCCTATTCCGTATGAGGCATCCAAATAATTCTTTTTCTCTTGTTTGGTAATGATATTGATGGCACCTCCCAAAGCATCCGTACCTAACGAAGCGGGTACAACTCCTTTATAGATCTCTACGCGGTCGATAATGTTTACGGGTAAGTTGGCCAATGTGACACCGCTACCTTTCGTGTCCAAAGGAACACCATCGAGAAAATAACGGATAGAGTTTCCTGATAATCCGTTGATATACAGGTCGAAATCTGAACCGACACCACCTTCTTCCCGGACTTTGATACCTGATGTGCGGTTTACCAAATCATTCAAGTTGGTGATGGAGTTGACGATCGGAGCTACATCCAATGCGTTGACAGCCAAAGCGCCTTCCTTCATTTTTTGCGTTTTCGTCTTTCCATATACTTCCACCGAGTTGAGTGAGACAGAACTTTCTTTCAGCTTGAAATTCAGAACTTTGTTGCGTTGTAGATCAACAGATTGCTTGACGGTTTCATAACCGATATAGGAAATAACCAAAGTGTATTTTCCTTGGGCCAATTGTAGCGCATACTTTCCGTCATTGTCGGAATAGGCACCACGCGAAGTGTTTTCAACTGCGATAGTTACTTGTGAAAGAGGAGCTCCGCGCTGGTCAGTAATTCTACCGGAGAGCGTAACTTTGCTTTGGGCCTCGATTTGCATAGAAATGAGGCTCACCACGAAGAGTAAGAATAGTGTCTTAAAATTATTCATTTCGTTTATCTCAAAAAAATAATGCTGAATGCGTTTTGGGGTGCAGGCAATGAACTAACGGATGTATTCTCTGAAAGAATACATGAAGAAGGTTGGTTCTATATCTCTGCTTTATACCCGAAAGCATTAACATACAAGCGTTTATGGCAGGTCTTCTGGCTTGTCTCTTCTGTGGAAGCCTTCCCATTCGGTAGTGAACAGTGGCACCTTTTCCGCAGATTCTTTATGAGATTTACAGCAGCGGGTCTGCTCAGGATTTGCACCTGATTCCCTCTTTGTCAGTCGTTATGTCTGATACCAAAAACGATGCAAAGGTAATAGTTTTTAAAACACAAAATGAAGAACGGGGGAAAAATACTGAAAAAATACCTACTTATGGGGATGTTGTTGTTGGGTGTTGGTATTTTGATGGTTATGTGTTCTTTTCACTCTGTCAGACGCATCGGGGCTTGGCATGAAAAGGTTCTATAGAAAAATGAAAAGAATAGCCGTGTTAAGAAAAAGTTTCTCCCGAACAAACTGCAGTTTCATGCCGAACAAACTGTAGTTTCATGCCGAGAAAACTATAAATTCATAAGGAGTTAGCAGAAAAAATAAGGGGACTGCTTTCCCAAGTAGTCCCCTAGGTTAGGATAAATGAATTTGATTTAAAGAAAACTATTCGTCTGTTTGTGTTGCTTCATACGCCTTCAACAACTTTTCTTGTACGTCGGAAGGTACTAATTCGTATGAAGCGAACTTCATAGTGAATGAAGCGCGTCCACCTGTGATGGAACTCAACGAGGTAGAATAGCTTGACAACTCTTTCAATGGTACTTTAGCCAATAGTTTTTCAAAGCCTTTTTCGCTGTTCATTCCCATGATGATGGCACGGCGTCCTTGCAAGTCGCTCATGACATCACCTAAGAAGTCTGCCGGAACAGATACTTCTACATCATATACAGGTTCCAAGATTTTTGGACCTGCTTCCTTAAATGCTGTACTGAACGCGTTGCGTCCTGCCAGCATGAACGAGATTTCATTACTGTCTACCGGGTGCATCTTTCCGTCATATACGCAAATACGAACATCGCGGGCATAGGATCCGGTCAATGGGCCTTGCTCCATTCTTCCCATAATGCCTTTCAAGATAGCGGGTAAGAAGCGAGCATCGATAGCACCGCCTACGATACAGTTGACAAATACTAACTTACCACCCCAGTCTAAATCGATGGTTTGTGTATCGCGGACGTTCATCTTGTATTCCTGACCGCCGAACCGATAGGTGTCCGGTGCCGGCATTCCTTCGTAGTATGGCTCAATGATGAGGTGAACTTCGCCAAACTGTCCGGCACCACCTGATTGCTTTTTGTGGCGATAGTCGGCACGTGCTGCTTTAGTGATAGTTTCACGATATGGAATCTTCGGCTCGATGAATTCGATCGGTAGTTTGTCGTTGTTTTCAATTCTCCATTTCAATGTACGCAAATGGAATTCTCCTTGGCCGGATACGATAGTTTGTTTCAATTCTTTCGATTGCTCGACTACCCATGTCGGATCTTCTTCGCGCATACGGGTAAGGATTTCCATCATCTTTTCAGCATCCGATTCATTGACGGGCTTAATGGCGCGTCTGAACTTCGGATCCGGATATTTGATGAAGTCGAATTGATAATCACATCCTTTACCATTTAGGGTGTTTCCGCGGCGAACATCCTTCAGTTTGACGGTAGCTCCGATATCGCCGGCCACCATTTCTGAAACTTCTGAGCGGGTTTGTCCGTCTGTAACGAAGAGCTGTGCAATACGTTCTTTCGAACCTCTGTCGGCATTCTGCAGATCGTCGCCTGCTTTGACCTTACCTGAGATAACTTTGAAGTAAGATACTTGGCCGATATGTGGCTCGATGGTTGTTTTGAAGAAGAACAAACTTGTCGGACCGTCCGACTGAGGAGTGACTTCTACGCCTTCAGTGGTGACAGGGCGTGGCATCTTGTCAGTGCAAGGAACGACGTTACCCAAAAATTCCAATGTACGGCGGACGCACATGTCGCGTCCGGAGCATACGCAGAATACGGGGAACATGTCGCGTGTTACCAATCCGGCACGGATACCGGCGCGCATATCGTCTTCGCTCAACGTCCCTTCTTCGAAGAATTTTTCCATCAAAACGTCATCGTGTTCAGCAGCAGCTTCTACCAAAGCCTTGTGCAGTTCCATTGCTTTGTCCATCTCTTCAGCAGGAATTTCCAGTACATCAGGAACACCGCCTTCCGGTTTCCAACGGTACATCTTCATCTTCAATACATCAACTACGGCATTAAATGAAGCACCGCACGTGATCGGGTATTGAATCTGAACGATCTTGCCGCCCCAACGATCCTGCAATTGTGTTACAGTACCGTCGTAATCAGCTTTGTCGTTGTCCAACTGATTGACAACGAAGATGACGGGTTTATGAAATTGTTCCGTATAGCGGAACTGATTGATTGTGCCTACTTCTACACCATATTGGGCATTCAATACCATTAAGGCTGTATCTGTAACATTCAATGCGGAGACAGCCCCTCCGATAAAGTCATCAGAGCCGGGGCAATCGATAAAATTCAGCTTCCTGTCTTGCCATTCCACACTAAAAACGGTCGAGAACACCGAGTATCCATACTCTTTCTCAACCGGGAAATAATCGCATACTGTGTTTTTGTTCTCAACACTGCCGCGACGTTTTATAACTCCACCCTCGTAAAGCATAGCTTCAGCGAGAGTGGTTTTCCCAGAGCCGGAACTTCCCAAAATCGAAATGTTCTTAATTTCATTCGTTTGATATACTTTCATATTGCAATCAGGTATTAAAAGGTAACACAATATTTGCTATACTTTCATTTAAGTTTAGCGACCGCAAAGTAGTAATTGTATTTGAATTGAGCAATTATTTCTTCATGTTAGAAAAGTATGTTGTACGGCATATTCGCTGCAGACACATGGTTTTATATAGAATATTCTTATATTTGTCGGGTAAAACAGTCATTCATTTTGAAGTGAATTTGATCCTATGGCGGGCCTTTATATACATGTTCCTTTTTGTCAGAAGCGGTGTCTCTATTGTGATTTTTATTCGAATACGGACATGGGTTACAAGCAAGCTTATCTTGATTCATTGATTCGGGAGATGGATTTGCGGAAAACCTATCTGCAAGATGAGCCGCTTGAAACCATCTATTTCGGCGGAGGAACCCCATCACAACTTTCATCGGAAGCACTGTCACAACTTTTTGATGCTATTTTTCAAACATTTCCTGCCGTCTCTGAAACAATGGAGATCACATTGGAGGCTAATCCGGACGATTTGACGGAAGAGTATGTTGCCGACTTATGCCAATTGCCGGTGAATCGTGTCAGTATGGGCGTGCAGAGTTTCGATGATGATGATTTGAAGTTTTTGAATCGCCGGCATGATAAATCGGAGGCGATACATGCCGTTGAACTTCTGCAACGAGCAGGACTGGAGAATATCAGCATTGATCTGATTTACGGATTGCCAGGACAAACACTTGCCAAATGGCAGAAGAATATCGGCGAGGCTCTTCGATTGCAAGTGCCACACATTTCTGCTTACCATTTAATATATGAAGAGGGAACAGCCATGTATCGGTTGCTTGAAGCGGGAAAGATTAAACCGGTCGAGGAAGATATGAGCGTCATGCTCTTTTCGGAGGTGCGACATCGGCTGATGGCTGCCGGCTATGAACATTATGAGATTTCAAACTTTGCCAAACCCGGTTGCTATTCGAAGCATAACAGTTCCTATTGGCAGGGGAAACGTTATTTGGGATTAGGCCCATCGGCTCATTCTTATAATGGAGTGGAGCGAGAGTGGAATGCGGCCTCATTGCCAACTTGGATCGAGGGTATCCGATGCGGGCATCCCAAGATCGAGTATGAACGACTGGATGCTGATACGAGCTATAACGATTATGTGGTGACACACCTCCGAACGATGTGGGGCATTGATTTGGAAGAGGTGAAACAAACATTTGGAGATAATCGTCTGGACTACTGTTTGAAGATGGCCAAGAAGCATATAGTCGGAGGTTTGCTTGAGAAAAAAGAGAATAAACTTTGCTTGACCGAGGCCGGAATCTTCGTTTCTGACGGCATCATGAGCGACCTCCTTTGGGTGTAGTTTATGACGAAACCCCGGGTTTTCAATACGAAATGTATGTTAATAAGTACATTTTTTGCACATTCGTGAAATTTTTGTGTCGTTTTTATTTGCAAATATGAAAAACAAATCTCTATATTTGCGAAGTAAACATGCAAGTAGTGCCTTATTTATACATAATAGCGGGTTGTAATGGCGCGGGAAAGACGACCGCATCATATACTTTACTGCCGGAAATGCTCAAATGTAAGGAATTCGTTAATTCTGATGAGATAGCAAAAGGGCTCTCTCCTTTCAACGCGGATAGCATTGCCGTTGCCGTAGAGGCCAGCCGTATCATGTATAAACGAATGAAAGAGCTGATCGCTGCGAAAGAAACATTTGCGATGGAAACTACCTTGGCGACAAGGACGGTGGCTAATTTGATCAAGGAGGCGCAAAAGGAAGGGTATTATGTGACATTATTGTATTTTTGGCTGAATACGCCGGAGTTGGCCATTGCCCGTGTGAAAGAACGGGTGGCAGCCGGTGGACATAATGTACCTGAGAATACGATCAGGAGACGATATAAGGCCGGAATACGAAACCTGTTTGATTTATATCTTCCGATTTGTGATTATTGGATGGTTACAGACAATTCTATGTCTCCCATGGAAGTAATTGCCAAAGGCTTCAAGGGCGACAAGAAGGAGATATTCAATCAGGTTATTTATCAAAAACTTGAAAATTATGACTGAGCAAGAACTAAGAGAATTTGAAGAGAACATCGTAAAAGGTGCGAATGTGGCATTTCAGCGTTTGGTAAATCAGAAGAAGAAAGAAAACGGTGATTTGATCTTTTCTCGCAACGGACATGTGTTCAGAGTCAAGGCTACTGATCTTGACGATAAAATGTTTTGATCCGTTCTCTCTTTATTTTTATTCTCGCAATCAAAAAAACACGTTAGGTTAGTCGAAGGAAAAACAAACGAGGTTGCCGCGCTGATGGAAGTGCGACAACCTCGTTTGTTTTAAAAGGTTGGGGCAAACCTTTATCGGATGAACAACAATTCTCTATATTTAGGTAAAGGCCACATCTGATTGTCTACCATCAATTCCAGTTCATCGATATGATCGCGGATCTCGTCCAAGAAAGGAGCTACCGTATCATGGTAAGCAATGGCGCGTTCGCGCATATCGGCTATGCGGTTGGCCTCTTTACGAGCATTGACCATGGCGTCAACTTGCTTGGTTACAGCAGAGATGTGTTGAGCAATTTTGCGGATCAGGCGCCTGGGCTCTTCCGACAATTCTGCCACTTCTTCTTCGCAGAAGGTCTCTTTCATGCGGGTGATATTCTCCAACAAGACGGTTTGATAGCGGATTACGACCGGAATGATATGGTTCAACGACAAGTCTCCCAAGACGCGGGCCTCGATTTGGATCTTCTTGAGGTAGACCTCCCACTTGACTTCGTTGCGGGCTTCCAATTCTTTGACGCTCAGTACGCCTGTCTCCTTGAACATCTTTACGGATTC
This sequence comes from bacterium, assembly GCA_963657455.1. Taxonomy (GTDB): domain Bacteria; phylum Bacteroidota; class Bacteroidia; order Bacteroidales; family Tannerellaceae; genus Parabacteroides. The sequence goes on from CAVKMU010000006.1 coordinate 21,062, forward strand.
CGGTTTCAAGTAAGCATCATATTGCAGCGGAACACTGTTCTCGCAATCCAGGCCGCGGCGTTTGGCTTCCTCTTTCCATTCTTCGCTGTATCCGTTGCCATCGAAGCGGATAGGCTTGGATTCTTTGATGTAGTTCTTCAATACTTCGAAGATAGCAGCCTCTTTGCTCTTTCCTTCTTTGCGCAATTGCTCGACATCCATCTTGAATTGGCGCAGCTGATAGGCTACAGCCGAGTTCAAAGCCAACATGGTTGAACCGCAATTGGCCGATGAGCCCAAGGCGCGGAACTCGAAACGATTGCCGGTGAAGGCGAAAGGAGAGGTACGGTTACGGTCCGTATTGTCCAACATCAGCTCAGGGATTTGTCCGAAGCCCAAATGAAGGCGCTTCTTTTCGTCCACTTCGATAGCATCTTCAATAGAACAGTTCTCGAATTTGTTCAAAATCTCTGTAATCTGAGATCCCAAGAATGTTGAGATAATGGCCGGAGGAGCTTCGTTGGCACCGAGACGATGGGCATTGCCTGCCGAGGCAATACTGGCTTTGAGCAAACTATTATATTTGTAGACGGCCATGATCGAATTGATAATGAATGTGATGAAACGAAGGTTGTCTTCGCGATCTTCACCCGGAGAGAATAGGTTGATTCCCGTATCTGTTCCCATCGACCAATTGCAATGTTTGCCGGATCCGTTGATACCTTTGAAAGGCTTTTCGTGGAGCAGCACCCGGAAGTTATGGTGGCGGGCCACACGCTTCATGACAGACATAAGCAGCTGATTATGGTCGTTGGCCAGGTTGCATTCTTCGTAGATGGGAGCAAATTCGAACTGGTTGGGAGCTACTTCGTTGTGACGAGTCTTGACTGGGATGCCTAACTTGTAGCATTCTGATTCCAACTCTTTCATAAACTCCTGTACGCGTGAGGGGATAGCTCCGAAGTAGTGGTCGTCGAGCTGTTGGTTCTTCGCACTCTCATGCCCCAACAGGGTGCGCTCTGTCAGAGACAGGTCCGGACGAGCGGCATAGAGATCCTCATCAATCAGGAAATACTCCTGCTCCCAACCCAAGTAAGCAATCACTTTCTTGACATTCTTGCTGTCGCTGAAGTAGTGACATACATCGGTAGCCGCTTGATTCAAGGCCTCGATCGAACGGATGAGCGGTGTCTTATAGTCCAATGCTTCTCCCGTATAAGCGATGAATACGGTAGGGATACAGAGCGTATCGTCTACAATGAACGCAGGCGAGGAGGGATCCCAAGCCGAATAGCCGCGGGCTTCGAATGTGTTGCGCAATCCACCATTGGGGAAGCTCGACGCGTCCGGCTCTTGTTGTACCAGCAGTTTGCCGCTGAACTCTTCGATCATGCCGCCCATTCCGTCGTGTTCGACAAAGGCATCATGCTTCTCTGCCGTACCGTCTGTCAATGGTTGGAACCAATGGGTATAGTGCGTCACGCCCTTTTCCAAAGCCCACATTTTCATGCCGGCCGCCACATGATTGGCGATTTCCCGATCGATGGGAGTGCCGTTGTCGATCGACTGTGTAAGTGCTTTGAATGTCTCTTTGGAAAGAAACTTCTGCATCGCTTTCCGATTGAAGACGTTCTCTCCAAAATACTCCGATACTTTCTGATCGGGTGTATGTGCCTCTACTGCTTTTCGGTTGGAGGCTTTTTCTACTGCGTTAAAACGGAATATGGACATACCGTATCTTTATTATTTTTTGTTTGTTTGAGAGACAAAGTTAGGGTTAAATCTCCAAACCGTTTCTATGATGCGGCAATTTTCTTGTCGTTTGGACGAAGAAAAAGCAGGTCGGCTATTTTGCAGCCGACTTGCTTTGTTCGTATTGTTCGACTTCTTGTTTGCTTCGGCTGGCGGTTACCATATATACCCCCCCGAAGATGAACACGATGGCTATACCTTTGGTGAGGTTGAAAGAGTCCATACCCCAGCAGATAGCCACGATGCACGAAACGATCGGTTGTATGTAATTGTACATTCCCGCTACGGTAGGGCGCAAATTCTTTTGTCCGACCACCACCAGTATATAACTGATGAATGTGGCGCCTACCACGATGAAAGCCAAGCCACTGATATCGGTCCATTGCAGACTGCTCCAGCTCGTCTCGATCAAGTTGCTGGCAGAGAATGGTAACATGCAAATGAAAGCGTAGGTGAACATCCACTTCATAATGGTGATCAGTGTGTATTTTTTTACGAACTCCTTAAACAAAACAATATACGAGGCGTAGCATAACTGTGCGAACAACACCAGCAAGTCTCCCCAAATGGCTGTGTTCTTGGCGGGAGATGCGGCCGGATGATTCTGACTGCTGCCCCATATCAATAGGAGAGCACCCGTCGCGCCAACGGCAATACCCAATACTTTTTTCCCGGTAATAGGCTCTTTCAAGAATACGGCTGCCAGCAACATGGCCCAAAGCGGCATACTTGTCGTAATGATCGAGGCATCGCTGGGCGAGCTGAGGCTGATACCAAACAGAAAACAGCCCTGGTTGAGGACGATACCCAGCAAGGCTGCCACAAACAGCTTGCCCATATCTTTATGGTTGACATGTTCTTGCTTCTGAAAGAAGGAAGCGATCCAAAAGAGAAGCATGGCTCCACCGACGCGTAAGTCGGTCACTACGATTGGTGTTATGATACCCCCCAGCATGAGGAATTTCGAGATGGGCGACATCAGTCCCCACATGGCATTGGCTCCAAACATGGAAACATGCCCTTTCCAACTAAACTTTTCCATCTTTACTATCTACATATATTATATATATCTGTCTGTTCCGGCCGCAAAATTAAGGACTTTTGCGGTAGGCTGTCACTGCTTTTCCCATTTATTTAAGGAGGAAAATAGATCCTCTTGCAGAGTTTCGAAAAAGTTTCTCGGCATGAAACTTCTGTTTTATGCCGAACAAACTCGAGTTTCATGCCGAATAAACTGCAGTTCATTCGAGAGAAACTTTCTCAAAATAGGGAAATGTTTTTTAGTTACATCGAGAAGAATATTTTCAATATTCGCGATAAGAAAACCATGAATACAAGTATTAAATTTAATTAACATATTCTGTTTTTGTGAAAAGTTGATGATTTTTCCATGAATGATTTTCGAATATTTTGAAAGAGGAATCTGAAGAGAATTTTACAAAATGTAATTTATTATTTATTAAACGTTGTTGTTTGAAAGTTTGTATCTTGGAAAGCTGTAAAAATAATTGGCAATGAGAATGTTAAAATCGAAATAGATAGATGATGATCAATTTGATTGAGTAAAAAAATGTTATATCTTTGGCTTGTCATTTTAAGAGAGAAGCTATAATAAACTAAAGCTAAAATCAGAATACCTTATTAGTATAAACAAAAAACGAAATGAGTATGTTGAAAAAATCTAAACCTATCAGCTGCTTATTGCTATCAACAGTGTTGTGTTCTTCAGGAGCCATATATGCATCAGATGTTGTAGCAATGCCACGAGTGGACGCTACTCAACAACAGAGAAGCGTGAAAGGTACGGTAACCGATGCCGCCGGTCCGGTTATCGGTGCGTCTGTGATTGTCAAAGGTACGACCAATGGCACCGTTACAGACATGGACGGTAATTTTGAACTGCCCGGGGTGAACCGCGGAGATGTCATCCAAATCTCTTACATTGGTTACCAAACGCAAGAAGTAAAGTTTAACGGTCAGCCCTCGTTGCAGGTGAAACTTTCCGAAGATTCTCAGTCGCTGGAAGAGATTGTAGTCGTTGGTTATGGCGTACAGAAGAAGGTGAACATGACTGGTTCTGTATCGCAAGTAGACAGCAAGGCATTGGAAAGCCGTCCTATTCAGAACGTTTCGTCCGGTTTGCAAGGTATGATGCCGGGTGTGCAGGTGACCTCCGGGCAGGGCCGTCCGGGCCAGGACGGGGCAACGATCCGTGTGCGTGGTGTCGGTACGTTGAATACGGCCGATCCCTATATCTTGGTTGATGGCGTGGAGACGGGAACCATGAACTCGGTTGACCCGAACGACATCGAAAGTATCTCTGTCTTGAAGGATGCCGCTTCGGCAGCCATCTATGGATCAAAGGCATCCAACGGTGTCATCTTGATCACCACCAAACGTGGTAAATCAGGCAAAGCGCGCATTTCGTACAATGGTTATGTCGGTGTGCAACAAGCTACGGAGTTGATCGACCGCATGAGCTCATACGACTATGCCCGTCTGTTGAATCAGGCGTTGGTGGCAGAAGGGCTGAACGCCCGCTTCTCTGACGATGATTTGCGGAAATTCAAAGACGGTTCGTCTCCTTATACGCACCCAAACACCGACTGGTATGGCGAAGCTTATCAGACAGGTGTACAGCATTCTCACAATGTTAGTGTAAGTGGTGGTACGGACGATGTGAAATATATGGGATCAGTCGGTTACCTGCATCAGACAGGTATCCTGCCGAATTCTGAAAGACAGCAGTTCAATGGCCGTACCAACTTGGATATGAAGTTGAACTCTCGCTTGACCGTTCGCTTGAACTTGGCCTATATCAAGAATGATTATTCCGATCCGAACTCATCGTATGCCGGTGGTAGTTCCGACCAGATCATCCGTCAGTTGAACCGTATCGCTCCGTGGATCGTCAGCCGTTATGAGGATGGTACGTGGGGAACGATCTCAGACGGTAGCCCGATTGCGTGGTTGGATGCCAATCAGACGGTGGATCGCAAGAACCAAAACTTCTCGGGTACGTTGGCTGCCGACTATAAAATCATCGATGGTTTGGTGGCAACCGTAACAGGTTCATATGTAAACAACCAGCAGCACTATCGTGCTTTTCAGAAGTTTATCCAATATAATGCCAACAAGCGTACGGATCCGAACAAGTTGAATGAAAACTTTTATGGGTGGCATCGCGCTTCGTTCGATGCATTGTTGAACTATGACAAGTCGTTCAATCAGCACAACTTGAAGGTGATGGCCGGTTGGCATACGGAGAAGTATGACTACGAACAGAACACCATGGAACGTAAAAACTTCCCGACAAATGACTTGACAGACATCAACGCCGGCGATGCTTCTACGCAAAAGAATTCAGGTTATACGCGTGAATTGGCTATGGTTTCATGGTTCGGCCGTGTGAACTACGACTATGCCGGCAAGTATTTGTTTGAAGCTAATATCCGTTCGGATGCTTCTTCTCGTTTTGCCGACGGACATCGCTGGGGTTACTTCCCATCCTTCTCTGCCGCATGGCGCTTGAGCGAAGAGGGCTTCATGGAGAATGCAAAAGATTGGTTGAGCAATTTTAAATTGCGTGCTTCTTGGGGTTTGTTGGGTAATCAGGATGCCTTGAGCGATTACTATCCTTGGATGAATACCTATAATTTGGGGGCAACCTATCCATTGGGCGGCTCTTTGCAGTCTGGCTATTACCAGTCTTCTTACAAACTGAGTACCATCTCTTGGGAAAAGGCTCGTACATGGGGTGTCGGTTTCGATGCTGCCATCAGCAATAAAGTCAATGTAACCTTTGACTATTACGACCGCAAGACGACAGGCATCATCATGGATGTTCCTGTTCCGAACGAATTCGGTTTGGGGGCTTACAAGGATAATGTCGGAGCCATGGTGAACCGCGGTGTGGAGGCCATCATCAGTTACAACAACAAGTGGGGCGACTGGTCGTTTGGCATAACAGCAAATGCTGCATACAACAAGAACCAGATCAAAGATTTGGGTACGGAAGATGCCAACAAGAGCGGTATGACTGACCCGAACAACGGCAATATGCGTCGTGAAGTGGGCCATGCTTTAAATTCTTACTATGCTTATAAGACGGATGGTTTCTTCCAGTCGGATGCTGATGCTCAGGCTTGGATGGACAAATATGCAAGTCAAACCGGCTACCCCTTCGGTAACAGAAAATTCAAAGGTGGCGATTTGATCTATCTGGATACGAATGGTGACGGTAAAATCACTTCTGACGACCGTACCTTCATCGGTTCGACCGATCCGAAAGTGACCTTCGGTTTGAGCTTGAACGGTGGATGGAAAGGCTTCGATGTTCAGATGGTATTCTCCGGTGCAGCAGGTGTTCGCCGTTTGATCAACCAAGAGGTAACAGGTTATTTCTTGGGCGACGATTCTCATCCTGCTAACGTTTGGTTGGATGCTTGGACTTCGGATAATAAAGATGCCAAGATGCCTCGTATCGCTTACAATACACTTTCGCCAAGTTTGTCGTCAAACGTTATCTCTGACTTCTGGATTCAGAATGCAAGCTATGTCCGCATGAAGAACTTGCAGGTGGGTTACACGTTGCCGAAGAAGGTATTGACGAAGGTGGGCATTGAGAATGTCCGTTTCTACTATTCGGTAGAAAACTTGTTTACAATCCACAACATGTTGGTAAGTGTCGATCCTGAAATCTCCAGCGAACGTGCATCCAACTTCCCGTTGACGCGTACGCATGCTTTCGGTGTGAATGTAACATTCTAATAGTGAATAGATTGTTTAAGATATAAATAAGAAAGATCATATGAAACGATTATTAGTATATATGCTGGCGGGTATGACATTGGCTGGTACATCCTGTTCAGATTTTTTGGAGACTGTTCCAAATGATGCTTTGTCGCCAAGCACAACATGGCAGACCGAAGACGATGCAGCCAAGTTCTTGATCGGATGTTACGATGGATGGATCGACGATACGGGTATCTTCTATTGGGATTGTGCTTCCGATTTCGGTTTCAACTTCCACATTCATGAGGGGTGGAGAAACATAGGTAACGGTAGTATGACCTCGAGCAATTCGGTGGCTAACTACTATTCTTTCAGAAAAATCCGTATTTGCATTGACTTCTTGAAGAATATCGAAGGGGTGTCATTTGCGAACCAAAAGGATAAAGACAATATGATTGGTCAGGTTCGTACGATCCGTGCTTATCAATATTTCAACATGAACTGGTTGTATGGTGGCGTTCCTATCATCGATGCGTATGAAACAGCCGAAGAGGCACGCGTGCCCCGTGCTTCTGAGCAGGAAGTGAAGGAGTATATCTATCAGGATTTGGACGCTGCAATTCCATTGTTGAATGATGCTCCTGCCGCAAGTGGCTACATTGCCAAGGGAACTGCCCTGGCGTTGAAAGTGCGCGTGGCCATGTTCTACGGAGATTATCAGATTGCCAAAAATGCAGCTTCTCAATTGATGGCACTCGGCCTCTACGACTTGGATGATGATTATGCTAACTTGTTTACTGTAGCCGGCCAAGATTCGAAAGAGATCATCATGGCGGTTCAACACGATGAAAACCTCTATTCTGATTGGATGGTGGCCACGATGTATAACAATGCTGACGGTGGTTGGTCGTCTATGGTGCCGACTCAGAACTTGATCGATGCGTATGAAATGAGCAATGGCATGACAAAAGACGAAGCAGGTAGCGGGTACGATGCTACTCATCCGTTCGCCAACCGCGACCCGCGTATGGCAATGACGGTTCTCTATCCGGGCATGGATTGGGAAGGCATCAACGGAAAAACGGTCTTGAATACGTTGGACGCTACGTTGAGTAATGGCTCGTCTAACCCGAACAAACCCGATGGTGCTGACAATGCTTCAAAGACTTGTTTGACTTGGGCGAAGTATTTGACTCCGATGTCACAATACAATGATGTCTGGTCCAACAGAAGTCAGGCGATCCTCTTCCGTTATGCCGAAGTGTTGCTGAGCTATGCCGAAGCTGAAAATGAATTGAATGGCCCGACGGATGAGGTATACAGTATTTTGAACCGCATTCGTTCGCGTGTCGGTATGCCGGATGTAAACAGAAGCAAGTACAACTCGAAAGAGAGTGTTCGGGAGTTGATCCGCCGTGAGCGCTCAGTCGAGTTAGCCGGCGAGGGTATCCGCCGTATGGATATCATCCGTTGGAAAGACGCAAGTGGCAAGATGTTGGCAGAAACAGTATTGAACCAACCCTTGACTCGTATCAAGGGTACTGTCAATGAAAACGAATCTGATCCGACAAAGCGTGCAACCGTCACAGGAACAGATTTGGTCGAAAATCGTACATTCGCTGCATACAATCGTTATTTGCCAATTCCTTTGTCTGCTTTGGACAAGAACAAATCATTGACACAAAACGAAGGTTATTGATCGAATAGATTGATAAAATAGATAAACGGGCCGTGTCAAAACACTGTTTTGGGGCGGCCCGTCTTGCTTTTTGCGGCTGCATTGAGGGCAATCGATACGTTTTTTGTCTCCATTGACTATCGTTTAGCACCCTTTATACGCTTTATGGAAATCGAAAACCTTACCTATCAACCTAACATTTGTCAGCAAATCTGCCATGGTTGCAGAAAGATTGCACGTTTTGACGGTTGGAAGATTGTTAAAAAGGTACTTTGTGATACAAAGTACTGTTAAGCACCTTAACCTTTATCCGATAGCACGTTAAAAGTGATAAAAAATGAAGTCGAAAAGGATTACTTGAACATTTTTTGCTATTTCTTTGTCGTATCGAAAGTGTTAAAATAGAAAGTTGAACAAATAAAGTTAGACATTATGAATACAATTGGAAAAGGCATTTTAAGTGTAGCGTTCATAGCGGCAGTCAGTGGTGGCGTTGCTATTGGAACCAGTTCCTATTTGATGAATAAACAGCAAAGTATGCTGAGTGAAAACGAGACCACAGCTTTCAAGCAACCTGTTCGCATGGTGAATTATGCTTCGGTAGCAGCTGAGAATACAGACTTTACCATGGCGGCAGAAAGTGCAGTACATGGAGTCGTTCACATTATGGCAACTAAGAATGTGGACCAATCTTCCTCGCAAAACCAATATATTGATCCATTTGAATATTTCTTCGGTTTCGGAGGAGGTAACTTTCAACGGCCGAAACAACAGCCGAGAGTTGGCGCCGGTTCCGGTGTGATCATCTCGACGGATGGTTATATTATTACGAACAATCACGTGGTGGATGGAGCTGATGAGTTGGAAGTAACGTTGAATGATAACCGTAAGTTTAACGCGAAGTTGATCGGAACGGATTCTGCAACTGATATTGCTTTGATCAAAATCGAAGCAAAGGATTTGTCAATCATTCCGTTTGGCGACTCCGAGAAGTTGAAGGTAGGAGAGTGGGTATTGGCAGTCGGCAACCCATTCAACTTAACATCTACCGTTACGGCTGGCATCGTCAGTGCCAAAGGTCGTGGCATTTCCCTCGGTAGTGGCGACAAGAGCAAGATAGAATCGTTCATTCAGACGGATGCAGCTGTCAATCCCGGCAACAGTGGCGGTGCATTGGTGAATACGAAAGGCGAATTGGTGGGCATCAATACGGCAATTTACTCCGAAACGGGTAACTACGCCGGCTATTCTTTTGCAGTACCCGTAAGCATTGCCAGCAAAGTAGCCAACGATTTGAAGCAGTATGGTACTGTTCAGCGTGCCGTTTTGGGTGTTCAAATCATAGGAGTCGGCGATATTATGGATCAATTGAGTAATCCGAATATATCAGACAAATACAAGGATGAACTCAAGGGTATGAAAGAAAATATCAAAGTTTCAGAGGGCGCATACGTAGCCGATTTTGCTGATCGTAGTGTGGCCAAAGAAGCTGGTATTGAGAAAGGCGACGTGATCGTTTCGATCAATGGCGTGAAGGTCCGCTCGTCGAATGCTTTGCAAGAGCAGATTAGCAAATATCGTCCGGGCGATAAGGTGACGGTTAAAGTAGATCGCAAGGGAACAGAGAAGACATTCAATGTCGAACTGAAGAATGCATCCGGTAGCACGAAGATAGTAAAAGCAGCCGAAGGTAGCAGCGCAGATGTTTTGGGGGCTGCATTCCAAGCATTGAGCAACTCGAAGAAACAAGAGTTGGGTGTCAGCTATGGTATTGAAGTGACGGGGTTGTTGAATGGCAAGTTGAAGAAAGCCGGCATTCAGAAAGGCTTCATCATTATGGTGGTGAACGATCAGAAGATCACGACTCCGGAGCAGTTGGAAAGCATGGTCGACCGATTGTTGAAAGCATCGACCGATGAACGCTTCCTGGTCATCAAAGGATTCTATCCGAAGTCTGACCGCACAAAGATTTACGCCATCGACTTGAGCGATAATGAATAAGTATAGCTGATTGATTTTTAAGTTTATATTTGTCTCGTAGTTGACGAGCTTACTCCTTGTTTGATGAATATTTTCATGACAATGTGGGTGGGCTCGTCAATTTACTATGGGGAGAATAGAAAAAGAGAGTACGATCTTTGAAATATAGCCCTGAAATTTATCTCGAAAAAGCACGGGTGCTTTCCGTTTAAAATTCGGATATTTTTCATTCAAAATACGAGAGCTTTTGGCGAATGATTCCCGACCTTTTTTGAGAAGCTTCGGAACGTTGAAAAGAGCCGATCATGAGCTTATTTCAAAACGATTATTCTTAAATGAACTTAAAAAAGCCATCGTGTGCAGGCTTTTTCTGCAAAAAGATGCATTTATGTCGTATATTTGTACCTCGTATTTTTCAATTTATTCGTTGAATGAGACAGTTAAAGATCACAAAGTCCATTACTAATCGTGAAAGCGCTTCACTCGACAAGTATCTTCAAGAGATAGGTCGCGAGGATTTGATTTCTGTTGAAGAGGAAGTAGAGTTGGCACAAAAGATCAAAAGTGGTGACCGAAGAGCGTTAGAAAAGCTAACAAGAGCGAATTTGCGTTTCGTAGTTTCTGTGGCAAAACAGTACCAAAATCAAGGATTAAGCTTGCCGGATTTGATTAATGAAGGCAACTTGGGCTTGATTAAAGCTGCTGAAAAATTTGATGAAACGCGTGGTTTCAAGTTTATTTCCTATGCTGTTTGGTGGATTCGTCAATCCATTTTGCAAGCTTTGGCCGAGCAGTCGCGCATCGTTCGTCTTCCGTTGAACCAGGTAGGTTCGCTGAATAAGATCAGCAAAGCGTTCTCGAAATTTGAACAAGAAAACGAACGTCGCCCGTCTCCCGAAGAGTTGGCAGATGAATTGGATATCCCGGTGGATAAGATCTCGGACACGTTGAAGGTTTCCGGAAGACATATCTCGGTGGATGCCCCGTTTGTGGAAGGCGAAGACAATAGCTTGTTGGATGTTTTGGTGAACGACGATGCTCCTATCGCTGACCGATCATTAATGAACGAGTCATTATCGAAGGAAATTGACAGGGCTCTTGCTACATTAACCGAAAGAGAATGCGAAATAATCAAAATGTTTTTCGGTATTGGGTGTCAAGAAATGACATTGGAAGAGATTGGCGACAAATTCGGACTCACTCGTGAGCGCGTCCGCCAGATCAAGGAAAAAGCTATAAGACGACTGAGACAAGGACAACGTAGCAAGCTCTTGAAATCTTATTTAGGTTAAAATCGAACCGAAGGCATTGCCCCTTGGTCCGTATAATATCTACTGAAAAGCTCTTTATCGTGTGATAAGGGGCTTTTTTTGTCGGGAGACAGTTGCTTGTTCAAGCCATTTTTTCTATATTTGTTCACGATATGATTATCATAAAAACGAAGTAAAAAAATGACAACAAGACGAAATTTTTTAAGAAATAGTTCTCTTTCCCTGGCAGGCTTGGTGATTGGTGAGAAATTGCTGGCCGCCCCGAAATCTACTCCTTCTGTACAGCAAGCCGGTTCATTTACGGAACATGCCAAAAAGGTGTGGAGCGATTATTCCACGAAGCGACCTTCCGAATCTGCCCGTAAGTTCGTTTCCGAGGCCGTTGAGAAGAAATTGGCTGAAGTGAAAGCACACATCAAAGATCCGAAGCTCGCCTGGATGTTCGAAAACTGTTATCCTAACACATTGGATACGACATGTGAATTCAAGATGAAGGACGGTCGTCCGGATACTTTCGTGTTGACCGGTGACATTCATGCCATGTGGTTGCGCGATTCGTCGGCACAAGTCTATCCGTATGTCGTATTGGCGAATGAAGATGCCAAACTGAAAACCATGTTGCAGGGCGTGATCAATCGGCAAGTAGACTGCATCTTGATCGATCCTTATGCAAACGGTTTTAATGAAGGCCCAACCGGCAGCGAGTGGGAGTCTGATCATACGGAGATGAAGAAGGAACTTCATGAACGCAAATGGGAGATCGATTCTCTCTGTTATCCGATCCGTTTGGCTTATCACTATTGGAAAGAGACGGGAGATTCGTCTGTTTTTGATGACAGGTGGGAGACAGCTATCGAAACAATCTACAAGACATTCGTCGAACAACAGCGTAAAGAGAACAATGGCCCTTACACGTTTGGCCGTACGACGGACAAGCAGAGTGATACGCTATTGAACAAATATGGCAATCCTGTTCGTCCTTGCGGTTTGATTGTCTCCTCTTTCCGCCCCTCTGATGATGCATCTCTTTTCGGATTCTTGATTCCTTCCAATCTGTTTGCTGTCACCTCTTTGCGACAGGTAGCAGAGATGTTGCGCACAATCCGCAACAGTACGGCATTGGCAGTGAAGTGTGAAGCTTTGGCCGATGAAGTGGAAACGGCCATCCAAAAGTATGGAATAGTGGAACATCCGGAGTTCGGCAAGATCTATGCTTTCGAAGTTGACGGTTATGGTGGTCGCAACTTGATGGACGATTCCAATGTCCCGAGTTTGTTGGGCTTGCCATTCTTGGGAACAGTCGATTTGGATGATCCAATCTATCAGAATACCCGCCGTTTTGCATGGAGCGAATGGAATCCATACTTCTTCAAGGGTTCTGTTGCTGAAGGTATTGGTGGTCCGCACATTGGCCCGGATTATATTTGGCCGATGAGCTTGGTAATGTTGGCGCATACCTCGAAAGACGAGAAAGAGATCCGCTATTGCATTGAAACGATCCGCGATACGGATGCTAATACAGGTTTCATTCACGAATCATTCAACAAGAACGATGCCAACGACTACACTCGTCCGTGGATGGCATGGGCAAATACACTGTTTGGCGAGTTGATCATCGAGTTGCAAGAGAAAGGTCTTTTGAAAGATTTGATCTAAACATAATTTACAGATAAAAAGACGGTGTGGTAAAAGACTCCCTTGCCACACCGCCAAACAATCCGACAACTAAAACGACTGAATATGGAAAATTGGTTCTCTTCTGTTACAAATTGGCTGAAAATATCGGGTATAGATCAAGAGATGAGTGGCTTCTCCCGCTTGTTTTGGCTCGTTATTATTTGGGCTGTTGCCTTTGTTCTTACGCGGATCTTCCGCTGCTATATCATACCGATCATACAAAGAATAACGAGCAGCACCAAAGCTGTGTGGGACGACTACCTTTTCAATTCAAAGCTTTTAGCGGCTGTCTGTCGGTTGATCCCTCCGACAATCATTTATTTATTCTTGCCGGTTGTCTTTGCCGGATGGCCTTATTTGTTGGATGTCTGCATGCGGGCGTGCTTGATCTATATGCTCGTTTCGCTGTTGGTTGTTATCCATTTGTTCTTCAAATCGGTATACTCTTTTCTGAATGAGCATGAATCTTTTCGAGACCATCCGCTGAAAGGTATTTATCAGATGGTGAATTTGCTGGCAATGGGGATTGGTGTTATATTGATTGTCAGTATATTGATCAACCGAGATGCTACTACGATTTTGGCAGGATTGGGAGCTTCGGCAGCAGTCATGATGTTGATTTTCAAAGACAGTATATTGGGTTTGGTAGCCGGTGTACAGCTTTCAGTCAATGACATGCTTCGGCCGGGCGATTGGATTACAGTTCCTAAGTCGGGAGCTGACGGTATTGTGTTGGAAGTTTCCTTGACTACTGTCAAAGTTCAGAACTTTGACAAGACCATAACAACGATTCCTCCCTATTCCTTGGTGAGCGATTCGTTTCAAAACTGGCGTGGCATGCGCGAAAGTGGCGGGCGACGCATCAAAAGGGCCATCTATATCGATGTACAGTCCATTCGTTTTTGCACCACCCCCGAAGTCACTTCCTATAAAGAGAAAGGTTGGTGGCATACTGCTGAAGAAGACGCCTTGAATCCGCCTGTCAATTTGCAGGTGTTTCGCTATTATGCTTTGCAATATATCAGCAACCACCCGAAGATCAATCACAAGATGCATCAGATGATTCGCCAATTACAACCCACCTCTGAAGGTGTTCCTGTGGAGATCTATTGCTTCTCAGCCGATACGGTTTGGACCCGTTACGAGGAATTGCAAGATGATATTATCGATCATCTTCTGGCTGTGGTTCACGAGTTTGGTTTGCGTGTTTACCAAAAACCATCGGGTATTGATTTTCATATGCCGTTGTCTTAGTCTTCTTCTGTCGATTCTTCGGCTAAACGGATACCCTCTTTTTCGATGAGGATCAGATGTTGTTTGTACAATGCTCCGATAGCTTGTTTGAATGCTTTCTTGCTGCAACGGAAGAGGGAGTAGATTTCGTCCGGATCGCTCTTGTCATGTACCGGCAAGAATCCCCCTTTCGTTTTGAGAGCATCCAATACGATTTTGCTTACCCCTTCCACTTTTTGGTAGCCGAGAGGGGCAAGATTGAGGTCGATCTTGTCGTCGTCGCGTACCTCTTTGACGTAACCTTTTAGCTTTTCTCCACGTTCAAGGCGTTGAAATACTTGATCATAATAGAGCATTCCCCAATGCAAATTGTTGACAATAACCTTGTAGCCGATCTCTGTATCTTCAACCACCAGCAGGTCGACCTCTTGATTGGGTTCGTATGCCGGGGGAACATTACCTATAAACTTTTCGATACGTGCCGAAGCCATGATGCGGTTGGTGATCGGGTCCAAGCGAACATAGACCAAATACCAGCGTCCTTCTCTCATTTGCATCTTCTGCTCTTTGTAAGGAACAAGCAGATCTTTCATCAATCCCCAGTCAAGGAAGGCTCCGGTCGTGTTGATCGATTTCACACGCATGAATGCAAATTCGCCGGCAATAGCGTTCGGGTGCAAGGTGGTAGCAATGAGACGCCCTTCATTGTCGTGATAAATGAAAACTTCTACCTCGTCGTCCACTTTCGCATCTTGAGGAACGTAGCGTGTCGGTAGCAGGATCTCTTTGCCGTCACATTCAAGATAAGCACCAAAACTCAAGATCTTTACGATCTTCAATGTATTGTATTGTCCGATTTTCAACATAATTTCCTTAATTTAGATAGGGAATTGAATCTGTCTGCGAAGATACGAAAAATAAAAATACACTTACGCTTTGAAGAAGAATAATCCCACAACAGAGATAACAGTACGGCTATAATGAACGGATAAATGCAAGGATTTTAAAAAGTTTATCGGGGGAAAATTGGAGTTTTATGCGGAGAAAACTCGAGTTTATTCGGCATGAAACTCGAGTTTGGTGCCAAGAAAATTTTTCAAAACTGTCGAATCCTTTTTGAAAGGCTCCCATAGAAAAGAGAAAAAGGTGAGTCGTTTCAATCAAGAACGACTCACCTTTCTCTATTAAAATTCGTGTTACGTCGGTATATTACTTCTTGTTGATATAGTCAACAATCCAAGCACCTACCTCTTTGGTGCCATATTTTGCACCACCTTCTACTTGAATTTCCGGCGTACGAACGTTGGCATCCAATGAAGCGTCTACGGCTTCGCGAATCAAAGTGCCTTCAGCCTTGCAGTCGAAATATTCGAACAACATGGCAACAGACAGGATCTGAGCCAACGGATTGGCAATGTTCAAGCCTTTGGCTTGTGGCCATGAGCCGTGGATCGGTTCGAACACCGGTGTGCTTTCACCCGTTGAAGCGGAAGGAAGCAAACCCATTGATCCGCTGATACATGAGCCTTCGTCGGTCAAGATATCCCCGAAAGTGTTTTCAGTAACCATAACGTCGAAGAATTTCGGCTCTTGGATCATACGCATAGCTGCGTTGTCGACATACATATAGTCGGTCTTCACTTCCGGATAGCTTGGTGCCATCTCTTGTGCAATCTGTCTCCAAAGGCGAGAAGAAGCCAATACATTGGCTTTGTCTACGACGGTCAGATGTTTGTTGCGCTTCATGGCATATTCAAAACCAACCTTCAAGATACGCTCGATTTCAGGACGTGTATACATGTTGGTGTCGTATGCCTTTTCATTGTCTTGATATTTTTCTCCGAAATACATACCTCCTGTCAGTTCGCGGATGCAGAGAAAGTCGGCACCATCTACCAATTCAGCGCGAAGAGGTGACTTGTGAAGCAGACATTTGAACGTTTGAACGGGGCGGATGTTGGCAAACAAACCTAACTTTTTACGCATAGCCAACAGACCTTGTTCGGGGCGTACCTTGGCAGTTGGGTTGTTGTCAAACTTCGGATCACCTACTGCCGAGAACAATACAGCGTCAGCATTTTTACAAATTTGGAATGTCTCTTCAGGGAATGGATCGCCAACTTTGTCGATAGCGTCTGCACCGCAAAGAGCGTATTCGTAATCAACTTTGTGTCCAAACTTATTGCAAACGGCAGTCATTACGTCGACGCCTTGCACGGAGATCTCCGGTCCGATACCATCGCCCGGTAAAACGGCAATTTTAAAATTCATCGTTTTTATTTTTTTATGTTGTATAGTTTACTTGTAATCATTCTCGATAATGTTCAACATCTTCATTGTTGCCTTGATAGCCGCCTCTGTTTGGTCTGCATCAAGACCACGTGTACGGATGATCTTTTCGTCGTAACCCCATGTAATGACAGTCTGTACGAAAGCATCCGTACGACCTCCCGGTGGAATGGTCACTGCATAGTTGAGCAACTTGGGGAAAGGCCTGTTCAGCGTCTTTTTATAAATCTTGCGAAGGGCAAGCACGAATGCATCGTATTGTCCATCACCGGAAGAACTCTCTTGGTATGTTTTCCCGTTGATTTCGATATTGAGTGAAGCCATAGGCTTTAATCCGTGGGCCAATGTGACGAAGTAGCTCAGCAATTTAACCTTGTTTTCACCGCTGACATCGTGTTTCAATACATCGGCCATGATGAAAGGCAGATCTTCTTGTGTAACAATCTCTTTCTTGTCGCCCAACTCAATGATGCGCTCGGTGACTTTCTTCATTGATTCATCGTCCAGCTCCAAGCCCAAACTTTCCAAGTTCATGCGGATGTTTGCCTTACCTGAGTTTTTGCCGAGTGCATATTCGCGTACACGACTGAAACGTTCCGGTAGCAAGGCATTGCAATATAGTTTGTTCTTGTTGTCGCCATCAGCATGGACACCGGCCACTTGCGTAAACACAAAATCGCCGACAATAGGCTTGTTGCTGGGGATCGTGATTCCGGAATATGATTCCACTGCGCGGCTGGCTTCGTATAGTTTGCTCTCGTCGATATTCGTAATGGCTTGAAAATGGTCTTTCAAGATAGCTTGAACACTGGCCAATGGCGCATTACCGGCGCGTTCTCCCAATCCGTTGATGGTCGTGTGCAATCCCTCAACGCCTCCGATGACAGCCGCCAATGCATTGCTTACGGCCAAGTCATAATCATTGTGGGCATGAAAATCGAAATGAAGGTTCGGATAACGTGTTTTCATATCACGGATATAGTCAACCACTTGCCATGGGTTTAAGATACCCAACGTATCGGGCAGCATAAATCGTTGGATGCCGGAGTCCTTTAGCCCGTCCATTAACTTGTAGACATATTCGGGGGAGTTTTTGATACCATTGCTCCAGTCTTCGAGATAGACATTGACCGTGATGTCTTCTTCACTGGCATATTCCACCACTTGAAGAATGTCTTCGATGTGCTCGTCTACGCTCTTCTTCAGTTGGCAGGAGCAATGTCTTTCCGACCCTTTCGTCAGCAGATTGAGTACTCTTCCTCCGGCTTTGCGGAGCCAGTCGACAGTTGTCTTTCCGTCCACGAACCCCAATACCTCAACTTTCTGTAGTAGATTGCGGCGAGCGGCCCAGTCGCAAATCATTCTTACTGCGTCAAATTCGCCGTCTGATACGCGAGCCGAAGCCACCTCGATGCGGTCTACTTTCAACTCTTCCAACAATAGACGGGCGATCATCAACTTTTCATGAGGAATGAACGATACTCCGCTGGTCTGTTCGCCGTCGCGGAGTGTCGTGTCCATAATTTCTATTCTTGGATGATTTTCCATAGATTATCAGTGTTTTCTATTAGCTTCGAAAGCCTCAATCTTATCTTTGTTCTCTACTAAGAAGTCAATGTCATCCAATCCATTCATCAAACAATGCTTCTTGTAGGCATTGATCTCGAATGTCTCCGACTTGCCGGTCGCTTTGTTGGTGATGGTTTGCTTCGGAAGATTCACCTCAACTTCCGTCTTTGGGTCAGCATTGATTGAATCAAATAGCTCTTTGAGGAATGATTCGCTGACGACTACCGGAAGAACGAAGTTGTTCAGCTCATTGTTCTTGTGGATGTCGGCGAAGAAACTGCTGACTACTACGCGGAAACCATATCCGGCAATGGCCCAAGCAGCATGTTCACGGCTTGATCCGCAGCCAAAGTTCTTACCGGCTACCAAAATCTGCCCACTATATGTCGGATTGTTCATCACAAATTTTGTATTCAGTGAACCGTCTGCGTTGTATCTCCAATCTCTAAAAAGATTGTCGCCGAAGAATTTCTCCTCGCGGGTGGTCGCTTTCAGGAAGCGGGCCGGTATGATTTGGTCTGTATCCACGTTCTCCAGCGGGAGAGGAATACATGTGCTGGTGATTATATCGAATTTTTGTTTCATGACAATTACTTATAAGAGGGTTCTAGGATCTGTAATTACTCCTTTGATGGCTGCAGCAGCGGCGGTCAAAGGGCTGGCCAACAATGTTCTTGAGCCCGGTCCTTGACGTCCTTCGAAGTTACGATTGCTGGTAGACACGGCATATTTCCCGCTGGGGATCTTGTCATCGTTCATCGCCAAACAGGCAGAACAGCCCGGTTGACGGATCTCGAAGCCGGCTTCTTCCAATACTTTGTCCAATCCTTCTTCGCGGATCTGTTGATCAACCATCCATGAGCCTGGCACTAACCATGCAGTGATATGCTCAGCTTTCTTATGTCCTTTGACGATTGAGGCGAAGGCGCGGAAATCTTCAATGCGGCCATTCGTGCAAGCTCCTAAGAATACATAGTCAACATGCTTACCTAACAGCGATTCTCCCGGCTCGAAACCCATATATTTCATGGCTTTTTCGAATGAACCTTTTTCGACTGCGCTCATACCTTCCGTAGTTGGAATATGTTTTGTGATACCCATTCCCATACCCGGATTGGTTCCGTAGGTGATCATCGGCTCAATATCGGCAGCATCAAAGCGGACTTCTTTGTCGAATACGGCATCGTCATCGCTCTTCAACGTTTTCCAATAGGCCAAAGCTTTGTCCCATTCTTCACCTTTCGGAGCATATTCGCGGCCTTTGATGTAGTTGAATGTAACTTCATCCGGAGCAATCATACCCCCACGAGCACCCATTTCTATACTCAAATTGCAGAGTGTCAAGCGGCCTTCCATTGTCAAATTGCGGATAGCTTCTCCGGCATATTCGACAAAGTAGCCTGTTGCGCCGCTGGTCGTCATCTTCGACATCATGTAGAGTGCAATATCTTTGGCAGTTACCCCTGCATTCAATTTGCCGTCGATCGTGATGCGCATGGTTTTCGGACGCGTCTGCAAGATGCATTGCGAAGCCATAACCATCTCCACTTCGCTCGTACCGATACCGAAAGCAACGGCACCCATTGCTCCGTGGGTAGAGGTGTGGGAATCACCACAGACGATCGTCATACCGGGAAGAGAGAGTCCTCTTTCCGGACCAACGACATGGATGATACCATTCTTCGGATTCAACATACCGAAGTGTGTCAGTCCAAATTCTTCAGCATTCTTGGCCAAGGTGTCCACCTGTGTCTTGGATATCGGATCCTGGATGGGTTTGTCTTGGTCGTGGGTCGGCGTATTGTGGTCCGGCATACAGTAGATATGATCCGGGCGGAAGCATTTCAATCCGCGGTTTCTCATGCCTTGAAAAGCCTGAGGACTTGTTACTTCGTGGCAATAAAGCCGATCAATGTATAACTGAATGGGACCGTCTGTTACTTGTTGTACGACATGGGCGTCCCATATTTTGTCAAAAAGTGTATTCATATCGCTAAATCATTTTATGAATTTGTTGATTGCATCAATGTAAGCTTCGACGGATGCGGCAATAATATCCGTATTTGCACCGAATCCATAATAGAGATGGCCGTCATATTCTACCTGCATGTGAACTTTTCCTACATCGTCACTGCCCTTGCTGATGGCTTGAATGGTAAATTCTTTCAGTACCATCTGGCGGTGGATGATTCGCTTCAATGCTTTGATGGCAGCGTCAACCGGGCCATTGCCTGAGGCGGCTGTCTCAAACTTTTCGCCGGCAATGCTCAATCCAAGACTGGCTACCGGGCGAACCCCAACACCGCTGGTAACCTGCAAGTATTCCAATTTGATATGATGGTTTTGGGAACGGTCAGCACCGGCAAGGAGCATCACGTCATCGTCCGTGATCTCTTTTTTCTTATCAGCCAGCTTCAAGAAATCTTCGTAGACGAGATCCAATTTGGCCTGTTCCAAATCGATGCCCAATACCTGCAAACGATGTTTCAAAGCAGCACGACCACTGCGAGCTGTCAATACGATAGCATTGTCGTCGATTCCGACATCTTTCGGATCGATGATTTCGTATGTCTGTACATTCTTCAGGACGCCATCTTGATGGATACCCGATGAGTGTGCGAAAGCATTGCGGCCGACGATAGCTTTGTTCGGCTGAACCGGCATATTCATTAAGCTTGATACCATACGGCTTATGCCTGAAATCTTCGTCGTGTTGATATTGGTTACAATGTTACACTCTTTATGGCTCTTGAAGATCATGGCGATCTCTTCAAGGGAAGTATTGCCGGCACGTTCACCGATGCCGTTGATGGTTACCTCCACTTGGCGGGCACCATTCAAGACACCCTGCACCGTGTTGGCTGTTGCCATGCCCAAGTCGTTGTGACAATGCGTTGAGAGGATTGCCTTGTCCAAACCATCGACATGTTCCATCAAGTATTTGATCTTATCTCCATATTCGTTCGGCAAGCAATAACCTGTTGTATCCGGAATATTTACGACAGTTGCGCCTGCTTTGATAACGGCTTCCACCACGCGTGCCAAATATTCGTTTTCTGTACGTCCGGCATCTTCGCAATAGAATTCGACATCTTCTACAAATTTCTTCGCATATTTGGTAGCAGCGATGGCGCGTTCGATAATCTCTTCGCGCGTTGAGTTGAATTTGTAACGGATATGAGGATCGGAAGTACCGATACCTGTATGGATACGTCCACGTTTTGCATATTTCAAAGCATCTACAGCAACATCGATATCTTTCTCGACAGCGCGGGTCAAGGCGCAGATGGTCGGCCATGTAACGGCCTTCGAAATTTCAACTACACTCTTGAAATCGCCCGGACTTGAGATAGGGAAACCGGCTTCGATCACGTCAACACCCAGCGTTTCAAGTGCTCTTGCCACTTGAATCTTCTCCACTGTATTTAACTGGCAGCCCGGCACCTGCTCGCCGTCGCGTAATGTTGTGTCAAAAATAAATAATCTGTCTGACATATATTGTTTTATTTGTTATTCGTTCATTGCTAAAAAAAAACCTTTCTTACCCGGAAGCAAGAAAGGTTTATATCATTGATTCGTACAGAACTACACACCATCTTACTTCCACACCGGATATCGGAATAGAATAATAATACCCAAGGTACGCAATCGGTTGGTCAGTAGATTCTGCAACATGATCTTTTTCTATTTTTGTTTTAACGCTGCAAAGATACGTTCCTTTTCTCGAAAATCAAAAATTATTTTCTCTTTTTTTTTCGAATAAAATTACAAAACGTAACTCATTGGTCAAGAATCTAACGAAATTCGTACATGTTTGCATGCTTTATACGCAAAATCCTAAGAAGGAGCCACCCTGTTTATGCTAAAAGGAGCCAATTCTGTCATTCGGAAGTTATACAACAAACAAAATAGGGGAGGACACTTTGGGAAAAAGGAATATACACATGTATGGAAAAGGTTGCAGAATGTTTTTTTACAAGTTCGGCAGTTTCGGAAAAATTTCTCAAGAGAGAACTGCTGTTTGTTCGGCATGAAACTCGAGTTTTCTCCCGAATGAACTGCAGTTTTCTCCGCATAAAACTCCGGTTCATTGCCGAGAAACTGTTTCGAAACTGTCGACAATTAAAAGAAAGGGTGTAGAGTTGCTTCCCGAATATTCTCCACCTTTTGTCAAAAGAGGTTATAGTTTGTCCGCAATACCTTGAACTCTGTGCGTCGGTTGATTTGGTCGGCCACTTCTTGTTGCTCCGGCGTAAGATTCAAAATAAACTCTTCGGTGAGTACATCGCCTTCATGAAGGAACTCATACTGTTGCGCCATCTTCTTCGTGACTGTCTTCGGAACGCTCTCGCCATAACCTTTTGCCTCGAGACGAGCCGTATCGATGCCGGCAGCGATCAGGTAGTCGACGACCGACTGTGCACGGCGTTGTGCCAGGCGTTCGTTATATTTGTCGGAGCCTTTGCGGTCGGTATGAGCACCAAGCTCGATCGTTACGTTCGGATTGTCGTTGAGCATTTTGATCATCTCGTCGAGAGCCTCTTTCGATTCGGGCCGCAATGTAGCCTTGTCGAAGTCGTAAAAGATATTCTCGATTACGACGGGCTTGCTGATAGGCGACAGGAAAAAGTCAACAATATAGGTCTCATTTTTCTCTTCCGCGCTGGTGTGAAGTTCGAAATTCTGGTTGAGATATCCTTGCGCACTGGCCATCATCACATATTTGATGTCACGTTCCAACTCGACATGATACGATCCGTCTTTTTTGGTGAGCACCTTTGCATTCAAACCATCGCGTCCAACGATCCGCACCGTCGCATTCTCGACCGGATATTCTTCTACATCGTTGACAAAACCTTCGATCTGTACGGTAATTGTAGGCTTTTCGAATGAAAATATATGATCACATCCGCGGGCATCGTTGCGGTTGGAACTGAAAAAACCTTTCTCTTTTCGCCCTTCGAAGGTGATACCAAAGTCGTCGCCGGTGGAGTTGATCGGGTAGCCCATGTTCTCCACGTTCCAATGTCCTGTGCTGTCTTTGACCGCCTTGAAGAGATCAAGTCCGCCCATACCCGGGTGGCCGTTCGAAGCAAAGTAGAGCGTTACGGAATCTCGAACGAAAGGAAACATCTCATCCCCACTTGTATTGATCTCATCGCCGAGGTTCTCCATCGGCCCTATTCCCTGACTCGTCACTTGAGCTCGGAAGATATCTTTTCCACCAAAGCCACCCACTGCGTCGGACACGAAATAGAGCCACCGGCCATCCGGCGAGATGGCCGGGTGACCAAGGGCAGTTACGGAGTCTTTTACGATCTCGACTCGGCTGCCTTTTCCCCATTTCGCACTGCTGCGCGACGAGCGGTAAATCTCGGCCGTGCGGTTACTGCTCTCATCTTGTGAGCAGTAGGTGTAATACATCGTATTGCCATCAGCCGTAAACGATGGGGTGCCTTCGTCAAACTCTGTGTTTACTTCATCTTCCAACTCTTCAGGAGCCAGCCAGTTTCCGCGTTCGTCTTGTTTGACACAAAAGAAATTATTGTTGTATTGCCCCGTAATGGCATTGAGCTTGGCATCTTTGTCTTTCGTACGAGATGAAGCGAAGTATAGCTGATCATACTTTTCTCCGCTGAGCATCGGGCTGAACTCGCCACGGCGGGAGTTGAATTTTTCCATTCGTTTCACCTCATAACGAGTGGGATTCTTCTTCCATTCGGGTGCCAGCCCGCAGCCTTTAATGCCGTTAAAAGCCAACTGACTGCCTGGATTGTAAGCCAAATAAGCATCGTATTGCTTGATGGCATCCGCATAGCGCCCCTTCTTTTGGAGCATTTGTCCAAGGCGAAGGTTGACGATCGTGTCAGGATAGTCATAGCGTAAGGCATTCATGTAGCCGCTGATGGCTTTGTCTGTACTGTTGATCAGGCGGTTACACTCGGCCATGCGAAAGGCAATGTAGCCACGCAAGTCGCGTTTTGTAGGAGAAGTCTTGGTGTAGACTTTGCGGTAGATGGCAGCGGCTTCATAATATTCACCAATTTGCTGCTTGGCTTCGGCATCGCTCAATTTGACAGATTTGCACGAGAAGAGCGAAAGAAGCGCAAAAAGCATACAACAAATGGCTAAAAAAGCCGATCGCTTTGGGGTGATATGAGGTATATACATTGTTTATTCGTTTTCGTAATTACTTGAAAAACGCACTCTTGCTGCTTTTATTGCGGAAGTTCATCATAATGTTTGTGCCTGCGGATGTAATACTGCCACAATAAACTATAAGACTTCAGTTCAGGTATCTTTGCTGCAACTGTAGCCTGCAAGTTGGCCTTTCGTACAGCCTTATAGGAGGGTAACAGCTTGTGGAACTCACGTCGTGCTTCATAGACGGCTTTGGCGTTTTTCCAATGTCCGTCAATTAGAAATTTGAGCGCAGCAACATAATCCAACAAGGTGCGCAGACGCATTACCGATGCCAGTTCATTTTCCGGCAAATTCTTGTAGAGCATCAACAGATTGTTGCGGAAATTCAGAAATGTCTTTCGTGGACTTTCGGCATTGAGTGTACCGCCTCCAACGTGATAGACAACGGATTGTGGAGTACAAACCAAGCGCCAACCGCGGTTGCGCATTCGCCAACACATGTCGATTTCTTCTTGATGGGCAAAGAAAGTGGCATCCAATCCTCCGACAGCCTTGTAAACATCCGTACGAATGAAAAGACAAGCACCGGTAGCCCACAACACATCGATAGGAGAATCGTACTGTCCTTTGTCTTTTTCGATGGTAGCAAAGAGCCGTCCGCGGCAAAACGGATAGCCGTATTTGTCCATGAATCCACCTGAAGCACCGGCATATTCAAAACGATCCCGCTCACGTTCGGCGATGATTTTCGGTTGGACAGCGGCCACGGTAGGATCTTTTTCCAATAAATCCAATGGAGCATCCAGCCATCCGTCGGTTACTTCCACATCGCTATTGAGCAAGACGGTATAAGGATGCGAGAGTTGGGCAATGGAAAGATTGTACCCTTCGGCAAAACCATAGTTTTTATCGAAACGGATGACCTGCACCGTTGGAAAATGGTACTGCAGTAGTGTCAGTGAAGCATCGGTCGATCCATTGTCGGCTACGATGACATCTGCCACTTCCATAGGGGAGTGCTTTACCACCGAAGGCAGGAATTTCTCCAACCAAGCGGCACCGTTCCAGTTGAGAATGACTACTGCTACTTTCTTATCTCTTGTCTCCATCGTCTTCCGTACTGTCACTTCGTTTGTATTTCCACCGTTTGTGCGTCCAAAGCCATCCGCGGGGATCACGCAAGATGCTGTGCTCCATCCGTCGGGCATACTCTTCGGTCAGCCAATTCTCGGGGGTCTCTTTTGAGTTTTCGGAAAGCAATTGCATTTCCAAACTATAATATCCTCTGCTTACCATCTTGACATCCAAGAAGATAACCGGTAGATTCAATTTGCGGGCCAACCGCTCTACACCGGTTAGGATAGCTGTGTCTTGATGAAGGAACGAGGTCCAATAGTGCAAATTATTGCGGCTTGGTGTCTGATCTGCCAAGAAGATAACCACAGAGCGGACATTGTTGCGCTGCAAACGGATCACCTCCCGGCCGGCATCATTCTTAGGTGTTACGAAAGCGCCGAACTTGGTTCGCAGATAAATGAACAGGTCGTCAACTGCTTTACTCTTCAATGGGCGGTAGAGTTGGTATATTTTAGCCTCCTTGAAGCGCGTGGTTGAGGCCGAATACCACTCCCAATTACCATAATGGCCCATTAGTAGCAGGCAGCAAGGGTGACCTTTTGCCATCATTTCATCCACCACTTCGGGATTTTCTATATAAGCACGCCGCTGTACCTCCTCCAAGGAGATATGAGCCAGTTTGATCGTCTCGACAACATAATCGGAGAAATGATGATAGAATGCTTTCTCAAGGGCTAACCGTTCTGCCGTACTTTTCTCCGGGAAGGCTGCAGCCATGTTCGTGCGCACTACCTTCTTCCGATATCCTATTACGTAATAAATAAACGTATAGAGGATATCCGACAAGATATACAAGAGGCGCATCGGCAGTATGGCATGCGACTTGACCCATATCCAAAGGACAGTATAGAATAGCTTGCTCCCCATATCATTCAACAAATGCTTCCACGGTTAATGCTGTATGATCGTCGTTCCACTCTCCCAAACGAATGGAACGGGTCTCATTGACCAATGCCGCATCGAAGGGGGCTTCGACTTTGATGTAATTTTCTGTGAAGCCATGCATCAGTCCCTCTTTTTGAGTATGCTCAAACAACACCTTGGCTGTACGTCCACGATGGGCATCGTAGAAAGCATGGAGCTTGCGGTCTGACATATCCAACAAGACCTGACTGCGAGCATGCTTTACCTTCGGGTCCACAACATAGTCGATTTTCAACGCTTGGGTGCCGGGGCGTTCGGAGTAACTGAACACATGTAGTTGAGTAACGTCAAGGCTTTCTATAAAAGCACGGGCTTCTTCAAAGTAATCGTCCGTCTCTCCTCGGGTACCGACTATGACATCTACACCAATAAATGCGTCAGGCATGATGGCTTTGATCTTCTCGATTTTATGACGGAATAGGGAGGTGTCGTAACGGCGACGCATCAATTTCAATACAGCATCGCTACCACTTTGCAACGGAATATGGAAATGAGGTGCAAAACGTTTGCTCGTTGCCACAAAATCAATTGCTTCATCCGTGATCAGATTAGGCTCGATCGACGAGATGCGATAGCGCTCAATGCCTTCGACCTCGTCTAAAGCCCGGATCAAATCGATGAAGTGTTCGCCGGTAGTCTTACCGAAATCGCCGATATTTACGCCGGTCAATACGATTTCCTTTCCTCCTTGACGGGCCACTTCCTGCGCCTGTTCAACCATTGATGCAATGGTTCCGTTGCGACTCCGTCCACGAGCAAAAGGAATGGTGCAATAGCTGCAGAAATAATCACACCCATCTTGCACCTTCAAGAAATGACGAGTACGGTCGTCGGCCGAACAGGAAGGGGTAAATGTTCGTATATCGCGTGAAGCAGAACTAACAACAGCACCTGCTTCATTGGTCTTTTTCAAGTCGTTCAAATAAGAAAGAATATCCAGTTTCTGCTCGGCTCCCAACACCAAGTCCACGCCTTCAATGTGAGCCACCTCGTCAGATTTCAGCTGAGCATAGCAACCTGTCACCACAACGAAGGCACCGGGGTGTTCCTTTCCGATACGGCGGATGGTCTGACGACATTTCTTGTCGGCCAATTCAGTTACGGAACAGGTGTTGACCACGCAGATGTCTGCCACCTCGCCCTCGCGTACCTTGCGGATACCTTGCTCGGACAAGAGCTTGCCAATGGCCGAGGTCTCGGCAAAATTCAATTTGCAACCCAACGTGTAGTAAGCTGCTTTCTTATTTTCAAATATAGAGTTGTCTATCATATTTCACTTGATTCAACGTGCAAAATTACAAAAAAGTAAGCTTCCATCCTACAAGATTTTCACCTCTTCGGGGTCATAACTGCTTCGGATGCGCCACTCTTGTGGGTAGAGGTTGTTGGCACGAGGGCCGAGATTCTTGACAAAACCCAATGAATGACGTTTATATATCAGCAAAACATACCCTTTCGGGGTACCGTCTGGCAGGGTTATTGCCTCTTTCCTCAAGTACGCTACCGCTTGTTTCCAATCCACTTCCACCTGAACAAAGGCGTCTTTGTTCAGGGCGGTGCTTAAGGCCAGGGCTTGCGATGGGATAAAGTCTTTTCCTTTACCGGTTCCTACCTCCACACCGGCTGTCAATACATGGAGTTTGTCGGCGATCAACGCGTAGACGGCTTGCGTCTCAGGTGTCAATTGATGGAGTGTTTGCTCGCGCCATACTGCACTCCATGCTCCGGGTTGAAGGTAATTCTCCACCTCTTTCGGACAGTATGGAATATTCTTGCTCTTCTGTCCTTTGCTTTTCTGTTTGTTTTTTACTTTTAGGGTGGCAACTTCGCCCTCTTCTTTCTGCAATACTGCCAAGAAGAAGCCCTCGCCACGGGTCAAGTGTGGAAAGAAGTGGTAAACGGGGTTCGAATATTTCAGTTCACGATGGATATTCCACGACGGTTCGATCGGAACCTCCACGGGGCGGGCACCGAGTTCTTCAACAAAATAGCGGATATTTTCCTCATTCTCTTCCAAATTATAGGTACATGTACTGTAGATCAACAAGCCGCCGGGCTTTAGTGCATTCCATATATTATGTAGAATACGCTTTTGGCGGGCCGCGCAAAGTTGTACATTTGCCACACTCCATTCGCCAGTACTGTCACTATCTTTTCGGAACATGCCTTCGCCGGAGCAAGGGACGTCGGTCACAATCATATCAAACAAGTCGGTCAGTTCGCCTATCTGTTCGGGATCATCATTGGTGACGATCTGATTAGGGTAGCCCCATTTCTGCATATTTTCGGCTAATATATAGCTGCGAGATCGGATCACTTCGTTGCTGACTACGACACTTCCTTCGGGCAATGCGCTGTGTAAATCGGTCGATTTTCCACCGGGTGCCGCGCAAAGATCGAGGCATACGGCAGGCGATGAGACAAGACTCCTAACGACATGCCCCAAAAACATCGACGAAGCCTCTTGTACGTAGTAAGCTCCGGCATGAAACAAGGGGTCGAACGTGAACGACAAGCGCTCGGGCAGGTAATATCCATGGGCGGAACTCCACGGAATCGGTTGTCCTCCATTGATCATCGACAAGCCCTTGGAGGGGTTCGTTCGGATACTGACAGGCACATCGGCTTGCAATGCGCGCTCAAATTTCTCATATTCATCGCCCAACAATGCGCGGGTACGGGTAATAAAATCAACAGGAAGTGCCATTTGTTTGAAATGTTTGGTGCAAAAGTAGTACATTTGCAGAAAATTATAATCATGCAAGCATCGCTATTTCTCATACCGGTTACCTTAGGAGAGACGGAGCACGCCCGGGTGCTTCCTGCCTATAACCGTGAAATCATATTGGGTATCAACTATTTCATCGTGGAGAATGTTCGGACGGCTCGCCGTTTTTTGAAGAAAGTGGAACCGTCTATCAACATTGATGAACTGACATTCTATGAATTGAACAAGCATACTTCCCCCGAGATGGTAGCGGGTTATTTGTCTCCGATGGAGAAAGGCGAATCGATGGGTGTCATCTCTGAAGCCGGTTGTCCGGCCGTGGCTGATCCTGGAGCCGATGTGGTAGCGATTGCCCAACGGAAGAAATATCATGTGGTGCCGCTTGTCGGGCCTTCTTCTATCATTCTTTCGGTTATGGCATCCGGTTTTAATGGCCAAAGCTTCGCCTTTCATGGTTATCTTCCTATTGATGCCAACGAGCGAACCAATACGATCAAGAAGTTAGAGGGGCGTATCTATGCGGAAAACCAAACGCAGCTTTTTATCGAAACGCCCTATCGGAATGTGAAATTGGCGGAAGAGCTGATCCGCACCTGTCGTCCAAGCACCAAGCTTTGTATTGCATCGAACATCACATGCGACGATGAGTTTATCCAAACACGACCGGTCAAAGAGTGGGCAGGTAAGCTTCCTGACATGGCCAAGAAACCGACTATCTTTCTAATATATAAATAACTATGAAATACGAAGCGCATCCGACGGCGGTAATTGATGCCGGTGCCGTAATCGGCGAAGGCACTCATATTTGGCATTTTACCCATATCATGTCGCAAGCTTGCATTGGAAAAAATTGCAATATTGGGCAGAACGTGGTGATCTCTTCGGGGGTAACCATCGGCAACGGGGTTAAGATTCAAAACAACGTCTCTGTCTATACGGGCGTTACTTGCGAGGATGATGTCTTCTTGGGGCCGAGTTGTGTTTTTACGAATGTGATCAATCCGCGCAGTGCCATCTCACGAAAAGAGGAATTCCGTCCGACAATCATCAAACGAGGAGCCAGCATCGGGGCCAATGCCACGATAGTTTGCGGCCATACGATCGGAGAATATGCCATGATCGGTGCAGGATCTGTCGTAACGAAAGACATTTCCCCTTATGCGTTGGTCGTGGGTAATCCCTCCAAACAGATAGGATGGGTCAGCGAATACGGATGCAAACTGCAATTTGACGGCACGGGCAAGGCTACTTGTCCGGAAAGCGGGCAGACGTATCGGCTGCAGGGTGGAAAAGTCTGCCGAACTTCCTAAAATAGTTTACTTACACATTTTCTTCAATTCGTCGATAATCTCTTGATCATACCCCATCTGTCGGGCCATTTCCAAGTCTTTATAGGCTGCCACCTTCTCGAATTGTGCAATTTTCACCTTGGCTCGCAATACATACAGTGCAGCAGAAGGGGTTGTTTCCGTGAAGAGTTTGTTTAAATCGGCCATGGCACGCGAGTTTTTGCCCATCAGAAAATAGAGATCGGCACGGCCTTCGTAGAGGATCCAATCGCGGGGCATCTCGCTGATCAAGTAGTTGTAGATGCGTTCGCTCTCGTTGTAATTGCCGCGAGTCTTTTCCAAAATGGCATAACCCAAACGGGCGCGGACAGATTTTTCGTTCAAGGAGAGGATCTTGTCGAAGTCGGCTTCGGCGGATGCAAACTGCTTTTTCGTAAGAAACAGCAAGCCACGACTGTAGAGGGCTTCTTGATCTTCGGGCTCAATCACCAGCATTGTGTTATAATCGGTGAGGGCTTTGTCGATTTCTCCCATCTCCGTATAAAGCGATGCTCGGTTTTCCAACACTGTCAGGCTGCGGGGGTGGCTGCTCAGGGCGGCAGTATATGCCACCAAAGCCTCCTCTTTTTTGCCTTGCCGCCGCTGCACCGTTCCCAAATTACAGAGCAAAGCGAAATTTGTCGGGTTAGCCGGCTCCTCTCGCATGGCATTTTTCAATGCCTCTTCAGCCGATACCCAATCGCTTTTGTCGATGCAGTCGCAACTCTTTTGTATCCATTCTTCATACGTTTGTGCGGAGAGACTTTGCATAAGCCCCAGACAGCACAATCCGATCATCACCTTTTTCTTCGTCATCGTAATCATCTTAATGGTGCAAAGCTACGGATTTATTTTCACGAACTGCCACTTTATAAAATATTTAACCCTGATATAGATCTTTTCTGTCGCCAACTTAATTTCTGTTCATCGCCGGTCGATGAGAAAAAACTCTTCAGTTCTGAAAAAATTTCTCCGCATAAAACTGCAGTTTATTCGGGAGAAAACCGGAGTTTGTTCGGCATGAAACTGCAGTTCGCTCTTGAGAAACTTTTTCAGAACTGCCGAATTCATTTTTCAAGATTGGAATGCTTCTTTTTGAAACATCTTCTTTTTTAAAAAACAGATTTAATATTTCTCGGCGGAAAAGTGCCATTAAATACACAAAATAAGGTATTGACCTTGCTGAAAATACATTTTTATAGGTATTGCCGCAAGCCGCAGAATCATTGATCTTTGCATAGTTATAATTTTAAACACGAAAACGAGATGAAAAAAATTGGAATCTTTTTTGGATCTTCTTCCGGAACGACCGAAGATATCGCCGGCCGCATTGCCGCAAAATTAGGTGTAGCTGATTCAGATATATACAATGTAGGATCGGCAGATGTTGCTGCAGTTCAGAACTATGACGTATTGCTGCTCGGCAGCTCTACTTGGGGTGCAGGCGATTTGCAGGATGATTGGTATGATTTCTTGCCACAGTTGAAAGAGCAAGACTTGTCCGGCAAGTTGGTTTCATTCTTTGGCTTGGGCGACTCTTCTTCCTTTGGCGATACTTATTGCGATGCAATCGGTACAATCTATGCTGATTTGCAGGGAACAGGTGCACAGTTTATCGGTCAAGTCAGCACGGACGGTTATTCATTCGACGACTCGACGGCTGTTGTCGACGGCAAGTTTGTAGGTTTGGCTTTGGATGAAATGAATGAAAGCGACCAGACTGACGCTCGCATCGATGCTTGGGTTGCACAATTGGCCGGCGAAGGCGTTGCATAAAACAATAGGGTAGAGTCGTATGGTGATGTTAGGAACGGGCCTGCCGGGCGAGATCCGTGTCTTTTATAATCATATCTATGAATATAAGAAAGGGGTGCGCCATTTGGTATTGTGCACATTGAACAAATGTTATGCCCCCATGGCGATCGACCGATTGGAGAACCAGCATATCAGTTATTTGGAGCAAGATGCCGGCGAACACGCCGTCAATGTCTATTTTGGCAAGCCCGAATGTATTGAAGCGATTCGGTTGATGGTGACGCATCCCCTCAACGAACTCTCTCCTGAAGAAGATTTTATCTTGGGGGCTCTCTTGGGTTACGACATTTGTCGGCAGTGCGAACGCTTCTGCTCCCGCAAGAAACGCTCCGCATGCAAGGCTCACCGGGAAGCAACGTAAGGATTCTTGCTTCGAAGATAGGACGAGGGCGGTTTTCTTTCTCTGATTTTTATTTGTACTTTTGTAGCGGAAATGTAAAATCAGATGAAGAAAATCGTCCTTTTTGTTTGTTGCTTTTGCTGGTTGATGAACAGTGCTCAGGCTGCCAAGCCCTTGAAAACGGAGGTGCGAGCCGTTTGGTTGGCAACTGTCCATGGGTTGGATTGGCCACGCCGTACGGCAACTTCAGAGACGACGCGAAAGATTCAGCAGCGATTGTTGTGCGAGATGCTAGACAAACTGCAGGAAGCCAACTTCAATACGGTTTTCTTTCAGACCCGATTGCGGGGAGATGTGGCTTATCCTTCGGCAATAGAGCCTTATTCCCGCATCTTTACCGGCAAGGAAGGGGGCTCGCCCGGCTATGATCCATTGGCATTTGCCATCGAAGAGTGCCATAAGCGGGGGATGGAATGCCACGCTTGGTTTGTAACCTTTCCGTTGGGTACAGAAGAACATGTGCGCGAGATGGGTAAACGCTCGGTGGTGAAGCGCATGCCGAAGCTTTGCAAAAAGCATCAAGGCGAGTGGTATCTTGATCCGGGTGTACCGGAAACAGCCGACTATATTCTGTCGTTGGTGCGCGAAATTGTGGAAAACTACGATATTGACGGCATCCATTTCGATTATATCCGCTATCCGGAGGCGGCCAAGAGTTTCCCTGATAAGGTTACTTATCGGCAATATGGCAAGAAAATGAAGTTGGATGATTGGCGACGCTCCAATATCAACAAGATCGTGGCTCGCATCTACGATACAGTCAAAGCCAAGAAACCATGGGTGCAAGTCAGCAGTTCGCCCTTGGGAAAATACAGTCCTGTTCCGAAAGTACCCAATGCCGGTTGGACGGCTTACGAGAGCGTCTATCAAGACCCTGCGCAATGGTTGCGCGAGGGGAAGCAAGATATGATCGTTCCGATGATGTATTATCTCCATAAGAACTTCTTCCCGTTTGTCGACAACTGGGTGGAACAAAGCAATGGCCGCTTGATTGTGCCGGGTTTGGGGGCTTACCGCTTGCTGAAAACCGAGGCGGATTGGTCGCTCAACGATGTGACGGATCAGATCGATTACACGACATACTTTGGTGGTGCCGGGTGTGCTTACTTCCGTGCCGGCAATGTATTGGCAAACGAGAAGGGCATCTATGATGAATTGAAGAAAGACTATTATCAATATCCCGCCCAATTGCCGCCATTGACATGGCTGAATGATGCTGTTCCGCAAGCACCGGATGAAGTACATGTCGAACGTATCGATGACGAATTGAAACTGACTTGGGAGAAGCCTACCGGTGAGACGCAAGATTTGACCTATACCCTTTATTATGCCTTGGGCAGCGATACGTTGGATCTCAACCTTCCGCAGCATATTTTGTCGACCCAATGCCACACAACCGAGCTTTATCTTTCTGTACCGTCCGACAAGGAATTGGCTTACACTTTTGTCGTAACGGCTTCAACTCGCTATCATATTGAAAGTCTCCCCTCGCGCGAAACATATTACTATCTGTCGAAATTCGAAAAGTGATCGTCTCTATATAATATAATGTATAGAAAAACGCTCGAAAAGGTATCGTTTGGTGTTATATATAATATAATGTATAGACAAAAGAACGAATATTCTTTGAAATAGTATCCGGATGCTATGAAAACAGTATAGGTATGAAGGAAAAACTGTCGGAAGCTTTTGTTGGAAATCCATTGATGTATATCAAAGAATTACAGCGTGTTTACAAAAATGATCTCCGAAAAAGAGGTGATTCTTCATTGATTTTTCACAAATAGCCCCTTCCTACGGAACCGATTTTTTAGAATTTGCATTTTTTTGGAATAGACAGCTGTTCAAATGTGAATAATTCTTATTTTATTTGTAAAGCGAAGAGGGTTGAAAATGATGCTTTTTTACTACGGATTGTAACAAAATGACGTTTTAAAAAATAAATTATAACTTTTCTATGAAAAAAGTTGCGAAAACCTTATGAAAGTTGAAAATTATCCTTATATTTGCAAAGTACAAAGTTTATAATATTGAAATAAAAATTTACGCATTAGATAAAATACCTTTAAAATTCGTTTTATGTGCTGCGTTCGATATTATTAATCAGCAAAAGATTTCTCTTAGTCTTTTGTGTTTGGACAGCAAATGGTAAAATTGAAGTGAACATTAATTAAAAAAGTAGTCTATGGAAAAGATTGGCTTATTGATGGTCTGCTTGGCAGCTTCCAGTATTGGAATGGCTACAGCTCAGACTAAAAAAGTAACAGGTCAGGTTATCTCCGCTGAAGATGGTCAACCCGTAATCGGTGCAGCCATTGTCGTGAAAGGTACAACGATTGGAACCATTTCTGATTTCGACGGTAAATTTTCATTGGATGTTCCCACAGATGCAAAATCAGTGATGATATCATACGTGGGTTTGAAAGGCAAGGAAGTGCCTATTTCTGCTGTAATGAATGTTACGTTGGACTCTGATTCCCAAAACTTGGACGAGGTGGTTGTAACAGCAATGGGTATCTCCCGCGAGAAAAAATCATTAGGTTATGCAATTCAAGAGGTTGGTGCAGAAGAATTGACAAAGGCCGGTCAGATGAGTGTGACAGGAGCCTTATCCGGAAAGGTAGCCGGTGTACAGATCAACCAATTCGGTGGTACAGTCGGTGCTTCTTCTCGTATTTCTGTACGTGGTAACTCCTCTTTGTCGGATGATCAGCAGCCGTTGATCGTTGTGGATGGTGTTCCTATTTCGAACGATACACAACGTTCAGGTGATAATACATATAACGGTGTCGACTATGGTTCCGGTTTGAATGATATCAACCCGGAAGACATCGAGTCAATGACCGTCTTGAAAGGTGGTTCTGCTGCCCTCTATGGTATGCGTGCCGGTAATGGCGTTATCTTGATCACTACCAAGTCTGGTAAGAAGGGTAACGGCGTGAAGGTTTCTTATGATGGTAACTTCACTATCGACCGTATCTCGACCATCCCTAAACTGCAGAACTCTTACGGTCAAGGTAATAGCGGTGACGAATGGCACTGGCAAGCTTACCACCCGGAATTGAGCTATCAGGATTATGCTGAGCAATATGGCTTCAACTGGGTAGACGGTTCGAATGGTGTTAACGACTTCTACGATGAGTCTTGGGGTCCTCGCTTGGATGCCGGCTTGAACTTGGTTCAGTATGATAGCAACGGTGAGAAAGCATCTTGGGTGTCTCGTCCAAACAACGTGAAAGACTTCTTCCAGACAGGTTACTCAATGAACCATACTATCTCATTGACATCTGCAACAGAAAACTCCAATACACGTGCTTCTATCTCTTATCGTGATCAGAAAGGTACCGTTCCTAATACGGATCAGAAGAGATATTCGGCTCAGTTGAACTCATTCTTCAAATTCAATAAATACATCTCTTACGACTTGAGTACAAGCTATACTCGTACGAAGAGTGACAACTTGGTAGCCCAAGGTTATGGTGGAAATAACCCGATCAACTCATTGATGGCTTGGTCCGGACGCCAGATCAACATGAAGACGTTGAAAGAAAACTGGGATCAGAAAGATGCAAACGGTAACTATACCATGTATAACTGGAATACGAACTACCACTTGAACCCGTATTTCAACGTTTACCAAAACACGAACAGCTATCAGCGTGACCGTATCTTCGGTAAGACCTCTTTGTACT
The DNA here is from genome assembly GCA_963657455.1 of bacterium. Lineage (GTDB taxonomy): Bacteria > Bacteroidota > Bacteroidia > Bacteroidales > Tannerellaceae > Parabacteroides. The sequence continues at coordinate 57,392 of CAVKMU010000006.1, forward strand.
ATCAGCCGTTTGAATTCTTGAAGTTTGAAGGACGTGCCGGTTTGGATTACTATAACTCAACTTCATTCGAGAAACACTATACGGACTATTCGGATTGGCCAAATGGAGGTTTCACGCAGATCAATGCGAAAAACACGGAGTTGAACTTGGACTTCATCGCCAGCTTCAACAAAACATTCGCTGATTTCAATATCACGGCTTTGGCAGGTGCCAACTATCGTGATGTAAGCTGGGAAGACTTCCGTATGGGTGCTACGGCTTTGACCGTTCCGGGTATCTACACTATCTCCAACAAAGATGGTGCTGCTTACAACTATATGGACCACTCACACCGCCGTTCAAATTCAGTCTATGCCAATGCTTCAATTGGATGGAAGAACCAGTTGTACGTTGATTTGAGTGCACGTAATGACTGGGATTCAACAATCCACGATTCATTCTTCTATCCGTCTGTCAGTGCAAGCTGGATTATTACAGAGTCTATGCCGGGTTTGAAAGGTGACGGCAGCTTCCTTTCATTCTGGAAACTGCGTGCAGGTTTGGCAGAAGTCGGTAGTGCTACAACGCCGTATCGTAATCGTTCATACTACTATGCTTTGACCAACTCTTTCAATGGTGTAGCACAAATCTATAAGAGTACCGTCTATCCCAACCCGGATTTGAAGCCTGAAAGCATTCAAACATGGGAAATTGGTACTGAATTAGGTTTCTTGCATGATCGTTTGCACTTCGACCTCGCTTACTATCACAAGAAAACAACGGATCAGATCTTGAACGTAACCATTCCGTATTCAAGCGGTTACAGTGCGATGTTGATCAATGCCGGTGAGATCCAGAACAAGGGTGTTGAATTGCAGGTAAGAGGTGATATCCTCCAGAGCAAGAAAGGTTTGAACTGGAGCTCAACATTGAACTTCTCTAAAGACAAGAGTAAGGTCGTTGATCTTTATGAAGGCTTGACACAGTATCAGATTGGTTGGACTTGGGGTATTTCCACTCAAGCAAACGTCGGTAAGGAATGGGGTAACTTGGTTGGTACCGGTTTCGACCGTGTAACGGAAGAAGATGTGACAAACGGTTTGGCAACATCCGATCAGATCGGTGCTATCAAGGTCAACTCAAACGGTTTGGCTAAGACACAAAGTGCTCAGATTATTGGTAATGTAACACCGAAAGCCTTGTTGAACTGGCGAAATGATTTCAATATCCAGAACTTGGGCTTCGGCTTCTTGTTGGATTTGCGTATCGGTGGTGATATCTGGTCGCAGACAATGTCGCACGCTTATTCAGCAGGTACTGCATATGAAACTGCAAAGAATAGTGTTCGTGAGCGTAATATCGTAGCCGGTGTGGACGTATTGGAGAATGAAAAAGTCGTAATGCAGGATGCAAGCGGCAAGTGGGTAACCAATACAATCGAAACAGATGCTTACTCTTGGTTCAAGAATGATGTTTCAGAATATTATGTATTCAACGGTTCATACTTGAAATTGCGTGAAGCATACATTTCATACACGATTCCAAAGCAGGTAATTGCGAAGACTCGCTATATCAGCGGTGCTACTGTATCCTTGATCGGTAACAACCTTTGGTTGATGTGGGTACACAGTTCGAATACAATGCGTTTGGATCCTGAAACAGGTGGTGTATCCAGTGATAGCCGTGGTGTCGGTTTCGAACAAGCTTCCGTACCATCGTCTCGCAGTTTTGGTTTGAAACTTAATTTGACATTCTAAACCCTTTTAATGCAGAAATCATGATGAAAAAAATATTTAGAAATTCAGCAATTGCCTCTTTGGCGTTAACACTTGCGCTTGGCGGCTGTACAAGTAAGTTCGAGGAGATCAACACAGACCCGGATGCTCTTACCAACGGAGAACCAAGCAATATGTTGGGTTATGTGATTCGTTCTACTGCTTCTCAGGATGGATCTATGGACGATGCAGATCAGTGGGCAGGTTATCTTGTAAAGATTCAGTATCCGAACAACTACAACTACCTCCCGACAAACAACACCTTTGGTAATAAGTTCTCGAACTGTTACCGTATGGTAGAGCAGTTGAATGACTTATTGGAAAATACGGAAGCTTCTGCTGGCGATTTGAAGAACATCCGTTGGGCTGCCCGTATTTGGAAACAATATTTGTGGTTGTCAACTACCGATAATTTCGGTGATATTCCTTACTCTGAAGCTAACAAGGTTTCGGAAGGTGTTATCAAACCGAAATATGACGAACAGTCTGATATTTATCCGGCTATCTTGAACGACTTGAAAACGATTGCCGATGAGATGGCTGCCGGATTGGGTAGTGATGCTTTAGGAAATGGCGATTTCTTGTTCGATGGCAATGTCTCTTTGTGGCAGAAGTTCTGTAACTCACTCCGCCTTCGTGCAGCCATGCGTATCGTCAACGTGGCACCGGATTTGGCAAAGAGCACGGTTGAAGAGATTGCTCAGAATCCAAGTAAATATCCGTTCTTGTCAACAAGCGATGAGAATGCTTACTTCTACTGGCAAGGTGATGGTGACTACAAAGAGCCATATGCAAGCAACTGGCAGACACGTGACGACCATGGTATGAGTAATATCTTCGTAGCTCACTTGACAAGTCAGAATGACCCGCGTATTTCTACTATCATGAAGCCGGCTGCTATTGACGGTGAATATCATGGTTATGAGAATGGTGCTTTGACAGCTCCGTCTAACTTGAATACGGTTTCTCGTATGGGATACAAGTATCGTGAAGATCTGAAAGGTTTCACTCCGTTCTTGAAATCTTGCGAAAACTATTTCATCTTGGCAGAAGCTGCTCTCCGTGGTTGGAATGTAGGTACTACAGCGAAAGATGCTTACGAAACCGCTGTTCGCATTTCGATGGAAGATAACGATGTAGCAGAAGCTGATGCAACTGCTTACTTGAATGGCAAAGGTAAGTTCGACAATACATTGGGTCAGGTTTACTTGGAAGAGTGGGTGGCCCTCTTCAAAGAAAACAAAGAAGCTTGGTCGTTGTATCGTAGAACCGGCTATCCGACAGCTATCCAAACGTCAGGAGAATATCCGGGCAAGTACTGTACATTCGGTACAGAACATAATGACGTTCCGTTCCGTATGCCTTATCCGAACAACGAGTATGTTTACAACGAAGATAATGTAAGAGCTGCCGCAGCCAGTGTAGTAGACAATACTTGGGGCGAACAGATGTGGTGGGATACTCGAACAGGAGTAAGATAATAGAATATTTCTTATATTTGCAATCAGTGAATGAGGATATGTCGGATTTCGGCATATCCTCATTGTCTGCCTTATAACTTAAGGCAGTCCGTTGACAGAATCAAAAGAACTTAACTTAATAATTACACAATCATGAAAAACAGTCAAATGAAAAAAGAGAAAGTGAGGCACACGCCGGTAAGCAGTAGACCGGCTTTCCGCTAACTACATTTTTATTTTTCGTATTACTTTAAACTATTTATAAATCCATGAAAAGAAACATATTGTCGAGAGAGTATAGTCCGGCATCCTCGTCCGGTAGAAGAATCTTGAGAACAATGCAGCTATCTACCCTGCTTCTCGGGAGTTGTGTTTGCAGTTCGTTCGCGGAAAATTCACTCTCGCAGAACATGATTGCTACCATTCAACAGCAGGCTCGAACGGTACAAGGTAAGATTGTTGATAATTCGGGTGAGCCGATTATCGGAGTGAATGTGGTTGTAAAAGGAACAACCGTCGGAACCATCACCGATTTTGATGGTAACTTTTCTATTGAAGCCGATTCAAAATCGGTGCTGACGGTCTCTTATATCGGATTCCTTACGCAAGAAATCACGGTAGGAAACCAAAAAACAATCAACATTGTCTTAAAGGAAGATACAAAAGCACTGGACGAAGTCGTGGTTATCGGTTACGGCACGCAGAAGAAAGCAGACTTGACCGGATCGGTGGCCAACGTAAGTACAGAAAAACTGAATACCCAGAGCAATACGACCATCGGACAAGCTTTGCAAGGAAAGATTGCGGGTGTTGATATCGTTTCGCAAGGAGGTGCGCCGGGCGGTAGCACCCGTGTGATGGTTCGTGGTATCGGAACATTGAACAACTCGTCCCCTCTTTATATAGTAGATGGCATGTACATGAGCGGAATCGATCATATCAATCCGAATGACATTGCCAGTATTGATGTTTTGAAAGATGCCTCTTCGGCAGCTATTTACGGTTCGCGCGCTGCCAATGGCGTAATCATTGTGACCACCAAAGAAGGATCTAACACGGAGGGAAAGCCGATTGTGGATTTGTCCGCTAACATCGGTGTCTCATCTCCCTCAAAATATTTGGATTTGTTGGATGCAGCCGGTTGGGCAGAAGTTTCGACTATATCACGTCAGGCTGCCGGTTTAAGTCCGTTGGAAATGGCACAAGACCTCTCCTCAAAGCCGGATAATGACTGGCAGGATTTGATGTTTGGCCCGGCATTGATGCAGAATTATGCTCTCTCCATTAAGGGGGGCGGAAAGAATGCCACCTATTATAATAGTGTCGGTTACACGAATCAAGATGGTGTCATGAAGGGTACGAACTATCAGCGTTATACCTTGCAGAGCAAACAAGATTTCAAAAAAGGCATTTTTTCGGCAGGAACGAATGTGGTATTGACGTACGATCAAAGCAACCCGTTGCATTCAGAAGTGCGAGGCGGTATGGTTGGTCATACATTGCAGGCGATTCCGACTTGGGAACTCTATGACTCATCCCGCACGGGCGGATATGGAGCCTTGTATGGTGACGTTGTGAATCTGACGCATCCTTTGGGAATGGTGGATGATAACCTGATGAAACGTTATAGTGAAAACGTGAAAGTTTATGCCAATGCCTATGTCTCGGTCGAGTTTATAAAGGGATTGAAATATAAATTGAATTTGACTCCGGACTTCCAATTCTATAGATATAACAACTATCAGGGTGAGTATGATTTCGGATTGGCTACGAACGAATTGACACAAGTTACGGAACAACAAACCAGAACTCGCAATGTTTTGGTCGAAAACTTGTTGACGTATGACCAAACATTTGGCGATCATAAAGTCTCCCTTTTGGCAGGTTATACCTATCAAGATTCGCGTTATCGCTATATACAAGGCTCCGGTCAGGGTATGCCGACCGGCATTATGGAGATAGATGCCGCCGCACAAGGGTTGGCTGTCAGCGGTAATTCTACGCGAAGTGTGTTGACTTCCATCTTGGCCCGCGCGTTTTATTCTTATAAGAACCGCTATTTGTTGACGGCAACCATCCGCCGAGATGGTTCTTCCAAGTTTGGATCGAGCAACCGTTATGGTAATTTCCCTTCTGTATCAGCCGGATGGAATGCTGCAGAAGAAAGCTTTGTCAAAGACAACGCCCCGTGGCTGGACCAATTGAAAGTGAGAGCTGGTTATGGCGTTTTGGGAAATCAGGAAATTGATGACTATCAGTATGTCTCCGTTGTAACCACCGGTATTAACTATCCGGATGGTAAGAGCGGACTGATTCAAGGAGCCTTCCCGAAGACATTTGCCAATCCCGATATAAAATGGGAGGAAACCGCCATGACGAATGTCGGTATTGACTTCATGGCATTGCGCAATCGTTTGACATTGACCGCTGATTGGTATGTGAAAAACACGAAAGATATTCTGTTGAATGTGCCTATTCCTATTTCAACAGGAGGATCCAACGACCCGATTCGTAATGCGGGAAAGATTCGTAATCAAGGTATCGAATTCAATCTCGGATGGAATGAATCATTAAACAAGGATTTCTCTTATGGCATTAGTTTTTTAGGAACTTACAATAAAAACGAGGTGGTTGAAATGGGAGCTGAATCGCAAGCCATTACCGGAGGAACGATTCATGGTGGCACCTATACGAGTAAGACTCTTGCCGGTTATCCGATCGGAGGCTTTTGGCTGATTCCGGTAGACGGCTATTTTAACAGCGAGGAAGAGGTACAAGCCTATCAGAAAGACGGCGTTTTGATTCAACCGAGTGCAGAACCAGGCGACCTTCGTTTCAAAGATACGAACAATGACGGTACGATCAATGATGAAGACCGTGTTTATTGTGGAAGTCCATTCCCCAAATTTACCTATTCTATTAATGGTAATTTCACTTATAAGCGTGTGGATTTCTCAATCGGTTTCCAAGGCGTTTCCGGCAATAAGATCTATAATGCAACGCGTTTGCAATTAGATGATGTAACCCGAGGTACGAACTATTTGGCAAGTACGTTGGATTACTGGACACCGGAAAACAAGAATGCTGCCCATCCGCGTCTGATTTGGACCGACCCTAACCGAAATGCCCGTCCGGAATCGGATCGTTATTTGGAGGATGGTTCTTATTTCCGTCTGAGAAATATCCAGGTAGGTTATACTTTCCCCAACTCGTTGTTTAATGGACTGGTTCAAAAAGCACGCGTATATGTCAATGCGGAAAATCTGTTTACGATCACCTCTTATTCGGGATATACTCCGGACGTAAACTCTTCTAATGTTTATTCTCGCGGTTTCGATGAATTTATTTACCCATCCAACCGTACGTTTATGGTAGGTTTGAACGTGACTTTTTAATAAACTAATAGTATGAAACGAATATATCTATATTTTATAGCTTGTGCTCTCGCACTCGTCTCTTTTTGCACTTCTTGCGATTCACAATTGGAGCAGGTGAATCCCAATAAGGCAACTGAAGACACTTTTTGGGAAAAGGAATCAGATTTTGAATTGGCTTTGACCTCTTGCTATACTCCGCTGAAGAATGCTTTGAACGGAGGCTATTACGGCACGCGTGGAGTCATGATGCGTATTGCCCGAGCCGACGAAGTCGAGTTTCGAAATGATATCAGCGATGTGTTCCAAGCTTGTTATTTCACCAATACGAATGGCAACTCTTTGTCGCAAGGTATGTTTTATCAGTTCTACAATGCGCTATACCGGACTAACTCCATCATGCAGAAATTGGATGAAAAACAGGGGGAGTTCTCAGATGAGTTTGTGAATAAAGTAAAGGGAGAATGCCTTTTTATCCGCGGTTTTTATCTTTTTCAGTTGGGTAAAGAGTTTAAGGACGCTCCTTTGCGTTTGACGGCTTCGCAGTCTCCATCGACATTCCCGTTGGCAAAATCGTCCCAAGCCGAAATTTGGGCACAGGCCGAGCAGGATTTGATCACGGCGGCATCCCTGTTGCCGGTGGCAAATGAAGTGGTAGGTAAGCCCACAAAAGGCGCAGCCAATGCCATGTTAGGTAAAATTTATGTTTACGAAGAGCAGTTCGATAAAGCGATAGCTGTGTTGGAACCATTGACACGTTCTCCTTATACTTATCGTTTGGTTGATGATTTTGCTTGGAATTTTGATGACACGCATGAGAACAACGAAGAAAGTATTTTTGAGTTACTCATGGAGCCTGTTGGCGGTACGGACATTTGGGGAGACGGAGAAAACATAAATTCTACGCAAACCAATACGCGCCCAAAGGAATATGCTGCACCGGAAGCCGGCGGTTGGTATGAAGCCAATCCGACTCAGCAAATGATGAATTATTTCTTTGCCGAGAAAGACAAAGACGGTAACTATGATTATCGTGCCCGTACCTCAGTCGCCTGGGATTGGGAAGGATGTACCTATTATCTGAAACCATTCAGAGAAATATTTGCGCAGGATAGATGGGATACCTATTGGATATTGAAATACCAAAATTGGAACACACTGGAATCGGAACCATCTCCTCCAATGTCTTGTATCAACGAACGCGCTATCCGTTATGCAGATGTTATACTGTTGCTCGCTGAATCTTATTTACGAGGCAAGCAAGATCTTCCGGTTGCCATTAGCTATTTGAATCAGATTCGTGAACGTGCCAATTTGAATTCATACAGTGGAGCTCAGACGTACGAAGCTGTTTTTAATGATTTGGAGCGGCAACGTGCCATCGAATTCTTTGTTGAAGGAGAACGTTTCTACGATTTACGCCGTTGGGGATTATTGGAAGAACGTATGCAGACTTGTAACGAGGTGCGTTATAAACAGTTGATGACCGGAAAAGTTGGTAACACCAATCGCTATTATTATTACCCGATCCCTTCTAAGGAATTGGAAACTAATTCATTGTGTACGCCTAATGAAGGTTGGTAATTGGACAAGATAGAGAAAAGATAGAAGCAGTTTTTATTTAAAAAACATCTAAGCCGGTAATAATGACTATGTTATTACCGGCTCTTTTCCCTTTATAAATATCCAACCTCTCTACGTACAGTGGAATTTGTGTCATTCCTGACAATTGGGGAAACGGGAGGCGCTGCGGCCACAGTGAAACGTTGAAAGGTAATTATTCTAAAAACAAAATTCATGAAATTTCTTTCGTTATTAAGTTTCTGCTTGTTTACATTTTGCATCCATGCTCGCGAGCTGAACAAAGTGTTCTCGCTCTTGCCCCAGCCTCAATCTGTTGAAGTGTTGACAGGAAAAGGGTTTATGTACAATGAGTTGACGTTCGTTTCGGCTGCACCCGGCACTCCGTTTCCGGTATTGGGCGCGATGACGGATTGCCTTCCCCGTAGCAAACGTGCCGGCAAAGGATTGTACCTGCAACTTTCAACGCAGAATGTTCCCGAATCATCTGAAGGATATGTTTTGGAAGTAAACGGGGAAGGAGTGATTGTAACTGCCCGTTCGGAAGCAGGTCTTTTCTATGGTTGCCAAACACTGGAACAATTGTTGGAAGACAGTCGCGATTTCGGACAGGAAATTCCACCGATGAAGATAACCGATTATCCGGCTATTGCTTATCGTGCCGTCCATCTCGACACGAAGCACCATTTGGACCGGATGGAATATTATTACCGAATGGTGGACCGCTTGGCGCGCTATAAGGTGAATGCTGTTATTTGGGAGCTGGAAGATAAGCTGCGCTTTACACGCCGTCCGGAAATTGCAGGGCCGAATGCCATCAGCAAGCAGGAGATGCGAGCTCTCTGTAGATATGCCAAAGAACGGCATATTGAGATCAGTCCGCTTGTGCAAGGACTCGGCCATGCCGGTTTTATCCTGAAACACCATTGGGAATTACGGGAAAACCCTGCAAGCGATTGGGAGTTTTGTCCGTCTGATCCGCGTACATACGAAGTTCAGTTCGATCTCTATCTGGATGCGATCGAGGCAATGCCCTACGGAAAATATCTGCATGTGGGAGGCGACGAGATCACGGCAATCGGCATTGATGAACGTTGTAAAGCAACCGGCAAAACGGCTTTCGAACTACAGATGATCTGGTTGAAGAAAGTTTGTCAGTTTGCTGTAGATCATGGCCGTATTCCTATCTTTTGGGATGACATGCCCCTGAAATATGCTGGGATTTGGGATCTCGTGCGAAGCGATAAACCGGAAGAAGAGGTCGCCAAGGTTTGGAATACCGACAAATTGGACAAGGCAATCGAACTATTCCCGAAGGAATGTGTCTATATGCGTTGGCAATATGAAGATGCAACAACACCGGCCCATCGACTCCTTTTGAAATGGTATCATGATAAAGGATTGAAGGTGATGGGCGCTACAGCTGCATCTGCCGGCGATTCGCCCTTCATGCCGCGTCGGAACAGTCGTATGGAATACATGAAAGGGTTCAATCAATTGGTTGCAGAGAACCATTTGGAAGGTATTTTGGCAACCTCCTGGGATGATGGATCTCCGCATCCGGAAACGGTTTGGCGGGGGCTTGTTGCGCAAGGCGAGTTTGGATGGAATCCGTCTGCGCGCGATGTGGAGACATTCAAGCAGATACATGCGCAACGAGAGTATGGTTTCCGTCCGGAGGATCATCGGATGGCGTTTTTGGATGATTTGGAAAAGTCGTTTTTTTTCTTCGATAGTGCGCTGGTGACTTCCGGTCGTCGTAATCCGGCATGGGGAACGAGCTCTTTTACCTTGATGGAGTTGCCGGATAAAATGAAGCCGGGAGCTTGGAGCGAATGGTATAAAGATAAAATAGCGCAAGCAAGAATCGAAGCAGACCGCTACGAGAAGATTGCGGACGGAATTGCAAAAGCAAAGGCTGCTGCGTTGCGCAATCGCTATACCTTGCAAGTTTATGAACAGACAAACCAGTTGCAGAATTATCCTGTTCGCCTGATTTTGGCACTGAATGCTTATGACATGGCAGTCGATGAGGCGGAAAGAGAAACGACCATGGCGGAGATCGCCCGCGTTTGTGACGATTTCGGTACCATGCGCTCCGACTTGGAAGCTGTTTATTCCGAAACCCGCTTCATGGAACAGCCCGAAGGTTTTATCTCCGATATGAACCATCACAATCATTTGGCTTCCAAAACGAACAACAGTGATTGGTTGTATTATTACGAAATGCCGATGATTCAAAAGGTTCGAGCTTGGATGAATGAAAAATAATCAATAAATAGTAAATGATGAAGAGAATAATTTTCAGTTTTGTGTTCATGTGGTTTGCCTTTTCCTTGTGGGCAAATCACCAACCGGAATTTTCAACGGCCGGTTTCTTCCGGTTGGACAATAGCGGCCGTGAAGTGTTTTCGATGAATCCGGCCTGGCGTTTTTATAAAGGAGCTGTCGATAATGCGGAAACAAAAGAGTTCGACGATAAAGATTGGTCTGTTGTCTCTTTGCCGAATGGCATTGAGTATTTGCCGACCGAGGCGAGTGGTTGCATCAATTATCAGGGTGAAGTTTGGTATCGCAAGCATTTTACTCCCGAGGCCAAGCTGAAAGGGAAAAAATTGTTCTTGCATTTCGAGGCCATAATGGGTAAGAGCAAAGTGTTTGTGAATGGCAAACTGTTGGCAGAACACTTTGGCGGCTATTTGCCTGTCGTGGTGGATGTGACCGATGTGTTGGAATGGAACGGCGATAACGTGATTGCCGTTTGGGCTGACAACAGTGATGATCCTTCCTATCCTCCCGGAAAAGCACAGGATGTGCTCGATTTCACCTATGCCGGAGGTATTTACCGCGATTGCTGGTTGATTGCGCATAATAATGTGTTTATCACCGATCCCAACTATGAAAACGAGATAGCCGGAGGAGGCTTATTTGTGGCTTTTGGAAAAGTGTCGGAGACATCAGCCGAGGTACAGCTGAAAATACAGGTACGTAATGCCACGAAAAAATCTTTCTCAGGGGTGATTGAATACACATTGTTGCAGCCGGATGGCCGACAAGTTGCTTATCTGAATGATAAAATTCAGGTGAAAGCCGGTCGGGCCACTACCACTGCAGACAAGTTAGTGGTGGAGCAACCCAAGCTTTGGTCGCCTGAGACGCCTTATTTGTACAATCTGTTGGTGCGCGTGCTTGACAATGAAGGGAATATAATCGATGGATATCGGCGCCGAATAGGGATTCGCAGTATCGAGTTTAAAGGGAAAGATGGTTTCTTCCTGAATGGAAAACCTTATGGCAAGCCATTGATCGGAGCCAACCGTCATCAGGATTTTGCCGTAGTGGGAAATGCTGTTGCCAACAGTATCCATTGGAGGGATGCCAAGAAGCTCAAGGATGCCGGATTGGAAATTATCCGTAATGCACATTGTCCGCAAGACCCTGCATTCATGGATGCCTGTGATGAATTGGGCTTATTCGTGATTGTCAATACGCCCGGATGGCAATTTTGGAATGATGCACCTGAATTTGCACAGCGCGTCTATAACGACATCCGTAATGTGGTGCGCCGTGACCGCAATCACCCTTGCGTTTGGCTTTGGGAACCCATATTGAACGAGACCTGGTATCCGGCCGATTTTGCCAAGAATACACGGGATATCGTTGATGCGGAATACCCATATCCCTATTGTTATTCCGGAAGTGACAGCGGAGCACGGGGCCATGAGAATTTTCCTGTCTATTTCGCTCATCCTTCCGATATGCAAGATGCAACGAAAGAATTCGATCCGACAAAGACCTATTTCACCCGTGAATGGGGCGATAATGTAGACGATTGGAGCTCGCACAACTCGCCCAGTCGAGTGGCTCGGAATTGGGGAGAACAGCCCATGCGCGTGCAGGCTCAGCATTATGCCTCTCCTTCTTATCCGGTGACCAGCTACGATGTTCTTTACAAACAGTCTCCGCAGCATGTCGGAGGGTGCCTGTGGCATTCGTTTGATCATCAGCGCGGTTATCATCCCGATCCGTTCTATGGCGGTTTGATGGATGTATTCCGTCAGCCGAAATATTCCTATTATATGTTTATGGCACAGCGTCCGGCTGTTAAAGATGACCAAATCGCCGGTAGCGGGCCGATGGTCTATATTGCACATGAGATGACACCTTTTTCAGGAAAAGACGTAACGGTCTATTCCAATTGCGATGAAGTCCGCCTGACATTCAACAAAAATGGAAAGACTTATACTTATAAAAAAGAGAAGAATCGCCAAGGTATGCCTTCGCCGGTCATAACTTTCCCTGATGTCTACGATTTTATGGTCGACAAAGCCCTTTCCAGAGCCCAAAAACAAGACGAAGTTTATCTTCTTGCCGAGGGATTGATGGATGGCAAGGTGGTGGCTACACACAAGGTCGTGCCCGCTCGCCGTCCGGAAAAGATTCTGTTGTGGGTAGACAATGAGGGGACTGATCTGAAAGCAGACGGCTCCGATTTTGTGACGATAGTGGCAGCTGTTGCTGATAAGAACGGAAACATCAAACGGTTGAACAACTACTTCATCCATTTCTCTATCGAAGGAGAAGGACGTTTGTTGGGAGGATCAGACGTATTGTCCAATCCTGCTCCTGTGAAATGGGGAACTGCCCCCATCTTGGTGCAGTCTACATTGAAACCCGGCAAGATACGGATCACGGCAAGTGTCTTGTTTGAAGGTTCGCAAATGCCAATAAGCGGAGAATTGGAACTTGAATCGAAGCCGGCAACCTGTCCATTGATCTATGATGCGTCCGAGGCTGCCCGCATTCCATTGGGCACTGTTTCGGCCGGCCGTTCCACATCCTTGAAGAGCGATGCCGAACGTGAGGTGGAGCAGTTGCGCAAGGAGTTGAACGCATTGAAACTAAAAGAGGTGGAAAAGCAGCAATCCGACTTTGGGGAAAAAGAGTAATCTCCCGACTTTATTGACAGAGGGTATCTGACAACCGTCAAGTATTGATATAATTCCTCTCCGGAGCATTTTAACAGGCTTTGGGGAGGAATTGTTTTTTTGTTGCAGGGCAAATGCCGGTTTGTTCGACACCAAACTTGAGTTTTATGCCGAGTGAACTGCAGTTTTCTCCCGTTAAACTACAGTTCATTCGGGAGAAACTTTTTCAAAATACGGGAGATGTTTTGTATGCTCTGCCCAATCTTTGTGATCGTTCTCGAAAGAGTGGCGCAAAAAGGCGGAAAATAGCGGGTTGGAATAGCGGAATTTTTTTATATTTGCAAGAGTTTTGTGGAGCGGGATTTCGTATCATTTTCTATAGAAATGGTCAGCTCTCTCCCCATATCCTTAAACAACTGAGATCATGAAACAATTGAATATACTCTTTACGGTGCTGACCGGTCTTTGCTTGGTGGTGTTCTTGCAGCTGGTCTACCAACCCTATTTCTACTATATTGAGCAAGGGCAACTCTTTTTGTGGGATGCTGTATACGCTGCCGACCACCTTACGTCGTTCGGAGGTGTGGCGGAATGGATTTCCGAAGGCTTTATCCAATATTTCGGTACGCCGATGGTGGGTGCCATCGTAACGGGAATCGCTCTTACCCTTGTAGCATTTTTGGTAGGCCACCTCTTGCAGAAATTGACCACTGTACGGTGGATATCCTTCTTAGGATGGGTTCCGGCGCTGTTTATAGTGCCAATTATGGTCGATTTCAACTACTATCAGTCAGGAAATGTCGCCTTTTTTCTGATGTTACTTGCCCTATGGGGGTATAGTGCGATTCCATCCTATCGTTTTCGTCTGCCGGCCGGTATCGTTTTGACGGTATGGTTGGCGTGGTGGGCCGGGCCGGTCTATTCGCTTTTCGCGCTTTTGGCTTTTCTTTTTGAGTTGCAACATCCCGCCAACAGTGCCAAACAACGTTGGGGGAGTATCCTGTTGTTGGTAGAAGCCGCATTGGCCGCTTTCTATATTTACCATATCTGTTTGGCCAATCCATTCAGCAAGGCCTGGTTGCCTACTTACTATTATATCAGAAAACTGGATGCACCCAATGCGATATATGCGCCATGGGTGGCTCTGTTGGTGGTATCTCTTATTGCACATTTCCTACCACAAAGGAAAGAGTCACCTACACCCAAGCAAACTTACGTGACATTTGCCCTTTTGGTAATATTTATCTGGGGTGGAGGAAGTGCCGGACTTATGAAATGTATAAATCGCAAGTCGTTGCGTTTCATGACCTTGGATCATTACTCGCGTATGGGAGAATGGAAGAAAATAGAAGAGAACTGTAAAGGAAAACTGACCAACTACCTTTACATGTCGCTCTTGAGTCGTGCGTTGGTGGAGCAAGGACGATTGTTGGAAGATCTTTTCCGTTATGATATCCGTTCGGAAAAGGCATTGTCTATTGAATGGAACAATACGGAAAATGTATCGGTGCTGCTGAGTGATTTCTATTTCACTTGCGGCACAACTGCCATGTCTCAGCGCATGGCATTCGAGGCGGATGTGAGTGCACACGGCGAGCATAGTGCCCGAATGTTACAACGCTTGGTACAGACGAACTTGATCATGGGGGCATATCCCGTAGCGGAGAAGTATATCCGCCTCCTTGAAAAATCGCCTGTTTATCGTACGTGGGCCACTTCCCATCGTCGTTTTCTTTACGATGACGCGAAAGTTGAAGAAGATCCTCTGTTGGGAGCAAAGCGAGAACTGCTCTTTGCGGAAGAAGATACGAGTGCGGTGCTGATCTCCGGCAGCTATTTTTTGCCGTCTGTAGTCGAACCACTCTTTGCCAATCCGGCCAAATCGTGGGCAGCGTATCAGTATACTGTGGCCTATTATCTGTTGTCATGCGACTTTTCGAACTTCATGTCTGTGGTAAATCAGTTCAAACCCGAAGCCATTGAGGGCAAGTTGCCGCATACAGTACAAGAAGGAATTCTTATGGCACTTGACAGAACGCCGGAACGTTACAAAGAGTATCCGCTCGATGAGGAGATTGTGGCTCGTTATGCCGAACTTAAGGCGCAAGCTATCTCCAATAATAATCGGCAGGAATTGGCGGGGTTGCTTCGTCGAAGCTATGGCGATACTTTTTGGTATTATCTGATGTTTAACTCGAATAGACGTTGATGGTTCGCTATTCGGATATGTTTTTTTGATGGAATAATTTATGAAAATGAAGAGACAAGATATGAAAAAGATCATGATGTGGGTGTGCTTCGCTTGCATGTTGCTGACGGCTTGCGGTGGAGGTAAGGCCCCTGATACAAACAACCGGGCGGATACCTTTCCAACGATCTTTCCCGATTATACAGAGGTAACGCTGCCGCCTAATATTACTCCGTTGCATTTTGGGCTGCAAGATAGCAATATCACTGATGCTTGGGCTTGCTTCACCTGCGGAAACACCCACTTCGAAGTGAAAATGCAGCACGGCACCTTTGCGATCTCCTCCTCAAAATGGCATAAACTTTTGCAAGTAGCCGCTTCAGAAGGTGCGATTGAGGTGGAAGTGCGTGCCGCAGAAAATGGAAAATGGATTGCATACAAGCCGTTCCGCCTCTATGTCTCGTCTGATCCGATCGACGATTATTTGGCATATCGCCGCATAGCTCCGGGCTATCAACTGTGGAAAAGTCTTGGAATTTACCAGCGAGAGTTGGCTACCTATGACGAGAATGCGGTGCTGAAAAATCGACAGACGGACGAGAATTGTATGAACTGCCACTCTTTTTGCAATCGACAGCCGGATCATTTCCTCTTTCATATGCGTCAGAAGTGGGCGGGAACTTATATCGTCAAAGGAGACAAAATAGAGAAATTGGATACGAAAATTGAGCAGACAGGCTTGTCGTTTACCTATCCATCGTGGCACCCTGACGGACGATTTGTAGCATTCTCGTCCAATGATACCAGACAACTTTTCCATTCGATCGACAAAAACCGTATAGAGGTGTACGACCTTTCGTCGGATGTGTTCGTCTATGATACGGAACGGCATGAGGCATTGACCACGACGGCCCTCTTCTCAAAGGATAATTTTGAAACATTTCCTACCTTCTCGCCCGATGGCAAACGACTCTATTTCTGTACGGCTCAAGCACGAAAGCTTCCGACGGAATTCCGAGAGGTGAAGTATAGTCTCTGCTCCATTGCCTTCGATCCAGACTCTCGAACGTTTGGTTCGGAAGTGGATACGCTCTATTCTGCTCCGACAAATGGAAGAAGTGTGTCGTTTCCTCGTATCTCGCCCGATGGCCGCTACTTGATGTATACGCTTTCTGACTATGGAAATTTCTCCATATGGCATAAGGATGCGGATCTTTATCTTTATGATATGAAACAACAGACGCATCGCTGTTTGACGGAAGTGAATAGCGATGACGTGGAAAGTTACCACTCGTGGAGTAGCAACAGCCGCTGGTTTGTGTTTTCGAGTCGTCGCATGGACGGTCTCTATACACGTCCTTTCTTTGCCCATATCTCGGCAGATGGTCGTGTCAGCAAGCCGTTTGTGTTGCCACAATCTCGGCGCAGTTACTATGATGATTGCATGGAGTCATTCAATATCCCGGAGTTGGTGAGCGGAAAGGTCACAGTCCGGCCTCGACAGCTGGTAGACAAATCGAAAGAAGCGGCCGTAGGCATTACCGTTCGTGAGCAATAAGGCATAGAAACAAGATTTTCATCCGTTACACAATATAAGAAGGCGATGAACGTTCTCTAAAAAGAAAGTTGTATATTTGCACCTTCATTGAAGAATCATGTATAGTATGAAATTGAACTTATTCGCAATAGTAACTTGTTTGTTGCTGTTCTTGGGATCATGTTCTGTGCCGAAGAATGTCACATATTTTCAAGGAATCGATAATTTGACGGCCGAACAAAAGGAGATGATGTACCAAAATTATTCATCAAAGATTTGTCCGGACGACCGACTGAGCATCACCGTTACGGCATGGGATCCGACTGTTGTCACACCTTTCAACCCACCTGTTTATGCTTATGCCAAGGAAGGAGAAGAAAAAGTACAGCCGGCCGAACAGCTACAGACTTACCTTGTGGATAAAGAGGGGAATATTATCTTCCCAGTCCTCGGCAAGGTGCATCTCGCGGGGCTCTCGAAACAGGAGGCTAATGAGACATTGCGGAAAGAAATTGAAAACTATGTGAAAGATGTCAATGTAAATGTCCAGATCGTTAACTACAAGGTCACGATGATGGGTGAGATCGCTCGCCCGGGAGCTGTTACAGTATCGAACGACCGTCTCACGATCTTGGAAGCCATCGGTCGTGTGGGCGATTGTACTATCAATGCAAATCGAACGAATGTGTTGGTGATCCGCGACAATAATGGTCAGAAGGAGTTCGGACGAATTGACCTGACTAACCCGTCGGTGTTCTCATCGCCTTACTATTATCTGCGACAGAATGATGTGGTTTATGTCGAACCGAACGATGCCAAGAAGCGTAATGCCAAATATAGTCAGGCACAACAATATAGCATCACGGTCTTCTCTTCTATCTTGAGTGCCGTCTCTGTCATCACTACTGTTATATTGGCCATCACGAAATAAACGAGAAAAATATGGAAGAAAAAGATAACGAGACAGTCGATTTGCGTTCTTTGTTCATCAGCTACCTGTCACATTGGAAACTGATCGGGGGAACCGCCCTTGTTGCATTGGTCATGGCCATTGCTTACTTGGTGATCTATCCGACAACCTACGAGATAACTGCGCAGATTTTGGTGCAAGACGATAAGGATGCCTTCTCTTCAAGCAGTATAGGCTTGGGCGAGGCGGCAGGATTCATGAGGTCGTTTGGTATCGGTGGCGGTGGTGGCTCGTCCATTAATCTCGATGATGAGTTTGTGACCATCACATCTAACCAGTTGTTTCGCGAGATGGTCGAGCGATTAGGTCTCTATGTTGATTATATGGAACCCTTCTCTTTTGGCTATCGCCTCTATAGAGATGTGCCGATCGTCATCACATGCGACTCTGTTTCTTTGGCGAATATGGAACATACTATCGAGTTGAAGCTCCAACATCAGGCAGGAGGCAAGATGCACATCGACTCGAAATTGAAACTCTCTAAGTTCAAAAAGCAAAAAGCTTCGTTCGATTTGGAATCACTCCCCGGAGAAATAAAGGTAGGACGCTATACGTTGAAAGTCGATTATGCGATACCGGAAGCTCGCAACTCGGCATTCGAACTTGAAGCTAAGATACAATCTCCGACAAGTGTTGCGGAAAGTCTCGTCGAAGAGTTTAATATCGAAGACTACTCCAAGTCGTCAAACGTGTTGCAGATGACCTGTCTTGACTATGAAAAACAGCGTGGAAAAGATATGTTGTCAACACTTATTGATTGCTATAATGCACAAGCGGAGAAATACAAGATGGATCTTGGGGATAAAACATTGACTTTTATCTCAACCCGTCTGCAATCAGTGCTTGACGATTTGGCAAAAGTGGAAACCAACATCGAAGATTATAAAAACAAGAACAAGATCACGATGGTGGAATACGATGTGCAGATGTATGCCACTTCGATGCAAGAATTGGAAACGAAGCTGATCGAACTCGAAGCACAATCGCACCTCATCAAGTTAATGAGCGATTTTGTTCGTAATCCGGAGAACAAATACAAACTCGTTCCCTCTCTCTATTCGGCAACAGGTGAGGCAGGAGGTGATTTGGCAACCTACAATCAAATCCTTGTCGAACGCGAACGAGTGATCAACAACTCGAGCGAGAAGAACCCGATGGTGGCGAGTCTCTCTGCGCAAGCGGATCGTGTTCGGGAGAGCGTCTATCGGATGATCGACAATGCGCAGCAGAGTATCGATCTCACACGTCAGGACTTGAAAAACAAAGAACAGCAGTTGCTCAACAAACTGAGAGAAGTGCCGCAGCAGGAACGCGTCTATGTCGATTTGAAACGTCAGCAAGAAATCTTTCAAGGTGTCTATCTTGTATTGTTGCAGAAGAAGGAAGATATTGAGTTGACTCTCGGGCAAGGAAAAGAACGGGCTCGCATTTTGGATACGCCCTATGCCAAGTTTGCTCCGGTCGCTCCGCGTAAACTCTATGCTGCTATCGGCATTATCGTCTTTACAATCTTTGTTTCTGCCGGATGGCTTTCGTTGAAATACATCATCTCCTCCATTTGGGGGGACCTTAAGAAGGAATTACGGAAATAATACTACCCTATTTATAGTAATGACAAAGGGCTGTTTCTTGATGAAGCAGCCCTTGTTTGTTATGAATCTATTGGGATTATTTTTCCCCTACTTCAATATAAATCTCGTCGGCATGGGTGAGTTGCTGCTCTTTGGGTGGCAACTCCATATAATTATGGTAGAGAGATGTCAGGTAAGCATCGGCATTGGCCGGACCTGATAGCTGAAGATGGGCGAACGGATAGGAGACTGGTTCGCCAAAGACGGTGCGGTCTATCACCTCGCGCTCTTTCCAATGGCCGTAATAGTTGGCTATTTCCTGACAGTTTTGATACGCTTCCTGCTGAATCCATCGGTCGATGAAAGCGGCCAAGTCCTTCTCTCGGAAGGGCAAAGCCTTGATGAATGCAGCCATCCATTTCTTCTTTCCTTTGCGGATGCCCAACGAACAGAACTTTGCTTCGTGGATGCGCTCCAAAAGGAAGGCGGTCTTTATGCGAAACTTCCCCATAAAAGAATGATGATTCGCTCCGTCCAATGGAAAAATATCGATGGAAATGCCATTATATGCCGATTTTTCTTGTGTTTCAAACACTTTCTCGATCACTTTACTTCCCTTAATCTGTACTTTTACAAAACCCTTTTTGGCAACGGGCGAGTCATTTCGGCCTATTACCTCCATCGTTTCGGGCAACTCCTTCTTGGCAATCTGAATGAATGTGTCGAAGAAAGGCCGAGGAATGCCGAAGTCCATATCATCGTCCCAAGGGATAAATCCACCATGCCGTATGGCTCCCAACATCGTACCGCCCAACATATAGTAAGGCAGTTGGTGGCGTCGGCAAATGGCATCGAAAGCCTCGGCTATTTGCAATAGGAGCGTATGACAGGTAGCTATATCAATTTTCTTTAGCATGACAGTTTATGTTTTATGATTCGACCATAGGTCAGGAGCCGGTTGAAAGCATCGCATAGCTCATATTGGTGAACCTCCAGGAACCATACTGTCACCTTATGAAACCAACCGCATTGCCGATAATAACGCTTCAAGAACGCAATTTGTTCAACAGTAAGGCTCCGTAGGATAGCCAGGCGCCTCTCTTTGGGTTGGGTGGTGCTCTTCTGATAGAGAGAACCTATGCTTCTTCTTACCAAATATTCAGAGATGACATTGTTAACGTATGGAAGTTCTTCCATTTTGATTGAAAAGCGTTGTGCAATGCGTTGCATACAGTTGAAATATGCCTCGTAGCAAGCATACTCACTCTCAAAAGAGAAGATACGTTGCGATAGAGAACCGATCCCTTGACGGATAGCGTAGTTGTAGGAGATCCCGCGTATGGTGTGAAGCTGATCCACATAGGAAAGATAAGTTAATACGAAAATTACATCTTCTGCATAGTGGATCTTTTTGTCAAATCGCAGATGATGTTGTTCAATATGTGCTCGATAAAACAGCTTGTTCCACAGATAAGCCTGTCGGTTCAAATGCCGCAATTCGAAAGCATCTCCCATATTTTCTTTCGTAAAAAGCTCATCTTCGTATTCGACGGCTTCGGTATGATCCGGATAGATGCGGTTGAAGCCCTGCGCGGTCAATGTATCCTCGTGGCCATCGGCGGCGGTATGCAGATCGTGCAAGAAGTGGGGTGCTACGGTATCGTCCGAGTCGATGAAGCAAATCCATCGGCCGGAAGCCTTCTCCAACCCCATGTTTCGGGCCGCACTCACTCCGCCATTCGGTTGGTGTACCGCATGAAAACGGTTGTCGCGCACGGCAAATGTATCGCAGATGGCACTTGACCCATCGGTCGATCCGTCATCAATCATCCATACCTCGTAGTCCGCAAACGTCTGTTGGCGGATCGATTCTAAGCAGGCTTCCAAATAGGCGGCCACATTGTATACAGGTATGATGATTGATATTTCCATCTCGTTTTCTTTGTTGCAAATGTAAAGAAAAAAGTTGAGTTAACCACGGACCGTGGGCGGCTCGTCTGTCATTATGTTTCTATCCGTCTCGAAAAGAAGATGTTATAGAATAGTGATCTGACACATCCGCATGGCATCGAGCGCATTCTGATGGCTTGTCGGGGTGACGCCTGCACAACCGTTGCTGTCAACGGCAATGGGTACCTCCGGCATGCAGGCCTTCAGTAGCAAAGCGTTCGAAATGACGCATATATCCGTGCAAAGTCCCACCAGTTCAATCGCCTCGACGTTCGTCATCGTCCCGATCTTCTCTGCCAAAGCGAACGATCCGAATGTCGGTTTGCAAACCACCTCGCACCCTTCGCGGTAGAGTCCGGGTGCAATTTCCCAACCGTTTGTTCCTTCGATGCAGTGCTCAATCGGCAGATGTCGCCCCTCCGCTGTCTGCAAGTAGTTGCTTGTGTGCGTGTCTTTCGTATAGATCACACAGTTGCCGTCCTTGATATACGA
This sequence comes from bacterium, assembly GCA_963657455.1. Lineage (GTDB taxonomy): Bacteria > Bacteroidota > Bacteroidia > Bacteroidales > Tannerellaceae > Parabacteroides. Next base: position 79,197 of record CAVKMU010000006.1, read on the forward strand.
ATCAATTTTCTCCCGGACACGATCCACAATCCGCACAGCTTCGGCTGTTCCTAATGCTCCGTCGATAAAATCATTTTGCATATCGACCACTACCAATATCTTCATATCTTTTTTCTTTCTTGATGAATGATTAAAACATCCAAAGATAAGCATATAAAAATAAACCGACAATAGGGGAATCGCTCCTTTCTTGTGGGGAATTGGTTCGGGTGTTCTGAGAAGTTTTCTCGGCATAAAACTGTAGTTTGTTCGGCATGAAACTGCAGTTCATTCGGGAGAAACTTCTGAAAGAATGCCGAGCCGCATTTTGAAAGTATTCCGAAAATGTGTCACAAACGACCGATTGTCGGGATGGATACTTTCATGATGGTTGTCTCTTCTGCGTCGTTTTTCGAGAAATAATCTTCGGCGTGTAAAAAGACTCGACTAACAATTCATTACAAATCAACTGTGAAAGTAGTTGAATATATCCGATATATGCCTTCATTTACGCAATTCAAAGTGAAAATAGTGTTTCGTTGTTTTAATTTATCACTGACAATATGATAGTAATTTATATGTAACACATTTGTAATAATAGCATTTGAATAGTCATAAGGTTAAATAATGTTTATTTGATAACAAAATGTCATGAAATAGTTGCTTGATTCATTTTTCCGATGCATCTTTGCACTGTCAATTTAAAACAACCTAAAACACCAGAAATATGAAAACTACAATGTTGACTAAAACAATCGTTACACTGCTTGTTGCAGTGGTATGTGGATTTGCAGCACAAGCATCTACTCCTCGGAACTATCTTTATGATACCAAAGAGGAGAACGGACTGATCGTATCGAAGACGGTCTTCTTGCAAACTGACAATGGCATGCTCGACAAACAAGTGAAGTATGAATTTACCTACAATGAGAAAGGAAAGGTGGCATTGAAGAATGCTTATCGTTGGGACAACAAAGCAGAGAAGTGGGTACCGTTCTATCAGACAGTCTATCACTATGACGAAGAGAAGCAGGAAATCGAATCGTCGTACGGCTTATGGAACAAGAAAACGGGAGCTTACGACCTGAACCAACAGAAAATGATCCTCTCCGAATCAAACTACAACGATATTTTTTCATGATGTAGTTAATGATAAGTGACAGAAAAAGGTGGTATGATGCGTGGATAATCTACGCCGTACCGCCTTTTTTTATGGTTGAAAAGAAAAAAGAGGAGGGTGACACTTTTGTATATACATATAATATATGTAAGATTGTAACTTCGCATTGTGCCGGGAAAAGAGATATATCCGGTTGCTTATAATATGGAAAAAAGGGAATTTGGGGTATTGCGTTTTTGATTTTGTAACTTTATGATAGATTTAAAAGAAAGAATCATAATTATTTTTGAATAATAATTGCAAAATTATTGCTATGGATGAAAAATGTTTTTAATTTTGCAGTCTAAGGTTGAAATTACCCAAACAATAAGAGCATTCGATGTGTGGAGTGGCTCTTTTTTGATGTGTAAAGAGAGATTTTTGCAAAGGGGAAATTTTCAATTAAAGAAAAAGAAAGATGAATCAATAAAGACTATTGAACTGACTCGAGAGAGCCAATAGTGTTTTTAGGGTAAATAATTGTTTAACAAAGCAAAGTGTGTATTATTATGGTGAATAGGTTTACTATGGCTACTGCTGCATGCTTGATGATGAGCGCATCGGCAGTAATGGCTCAGAACACAAAAGTAACCGGTAAAGTCGTTGACGAAAACGCGGAACCTGTTATTGGTGCTTCTGTTGTCGTAAAAGGTACTACGATCGGTACGGTGACCGACTTCGACGGTAACTTTACCTTGGATGTTCCGACGCAATACAAGCAGTTGGAAATCTCGTATGTAGGTATGAAATCAGTAATGGTGAATGTGGCTTCTAAAGTTTCGGCCGTTTTGGAGTCTGACTCTCAAAACTTGGACGAGGTGATGGTCGTTGCCTATGGTACGGCCAAGAAATCAGCCTTCACAGGATCTGCATCCACCATCAGCAGCGAGAAGATTACAGCTCGCCAAACGTCAAACGTTACAAATGCTTTGTCGGGACAGGTAGCCGGTGTGCAGACAACCAGCAACACGGGTCAGCCTGGCAAAGATGCAACTATCCGCGTGCGCGGTATCGGATCTATGGCAGCCAGCAACACTCCGTTGTATGTTGTCGACGGTGTTCCTTATGATGGTGAGATTTCAGCCATCAGTACATCAGATATCGAATCGATGACCGTCTTGAAAGATGCTGCTTCCAATGCTTTGTATGGTGCACGTGGTGCGAACGGTGTCATCTTGATCACCACTCGCCGCGGTAAGAGCGGTGATGCACGTGTTAGCCTTGATGCTAAGTGGGGTGTCAACAAACGTGGCGTTCCTTCTTACAAGACTGTGTCCGATCCGGGCCAGTATTACGAACTGAACTATGAGGCTATCTATAACGGTGACTTGAAGAAATATTTGGCAAACGGCGATTTGGCTTCCGCTAATGCTTATGCCAACCAAGCCATGCTTTTGAAGTCTTACCTTGGATATCAAGTCTATACGGTGCCAAGCGGTGAGCAATTGATCGGCATGGACGGTAAATTGAATCCGAATGCGACACTCGGTTATTCAGACGGTACCTATTATTATACGCCGGATAACTGGAGCGATGAATTGTTTGAAAGCAACCTTCGCCAAGAGTATAACTTGAACGTGAGCGGTGCTTCCGACAAGATGAACTATTATATGTCTGCCGGCTATTTGAACGATAACGGTATCGTACCGGAATCAGGCTTCAAACGTTATACAGCCCGCCTGAAAGCAGACTATCAGGTGAAGCCTTGGTTGAAGTTGTCGGGCAATGTGTCTTATACTCATTACGACAGCCGCGAGCAGAATGTTGAGGGCAACACATCAAATGCCAATGCTTTCTACGCTGCCAATATCATGGGTGCCATCTATCCGATGTATATCCGTAACGCAAGCGGTGAGATCATGACAGACAGCCGCGGTTACCAACGTTATGATTACGGATCGGATACGAACTTCAAACGTGAAGGTGTTATCCCTAACGGTAACCCATTGGCTTCATATATGTTGGACCGTCGCAACTATGCCGGCGATGTATTCAGCGGCAAGTGGGGAGCGGACATTGATATTTGGGGTGATATCAAAGCCAAAATCAATATCGGTGTGGACAACAATAATATACAATACCGCAGTTTGGTCAATCCTTATTACGGACAATATTCAGAGACCAGTGGCGTGGGTGGTATGATCTATGCCAGCACACAACGTACTTTCAGCGTCAACCAGCAGTATTTGCTGACTTGGAGCAAGACATTCAATGATATTCATAACGTAGATGTTTTGGCCGGTCATGAGAACTACAACTACCGTTTCACTTATTTGTATGGCAGTCGTGAGAAGGTATACGACCCGAACGTATCAGAATTGAACAATGCTATCTTGAACCAAAACAATTCATCTTACGCAAAAACATATGCAACCGAAGGTTGGTTGTTCCGTGTTCAGTACGACTATGATGGCAAATACTTCGGTTCTGCTTCATTCCGTCGCGATGCTTCTTCCGTATTCCATCCGGACAATCGTTGGGGTAACTTCTGGTCTTTTGGTGCAGGTTGGTTGATGAACAAGGAAGAGTTCCTGTCCGATCAGCAATGGATCGACATGTTGAAGTTCAAGATCAGTTATGGTATGCAGGGTAACGACGCATTGTTGTATGAAGGCAGTACGTCTCGCAACTACTATCCGTACATGGATCAGTACACATTGTCAAACAGCAATGGCGACTTCTCGACGGCATTGAACTATAAAGGTAACAAAGAGATCACATGGGAAACCTCACATAGTTTCAATACCGGTTTCGACTTTACCTTCTGGGGTGGCAAGTTGAGCGGTACGGCTGAGTACTTCAACCGCCGTACGACAGATATGCTTTACTTCAAACCGGTAGCTGCTTCAATGGGTTATTCCCGCTATCCGGAGAATATCGGTTCAATGGTGAACCGAGGCATCGAGTTGGATCTTCGTTCGACGATCATCAATACCAAGAACTTTACATGGGATGTAAACTTCAACTTGACACACTTTAAGAACAAGATCCAGAAGTTGGCTCCTGAATTGGAGGGTGAGTTGATCGATGGTTCCCGTATCTATCGCGAGGGCGAATCCATGTATCAATACTACTTGCCGAAATATGTGGGCGTTGATGAGACAACGGGCCAGAGCTTATGGGCTTTGTTGGAGCCGGATGATAACGGTGCCACTACCACAACTTCCTATACGGTGGCTGCTTCTAACCGATTTGCAACAGGTGACATCTTGCCGAAAGTATATGGTGGTTTCGGAACAACGTTGTCGGCTTACGGATTCGACTTCTCTATCTCGTTCGCTTATCAGTTGGGTGGTCGTATCTACGACAACACCTACCGCTCGTTGATGTCCGGTACTGCCAAAGGTTCTGCTATGCACGAGGATATGTTGAGCCGCTGGACTCCGACCAATACACAGACAAGTGTCCCACGTTTGAATGTGCAAGATCGTAGTGGTACGAACTATACATCTGACCGTTGGTTGACAAGCTCCAACTATTTGAGCTTGCAGAACATCACTTTCGGTTATACTTTGCCTAAGACATTGACCCGCAAGATCCAAATTGATGGCGTACGTGTCTACATCGTAGCAGATAACGTTGCATTGTTGACAGCCCGTACAGGTATGGACCCACGCCAGAGCTATACGACTGCCAATAACGTTTACTCGCCGATTCGTACGGTGTCATTGGGATTATCGTTGAATTTCTAACCCATTAAAAGGAATCAGACTTATGAAAGTAATAAATAATATATTAATGATCGCTGGTGCCGGGTTGTTGTTGGCATCTTGCGACTTGGATAAGACTCCGGAAGGTGAACTCGTAAGTGGTGATCAGAAGGAAGACATTATCAACAAACGTCCGAACTTGATCACGGCCGAGGTGAATGCCATGGCGGCTAAATTGAATGTGTTTGGTACGATTTCTACAGATCTCAGCACCTATCACAACGACTATGGTGTGGCTGCCATCGCACAGGTTATCGATCAGGGTGCGCAAGATATGGTTGTTTCTACGTCAGGTTACAACTGGTTTGCTTCTTGTCAGAACTACACCGACCGCGTATATGACAGCACAGTGGACGAGCTTATTTGGAAGACATTCTACAACCATATGAAAGCAGCCAATAGTGTGTTGACTTTGACTGCCGGTTCTGACGATGAAACGTTGAAGACTTATCGCGGACAGGCTTACGCCGCTCGTGCTTATGACTATTTGAATTTGGCCCAATTCTACCAATTCACTTACGCCGGCCACGAGGATATGTTGTGCGTTCCTATCGTTACGGAGACAATGACTGACGAGGATTTGCAAAACAATCCGCGTGCTACGGTCCGTGAGGTGTACAATCAGATTATCTCAGACTTGAACAATGCCTTGGAGTTGATGGGTGAAAGCTATTCGGCTTCCGCCAAGGATCAGATCGATGCGGCCGTTGTTCATGGCTTGCGTGCCCGCGCTTATCTGTTGATGCAGAAATGGAATGAAGCAGCAGCCGATGCCGAAGCTGCTATTGCCGGCGGTACTCCGCAGACATTGAAAGAGGTTTCTTCTCCGACGTTCAACAGCGCAGCAGCCAGCTCTTGGTTGTGGGGCGTGTTGATTACGGAAGATAATGATGTTGTTACAACAGGTATCATCAACTGGCCGTCACACTTGTGCTCATTGACCGGTAACGGTTATACGACTTTGGTTGGAACATGGCGTTGCATCAGCAGCTCTTTGTATGATCAAATCCCTTCGACGGATATCCGTAAGCAGTGGTTTATCAGCCCGGATACGACATCAGCATTGGTTTCTCGTGGCGTGATCAAAGATTTTGGTATGGAAATCTACTCGAATGTGAAGTTTGGTGCTTACCAAGACGTTATCGGTAACACGACAAATGCCTCAGACTGGCCTTTGATGCGTGTGGAAGAGATGTACCTGATCAAGGCAGAAGCCGAAGCAATGGGTGGCAACTTGGCACAAGGCAAGCAGACATTGGAAGCATTTGTCAACCAATACCGCGATCCGGCGTTCAAGAGCGATGCGACAACTGCCGAGCAATTCCAAGACGAAATATGGTTGCAGCGCCGTATGGAGTTGTGGGGTGAAGGCTTCGGCTTGTTCGATATTCTCCGCTTGAAGAAGCCAATCGATCGTAAAAACTCCAACTACGAGGCTATCGTTCAGTTCACGATCCCTGCTGAATCTCAGATCTTGATCTATCGTATTCCGCAGTGTGAGATGAATACCAACGCAGGTATCTCGGACGATCAGAACAATCCGGCAGCCGATACACCGACTATTTAATTGCGTAATGATCTCGCTATCACATGGTGGTGAGTAATAAATAATAGCTTCCCCGGCTTCAAGTTTGACAAAGACTTGAGGTCGGGGATTGTTTTTTCGTCTCTTTTTGATAGTAAATCAGTGGAAATTCCGAATAAAAAACACTAATTTTGTCGATTCGTAGAAAACGCTTTTCTGAAGAGTTATGCACGAGTGGCCCAAAACGTGGACAGCAAGCTGTGGATGGGTATCAGAAGCAAGCAAAAATTATAACAAAAAGATATACAAAATGGAATTAGCAAGTAAGTATAATCCCGCTGATGTGGAGGGAAAATGGTACCAGTACTGGCTGGACAATAAACTGTTTAGTTCGAAACCGGACGGACGCGAACCGTACACCGTCGTCATTCCACCGCCAAATGTGACTGGTGTGCTCCACATGGGACACATGCTTAACAATACTATTCAAGATATTTTGGTGCGTCGTGCACGAATGATGGGCAAGAATGCTTGTTGGGTGCCCGGAACAGACCATGCCTCTATCGCCACGGAAGCCAAGGTGGTTAACCGTTTGGCGCAGCAAGGAATCAAGAAAACAGACCTTACTCGCGAAGAGTTCTTGAAGCATGCCTGGGCTTGGACGGAAGAACACGGCGGCATCATCCTCAAACAGCTCCGAAAGTTGGGAGCTTCTTGCGATTGGGATCGAACTGCTTTCACAATGGACGAGGTTCGCAGCAAGAGTGTCATCAAGGTATTCGTTGATCTCTACAACAAAGGTCTGATCTATCGCGGCGTGCGTATGGTCAATTGGGATCCGAAGGCATTGACGGCTCTCTCCGACGAGGAGGTAATCTACAAGGAAGAACACAGCAAACTCTTCTATCTCAAATATTATGTAGCGGAAGATGATGGAACAGGCGAAACCGGGGCAGATGGAGAAATCGTTCACCGTGATGCACAAGGCCGTCGTTATGCAGTGGTTGCTACGACTCGTCCGGAGACAATTATGGGTGATACGGCGATGTGTATCAATCCGAAAGATCCGAAAAACCGCTGGTTGAGCGGTAAGAAGGTGGTCGTTCCATTGGTAAACCGTGTGATTCCCGTCATAGAAGACGATTATGTGGACATTGAATTCGGTACCGGTTGCTTGAAAGTGACTCCGGCTCATGACGTAAATGACTACATGTTGGGCGAAAAATACAACTTGCCGAGCATTGATATCTTCAACGACAACGGCACATTGAGTGAGGCAGCCGGCTTGTATGTGGGCATGGACCGTTTTGATGTTCGCGAGCAGATCGAGAAAGACCTCGAAGCTGCCGGCTTGTTGGAGAAGGTGGAAGCCTATACAAACAAGGTCGGATTCTCCGAACGTACGAATGTTGCCATCGAACCGAAGCTTTCTATGCAGTGGTTCTTGAAGATGCAACACTTTGCTGATATGGCATTGCCACCGGTTATGAACGATGAATTGAAATTCTATCCTGCCAAATATAAGAACACTTATCGCAACTGGTTGGAAAATATCAAGGATTGGTGTATCAGTCGTCAGTTGTGGTGGGGCCATCGCATCCCGGCCTATTTCCTTCCGGAAGGTGGTTATGTCGTAGCAGAGACTGCCGAAGAGGCGTTGAAACTGGCCAAGGAGAAGAGCGGTAATGCCGATTTGAAAATGGAAGACTTACGTCAGGAGGAAGACTGCCTCGACACTTGGTTCTCATCATGGCTGTGGCCTATCTCGCTGTTTGACGGAATTTTGAACCCCGGCAATGAAGAAATCAACTATTACTACCCGACAAGCGTCTTGGTAACCGGTCCGGATATCATCTTCTTCTGGGTAGCCCGCATGATCATGTCCGGCTATGAATATCAGAAAGAGATGCCATTCCGCAGTGTATACTTTACAGGAATTGTCCGCGACAAGATAGGTCGTAAGATGTCCAAGTCGTTGGGAAACTCACCTGATCCGCTCGATTTGATTGAAAAGTATGGAGCCGATGGCGTTCGTATGGGCATGATGTTGTCAGCACCGGCCGGCAATGATATATTGTTTGACGATGCATTGTGTGAACAAGGCCGTAACTTCAACAATAAGATCTGGAACGCTTTCCGTCTGGTAAAGGGTTGGAATGTTGCAGATATCGAGCAGCCGGAATACGCTAAGTTGGCTACGGAATGGTTTGAGGCCATGTTGGCTAAGACGGCAGCCGAGGTAAATGATTTGTTCGACAAGTATCGTTTGAGCGAAGCACTGATGGCTGTTTACAAACTCTTCTGGGATGAGTTCTCAAGCTGGTATCTTGAGATGGCGAAACCTGCTTATGGTCAGCCGATCGACAAGACTACTTACGAGAAAACATTGAGCTTCTTCGATACATTGTTGAAACTCTTGCATCCGTTCATGCCGTTCATTACCGAAGAATTGTGGCAACACATTTACGATCGTAAGGAAGGTGAAAGCATCATGTTGCAGACATTGAACTTGCCGACGGAATACGACGAGGCAATCATTGCCCGCTTCGATGCCGTAAAGGAAGTTATTGGCGGTATCCGTACGATACGTTTGCAGAAATCCATTGCACAAAAAGAGGCTTTGTCGTTGGAAGTAGTAGGTGAGAGTCCGGTTGCTTCATTCGATGCCGTTATCGCAAAATTATGTAATTTGTCAGCTATTGAAACCGTTGCAGCGAAGGCAGAAGGAGCCGCTTCATTTATGGTTGGAACAACAGAATATGCAGTGCCATTAGGAAACCTGATCAATGTCGAGGAAGAACTGAAGAAGTTGGAAGCCGATTTGAAGTATCAAGAAGGATTCTTGAACAGCGTCTTGAAGAAGCTTGGTAACGAAAAATTTGTCAGCAAAGCACCGGCAAACGTGATCGAGATGGAACGCAAGAAACAAGCTGATGCAGAAACCAAGATTGCTGCTTTGAAAGAGAGCATCGCTGCCTTGAAGAAGTAAAAGAATAACAACTGGGTATATAGAATGGAAGGATGGTGAACTATGCGCACCATCCTTTCATCGTTTATTCACATTATACGGCAGTTTTAAAAAAGTTTCTCCCGAATGAACTGCAGTTTTATGCCGAATAAACTGGAGTTTTGTGCCGAGAAATTTTTTCGAAAGTGTACATAATAATCTGAACGGTTCGAAGGGACAAGTTTTTGTTCTATGCTTGTCCCTAATGGTTCGTGAGGACGTTTTGTGATAAATGCTCAAAAACTATTCTGATTTATTCAAAAGGACATATAAAAAACGGAATTATTATCAAAAACAATGTTTTTGTTTCTGATTTCATATTTTTTGATTATCTTCACAAAAAATTTCAGAGATCATTCATTGTCTTCGGCTATTGGCTGAAGAGGTGACAACGAAAACTAAAAAAACTGTCGAAAAATGAAGAAAAAAGTCGTTTCTTTAGTCGTTTTTTGTGCGGCACTCACCCTGCCATCTGTTGCGCAACAACCATTGAGCAATGGGTATCCCTATGCTCAAGTGCCGTTCACCAGCGTCAAGATTGCGCCCAATACGTTTTGGGGTGATCGTCTTGATGCTGCCCGCAAGGTTACTATTCCGTTAGCTTTCAGTAAGTGTGAGAGCGAGGGACGCTATGAAAATTTTGTAAAAGCTGCCCATCCGAGTGATACTTATGATGTCAGTTCATTCATGAACTACTCTTTCGACGATACGGACGTCTACAAGACGATCGAAGGAGCCAGCTATATTTTACAAACTTATCCTGACGAAAAGTTACAGTCTTATATAGATAGTGTTCTGACTATCGTCGGAGCAGCCCAGGAAAAAGATGGCTATCTCTATACGGCCCGCACCATCAACCCGAAGAATCCGCATGAATGGGCTGGTAGCAAGCGTTGGGAAAAGGTAGAGGAGTTGAGCCATGAGCTTTACAATTTAGGCCATATGGTCGATGCGGCTTGTGCTCATTATCAAGCAACGGGAAGTACAAAGTTTTTGGATATCGCCAAGCGGTATGCCGATTGTGTCATCCGTGAGGTGGGGCCGAACAAGGATCAGGCAACAGTGGTGCCTGGGCATCAGATTGCCGAGATGGCATTGGCTCGTCTCTACCTCTTGACGGGCGACAAACGTTATCTTGATGAAGCAAAATATTTCTTGGACTATCGCGGAAAAACGCAGATACATGACGAATATAGCCAAAGCGATCTGCCGATTTTGGAACAAGAAGAGGCGGAAGGACATGCTGTACGTGCCGGCTATATGTATTCAGGTATTGCCGATGTGGCCGCCCTTACGCAAGATTCTGCCTATATCAAAGAGATCGACCGCATTTGGAACAATATTGTCGGCAAGAAATATTATCTGACGGGTGGTGTCGGTGCACTTCACTGGGGTGAAGCTTTCGGCAAAAATTATGAGTTGCCTAACATGACAGCCTATAATGAAACCTGTGCAGCCATTGCTCAGGTATACCTCAACCAAAGAATGTTCATGCTCCATGGCGACAGTAAATATATCGACTGTCTGGAACGTACATTATATAATGGTTTGATCTCAGGTATGAGTATGGACGGTGGACGTTTCTTCTACCCGAACCCATTGTCGAGCGATGGAGAGTACAAATTCAATGCTGATGGTACGACAACACGCCAACCGTGGTTTGGGTGTGCTTGCTGTCCGAGCAACTTGAGCCGTTTCATCCCTTCCGTGCCCGGTTATCTGTTCGGACTCAAAGAGAACAATATCTATGTGAACCTCTTCGCCAGCAATACATCTACCTTCCAAGTCGGAGGAAAAGAGGTCGTGCTTGAGGAAACAACCAACTATCCGTGGGATGGTGATATCCAAATTAAGGTTGTACAGAGCAAAACAAAAGAGGCAGGCTTGATGATCCGTATTCCGGGTTGGGTTCGTAATCAAGTGGTTCCGAGCGATTTGTATACTTATAGCGATACGGAAAAGCCGGCTTATAGTGTAACACTTAATGGAAAGGAAGTGACCGGTGACGTTGATGCCAACAAAGGTTACCTGCCGATCAGCAAGATAAAAAAAGGAGATGTGATTCATGTCCATTTTGATATGCCGGTACGCACAGTCGTCGCTAACCGACGCGTGTTGGACGACAAAGGCAAGGTCGCTGTCGAACGTGGTCCATTGGTCTATTGTGCAGAGGCAGTCGACAACAACGGCGAAGCGGTTTTACATACGATCATGGGGCAGAAACCTACTTTCTCTGTTGTAGATGCTTACCGTATCGACAATAAAGAATCGAAAGGTGCCGCTTCGTTTACAGTCAAGGCAATCCAAACAGACGTGCAGCTGTTGCAGCAATCGGCTGACGGACAAGTAGCAACCAAAGGCTTGCACTTGACACTGATTCCTTACTATGCATGGAATCACCGCGGAGCCAATCAGATGAGTGTTTGGTTCATGCAGCATCTTTCAGCATTGGATAAATAATGACGGAGAAATAGTCAATAAAAACAAATCCGGACGGTAGGAGTGAGGGTCATAGATCCTACTCATGACCGTCCGGAAACTTAATTTACAATATACAATGGAAACACAACAGAAACCCCAACGCTTGCAGTCGTTGGATGCCCTTCGAGGGTTTGATATGTTTTTTCTAATGGGCGGCGATATGATTTTGATTGCATTGGCAGTCTTGTTCCCATGCACTTTCTTCCAAACAATAGCCGAACAGACGGAGCACGTAGCTTGGCACGGTTTGGCTTTTGAGGATATGATCTTCCCTGTCTTTTTGTTCATTGCCGGAATTTCTTTCCCCTTCTCGTTGGCGAAGCAGCAGGCGAGTGGTATGGATCGGGCCGCAATTTACAAGAAAGTAATCCGCCGAGGCATCACCTTGGTATTATTGGGTTGTATCTATAACGGCTTGTTGGACTTCGATTTTGCGACACAACGTTATGCAAGTGTCTTAGGTCGTATCGGTTTAGGCTGGATGTTTGCAGCGTTGATTTTCCTCAATACCAAGACGAAGACACGTATGGGTATTGTCGGAGTGATCTTCATTGGCTATTGGTTGCTGCTGATGCTCTTCCCTGCTCCCGACGGAGATGGCGATCCCTATTCAATGGGTGGCAGTTTGGTCGGCTATATTGACCGCCTCTTCTTGCCGGGACGCCTCTATAAAGGCATTCATGATCCGGAAGGTTTGTTGGGTATCATTCCTGCTATCGGAACGGCTTCGCTGGGTATGCTTAGTGGCGAACTGATCAAACTCAAAAAAGAGGGATTAAGTGAAGTACGCAAGGTGCAGTATTTGTTGGGATGTGGTGCAGCATTGATCGTGATAGGTGCCCTTTGGAATATTGTATTCCCGATCAACAAAAACTTGTGGACCAGTTCATTTGCTTGCGTTGTAGGTGGTATTGCCATGATTCTTTTTGCTATATTCTACTATGTCATCGACATCAAGGGATATCGTAAATGGACTCTCTTCTTCCGTGTGATCGGTATGAACTCCATCACCATCTACTTGGCTCAGCAGTTTTTCAACTTCTCTTTTACCAACGAACAGATATTCGGAGGGTTAGCTTCGCTCTTCCCTGAGCCCGCCCAACCGCTGGTTTTGGCATTGGGCTATACGGCTCTTACGTGGGGATTCCTCTATTTCCTCTATAAACACAAGATTTTCTTGAAGGTGTAATGCCGATATCTTATAAATAATAAAGAGGAGGACTCGATGGTTCTCCTCTTTCTGTTTTTGAAAGATAAGCAAATAACAAGGTAATATTGGACATTCGTTCAGGGAAGGTTCCATAGGATTTGTGGAGATATTCAATTTGTTATGTATCCGAGAATTTATTATCTTTGCATTATTACATAGAAAAGAAGATCATGCAACCATATTTGGATTTGTTGAATAGAATCATGAAGGAGGGGGTTCGTAAGGAGGATCGCACCGGAACGGGCACTATCAGTGTTTTCGGGCATCAGATGCGTTTCAATTTGGAAGAGGGATTTCCTTTGTTGACTACAAAAAAGTTACATCTGAAGTCGATCATATACGAACTGCTTTGGTTCCTTCAGGGGGATACAAATGTGAAATATTTACAGGAACATGGCGTCCGTATCTGGAACGAATGGGCCGATGAAAATGGTGACTTGGGACATATCTATGGCTATCAATGGCGGTCGTGGCCCGACTATAATGGAGGAACAATTGACCAAATGGCAGAGGCTGTTGAGACAATTAAGCATAATCCCGATTCGCGCCGTATCATTGTCAGTGCTTGGAATGTAGCAGATTTGGACAAGATGAACCTACCGCCATGCCATGCTTTCATGCAGTTTTATGTGGCAGATGGGCGTTTGAGTCTCCAATTGTATCAACGCAGTGCCGATTGCTTCCTTGGTGTGCCTTTCAATATTGCATCATATGCTTTGTTGCTGCAGATGATGGCACAGGTTACCGGTCTGAAAGCCGGCGATTTTGTGCATACTTTGGGCGATGCGCATATCTATTTGAATCATATCGACCAGGTGAAGTTACAGCTCACTCGCGAACCGCGTCCATTGCCTCGCATGCTCATCAATCCGGAAGTGAAGAGTCTGTTTGACTTTCAATATGAAGATTTTAAATTGGAAGGTTATGATCCACATCCGCACATTGCAGGAGTGGTGGCCGTCTGAACTACCAACCATCAACCATTAAAGCATATGATATCTATTATAGTAGCAGCATCTGACAACGATGCGATCGGCATTGATCAACATCTTCCGTGGCGTCTATCGGCTGATCTGAAACATTTCAAGGCATTGACCACGGGACATGTCGTAGTGATGGGGCGCAAGACATTTGAATCGCTTCCCAATGGAGCATTGCCCAACCGGCAAAATGTGGTGTTGACATCACAGTCTGAGGCCGATTTCCCCAATTGCCGCGTTTTTGGTTCATGGGAAGAAATGGCTAATTCTTATCCGAAAGAGGAAGAGCTCTTCATTATTGGTGGAGCGACACTCTATCGTCAGGCGTTATCGCTGGCGGATAGGCTCTATTTGACGCGCGTTCACCACTCTTTTATGGATGCCGATACTTTTCTTCCTCCTGTTGATTGGAGCGAATGGACGCTGCAAAAGAGCGAAACATTTCCTGCTGATGCCAAGAATGAATATCCCTATTCATTTGAAACCTATGTAAGGAAGGATAAATAATGGCGGATGATTAAAAAATCTTAACTGTTTGTTTACAACTTTTATTGGTAGAAATCAGTCTTATATACAAGTGCGAACAACTTGAAAAGGGAGCACAGTGAGAATAAAAAATGAAGCAGAAAGAGTCTGTTTATCTTTCCTTTCTGAAAAATATTAAGCAGACTCTCAACCTCAAAAGAATACAATTATGAAACATAATAGGATCATCAGTGCCATTGTTATGGCGGTGTTGTTGCTCTCCTCTCTCATTCTTTGGGGTGGAGCTCTTCCTGCTGCCCATATTCCATGGAAGAAAATGGCTGATGAAAAGAATGCTCCTCTGCTGATTCAGCAATTGACTGCCCATATCAAAGCGCAGATGGAAAAGGATAGTGAGGCAATGCCGAAGCTGATAGGAGAGATCGAACAATACACGGAAGAGCTGAAAGATTCGACGGTTGCCGCTCTATTCCATTCGCTTACGGCCGAGCTATATGCAACCTATCTTGTCCAACATAGGAATGAGATCGTACAACGTAAGGAATTGGTCGACTATGCTCCGGAGGATATTCGCGAGTGGACTACCAACCTCTTCAATGAGAAAATCGTAAAAGAATTGAATGCATCGTTGCAACCAGCCGAGGCATTACAGCAAATATCGGCTGAAGCATATACCCCGGTGCTGAATCTCACGGAAGATTCGCGTCTCTTGCGGCCTACCTTATACGACTTTTTGATGCAACGGGCTATCCAATTCTTGCCTCAAAGTGAATCACCTGCTCCTTATTATGAAGCGTGGATTGATTTCCGTCGAAAAGAGAATAATCCTAAAGCATTGTTACTATTGCAGCTGATGGACATTGATCGTTATGACAAAAGTGGAGAAATCTACCAAACAAAACTCGATTCATTGGCTGCATTCTACCCGGATAAGGATTGTCGGTTGGAGATTGCCCTCAAGCAGCTGGAGGTTCTGCAAAGCAAACAATGCCGGGTCAATAGTGATGCTTGGAATGAGAAGCAGCAAACCATTTACAACTTCTGTCAGGAACAGATGAAGAAGTATGGAAAAAACAAGCGGGCTGTTATCTTTTCAAACTTGGTGGGCGAGATGGATCAACCTTCGCTTTCCGTACAACATAACAATAATGTTTACCCATCGCAGGAGTTGGTGTTGCAAGTCTCATACCGGAATGTGGAGCGCATGCGGGTTCGAATCTATCAAAACTTGACGAATCCGGAGAGGGCTATGGCCTATCAGGAAAAAGTGAAGAAGGGGAAACTTGTCAAAGAACAAGAATACGATCTCCCGAAAGGAGACAAGAAAAAATCCTTCTCTTCGCAAGATACCACCATTCGCATTCGGATGGATCAGCCGGGTCTCTATCTTTATCAGATAGAAGCTTTGCAGAAAGAGATAATGCTTTCGGCTCCTTTCAGTGTGAGTCGCTTGGCAACTGTTGTGCGACAATCGGTCGATGGGGCGACAGAAGTGTTGGTTACTGACTTTCAGAGCGGGGCTCCTGTACCAAATGCTTGGGTGATTGGTTACCAAACCACACGACTCACTCCCACAGAGATGCAACGAGTGATGACGGATGCTATGGGATGGGCGAAGATTGAACGTGGCAAAGGCCGTGTGATTTCTGCAGTACGACCCTTGATTGTCGGGGATACCTCGTCGTTGATAACGCACTGTAACACGGGATTTTATTCTCCACAACAGAAGCGATCCGTCACCCATGCCGCCTTTTTTACTGATCGTGCCATTTATCGTCCGGGGCAAACTGTGGCTTTCAAAGCTATTCTTTATACGGACGATGGGAAGCAATTGCTGGCGGATGCAGGCGAGAGCTATACAGTTTCCTTACAGGATGCCAATAGTATAGAGGTGGACAAAAAAACATTTACAACAAATACTTTTGGATCGATCCATGGAGAGTTCGTTTTGCCGGCCACCACCACGAATGGATCCTTCCGATTGATATCACCGAAAGGATCAGTCTCTTTCCGAGTGGAGGAGTATAAACGTCCGTCATTCCGCATCGATATGGAGCCGATTGACGAACAAGCCGTTTTTGGGCAGGCACTGACGTTGAAAGGAAAGGCTGCTTCCTATTCAGGCGTCGGGCTCTCTTCCGGGAAAGTGCGGTGGCGTATCTCTACCCGGCCGTTTTGGTTGCGATCATATTGGGCAAGTCCGTTTGATTATGGTTTGGAGAATATCGCTTCAGGCACTGTAGAAGTGCAAGATAATGGCTCGTTCGAGATTCCTTTTACCCCCACCCGCCCGGCAACTGATCGGAAGTCTGTGATGCAACTGTATGAGATAAACTTGACGGTGACCGATGCAAAGGGGGAGACTCAAGAAACATCTTCGTTCTTTTCTGCAGGAGATGCTGCTATTGTCTTGGTGACAAACATTCCGTCACAGTTGGAAAAAGAAAAAGCAGATGTGGAGGTTTCTGCGCAGACTTTGAACGGAAAGCCTGTAAATGTGGTAGGTTCTTATACAATCTATGGATTGAAGCCGGTAGAAAATGACCGACGAACGAAAAAAGAGAACTATGAACGGACTGCCCCGGTGCAGACGGGTTCGTTTTCTACCGGTCAATCATTGGAGAAAGAGATATGGGCCTCATTGCCATCGGCCCGTTATCGGTTGGTGTTAACGGCAAAAGATGAGCGAGGAGCTACCGTGGAAACGGAACAGGATTTCATTCTTTATAGTTTGACGGACAGTTGTCCGCCTGAAACTTGTGACGCATGGATGCCGAACCGTCGCTATGAAATTTTCCCGGGTGATACGGCTCAGGTCGTATTTGGCTCATCTCGTCGTGCGATATACCTCTTCTATGAACTTTTTGCTCCGGAAGGAAAACAATTGCATCGCGAATTGGTGCGGTTGGATAATAGCAATCGAACCTTTCCTATTTGCATGGAAGAGAGTTATGGAGACGGGGTGACGGCTTCATTTACCTATATTCAAGATGGAAAGTTGGTGTCGGAACATTGTGATATCGTCAAGAAAGAGCGGGATCATCGGTTGCATTTTATTCCGGAGACATTTCGTGATCGCTTGCTTCCGGGCAGCAAGGAGCAATGGCGCTTCCGTTTGGTGGATGCCGACTCGGTAGCTGTGCAAGCAGAGGTACTGGCGAGTATGTATGATGCTTCGTTGGATGCGATCATATCCCATTCATGGTTCTTCGCTCCTCATCGTCGTATTCAGTTGTGGTCAAGGAATTTCCTTTCCGGCTATGCTTTCAATCAAGGCTATCGTTCGGGAACAAAAGATGCTCCCTACAAAGAAACATACGACTATCGATATGCAGAGATGTTTGATAAGTGGAGAGAGGCTCTTGCTATTTATCAGATATTCACCTTTAAGGGTCCCTATTCTCGCTTCGGTTTGCGCAATTCTAAGATGGTGATGGAGGCAGAGTTGGCGGATGATGATATGGTAATGATGGCGGACAATGCCGCACCGATGGCGATGCGTATGGCCAACGATGAGCTTGCCGCAGCCAATGGTGTAGAGGAAGTTGCTGAAGAAAAATCCTCCTCATCTCCTGACGACATGATGCAGTCGATAGCAATTCGAGAAAATTTGGCGGAGTCGGCTTTCTTCTATCCGGTGTTGCAGACGGACGAGGCGGGAGCATTCTCATTTGGCTTTACACTCCCGGAGAGCAACACCACCTGGAAATTGCAGTTGTTGGCGCATACGGATAGTATGGCGTATGGATATTATTCGCAGCAGGTGATCTCAAGCAAACCGGTAATGGTGCAACCTCATTTGCCACGATTCCTACGAGAAGGCGATGACGTTACATTGTCTGCTCAGATTTTGAATCAAACCATGGAACCACTGAGCGGTAAAGTTGTCTTGGAATTGTTCGTGCCGGAGGATAATAGAATCGTCTATCGTTCGGAACGCTCCTTCTCTTATACGGCAAAAGCTTCGGGGGTTGTGGATTGGCTTTTACCGGTTGGCGATTGGTCATGCCATGGGGTTTTAGGATGTCGCATAGTGGCTGCAACATCACTGGGGAATGATGGTGAACAACAACTGCTTCCTGTCTTGTCGAAAGAGGTTATGGTGACCGAAAGTGTGCCGTTCTATCTGATGGAAGAGCATCAGCATACTGTCACATTGCCCCGACAAGCATTGGAACATCCTTATCGGGTAACGTTCGAGCTGACGGCTAATCCGGTGTGGTATGCCGTCCAGGCCCTTTCTTCTCTTGAGGCAGGTAATAATGAAGATCTCTTGAGTTGGTTTGCTGTATACTATAGTCAAACGTTAGCCCGGCATATTGTCCGCTCACATCCGAAAATAAAACGGGTGGTTGATGCTTGGAGAGCGCAAGGAGAAACAGCCTCTTCTTTGTTGTCGAACTTGGAAAAAAACGAAGAATTGAAGAGTGTTCTTTTGGAAGAGACTCCATGGGTATTGGAAGCAAAGAGCGAAACAGAACAACAACAGCGGTTGCAGTTGTTATTTGATCTGAATCGTACCGGTAGCTTACGGCAAGAGGCGTTGGATCTATTGCAGAAACGGCAAACAGAAGAAGGGGGATGGAGTTGGCTTCCCGGTATGCAGTGCAGCCGTTTCATGACATTGCAAATCTTGAAAGGAATGGCTCAATTGACAGAATTGCAGGCTGTTGAATATTCCTCTTCGGAGAAAACCATGCAAATTAAGGCATTGAACTATTTGGACAGAGAGCTACAACGAAGCTATGAATGGGAAATGAAACAGAAAATAGTGGACGGTGTGCCCTCAGAAGAGAAGATTGAGCAACTGTTTGTCCGCAGTTTCTACCAAGATATTCCCATGGCAGGCTCATCGCATGAAGCCTATCGCTATTATACAAGTCAAGCTCTCAAAAATTGGGAGAAGTACGGATTGTATACCCGAGCGGCATTGGGATGGCTGATGCAGAAGAATGGAAATTTGAAGGCGGCGACTACCCTGTATGAATGGTTCCAGAAAACGGTTACAGTGGATCGTGAAAAAGGATGTTATTGGGCCAACAACCGGACATCGTTCGTAGGGTCGCACAGTGCTATCGAGACGCATTGCATGCTGATGGCATGGGCTTCGCAGCGAGGTGTGGAGACGATCCAAATGGATCGGATGAAGCAATGGTTGCTGGGGCAGAAACGAACGCAAAACTGGGAGTCGGTTCCGGCTTCGCTGGATGCAATCTATGCATTGTTGCTGACAGGAGATTCATGGGTAGATGCTTCGAACAGTTGTCAACTCAGTTGGAACGGTCATACTTGGCAATCGGAAAAAGGGGAGATAGCCACCGGTTATTTGAAGGTATCTCCATCTGTCGATGAATTGAAACAAAGCAAAGATCAGTCGGTCGAGGTCAGCAAACAAGGAAACGCTCCGGCTTGGGGAGCCGTTTATACACAATATTTTGCACCGATTGCCTCTGTCGAAAAACAGCAGGGCGTGCTGAATGTGGAGAAAAAATTATTCATTGAATCGACGGTTGATGGAAAGGCTCAATTACAGCAGGTGTCAGAAAATAGGACATTGAAGGTTGGAGACAAGTTGATCGTTCGTCTTACACTGCGCACAGATCGCGCTATGAACTACGTTTTCATCAAAGATTTGCGGGCAGCATGTATGGAACCCGCCGGTCAATTGTCGGGATCGGAATATCGTGATGGCATTTATTTCTATCGTTCCTCTCGTGATATTTCGGAGAATATCTACATCGAAAATCTTCCGGAAGGCACCTTTGTGTTGGAGTACCCTGCCTATATCACACGGTCGGGGCAGTATGCAAGCGGCATATGTACAGTACAATGCCTTTATGCTCCGGAGTTTGTAAGTCATACGGAAGGCACTGTTTTGAAAATTTCTTCTGACGAATAGGGAATTTGTTTCCGAACAAATTTCAGTTTTATGCCGAGATATTTACAGTTTATTCGGGAACAAACTCGAGTTTCATGCCGAACAAACTGCACTTTTCTCGGCATGAAACTTTGTGAAACATAGGAATTGTT
>CAVKMU010000007.1:0-97520 GCA_963657455.1 bacterium
GGGGAGTTTTATTTGAAAGGAGCTGATCAACTCCTCAATTATTCATCAAAACAACTTATGTTGAACCGGGCGGATCACGAACTTGAAGCTGTAATCCTTATACGGAAGCATGTAAGGTTCCAATGGCAATGTGCCCCAACTGGTGACGCAACCCAAGCCCATCTGAACTTTGTCGATACACAAGTTTACATAGTCTGTCGGCTGAACCAACTCAGAGTGGGTCTGATGCTTGAACTCGCCTTCGTCCAACGACTCGATCGTATAGTGCAATGCACTGGCCGAGAACGGCTCTTCGCCTACAAATTGGACACCATTACCTGCTTTGTTAATCTGATTCCACCAGCGAATATCCGTCTTTGTACCCGTCTCTTGCGGACGAATGTAAGAATAGAACTGCTCGTCTACACTTTGTGTATATTCACCAATGAAAGTACAATGGTTACGGTCGCTGTAGTTTTCGATCGGACCTCTACCATAATAATTGATCTGTGCCAAATCTTTGTTCAGTTCCGTACGCATACCGAAGCGGAAGAAGTTCGGAACGGTAGCATTCTTATCGGCAGTCAAGCTTTGTGTAACTTCGATAGCACCCGTATTGTCGATGCGATAGGTCAGATCCAGTTTCGCAGAAACGGACGGCATATCGTATTTGGCTGTAACAACAACCAACTTATCCTCCGCTTTGCTTTCGAGTGAAGTCAGCTTCATTTCCGGATTCTTCCAAACACGGTATTTCATATGCAGGCCGGCACCCATATCGTTGTCGGTCGGAGCACGCCAGAAATTAGGCTTCAGTTCTGCACCTTCATGAAGGACTGACATACCATTTACATCATACAAACTGATGAAACCATCCCGGCGGTTGAAATCAACTTGGAAGTTGTCGCCCGTAACGATCAAGTAAGTCTCGTCATTCTCCTTGACTGTCGGCATCTGATAGTCGTTGTGAGCCACAACTCTCTCCTTCAGTAACTCCTTAGCCTTGTATTCTTTCACGGTCAACTGCTGGCGGGCAATCGTCTGTCCGGCCGGTAACAGCTGGCGAGCATTCTTCAACTTGAAGGAGACATTCAGCAACACCTCCTTGCCCGGACAGATACCATCCAGAGTATAGCCGAGCTCAATGTTGGCTTTCTGCTGGGGAGCCACCTTCAAATCGGTGATGATACCGCTCTTGACCGCCTTGCCATTTGCCAAAAGTTCCCATTCTGCATAGACATAGCTCAAATCCTGGAAGAAGTTTTCGTTATAGATACTGATGGTACCCTTCTGCATATCTACTGCATCGACCCAAATATTCTGATAGAAGTACTGCACTTCATAGGCATGAGGATTCGGCACACGGTCCGGACTGATCAAACCATTGTCGTTGAAGTTCTGGTCTGAACCGTCGTATCTGTTGAAGTCACCACCATAACCATAGAAGGCTTTTCCATCTTTGGTATACCAACGGTTCGATTGATCGACGAAATCCCAAATGAAACCACCCTGATATTTCGGGTATTTACGGATCAGATCCCAGTATTCTTTGAATCCACCTTCCGAGTTACCCATCGCATGAGCATATTCACATTGAATCAATGGTTTGTCAATATCTCCCTTGGCATAGGTTTCACACTTCTCGTAGTTGTAGTACATCGGGCAGAAGATATCTGTAAATTCATTGGTTCTTGCCTGTTCGTATTGTACAGGACGAGACTTGTCTTCGCTCTTCACCCAACGATAGCAAGCTTCGAAGTTCGGACCGAAGCCGGCTTCGTTGCCCAACGACCAGAAGATGATGGCCGGATGGTTGTAGCTGCGCTGTACATTACGCTGGTTTCTTTCGAGGTGAGCCTTGGCATATTGTGTATTCTTCGCCAAAGTTGTTTCGCCGTAACCCATACCGTGAGATTCGACGTTTGCTTCAGCTACCATATACAATCCATATTCATCACACAAATCATACCACAGATTATTGTCCGGATAGTGGCAAGTACGAACGGCATTGATGTTCAATTCCTTCATTCGTTTGATGTCTTGCAGCATGCGTTCTTTCGAAACAACATAACCTTCATCGGGATCCATCTCATGACGGTCGGCACCCTTGAACAACACCGGCTGGCCATTGATCAGCACTTGCGCGTTCTTGATCTCTATCTTTCGGAAACCTACATTCACAGGGATCGACTCGATCACCTTGCCGTTCTCCTGCAAGTTGGCAACCAACTTATACAGATTCGGCGTTTCAGCCGTCCATTTGGCCGGATTGCTTACGTTCATCGTGACGCTTTGTTTGCCTGATCCTTTTACTTGAGCCGTAGCCACTTCGTTGCCGGCCTTGTCCAACAACTTCAGGTCCACTGTTCCTTTTCCCTTCATTTCGAGGTCAATCTGCAAGGTAGCGTCCTTGTACTGAGCGTCGAGATCCGGCGTTACACGAAGATCTTCGATATGGTTGGCCGTACGCGTATAGAGATAACAATCACGAGCTACACCTGAATAGCGGAAGAAATCCTGATCTTCCAAATAAGTACCGTCACACCAGCGGAAGACTTGGAAGGCAATAACATTCTTGCCCGGCTTCACATATTTGGTCAGATCGAATTCAGCTTCCAGTTTGCTGTCTTCACTATAGCCTACAAACTTGCCGTTCACCCACAAATACATATTGGAGGTAACCGAGCCGAAATGGGCCATGATCTGCCGTCCGTTCCAATCACTTGGAATAGTTATTTCTTTACGGTAGGTACCCACATGATTGTTTTCAGTCGGCACATACGGAGGATTATTCTTGAACTGATTGCGCCACGCATATCCAACGTTGACATAGAGCGGATCGCCATAGCCGTTCATTTCCCAAACGCCGGGCACTTTGATATTGTCCCAGCCCTTGTCGTTGTAGTCAACTTTGTAAAAATCGGCTGTCGGACGCTGGTCGGCATCTTTCACCCAATGAAACTTCCACGTACCGTTCAAGGACATGTAATTATCTGATGCGCATAGGTTTCCTTTCAATGCGGCTTTTTCAGACTCGTATGCAAAGTAATGCGTATGCATCGGAGCTCTGTTAATAGCATTTACGTTTGGATCCTGCCACTCATTCTGTTGGGCAAATGCCGAGACTCCTGCCAGAGCAAATGCGCAGAGTAATACGGTTTTTTTCTTCATGACATTTTATTTAAACGATTAAACATTTGGACAAATATACTGATTTCCTACATATAAATAATAAGTAATGGCACTTTTATTTTTTGGAAATTTTAAAAGATGTATCTTTGAACGCTAATTATAGTAAAAGAAATGAGTGTAGTAATTGGAATTGATGTAGGCGGAAGCGCAACAAAAGTCGTTGGAATCAGCGGCAAAAAGATATGCAATCCGCTTTTTGTCCGCGCGACAGACCCGGTAGCTTCCCTGTTTGGCGCATTCGGAAAATATCTGTATGACAACAACATCTCCTTGTCTGAAGTCGAAAAAGTTGTCTTGACAGGTGTCGGCAGTGCATATGTCAACCAACCGTTGTACGGCCTTCCGACAGCTCATGTTGACGAGTTTCTCGCCAATGGCTTAGGGGCGCAATACATGACGCACCTGGACAAACTGATTGTTGTCAGCATGGGTACGGGAACCTCGTTCGTACAAGTCGAAGGCGATAACATCCATCATATCGGAGGTATCGGCATCGGTGGCGGTACGATCCTTGGTTTGTCCCGCTTGTTGTTGAAAACGCAAGACATCAAGCAGATTGTCGAGCTGGCCATGAAAGGGAATCTCTCGAGCATTGACCTGCAGATTCAAGACATTTGCAACCAACCTCTCCCCGGCCTGCCGTTGGATGCTACCGCTTCCATCTTCGGAAAAGCGGCAGCCAATGCACCGATCGAGGATGTGGCGGCGGGTATTGTTCACATGGTACTGCAAAGCATCGGCCAGGCAGCCATCTTGTCGGCCTTGAACTCCGACATCCAAGATTTCGTCATGATCGGCAATCTGACGCGTATGCCGCAATGCAAAGAGACGTTCCCTGTCTTTGAAAATATGTTCAAGAAGCGTTTTATCATCCCTGAATATGCCGAATACCGTACAGCTATCGGGGCAGCACTTTCCTATATCCGCAAGCGGGAGTATACAGATCTCACAGAATGATTCCATTCTTCAGACCGTCTTCCGCAAAGATGACAAATTATTTTCAAAAAAAGCAAAAGGGATGTATTCAAAAAACAAATGAATACATCCCTTTTTACTATATTATAAGTAGTTGGTTTATTGCTTGTTCAACAACCAATAGTCTAAAATTGTCATGGCTGCCATCGCCTCGACAATGGGTACTGCCCGAGGAAGCACACACGGGTCGTGGCGACCTCGCGCTTTCAAGACAGTATCGTTTCCATTGATGTCGACCGTTTCCTGCTCCATCAGCAAGGTGGCCACCGACTTGAAAGCCACCCGAAAATAGATATCCTGTCCATTGGAGATACCTCCTTGTATACCACCGGAGTAGTTCGTGTGGACATTGATCTTTCCGTTGTCGTTATAGAAATGGTCATTGCGCTCCGATCCACGATAGAGAGCTGCCTCGAAGCCATCGCCATATTCGAATCCCTTGACGGCATTGATCGAAAGCATCGCATCGCCCAAAGCGGCATGCAGTTTGCCGAATACAGGCTCTCCCAATCCAACCGGGACTCCTGTGATGACTCCTGTAATGACACCACCGATGGTATCACCCTCGGCTTTGATCTGTGCAATCAGCTCTTCCATCTCCACCGCTTTCTCAGGGTCGGGACAACGCACTGCGTTCTCCTCGATACGGTTCAAGTCGTAATCCTTGTAGGAACCCTCCAAACGGATAGCTCCCACTTGCGATGTATAAGCGTGGATCCGAATCCCCTCTTTCGCCAGAATCTGCTTGGCAATGGCACCGGCCACACAGCGGGAGATCGTCTCACGAGCTGATGAACGACCGCCCCCTCGCGGATCGCGGATGCCATACTTCGTCTGATACGTATAATCCGCATGCGACGGACGATAGGTACGTTTGATCTCATCATAATCAGACGAGTGCTGATTGGTGTTCCACACCACGAAACCGATCGGAGTACCGGTCGTCTTTCCTTCGTAGATACCCGACAAAAACTGTACTTCGTCCGCCTCTTTTCGTGCCGTCGTGATACGCGATTGCCCCGGTTTCCGTCGGTTCAACTCCTTTTGAATTTCCTCAAAATCGAGTTCAATGTTCGACGGGCAGCCATCAATGACGCCACCAATAGCGGGTCCATGCGACTCGCCAAAGGAGGTCAGACGGAAAAGATGGCCAAACGTGTTCATCAATTGCATCCTCCACAATCAGAACCGCAGCCGCCACCGCAACCTCCACAGCCGCCACCGCAACCGGTTGAGGTCATGGCTGCAATTTCTTCTGCCGTTGGTTCATGTACATCGATCACTTCGCCTTTGAAATGGAGCGTCTCGCCTGCCAACGGATGGTTGAAATCCATCACAACGACATCCTCTCTCACTTCCAAAACAGAGCCGTTCATGCGGTTTCCGTCTGCATCCATCATCGGAACGGTATTTCCTTCCTTGATCATCTCGGCATCGAATTTGCCGTCCACTTCAAATATATTTTTAGGCAATTCCAATACATGATTTTCATTGTATTCGCCATATGCTTTCTCAGGTGTCAAACTGAAGTCGAAGCTGTCTCCCGGTTCCAATCCCTCCAAAGCCTCTTCAAAGGCAGGAATCATCATACCGATGCCGTGGATAAACTTCAAAGGGACCTCAGGGGTTGCCTTCTCCATCAGTTCACGCTCCTCTCCTTCTCCGACGTTCAGGTCATATGTAACCGCAACGAATTTGTTTTCTGAAATTTTCATCTGTTGTGTTCGTTTTTTTAATATTCTCGGCAAAGGTAATAAAAAGGTGTGAATTAAGAGAGTGTTTTGAAATTTCCGAAGAAAGATTAGAGACTGTTTGGAAAACTGTTCTGCACTCATATAAAAGAACTACGGGATATCTTTTCAGTTTTCTCGGCATGAAACTCCAGTTTTGTCCCGAATGAACTGCAGTTTTCTCGGGAGAAACTTTTATGAAACACCTATATTCTTTTCTGAAACAAGAGGATTTTTTAGAAAAAATTGCTTAATGCCTCTCATTTTAATAGGACAATTGCATATCAACAAAGACTATCCCTATTCCGACCGGTTTGTAAGTCTCCATTATTATTCATATATTTACGCGCTAATCAAAATGAAAAAGATATGATACGGAATTTGGCTCTTGTCTTGACGCTCTCCGCCTTTGCTTTTTCTGCAGAGGCCGATGAGCCGGTACTGAAGGGTGTCAGCTCTATCAATCGGCAGACGGCCGAAGCACATATTCGCTTTTTGGCAAGCGATGCTTTGCAAGGACGCGAGGCCGGAACGCGCAACGGACAGATAGCCGCTCTCTATATTGCTTCGCACTTGCAGTCGCTGGGTATTGCTCCTTTCGGCGAATCCTATCTGCATCCTTTTGTGGCAGCCCATGCCGAAAGGCAAAAGAGGGGCGCACGATGGGAGGTGCATCCGGATTCCATCAGTCGGTTGGAGACGGGTGTCCATCAAAAACTGCATCTAAACAATGTATTGGGCATGATACCGGGACGGAAGTCGGACGAATATGTAATCGTAGGAGCACACTATGACCATTTAGGAATGGATCCCTTGTTGGAGGGCGATCCGATCTACAATGGAGCAGACGACAATGCTTCGGGCGTGTCGGCTGTCTTGCAGATTGCACGCGCTTTTGTGCAATCGGGGCAACAACCGGAGCGAACCGTAATCGTTGCTTTTTGGGATGGCGAGGAGAAAGGGCTGCTCGGTTCGCGCGCATTCGTACAGTCGTTTGCAGCTATCGGCCGGGTGAAGGGCTATCTGAACTTCGATATGATCGGACGCAATCACGACGAATCCCAACCTCAGCAGTTTGTCTATTTCTATACTGAAGCACATCCTGCCTTTGGCGATTGGCTTCGTGAGGCGATTAGCCAACACAACTTGCAGCTTTCGCCCGATTACCACCCATGGGACAATCCGATAGGGGGAAGCGACAACAGTTCATTTGCCCAAGAAGGAATTCCTATTATCTGGTATCATACTGACGGGCACCCCGATTATCACCAACCATCTGACCATGCAGACCGCATCAATTGGAGCAAGCTGGTGGACATCACCAAAGCGGCTTTCCTCAATATGTGGAATTTCGCCAATGAAAAAACGTATTAAAACTATCTAAATAAATGAAACACAAGTATTGGTTATCCGCTGCAGTCCTATTGGCGGGTTTGAGTTTCTCCTGCAGCTCACCGAAGAGCAGCGACGAGGAGGCGGGATTGGTACAGTATACCAACCCGATGATTGGAACAGACTTTACAGGAAACACTTATCCGGGTGCACAAGTACCGTTCGGTATGGTGCAGTTGAGTCCGGACAATGGATTGCCGGGGTGGGATCGCATCGCTGGCTATTACTATCCCGATTCGACCATCGCAGGCTTCAGCCATACCCACCTGTCGGGTACCGGTGCAGGCGATTTGTATGACATTTCGTTTATGCCGGTGACAAACCCCTATCGCGAGGCACCGGCCCCATTGGGAATCTATTCGACTTTCTCGCACAATGACGAGTCTGCCTCGGCAGGTTATTACCGGGTATGGCTGAAGGATTATAATATTAATGTAGAGTTGACAGCCACAGAGCGGTGCGGTATTCAACGATATACTTTCCCTGAAGCGGATGCATCCATCATCTTGAACTTGAAGAAAGCCATCAATTGGGATTTTACATTGGATACAAAAATCGAGGTGATAGACTCCTGTACGATACAGGGCTACCGCCATTCGATGGGTTGGTCGCCCAAGCAGCATGTCTATTTCCGAACGCGCTTCTCACGCCCGTTCGACTCATTCGAAATAGACACGACGGCTATCCAAACCATCGACCGGGGACGTATCGGAACCGCCTCGGTGGCGCGCTTCAATTTCAAGACACATAAGGATGAAGAGATTGTTTTGACAACAGCTATCTCGGGAGTCAGCGAAGAAGGTGCCGCATTGAATCTTCAAGCAGAGGCTCCCAATGACGATTTCGACGGCTATTATAAGCAGGCCGTTCGCCGATGGAATGACCATTTGGGAAAGATTGAAGTGAAATCAGACAATGGCGATTTGAAAACGGTCTTCTATACCGCACTCTATCATGCCGTTTTGGCTCCGACAATCTTCTCGGACGTAGATGGAAAATATTTCGGTCCGGACAGTACCATTCATCAAACAGAAGGATGGACCAACTACTCTACTTTCTCATTGTGGGATACATTCCGTGCTTCTCATCCGCTCTTCACCTATCTTGATCCGGAACGGGTGAACGATATGGTCGAATGTTTTATTCATTTCTACCAACAAAGCGGAGCTTTGCCTCTGTGGAATCTCTACGGATGGGAGACAAACATGATGATCGGGTACCATGCCGTGCCGGTAATCGTTGACGCTTATCTGAAAGGCATCGGCCATTTCGATGCAGAGGAAGCACTCAAAGCTTGTATCGCTTCGGCCGACCGCGACGATTATAGGGGTATCGGTTTCTATAAATCGCATGGCTATGTTCCTTCAGATCAAGAGAGTTGGTCGCTGTCGAAAACAATGGAATATGCCTATGACGACTATTGCATTGCAAAAATGGCAGAGGCTATGGGCAAAAATGAGATAGCCGAGACATTCTACAAGCGATCACAAAACTATCGCAATGTGTTCAATCCGGCCACATCGTTCATGCAACCGCGCGATTCGAAGGGAAATTTTATTCCGAACTACGACCCGGAAGCATATATTGAAGATATATGTGAAAGCAACGGATGGCAATATTACTGGTATGTTCCGCAAGATATCGACGGACTCATCGCACTGACAGGAGGCGAAGAGCGGTTTGCCGAGCGTTTGGACAGCATGTTTACTTTCGAACCTACCGACCGCACGAAGCTTCCCATCTTCAGTACGGGTATGATTGGGCAGTATGCTCACGGAAATGAGCCGGGCCACCATATAATCTATCTCTTCAATCATACGAAACAACCCTGGAAGACGCAGAAATATGCGGCTCAAGTGATGCACACACTCTATACAAGTCGGCCGGATGGCCTCTGCGGAAACGAAGATTGCGGCCAGATGTCGTCATGGTTTGTCTTCAGTGCGATGGGTTTCTATCCCGTCAATCCGATCAGCGGCCAATATGAAATCGGTTCACCGATCTTCCCTGAGGTAAAACTGCATCTGAACAATGGAAAGACATTTACGGTTATTGCCGATGGTGTGAGCGAAGAAAACATCTATATCCAATCGGTCAAGGTGAACGGTGTTCCTTATGACAAGAGCTATATCACACATAATATGATCATGCAAGGGGATACCATCAGTTTCGAAATGGGCAACCAACCGGGACCGGTATGGTATACCAACTATTGATCGAAAGGGATAACGCATAAAAAAGAGAACCACCATCGTAGGACGTAATGCCTACGATGGTGGTTTTTTCATGATTACTCGACAAATCGAAATCGGGTTACAATTCGAATTTTCCTTCCAAGCGAATATCATTCGAAGCAGCACCGACCATTACTTTGAAAGCACCCGGCTCTACTACATAATGCATATCCGTATCATATAGAGCCAAATCTTTCTTTTTCAAGTGGAAAGTAACTTGTTTGCTTTCTCCCTTCTTCAAAGAGATGCGTTCGAAAGCCTTCAAAAGCATAGGCGGTTGCGCAACGGATGCCTCCTCATCGCCAATGTAAAGCTGTACTACTTCATCTCCATCGCATGCTCCACTGTTGGTAATGGTGCAGGTAATTGTCTGCAACGTCTCTATATCATCCGATTTTTCCATTCTTAAGTCACTATAAGAGAAATGTGTATAACTCAATCCATAGCCGAAAGCATAAAGCGGAGTTCCTGCACCATCCATATAATCACGGTGAGTCTCTTGCGAATAGAACAATGGTATTTGGCCCTCATTTCGAGGAATGGAAACAGGAAGACGACCGGCTGGAGCGTAATCGCCAAACAGAACATCCGCAATACCGGCTCCGCCTTGCTCGCCGGGATACCAAGCAGTCAGCAGAGCTTGTGCTTTTTCTGCAGCCAAGTTCATGTTCAAAGGGCGTCCCTGTATGTAGATAACGACCAATGGTTTACCTGTAGCCGCCACAGCTTGCAGCAACTTTTCCTGATCTCCCAACAGCCGTAATGAGCTTCGGTCGAATCCTTCTCCACAATCCATGTCGGGGAGTGTTTGCACTTTCTCGGAAACAGTCGCAGCTCCTGTGTGGATATATTCCGTTTCGAAATCACGAGCACTTGATCCTCCTACCACCAATACCACAACATCTGCTGATGTGGCTGCAGAGATGGCCGCAGGAAGGTCGGTCAGCATGGTGTCACGAATAGCACAACCTTTGACGTAAGTCACTTCCGTCTGCCCGGATACAGCCTGACGGATACCATCAAGTACCGTGGTGATCTCCTTACGTTCTTGGGGAGCTGTATAATCCCCCAGTTGATTATAGGGCATATCGGCATTCGGACCGATCACCGCAATTCGACGAAGTTCTTTACTAAGTGGCAATATATCGGCATTTTTGAGCATAACGACGCCTTCGCGAGCCACACGACGGGCCAGTTCTTTGTGCTCCTTTGAGCGAACCAATTTCTTGGCCTGCTCAGGTGACACGTAAGGATTTTCGAACAATCCCATCTGAAACTTAAGGCGTAAGACTCGAGCCACGGCACGATCCAATTCTTCTATGGCTATCTTCCCTTCTTCGTAGGCGGTCTTTAAATTATTGCCGAAGGCATTGCCGCCAAGATCCATGTCCAAGCCGGCCGTCAATGATTTAATGGCTGCCTCTTTATCGTCTTTGGCCGCACGCATTCCGACGATGCCTTCAATACTGAAAAGATCAGAGATAACCACTCCTTTAAACCCCCATTCTTCTCGCAAAGTATGGGTCAGGAGTTGTTTGTTACTGGTACAAGGAACACCATCCACCGCATTGTATGAGGTCATGATGAGCTCTACTCCTTCCTCTACTGCTTGCTTGAACTGAGGAATGTACTCCGTAAGGAGCTGACGCATGCCACAATTGGTGCGAGCACCGTTGTGCCCGGATTCAGGAACGCCATAGGCTGCAAAATGTTTTAGGGTAGAATAGAGGTGTTTCCCATCGTTTTGAACTTCTCCCTGCAAGCCTTTTACCATAGCCACCCCCATGTCGGCCGTCAGTCTTGGGTCTTCTCCGAAGGTCTCTTCTACACGTGACCAGCGCGGATCGCGGGCAATGTCCAGCACCGGTCCCAATCCGATATTGGCACCTTGCAGGCGGGCTTCGAGGGCAATGGCTTCTCCGACTTCTCTCATCAAGGGTTTATTCCATGTACTGGCCGAAAGCAGTGCCGTTGGAAAGACAGTTGTACCGATGGCCATGTGTCCGTGCGGACACTCTTCGACGAGGAGCAAAGGAATACCCAAGCGGGTTTCTTCGATGGCATATCGTTGGATGGCATTTATCGCTTTGACGGCCAACTCAGGATTGAGGCCCGTTTCCAATGTTTTCTGTGTCCAAGGATCGGCTCTCAGTACAGCCCACAGTGCTCCCAACGGGGCTTTCTTCATCCTTTCTTTGAAAAGATCAGAAACAGTCACTTCGTTCTTTCCCGTTTTTATGTACATCTCCCAGCCCATCGGACAGCAGAGTTGTGCCACTTTCTCGTCTATTGTCATCCGCTCCAGCAGATCATTTATGCGATATTCAACAGGAGCCGTAGCCTGTTTGTACAAAGGTTGTTGAGCTTTGATGGCTATCGGTATGAGGAAACTGATCATGGCTATTGTGCCAACGATCCGTTTTCCTGCCCATTGTTTGATGCTTTTTCTCATGGGATTTATTGTATTGATTATCATTATCGAATATTTGTATTATTTTCATGGTAGCTTCCGCCAGAGTCAAAGATATAAAAAATAATAAAATCAACACTTTTTCCACGGCCTATTAATCGATCTTTTCTATAGAAGCCCATTATTATCCAGCCCCAAGCAGTAGTCGATCAGACAGAGTGCATCGGCCGGAATTCTCATATCGATTCCGTTCTCCTTTACAAAACGATGGATAGCCTCTTTGTGAAGCGGGAAAAGTTTTTGTAAATGCTTTACCGTCTTGACTTTATTCAGCTTTCCGTTCTTCTGAAAATAGTAAGTGTTGTCGCTTTTCTTTCGGTACACCTCCTGGCTTCCTCGCTCTTGCCATTTGTAAGGGGTGTACATGGAGGCGGCATTCAATCCGAGATCTGTCATTTGCAGCGAATGGACATTGCTCTGAGTGACGGCTCCCAGTGCCCCTTTCGATCCGATGTTCACCTCTTTCAGCAACCAGTCGATATGAGCTGTTCCGTTCTTCAGCTGTACCACTTCGTGAAAACCTTTTGAGGCGGGCACAAACTTCCGTTCGCCAAACGAGACCGTGTCGATTTGCCATGGAGAGGTCAGCTCCATCATCTCCTCACCCTGATAGAAAAGCATGGTCTTGTTGGAGGCATCGTAGTTCAGTCGGGAGGTAGATACTCCCCGATTCTTGAACTGGATCTTCGCCTCTACGAAATCATCGAAAAGGAAGATTCGCTTGAATTGTTGCGCAAAGCCGTATCCGCAAGCGCTCCAACAAAATAGAAACAGAACGACAAAAATTTTCATACGCATCCTTTTTAATAACCAAACGAACGGATAACGTCCGCATATAGTAGCATTCTTTTTTCTAAAATCATTTTTAAAAAGGGAAAGCAACGAAGATGAAATCGGAAGGAAGTGGGCCGAACACATTTCCTTGGGCCTATTCATCTTGTTGCATTTCCCCCTTTTCAGGAAACTATGATCGCTATTTTTTATTTTCCACTACCCCATGCCGGTGCATTTTTGTCGGCCCACAAACGTTCGGAGGCGAGTACCGTATTGTACATGCCCGACGAGGTGACCGTCAATCCTTGCTCAGCATAGGCGGCTCTTCTTATATCGGCTGAGATATCATCGTCCGTAATGGCTCCGGTCGGAAAGCGACGAGGAATACGGTCGGTGGCAATCTCCGCATAGTTCATCCGCGGAAGGATCTTCGAGTCATAGCTCGGATATCCCGAACGGCGGGCAGTGACATACACCTCATTCGGATAAAGCGTGAAGTGTATCATCTGCTGCAGATAAATTTTTTCCAGTTTTTCAGCAGCCGATCCGGTGAAAGCATAGGCTTCGCTCTTCATCATGGTGTCAATCTCTCCTTTTTGCAAATCGATGGCACCCTCGTTCGGGTCATATCCGAAGCATCCTTGCACCTTGCTGTGGTAGGCAATCTGGTTGGCTTCAGCCAGTGCGTCGTATGATTGTACGGAAAAACTCAGTGCTCTTTCGTAGAAATTCTTGGCATCTGCCTCACGGCCGTTCAACATGGCGAACTCGGCCAGGTAAAGATTCACCTCAGCCGCACTGAGATACATGCCTGTCCACGGCCGATCGCTCGTCGTGAAAGTGTATGTATCATCGGGTAAGGTGGCTGCTGATACCTGGTCGGCAGCCGAATAGTAGCGACCGATGATCATCATCTGGTTCAAAGTCGAGTAAACGGTATAGCCGGTCGGGTTCTTTCCCTCCTTGTTGTGGAGGAACAGTTCCTTGTCAGCATTGGTATAGGTCGAGGGGAAGAACCAGCGATACTTGCCGGAATTGTCGTTTCCTGCCATCCATGCTTCCGTCATTCCGTGGTAACGCACCCAAGGTTCACCCGGACCTCCCCATTTCACGAACTTCTTCTTGCCGTCTGCTCCTACCTCCGATACGACATTTTTCTCGATAAATTCCGGAATTTCGAGGCCGGCATCGTAGAATCCTTGCACAATCTTCGAATTCCATGCATTCTTCTTGTAGAAGAAGCGGACACGCGGATCACGATTGTCTACCATAAAGTTGATCACTGTCTCGCGACCGGCGCACCCCGTAAAGCCATTGCTCCAGTGGTAAATACGATCGTTTACATATCCTTCGTCGCCCGACAAGCGCACTTCTCCTTTGTTGAAGCGGACATCTTCGTTCAAGGCATTGATATAACCACACGAAGCGTTGGCCACTTCATTGGCAATCTGTTTGGCTTTGCTCTCATTTTGTGTCAGCAGCCGGACGGCAATACGGAGCTTCAACGAGTTGGCAAACTTGGCCCATTTTGCGACATCTCCACTGAATACGACGTCCTCATTCGAAATCATTACCACATTGCCTGAGGTAAAAACAGAGATAGCTGCATCCAATTGGCTCAGCCACAAATCATACAATGACTCGACCGAGTCGTATTTGGGTGTCAATGTTCCACCGTAAGCCATCTGACAAGCTTCAGTGTAAGGAATAGATCCATACATGTCGGTGGCGAAGATTCCCAAATAGATGCTCAATACATTGGCAGCGGCTCCATAGCCCTGTTTTTGTGTGCGATTAGCTTCATCGAGTTTTTCCAGCTCTGCTTCGATGGCTTTCGCCACACGCAGCACGCTGATGTATTGTCTGCTTTGATCGCCGTCCACCGTCATCGTCAGGATGTTTTCAGATGCTCCGCCGGTAGAGATCCCCATTCCTGACCAATCATACTTCATCGGTGCATTATAATAGTACTCCAGATAGCCTTGAGGTTCGAACCGATTGACGGCCTCAGCGAACAAAAATGAGATCTCGGGGATCGTGATGTTGGACGGATTCTGGTTCAATTCCGAGAAATCATCGCGGCATCCGGTTGTCAGCAAGGCGATCCCCATCATAAACGCTGCTATGAATAGTTTATATGTTTTCATAATTTTCATCTGTTAGAAAGTTGCATTAATAGTAAATGTATAGCTGGCCGTATACGGACTAACCGAACGGATCATAAACTGGCTGGCTTGGGTACCGCGAAGTGATTCCGGATTGAAGTTGTTTGGAAGCGAATTCAGCAGATAACCCAGGTTGCGTCCTGTCAAGGTAAGGTTGATGCCCGATGCTTTCATCTTGTTGGCGATCTTGTTGGGCATCCGGTAGCTCAGTGAGATTTCTCGCAAAGCGATATAGTTCAGTTCATGGAACCAATCGTTGTTCTTCCATACGGCGGCACGACCCCAGGAGTTGTTCCAATAATTCCACGATGAAGCATGTTGCGGATCCACAATCTTGCGCTCGACCAGATCGGCATACCGTTCACCTCCTTCGGCAATGGTGTACGTACCGGTCGGCGTGTTGATGGTTACTCCACCAGGCATGATGGCCTCCGGTATGACACCGTCGTTATATTCGAGCCCATCCCATATCGAAGTGTAGGTGATACCTCCGTGCTCTTTCGAGCTTCCTTTCAGGGAGTTTTTCAGATAGCCGTATGCGGTTCCGTAGTGGGATCCGTAGATGGCCACCATACCTCCGAAGCGCATATCGAATGATGCCCGCAGGCTCCAGTTCTTATAGCGGAGGGCGGTGCTCACCGATCCGAGGAAATTGGGCTGTATCGAGCCGACCGTACGCACCTCGCCCGAGCGGCTGTAGTAAACAGAGTGGCGCCCGTTGTAGGAGGCTGTCTCCAGGATCGGAAGTCCAGTTTTGGAGTCATAGAGAGGTTCTGCGTCCGACTTCAGCAAGCCATATTCGCCGCCCACTTCCGCCACAGAGCCTATACGGTAGTTTCCGTAAGTAGCAGAACCGGTAAGCGAGATGTAGTCCGCCACATTCTCGTGAAGCGATACGATCTTCGAGCGGTTTCTTGTATAGGTGAAGTTCAAATCCCAGGTCCAGTCGCGCGTTTCGATAGGAGTCGTGTTGATAGCCAGCTCGACACCCTTGTTTTGGATGTTACCGGCATTGATCAACTGGTTGCTGACACCCGACTCAGACGGTACGCTGATGGTCATGATTTGATCCTTCGTATTTTCTTTATAGAACGTGAAGTCGACACCGATGCGATTACGAATGAAGCGCCAGTCGAGACCCACTTCCCACGAATTCTTCCGTTCCGGTTTCAGATTGGCATCGTAGTAGGTGTCCGGTATCTGTAATCCGTAGGTCTTGTCTATACCATATAATGTATAGGCGGAGTTGATGCGGTAGGCATCCGTATCGTTTCCGACCTGCGCCCACGACCCCCTGATCTTTGCGAACGAGATCCAACTCGGAAGTTGGTCGCGGAAAGTTTCATGAATCAGCCATGAAGCGGAAACCGACGGGTAGAAATAGGAATAGTGTCCATGCTTGTC
Source organism: bacterium (assembly GCA_963657455.1). GTDB lineage: Bacteria > Bacteroidota > Bacteroidia > Bacteroidales > Tannerellaceae > Parabacteroides. Next base: position 16,316 of record CAVKMU010000007.1, read on the forward strand.
GGCATACACCAACGACGACGACCAGTCATTGCGTCCGGTAATATCCAGGAAGAGTTGGTCTTTCCAACTGAAAGCCACCAAGCCGGCCAACGACAGGATCGTCTTCTCGCCCGAGATATTTCCCGATAATTTGACAGCATTCTTTGAATTGCCGATAAAGAACTTGCCCGGTACGACCAGCCCGCCATCAGTTTGCAGTGACATCTCCTGTACGAAATTGTGGTAGTACTCCCCACGAATGAATCCGTTGACAGAGAAGTCGCCCACCTCCTTATTCCATGAAAAGTTGGCGTTTAGGTTGGTTTGCTCTTTGCTGTATTGCCCCAATGCATATTTTCCGCCCTCCATGGCATAGCCCGAACCCAATTCTTTCGATTCGTTGCGCTTATAATAGTAGTTGTAATTACCCTCAGCTGTAAACTTCAGCCAGCTTGTCAAGTCGGCAGTCAGCTTCAAACTTGGGCGCACAGAGGTCTCCTTTTGGATATATTTATATTCATAAATCATCCACCAAATATCTTTTCCCGGAGCGTTTCCCCACTCGTCGTTGTAGGCTGTACTTGCCAATCCGCCGTGCGTCCCCTTATAGCGCGTGCGCCAGTAGTGGGAGTCGTACATACGGCCAAAGTTACCATCGATGAAGCGCTCTCCGATGTTGCTCTCGCCGCCCTGCGTCGGGGTGGAGTTGGCAAACGAAATGCCGGCCTCGATCTCTACATCTTTCGATATTTTGTAGGAGGCTTTCCCCAGAAATGCCAGACGCTGGAAAGAGTTGTTGGGCGTATTGCCGTCGGCATGTTTGAACGAAAGCGAGGTGTAGAACGAGGAGACATCGCTCGATCCTTGCACCGACACGTTCGTATTGCTGTTGAAGCCATTCTCGTAGGCATCGACAAAATTGTTCTTCACCGGCGAATAAGGCACCGACGAATAGTCGTAAAATTCTATCGATTGTCCGTCAAATTTCGGGCCAAATGAAAGACCTCCGCCCCATGCTACGGAGCGCTGCCCTTTGGCATTCAGGTAAAATGATTCGGTATCCTGCATATTGCCGGATGATTTGTAGTTTAAGTATCCCGACATATAGCCGTCGCCGCGCTCATTTTGGAAAGAAGGTCCTCCATAGACATGGTCGATACCGAAAGTCTGTGTGAAGTTGATGCCCAACCCTTTTCGGCTCTTTCCGCTCTTGGTGGTCACCACCACGGCACCGTTCAAACCGCGCGATCCGTAGAGGGCGGTTGCAGCTGCTCCCTTCAATACTGACACCGATTCGAAATCGTCGGGGTTCAGGTTTTTCAATTCGTTACCCCAGTCGTTGTCGTTTGTCGACCAGTCTGCATCACCTTTCTTGATGGCATTGTCCAGAATAACCCCGTCCACGACATAGATGGGCTGGTTGTTGTCGCTCAAAGTAGAGGCTCCACGTATCAGGATACGCGATGAACCGAACAGTCCACCGTCGCCCGATGATACCTCCATACCGGCAACTTTTCCCTGAAGGGCACTGATCGGGTTGATGAGATTGGCGTTCAGATCATCGCTTTTTATTTCCGTCATGGCATAACCCAAGGCTTTCGCTTCTCGTTTCATGCCGAGTGCCGTTACCACAACCTCGTCAAGGGCATGCGAGTCTTCCGCCAGGTTGACGCGCAATACCGATTGCCCCGTGTAGCGAATCTCCTGTGCGACGTATCCGATATACGAGATTTGAATCACATCGCCGCTCTTGACTCCGTCCAATGTAAAGCGTCCGTCCATGTCGGAGACGGTGCCACGCGTTGTTCCCTTGATGATGATGGAAGCCCCGACTATCGGCTCTGTACCGTCGGTTATGACACCCGTCACCCGCTCGTTCTGTTGCATTACTTCTGTTTTTTGCTTGTAGGATGTGGTTTCCGCAAGCATTCCTATCGGAATCATTAAGAGACCCGATAGCAACATCCATTGAATTAATTTAGATTTTCTTTTCATAGTTATATTTATTAATGTAAAGAATAAAAAGCAATATAAAATGGTTTTGGAAAATGCCTTTGCCGCAGATGGCGCCTTTAGGGTTCCTCCTCAGACAAGGCTCATCATCTCTCTGTTGTTATCATCACGTTGGCAATGTACATCTTTTTGTTTAATCTACAAATATAAAGGTTTGTTTTTTTTTGTTTTTTTAACCAAATTATTAATTGAATACCGATAGTGGAGAGGCTTTAGAAATAGACACAATTCCCTATTCGAGAGAAAACCGGGCAGGGTTCTTCATCGAAAAGAAGGATAGTCGCCAATCGCCGGAAAAAAGGCTTCGGATAGCTTTGAAAACAGTCGGCAGTGCATGAAAAAACAGTCGAGGGTGAACTCCGGTTTCATGCCGAACAAACTGCAGTTCGCTCCCGAGAAAACTTTCCAAAACTCGAGAGCAGTTGAAAAAATACTCCTTTACAATATAAAAGAAGGTGGGCATACATGAACAAAGAGTAACCATGAATGGATTTCATCATTACTCTTTGTTCGTTTTGCAGCTTCTTACGCTTGGAGATTGTTTATCCTTTGATCATGGTAAGAATCATCTTGAACCGTTTGACGGCATAGAGAGCATGCGGCACATTAGCCGGCATGATCAGCATCTCGCCCGTATGGACTTGGAAGATTTCGCCGCCAACATGAATCTCAGCCTCGCCGTCCATAATCTCGACGATTGCATCAAACGGAGCCGTGTGCTCACTCAGTTGTTGGCCCTCATCGAAGGCAAAGAGGGTGATGTTTCCGGCCGGATTGAACGTCAACTGCTGGCTTACGATGCTGCCGGCGGAATACTCCACGCGGTCTGCTACCACAAACGGAGTCTTGGGTGTTTCGATCTTCTTCATAATTCTTTCTGTTTATTGTTCATACTTCTTTCATTCACTATTCGAGAGTGGTCAGGATGTTGAGGTAATAGACGCAAAAATAGTAAATTCCTGCAAGAATAAAGGCGACACCTACCACAAGATTCGCTTTTTTCTGTACGACGGTCACCTTGTTGCAAAGCTTGCCGAGGCGCGACATACTGAAGCTGACGACCCACGCCGTCAGCACCACAATGATACTGGAGCCGATGGCGAACACTACCGGATAGATATATCCTCCCATTTCGACAGCCGACATGGGCAGCAGCATGCCGAAATAAAAGACGCCACTGATAGGACAAAACGCCAAAGCGAAAAGGAGTCCCAATACGAAAGCCCCCAACGTGCCCGTCTGCCGTTTGCTTCGTTCCGTCGCATGGAAGCCGAATTTCTTCAGCGGCAAGCGATGTCCGAAGAGCAAGAACAAGCCATAAAGCACCAATGTGGGTGCCAAAACATAGCCACCATGCTCACTCACAAACGCCTGAATGTTGAAAGTGCTGGCCCCTTGACGGAGGATAAATATACAAACTACCCCAAGCAAAGTATAGGTAACGATGCGCCCCACGGTATAGACCAAGCCATTCACGAAAGAACGGAGCCCACCTTCGACATCTCTCCCGATGAATGCCAACACCATCACATTGGTCGTAAACGTACAAGGACTCACGGAAGTGAGAAGCCCCAACAGCAACGCCGTGAAGAGAGGAATGGTGCTGGCATCAAGCAACTGATTAAGGAATTGTTCCATTATTTCAGCATCTTCTCGATCTCTTCAGCCAAATGTTTTCTGAACTCTTCCGTATTCGTGCGAGCATTCTTGATGGCATACTGAGACAAGTTATTGACTGTTTCCTTACCATCGGCATTGTGTTTTACCAACACGAGCGACGTCCAGGCAATCTGATATTTCTCTGCAATAGCTTTGTTGGCTTCTTGCGAAAAATCGATTACTTTATATACGACCTTCCCCTTGGCATTCTCCTTGAAAGTAGCAGCCACCTCTTCCGAATTCTTCTTGATAGCCTTGCAAGTCTCGCACTGTTTTACGCCATGGAAGACGATCACTTCTACTAAATTACTGTTCTCGGCAGCTTGACCAACGAAGCTACACAAACAAACGGCCATGATAGCCATCATAAAAATTCTCATTGCTTTCATTTTATTATCGTTTTAAATGGTTTATATTCCATTAATTATTCAGCAGATTGAATAAATTCTTTAACTTTTTCGACAGAGAGCTCACTGCCTTGCGACACGACCTTTTCGTTGATAACTAAGGCCGGCATCTGCAACACTTCATACTTGAGCGCTTCGTTGATGTCATATACAAATTCGGGCTGACAGTCGATTTCCATCTCACTCACTGCTTGTTCGACGTTGGCATAGAGCTGGCTGCAACAAGAACAACCGCCACTCAACACTTTGATGTCCAATTCTTCTTTCATGTTTCTTCTTTCTTAATTATATGTTTTACTAAAAATTATCATTGACTACAAATCAAAATTCCACAAACAGACCAAGCTTCATCCAATGCTGGTCGTGACGATCCGGATCGGGGCTCACCGTATGCTTTCGGGCCGATGGAATACTTTCAGCATAACGGTCGGCATCATAGGCCACATCATTCAAGCGATGACCGTTCACCCACATCCATTGCACGACTACTCCCATACGGCCAAATCCGAATGTATGCGCCACCTCTGCATCAAGTCCTACCACGTCAGCATTGTAAGCATAGTAGGCATAAGTGGAGAAAGCATGCTGGTATTCCGTATGTCGATCCATGTCAACCCCCACACGATAAGCATGTTTCGGGGCAGTTATATGACCATAGCCGGCAGTTAGACGCGCATCCAACAAACGGGAAGCATGCTTCAGTTCGACTCCGCCCTGTGGAGTAAGCAAGGCGTTATGAAGCAAATAGTTATATCCGCGATACTTCTCTTTCCGATCATAATAGCGGATCCCGCCAAAGAGCGATACAGTATTGGCATTCGTCAAGTAGGCTGAGAGTTTGAGTTGGGCCTGCCCTTCAAGTACATTCATCGTGTAACGGTCTTGCTGACCAATCTTTCGGTAGTCGTACACATCAACGCCGTCTACCGTGGCCGACACATAACGCTCGAACACATACTCCCTACCTTTGCGCTGTGATGATGCCATTCGACCGTTCACCGCAACGCCCCACGATTCGTTGCTCCAAAGAGCAGCAACATCAGCACGAAGACGGTTGGTCATCGCACGGTAAAGGTTGAGTTTATGGATATTCTCCTCCGTATTCATCTTGTCGAAGCTATAACCGATGCGGGCCGTAGCACGAAATGGCCGTGCAGCATCTGACGCATAGGAGAGGTTTGTCTCATACGACTGCTGGTGCTGCTGGTGCTTCATCGAGTTGTAAATCGGACTATGAATGTAGTCGTACATGCCAAATCCGTACTCCATAAAGAAACCTGCGAACTGTCCGGAGCGAAAATGGTTAATGGCTGCATGTTGTCGGTGAAGCTGCCAGTCAAAGTCGAGAGCTACCCGATTCCCCTCGCCCAACTTGTAAGCCACACCTCCCTTGAGAGTAAACCACGAAGTGATATTTTCAATGCGGGGGTCGGTCTTTCGAAAAGCAAAATCGCCCTTATACTCGCCGGAAAAGCCGAAGGTAAAACGTGAGGATGGGCGATAACTGTACGCCACCAATAGGTTGTAAGTCTCGTATCCCACGTTGCCCCCAGTCGAATCTGCCACAACATACGGCCAATACGTCTGTGGAGAACGCAAAGCATTCCAACCGATATTTTCGTGGCTGCCTGCTGTAAAAGAGGCTTTTCCATAGAGAAAATTCTTCTCGTCGCACATCATTGCCCCTGCCTTTACGGAATAGTCTTTGAAACGATTTCCTTCGGCCGGTACAAAATCGCCCTTCATCCGCCCCTCCGATCCATCAATTGTAACCGTCAATGGATAAACCCGAGGTGTGAACCCCGGATTGTCATTGAAGAAGGAGCGACGACTCTCAAAGCCAAATGACATCAATGCAGGATTGGAGAGCAGTGCATCGCGCATCTGCACCTCAGGGCGTAGCCCCATCTGTTGCCACTCCGTCTGCAAAGGCGAATTGCTATCGTCAAAGAGCATTGACTCTTGGGCCACCGCTCCACACGGCAAGAGTGCCAAGGCAATGAGTATGCTATATTTTTTTATCCGGTTTTTGTCCATTCGTACAATTCTATTTTCCATGCTTCGTCTCATTTACGCATCCTTTTTTCTTAAGATTAAAAACTGAACGACAGCTCTGCTCCAAAAAAAGCTTTCTTCCAATTACGGGTATTCTGCATATAGCGGTTCTTGTACCCGGGATTGATGTCGAGTATATTGTTGACAAAGAAAGCGACCTTGGCCCGACGACTAAACTCTTTTGTAAGCTTGAAGTTGACCGTCAGCGAGACGGGCTCTTTCTCGTAATAATCTTCTTTATAAATATGGTAGTGGCGCCACGTCAAATCACCGGCATCAATTTTCTGAAGAATGTCATCTGTCACGATCTGGTAAACGCCGTTGCTCCCATAATAACAGGCAGGATATTCATCTCCATTGAGCCGTTTGACATCATTCAGCCAAATGATTTGGAAAAAGGTAGTGAACACCATCTTGTACCGTGGAATGTTAGTATTGAACCAGACATTGGTATTGAAGATTCGCCGGCGGGTCACGTCGTCATTTTCATACACACCCACATAGGGCAATGGCTTGTTGTTATCACGGAAGGTCGGGTGGTATTCCACGGAAGCCGTCTGCCCATATTCCGTTTGATAGTAGGCACCGTTCACCTCGACAGTCGTGGCCAACGGACGGATCTTCGGGAATGCCAAACGATATTCAAGACCTTTTTTCTCCGTCTTCACGCAATTGGTCACAACCGGCATATCGACAAACGTATTATACACCTCTTCGTTATAGTCTTCCTTCGTCGGTCGGTGTCCGACGATTGCCTGACCGCCTTTCGGATCCATGTAACGTAAATAGGTAACGGGGTGATAGTTCGTCAAACTTCCAAATCCGTTATTGGATTTTTCGCTGAAGACGGTGAGCGATAGTTGATACTCTTCGTAACTGAAATCCACACCTCCTTCCCATTTATTGTTCCTGTTCGGGCGGAGTTGATAGTTGGTCACATCATACTTTCGGGTATCTGTCAGCAAATTATTGTTCGGATCGTTTTGCTTAACATAAGCACTGAGCATAATCAAGTCCTTATAGACCGGGTCCGGATAGATATAGTCCAACGTCGGAAGCTTATTCTCCTGGCCATAACCTGCGCGAAGCATGGTTTTTAAAGGCTTGCCATTGATGGGAATATTGAAAGAAATGGCCCCATTTATACGGGGCTCGGCCACAAGTTTTCGCAGTTCTGTATATTTTTCATTCAGATTAAACATCTTCGTGAAGCGGACTCCGGCGTTTAAAGCAATATCGAAATAATCATTACTGTGCATGAGTTGCTCCTCGACATAGGCGGCACCAACCGATAAGGCCGGAATGGAATAATTGGGAGTAGGGCGAACATACTCGCTATCATCGGGATATGGGGGACGATTCATATCGACCACTACCCCATCACCTCCATTCTTGGTGTATTTCCATTCGACACCATAAATGAATTTGTTCTTCAACCAAGAGGTTTCAAACAGGCTCTCTGCGTTGAGTTGGTTCAAGAGTGAAAGAGGGCGATTCTCGATCGAAAAGGCACTATAATAGGAGGATGGGAGAAAAATTCCCTCATGCTCTCCCTCTTCACTATTGATGGGCGACGGCAAAGGAATATCGAGTTGGACATAACGGTTGCGGTCAATGCGATCATAGGCGTAATCTACTGAGGCAATATACTCAAGGTTGTCCATCCACTTGCCCAATTCAGTAAAACGAGCCTTGAATGCCAAGGCTGTACGCGAGTACTTGTTCTTGAACATCTCGTTATATTCTTCTACCAATTCATCTTCTTTTGCTTGATTCAATGTATAGGTTTCGGAAGCACGGAAGAAAAGAAAAAGAGGTTTTCCCCATGCCGTAATGGAATTGTTCCAGGTCAATTGGCCTGTGAGACGACTATATTTACTCAAAGGATCCCGGCGATCATCATAAACGGAAGTATAATCGACACCGGCATGCAGATAACCTGCATTGCGAGGAAGACGGAATCCTTTTCCCGCATAGACGAGTTTCGTCAAAGGATCGGCCTTCAATCGGATTTGCAATGGAGTCTGCCCGGCCTTCGAACTAAGGGACATGACTCCGGAAGAGAGGTTACCCCACTTGGCAGATGAAATACCTTTCACAATTTCAATACGTTGCACATGATCGGTTGAGAGCGTCTTGAGGTCAACACCTTTGTTCCATCCCAAACGAGAAGCGTATTCGTCTGAGCTTTGCATACCACTGATCTGAGAACGGTAACCATCATTGTCAATACTGATGCCGTCCATTACCACTGCCATGCCGAGCGATGTATTATCATCACTACCCGATTGGCGCAAACTGATTCGACTGAAACCTGTGGCATTGGATTGTTGATAAAGGCCCCCCGGCATCAATGTCATCACCTCTGCCACCGATGTGGGTTGGATATGCTCCAAGGCTTGCTGATTAATGACGGCCGACGATCCTTTTTGCGGGTCATATTCAGCCATCACAACCACTTCATCCAGTGCGAAACTTTGGGGTTCCAGGTCTATTTCATGGAGTTTTTGTGTGCCGGCCGTCAGTAGAACTTGCCGTTCGACGCAGTTGATGTAGTTGACATTAACCGTATACGCTTCTCCCTCAACGGCAGTGAATTGAAAACGCCCTTCAAGATCTGTCAAGAGAGTAAGGTTCAACTCTTTCACTCGCACCGTGGCAAAGCTGAGCACCTCCCCGTCTTGGGCATTACGGCAACAACCGCTTACCGTCACTCTGACGGGTTCGGCGGCTGTCGACGCGAGTGTCAGCAAACACAAGAGGAATGTAAAAACATATCGAATCATGTGCTCACAGCTTTAATAAAACATATATTTAGTGTTGAGAAAGTCAATCAATTATTTCTCCATCCTTTAGGATATCCCTTGAAATCGGAACGGGTTTCGATCACCATATCAGAAGCCGAGTCGTTCGTATCTTGCAATTTGCCGTTTGATGCTTCAATACGATACATGAAGGTACTGCTATGGCAAGCCAATGTGGCACCCGTCTTGTACATAGTGGCAATCGCATAGCTCTTGTCTACCTCAACCGGCAATGATTTTGTCTCGAAGTTACCCCAGTAAGGAGTAGTTTGCGAGGTTGTTTCTACACCATCAACAATCAGACGAGTCGGAATCTTATAGCCTTGATATTCTTTGATTTCCGAATTGATATTACCCTTTTCCTTGTAAGTAAGAACGTTCTCTTTCTTGAAAGCATCCCAATCAATACCGCTGCCATCGAACATGAATATCGGACGTATTCCGTATGGATGCATCCAGGCTGTCACGCCATTCGGCAAACTGTTGGAAAGTTTGATCATGTTCGGTACTTCCGGATTGTCTGTTACCTTACCGTCTTGGCGAGCATCTTCATCGGCCAATTCGAAATCGGCTCCTGACAAGTCGACAGGAATACCCGTATCATCTGCTTTTTTCTCGTAATACTCAGTATGATTCAATGCCGAAGAGGCAATTACATACACCTCATTGGGTTTCAACACATGCGTATTGCCATCGCCGGGAATCATATACATATTGGCCACAGAGACGAAATCGGGCAGCAAAGCGGTCAACGTATTGCAAGGCAAAGTGTTCATGTTTGAACTCTGCGCAATAACCAAACTATCCACACAAATGTCATGGTCGGAGTTGTTGGCAATGACCAAGTACTGATCCGGGTGCATCATCTTTCCGCCATAAGTACCACCATTGTAGAAAATTTCCTTGAATACGATGCCATCCATCGAACCGTTATACGATTTGATGATGTGTTTTACTTCCACTTTATAGGTCTCTGTCGATCCGAACTGCACAATACCTGTTGTTCCAAAGTAGTCTTTATTGTCGACCAATCCGGAAACCTCAATGCCATAGCTTCCTTTGTCGAGTGTAAAAGTCGTAGATCCCTCTTTCGACATATTTTGTGTATAAGTCTTGCCATCACGTTGAGAGGAGAGAGTTACCAAGAAGGCAGAATAATCGGTCACCAGATCTTCTGTTGTCGGTGCTTCTGCTTGGATAGTTAACTGGATTTTTTCGTCCACGATGTCGTTCTCTTCGTCACTACAAGCGGCCATCACCAGACCGGCCATCGCCACCAATGCTGCCTTAGCATAAATACGAATTTTCATATTATTGATAATTTAAAATTAGTTGATTGATTCGTTATTTTCTGCTGCAAAGGAAGCCTTTTTTCGAAGCACGCTGCTTATACAAATCAGAAGTTGAATGACACTTTTCTGCAATCTCCATCAAAATACCAACATGTAGGTATTTATTCACCATCTATACTCACAAAAAGAGCTTATCCTTGTAACATTTTGAGAAAATGGTCGCGATATTTTTCGGGAGTATAACCCGTCTTTTGCTTGAAGAATCGGGTGAAATAGCTGGGTTCATTAAAGCCTAACTGGAAAGCCAACTCCTTGAAACTCTTCTTTCCTGCTGCAATTTCCCGCTTGATCTCAAGAATCAATCTATCTTGGATCACATCCTTCACCGTACGTCCCAGCACCTTTTTGCAGATATCATTCACTGCTTTGTCGGACATGGACATTTGCTCGGAATAGAAAGTGACGTCACGGTGTTTGATATAGTTCCCTTCGATCAGATCAAGCAAGTCAGCAGCCTTGCGTTTGCTACCGACAATCGCATTGCTTCCGAAGATCGGCCCCATATGAATGAAGAGTGCTTTGAAATAAGCCTCCATCAATGAATAGCGACAACCTCGCTCATATTCTGTCGTTATAAGGTGCACCATCGAACGGCAAAGATCGCATTTCCGTTGGTTGATAATCGTATTGACAGCAAAGGCCGAGCGTGGGTAAACATCCACGTCGACAATGCTATTGAAGAACTCGACCGACAGGGCGATGACAATTCCGCACTTGCCCGTCCGATCAAGGCGATGAAGTTGATGTGCGGAGATAAAATAAAAGCAATCTGCCTCAACAGGATAGTCGCCAAAATCTATTTGAATGGTGTCTTCCCCGCTCACGTCAGTAAACCACACCAGCTCGTAATAGTCGTGCTGATGGATATTTTTACGGTCATACTCGGGAGTGTTCTCAATGGCCGTTATCTTGACAAAATCATTTTCCAAACTCATCTTGCCAACAAAATTAGTGGTTCGAAATGAGCAGGTCAATACCTAAAAATAGTTATTCTATAAGAGAAAACGAATGGGGTAGGTAGAAGATCCAGGTCCATGAAGAAGATTTTCAAAAATGAAAAAGGCCATTCGGCAAAGTCGAACAGCCTTTTCATATCTCAAAGAGGTATTTTTTACTTCTTGTTGCGGTTGCCATAACGGCTCATGAACTTATCAACACGTCCGGCAGTATCCACCAATTTAGACTTACCAGTATAGAACGGGTGAGAAGTGTTAGAGATTTCGACCTTTACCAATGGATAAGTTACACCATCGATTTCGATTGTCTCTTTTGAATTGACAGTTGAACGAGTGATAAACATATCATCGTTTGACATGTCCTTGAAAACTACAGGACGATAATTTTCGGGATGAATACCTTTTTTCATTGTTTTATTGTTCTTTTTAATTTATACTTTCTTATATATATTGTATGGTAACCGGCATATATATTTCGGGTTGCAAAATTAGCCATATCTTCCGAATAAAAAAAGTTTTCGCCATGTTTTTTCTTTCAGCGTTGATTTTTTGTCATATTTTACAGATACAATTTGAATAATTACGGCGGAATATTGTATCTTTGTATCAGATTTTTAATCGTTAACGTAATAACATATTTCAATTATGGTAAGTTACAAAGAATTAGGCTTGGTAAACACAAAAGAGATGTTTGCTAAAGCCATCAAGGGTGGTTACGCTATCCCGGCATTCAACTTCAACAACATGGAGCAGTTGCAAGCTATTATCAAAGCTTCAGTAGAGACAAAATCTCCGGTTATCTTGCAGGTTTCTAAAGGTGCTCGCAACTATGCTAACCAGACATTGCTTCGTTACATGGCAGAAGGTGCTGTTCAGTATGCAAAAGAACTGGGTTGCGAACATCCGCAAATCGTTCTTCACTTGGACCACGGCGATTCTTTCGAATTGTGTAAATCATGTGTAGACTTAGGTTTCTCATCTGTTATGATCGACGGTTCTCACCTTCCTTACGAAGAGAACGTTGCTTTGACTAAGAAAGTCGTTGAATATGCTCATCAATACGATGTAACAGTTGAAGGTGAGTTAGGTGTTTTGGCTGGTGTTGAGGATGAAGTTTCTGCTGAACATCACACATACACTGATCCGGAAGAAGTTATCGACTTCGCTACTCGTACAGGTTGCGACTCTTTGGCTATCTCTATCGGTACTTCTCACGGTGCTTACAAGTTCAAACCGGAACAATGCCACGTTGACCCGGCTACTGGTCGCTTGGTTCCTCCTCCATTGGCATTCGATGTATTGGATGCAGTTATGGAAAAATTGCCGGGCTTCCCTATCGTTCTCCACGGTTCATCTTCAGTTCCTCAGGAATATGTTGAAATGATCAACCAGTACGGTGGAAAATTGGACGCAGCTATCGGTATCCCGGAAGAAGAATTGCGTAAGGCTGCCAAGTCTGCTGTATGCAAAATCAACATCGACTCAGACTCTCGTTTGGCTTTGACAGCTGCCGTTCGTAAGGTATTCGCTGAAAAACCGGCTGAATTCGACCCACGTAAGTACTTGGGCCCGGCTCGCGACGAAATGGAAAAATTGTACAAACACAAGATCCTGAACGTTTTGGGCTCTAACGATAAATTGTAATTCATCAGTTTATCACCCCATATAAAGGAGGGGGCTTCCGAATCGAAGCCCCCTCTTTTTGTTTTATAACTACCCTATTTCTTTACAACTACTCCCCATTTATATAGGAACAACACCCGTATTATGGAAAAGTTTCTCGGCATGAAACTCCGGTTTTCTCCCGAATGAACTGCAGTTTGTTCGGCATGAAACTGCAGTTTGATCCCGAGAAAACTTTTCAAAGCATTGGAATTGCTTGAAAAAAGTTCGTCATGAGACAACATTTATCGGGGCACCTGTTTGAAAAGCACGGATATTCTCTACCGCAATCTTCATCAAACGGATGCGCGCCTCTTTCGTAGCCCATGCGATATGAGGCGTAAAACTGCAATGTTTTGCGCTCAACAATGGATTGTCGGCCGTCGGGGGTTCCACAGAAAGGACATCGACTCCGGCCGCAAACAAGCGGTCACTGTTCAGCGCATCGGCCACAGCTCGTTCATCAATCAGCGGTCCACGGCCGGTATTGATCAAGATGGCAGTCGGCTTCATCCACCGCAAAGCCTCGTCATTGACAAATGCTTTCGTGGCAGCAGTCAGCGGACAATGCAACGTCACGACATCGCTCTGCCGAAAAAGCGCCTCTTTATCGACGGGGGTTATGTAGTTCGGAAGTTCGTTTTGCTTCTTCGATGTGATAGCAATCACCTTCATACCCAAAGCATGTGCCACCTCTGCTACCCGCATGCCGATATGCCCCAACCCGACAATACCCATCGTCTTGTCAGCCAACTCGATGAGCGGTGTATTCCAAAAGCAAAAATCACGGCTTTGCGCCCATGCCCCACCCCGAACCTCTTCAGTGTAGTGCGCCACTTGGTTAGCTATATTCAACAAATGGGCGAATACGCTCTGCACCACTGAGTTGGTACTGTAAGAAGGTATGTTTGTCACCACCACACCTTGCCGGCTGGCTGCTGCAATATCGACAATATTATACCCCGTGGCCAACACTCCGATATATTTCAGCAAGGGCAACTGCGCAAGTATTTCTTTAGAAAAAGGCACTTTGTTGGTCAATACAATATTGGCATCACTGCAACGAGGCACGATTTCCGCCGAGGTTGTGCTTTCATATACGATACACTCGCCCAAAGCTTGGAGATCGTTCCAAGTAAGGTCTCCTTGATTGACGGTCCGTCCGTCCAACACTACTATTTTCATATCTGTTCTTTTTTCATTTGTCCGATTACTATTCGTGATGATAGGGCTCATTGTTGAGGATCGTCATGGCCCGATAAATTTGCTCGACGAAGATCAAACGAATCATCTGATGCGAGAAAGTCAGTCGACTCAGCGAGATTTTCTCGGCGGCCGCCTTGTAGACTGCCTCACTGAATCCGTATGGTCCGCCCACGACAAATACCAACCGCCGGGGTACGCTCTGCATCTTCTTTTCCATATACTTGGCAAACTCTTTCGAGGTGAACTCTTTTCCCTTATCATCCAACAGCACAAGATAGTCGCCCGGCTGCAACCCTTTCAGAATCAGTTCGCCTTCTTTCTCTTTTTGCTGCTCTTCAGAAAGATTCTTGACGTTCTTGATATCGGGAATCACCTGCATCTCGAACGGAATATAATGAACCAAACGATTGGTATATTCCTCGATTGCCTCCACAAAATAACGGGCATCTGTCTTGCCTATCACCACCAAAGCTACCTTCATTGTCTCCTCTGTTTTTTAGAAGCAAATGTACAAATATTCTATTTCATCACCTATAAGCCAAGAAATAATCGTTATCTTTGCTGCAATACTAACGTTAATAATAATAGGATATGATGAAACGAGTACTTCTTATAGCACTATTGGTCGTTCAGACCGGATTCATGAAGGCGGCAGATATCACATCCATATCGGCAGCTTTTCAGAAAGGAGATGTGACAAGTCTGCAATCCTCGCTGTCCAACCAAGTCGATCTGACGATCGCAGATGGCAACCGTAAATGCGGAACACAGGAAGCAGTGCGATTGCTGCAAGATTTCTTTTCTGCCAATAAGCCGGAATCCTATCAGATGGTTCACCATGCTGACAAAGGAGAGACGGGTTTCTTTGTGGCCAAAATGAAAGCAGGGCAACAACAATACCGCATCAATGTGGCTTACGGTACGGAAAACAACCAACTCATCATACTATCCATCCGAATCGAATAAGAAAAAATATGGACGTAAAAGAAACAAAAGAACAATTGATAGCGGAGTTGATCCGCTTGGCTTTTGCCGAAGATATTGGCGATGGCGACCATACAACCTTATGTTGTATCCCTGCAACGGAAATGGGAAAGAGTCAACTTATCGTAAAAGAGGAGGGAATCCTGGCCGGTGTTGAGATTGCCGAGCAAATCTTCCACGCATTCGATCCGACTCTCAAGATGACAACATTCATCAAAGATGGCGCACATGTCAAGAAAGGCGACATTGCTTTTGTTGTAGAGGGCAAGGTTCAGTCGTTGCTGCAAACCGAACGGTTGATGTTGAATGTCATGCAACGAATGAGCGGTATCGCAACGATGACACAACGCTACGTGAAAGCTTTGGAGGGAACCAAGACACGCGTTTTGGATACCCGCAAGACTACGCCCGGCATGCGCATCTTGGAGAAGGAAGCTGTTCGGATCGGTGGCGGCACAAACCATCGTATCGGATTGTTCGATATGATTTTGTTGAAAGACAATCATGTCGACTTCGCCGGCGGCATTGAAGCGGCTATCACCCGTTGCCACCAATATCTGAAAGAAAAGAACAAGGATTTGAAGATCGAAATCGAGGTTCGCAATTTCGACGAAATCCGGCAAGTGCTCAATACCGGTGGAGTGGATCGCATCATGTTGGACAACTTCACTCCCGAAAACACCAAGAAAGCCGTTGAAATGATCGGAGGCCGTTACGAAACCGAGTCGTCAGGCGGCATTACATTCGACACACTTCGTCAATATGCCGAGTGCGGTGTCGACTTCATTTCGGTCGGTGCGTTGACACACTCCGTAAAGGGATTGGATATGAGTTTCAAGGCTTGCTAAGAAACTTTCCTACATTTATAATATAAATCAAAAGAAAAGAAGCCGATATTGTAATAAATTGGCTTCTTTTCTTCTTTCTATTCTTCTGCCTTCCACTCTTGGAATCCACCTTCCGAGCGGATAAACTCTATCAATCGGCGGAAGGTATCGTTCAGCGAGAGCAATCTCGGATTACCCACCAATATCATCTGTTCGCGGGCTCGTGTCAAGGCTACGTTCAATTTGCGGTCGATCCAAGCCCCATCCTCCTCAAACGAGTTCTCCGTCAAGAACGCCAATTGATTATAGCGTTGCACCGTGAAGCCATAAATCATAACCTCCCGCTCGCTTCCTTGGTATCGTTCGACGGTATCGATCGTGATGTCATACAATTCATCCACCTTAAAAGCGGCCAACTCTTTACGAATCATGGCAATTTGATTCCGGTATGGTACAATAATTCCGACAGATCGTGAAGAATCGAACACCATGTCACTCTTCCGATAGAGCTTCCATAAGCTGTAAACCAACGAGGCTATGAGCCGGGCCTCCGGTTGATTGGCCTTCAACGAACAACTCTGATCGGGAACAGGTGCGGACCAAAAGAGCAAACGATGGGTAGCCAATTGCCGTTCCATGTCGCTCTCCCACTCCATTGAGTAGTGCAACGCCGCTTGTTGATGGTCCAAAGGAACCGGCCGTAAGCGACTACCATAGAAAGCCTGGTTAGGAAACGTCGAAACGGTAGGGTGCATACGTCCTTGCTTCTCCATACAATAGATAAACTGCGGATTGCCGTCTTGCAAACGGAGTAAGCGTTCGAACAGCGAAGAGCGGCAATTCATCAGTCCGATGGCATTCAATTGAGGATCATCAACCGCTGATTCGTGCTCGGATTGCATCACGACAGCCGGCAATTGCTTATGGTCTCCTATGAAAACGAACTTGCGAATGGCATTCTCCTCGCCATGTTTTGCCGAAAGCAGTGCCAACAGATGAGGCTCCAATATTTGAGAAGCTTCATCGACAATCGCCAGGCCAAACTGTTTGAGTCCGAAGATGGCGATATTTGAACCGATGGCAGTCGTCGTTCCGACGAATACCCGCGTATTCTCTATCAGCGACCGGACGGCATTCGCATTCATACATTCGCCGGCCCGTTGACTGAGTAAGTTCGGACGATATGCCTCCTCGCAAGAAACGGAACTGCCCACCCGCACAAAGTCTATTCCATGTTTCACCAGCTTGCTGCAAATCTCATCGACGGCTCGATTGGTATAGGAGACCAACAACACGGCGTTATCATCCTCCAACAAAGCCTCTTTCAGAATATTCACCAAGCCAAATGATGTCTTTCCGGTACCGGGAGGGCCGATCAACAAGAAATAGTCTTGCGCTTGTTTAGCTCTCAACACCAACTCATTAAACTCAGGACTCACCCCATTGTTGCTATAATCGCCCAGCAATGTCAATGAGGTATCCACCCGGGGCCGACGTTGATCCAACAACAAAGCCCGACGTTCGGATGTTGCAGTCAAGAAAGCATAGAGTGCCCGATAGAGATACCCGAAAGAAGACTCCACAAAGTCATGCTCAACTGCCCAACGATAGTCCGACGATTTTTCAAATGATAATTTGTTTTTTTGCGGAGCACGCAGCTTGACGGTGATCTGATCAGGGTAAATATCAATCAAGTTACAGCGAAAAACCATCGTCTTGCGGACATCCGGCTCCTGCGACATGGGATAAGCATAGAGCAACACGATGTCTCCCGGACGAAAGTTGGGTTGAAAATCGTCTTCAGCCGGAGGGACAGACAACGTGATCAACGAAATGCCCGCATCCGAATCGCTCTCACCTTCCATCTCCTTTATCAGCAACCGATCGTATATATCGCCCGTCTGCTTCTTCTCCGCCAGCGTCGAGTTCCACACCGAAGAGAATCCACTCCCCTCCTTTGTGGCATTACCCAGCTTGGCAAGAATCTGTTCTTTCTCCACAAATGTAAAGAAGCGGTCGAAGTATGCTTTTTCAAGTGAAGAAGCTTGTCGGATCGGGGTCAGCAACCGCAAGAACTCGGGGCGTGTATATCGCTCCCAAAGCGTGCCACTCACTTGATAAACGTTCAGCTCTTCGGGGGTAAGTTCAGCCAACACTTTTCCGGCCGCCCCATCGCCATACTGAAACTCGCGATAGACAATCTCATTCCGCAAACGGATGGCACGAAACAACAATTCGGGAGCCGGTATCTCCTTCATCAAGCCATCTTCGTATTTTGAATAGAGCAAGAAACAGGAAATCTCATCATTCCTTTTATGATAATTATAATGGAGCAGTGCAAGATAAAGCAGCATCTGAACATAATGCTTCTCCACATGTTTGTTGGTTAGGAAATCTCGCTTGCCGGACTTCTGTTCCATCAATACGAGCATGTCCTCTTGCAACAAATCCATACGCCCCTGCAACCCTAACATCTCGCACAAAAAAGAGGGTTCCAATACGATCTTATCCTTATCATAATGGGGCACATGCGGAAATTGGTTGTGAATGATTCGCTCAAGATTCAGCTTTTGATTCCGCGCTTGTTCATGAAAGGAGGGTTGCATATCGGGACAAACAGCCAAGTTCAAGGCATTACGTTGAAAGAAACGTTGCACGCTCTCACGATAAGGCAGCGATGCCGTGCCGTGATAAACCACTTCGTCCAAAAGCTGACCGGCAAAGTTTCCCAGCAGGATAGCCTGATTGTTGACAGACGGCTTGATTTTATTGATCAAATAGGTCAGCGGAGTGTCGCCATAATGCTCGAAACAGGTAGCCACCGCCGATATATCTACCAAATAATCAGGTTCAAAGATAATCAACTCGGGGTAATATATATCATCCTGAAGTCGCGGACGAATCAGATTGAGTTGTGTATGATCTGTCAACAGTTCCCGTATATAGCTCCAATCGCCAAACTCTTTTTGGGCATTGTAAGCCACACGAATGAAACCGGGATCCACATCAGCACTCTTTCCGTAGATGAATTGCTCATCCCAAGTATCCACAACGATGCGCAAATAGTCAGCTGCCAACGGCCGCGCCGGCTCCTCTTTTATATAGACAGGCAGCAAAACCGCGGCAAGTTCTTGAGGAATGGCTACTTGATAGACTCGTCCGATAAACTCGGACAAGGCTTTTAAGTCGTTCGGCAATGAGACCGTCAGTTTCGTATCCTCCTGATCATACAAGCTGCGGCAATGCGCTCGGAAAGCATTGATCCGACGGTATTCCGCCCTCGTATAGCCCATCTGCTTGCATAAATAGTCCATACGTGCGAAGGGGCCGGAGAAATCCAGCGGATTGTTTCGGGTCTGTTCTTTGACAGCCTCGTTAAACAACTGATACAATTGCTGATAGCGCATCTTTATAGGCATCTGCTGTTGCCGCGCCACCGAGAGAATATCATGGAAGAATAAATTAGCATTGCCACCATCCATAGAAACAAGATCGTTACAGATTGATTAAAAAAGAGTCGGCTTGTCCCCGTTTCTCGCCCCCTTTCGGGAAGAGTAAATCCGTTTGTTCAAGCCACAATTATATTATTCCACAAAGATAATGGATTTATAACAACTTGGCAATAGGATCAGAGGTCCCGACAATGGAGAAGTTCAGTCGGATATCCTTGACTGAAAACAGGAGAGTTTTGAAAAAGTTTCTCCCGAGCGAACTGCAGTTTTCTCCGCATAAAACTACAGTTCAGTCGGCATGAAACTACAGTTCGTTGCCGAGAAAACTTTTCAGAACTGTCCATCATCTTGTTGAACAGTCGAAACCTTTTTACTCAAAACAAAAAACCATTTCTTGAGCCGATGAGAGCTATTTGTGAAATAAGACAGAATCGTTATCTTTGCATAAGATAAGCGGCATCCGGCAATTTGAAAACAAGTTTGCATTGCCTTCGTTTGCATTTATCTTTGTCGTGGATTAGAGAAGAAGAAAAAATGAAAGTTTGCATAGCAGAAAAGCCCAGCGTGGCACGTGAAATTGCCGAAGTGTTAGGGGCACATGAGCGTAAGAACGGATATATCGAGGGGAACGGGTATCAAGTAACCTGGACCTTCGGGCATTTGTGCACGCTCAAAGAGCCGCATGACTACACCCCGGAATGGAAACGTTGGGCCTTGTCTGCGCTGCCGATGATTCCACCACGGTTCAGCATCAAATTGATCAGCAACCCCACTTATGAGCAGCAGTTCAAAGTAATCGAATCATTGATGCAAAAGGCAGAAATGATCATTAACTGCGGTGATGCCGGACAAGAAGGAGAACTGATCCAGCGGTGGGTCATGCAAAAGGCAGGAGCCAAGTGCCCCGTCTATCGTTTATGGATATCCTCCTTGACAGAAGAGGCCATCCGTGAAGGCTTTCAACAACTTAAAGAGCAGTCGCAATTCAACAAGCTTTATGAAGCCGGACTGTCGAGAGCCATTGGCGACTGGCTTTTGGGAATGAATGCGACACGCCTCTACACGCTCCGCTATGGACAAAACCGCCAAGTTCTTTCCATCGGCCGTGTACAAACGCCCACCCTCGCCTTGATCGTGAACCGCCAAGCCGAGATTGACAACTTCAAGCCGGAGCCTTATTGGGAATTGAAGACACGATACAGGGATGTTACCTTCTCCGCCACAAAAGGAAAATTCAATAAAAAAGAAGACGGCGAGGCATTTCTGGAGATTGTCAAGCAGAGCGACTTCACCGTGACCGACGTATCGGAAAAGAAAGGGAAAGAGTATGCTCCGCGTCTCTTCGACTTGACTTCGCTCCAAGTAGAGTGCAACAAGAAATTTGCATTTACGGCAGACGACACGCTGAAGCTGATCCAATCGCTCTACGAGAAGAAGGTAACGACCTATCCTCGTGTAGATACCACCTTCTTGAGTGAAGATATTTATCCCAAAGTGCCCAATACGTTGAATGGATTGGTCGACTACACCGAGTTGACTGCTCCACTGAAAGGAATCAAATTGCCAAAGACGAAGCGCGTGTTCGACAACAGCAAAGTCACAGATCACCATGCTATTATACCGACAGGCGTACCGGCCCGCAACCTGTCCGACAATGAGCGGAAAGTATACGACTTGGTAGCCCGCCGTTTCATTGCAGCCTTCTATCCCGACTGCGAGATCTCCACGACAACCGTCTTGGGGGAAGTGGGTCAAGAGAAGAAGGTTGATTTCAAAGTCAGTGGAAAACAGATCCTGAAACCGGGATGGCGCGTGGTCTTTGCTTCCGAACAAAAGGATCCCGATCAGGAGAACAACAATGAAGAAGAAGCAGTATTGCCTCACTTCACGAAAGGTGAAAGCGGTCCGCATTTTCCACTTTTGAAGGAAACATGGACAACTCCCCCCAAGCCATACACCGAGGCCACCCTCCTGCGAGCCATGGAAACAGCGGGAAAGTTGGTAGATAACGACGAACTGCGCGATGCCTTGAAGGAAAATGGTATCGGGCGTCCCTCGACGCGTGCCGCAATCATCGAAACGCTCTTCAAGCGCAACTATATTCGGAAAGAGCGAAAAAACCTTTACCCCACGGCTACCGGCACCGAGTTGATCAGCGTCATTCAAGAAGAGTTGCTGAAAAGTGCAGAGCTTACCGGGTTGTGGGAAAAGAAACTTCGGCAGATTGAGAAAGGAACCTATGAAGCAAGAACCTTTTTGGACGAGTTGAAGCAGATGGTCAACGAGATTGTTCTCCGTGTATTGTCTGATCAAACGGGGAAAAGCATCACCATCGAAGAGAAAAAAGAAGAACCTGCCAAAAAGAAAAAACGGGCAACCTCCGAAGGAAAGAGCAAGTCCAAAACGAAAAAGAGAGCCGAGACTACCTCAACAGTTCCCGTCTGTCCGCTGTGCGGTAAAGGAACAATCCTCAGAGGGAAGGCGGCTTATGGCTGCTCGGAATACAAAAACGGGTGTACATTCCGCATGGACTATGCCGACTATGGCGCAGATCTGACAGATCAACAACTTATCAACGCCATTGAATCCTACAAAAAAAGCCGACAAGGCTAATAGCTTTATCGGCTTCTTTCTCTTATTTTTACAGATCCGTATCTATAAAACATATACGGATCAGAGCAAAGATCTATTATTTGATCATATCAAATCCCGTATACGGAACCAAGGCTTTCGGAATACGGATGCCTTCCGGAGTCTGATTATTTTCCAACAAAGCGGCAACGATACGCGGCAATGCCAAAGCACTTCCGTTCAATGTGTGGCAAAGCTGGATCTTCTTGTCGGCATCACGGTAACGACATTTCAAACGATTCGCCTGATATGTATCGAAATTAGAAACAGAGCTAACCTCCAACCAACGTTTTTGTGCTTCGGAATAAACCTCAAAGTCGTAGCAGATAGCAGCTGTAAAGCTCATATCACCGCCACAAAGACGCAAAATGCGGTACGGCAATTCCAATTTTTGCAGCAATCCTTCGACATGATCCAACATCTCTTGGTGAGAAGCCTTCGAATGTTCCGGCTTGTCGATGCGCACCAACTCAATCTTTGAGAACTCATGCAAACGGTTCAATCCGCGAACATCCTTTCCATAGGAGCCGGCCTCACGACGGAAACATTGTGTATAAGCACAGTTCTTGATCGGGAGTTGTTTCTCTTCCAGGATAACATCTCTGTAGATATTGGTTACCGGCACCTCAGCAGTCGGGATCAGGTAGAGGTCATCTACGTTACAATGATACATTTGCCCCTCTTTATCCGGCAACTGGCCCGTACCATAACCGGAAGCAGCATTGACAACTGTCGGCGGCATAATCTCCAAATACCCGGCATTGCGCGCTTCGTCCAGGAAGAAATTGATCAAGGCACGCTGCAACCGTGCTCCCTGACCGGTATAAACCGGGAATCCTGCACCGGTGATCTTCACCCCCAGATCGAAATCAATCAAGTTGTATTTCTTTGCCAACTCCCAGTGTGGCAGAGGATCTTTCGGCAATTCTGTTTCCATGCCGCCTGTCTTAACGACCACATTGTCGTCAGCGCCAACACCTTCCGGCACTTCTTCGTATGGTACATTCGGAATGGTATAGAGTAATGTCTGCATCTCTTCGGCAGCCTTCTCCATGGTTGCCTGCAGATCTTTGTTGGTTTCTTTTATTTCAGCAACTTTCTTTTTCGCTACTTCGGCTTCCTCTTTCTTGCCCTCTTTCATCAATCCGCCGATCGACTTGGACAATTGGTTTACTTCAGACAAGTTTTTGTCCAAAACATTCTGAGTCGCACGTCTTTTAGCATCCAGTTCCAACACTTGCGCAATAGTTTCCTTTGCATTTTTAAAATGCTTTTTTTCCAAACCGGCAATCACTCTGTCGGTCTGTTCTGTAATCATTTTAAGTGTCAACATCTTTATTCTCTGTTTAATATTCTTTTTCTGCGCACAAAGATAACGATAAAAAGGAGTTTACGTGTAGGGCGTTCCGAAAAAAGTTCCGCTCTTTTTGGAAAAAGTACCCGAAAAACGGAAAGAATAAAGCCTATAGTTCAAGAACATCCATCCTACTATTCACCACCTCTGCAGGAATAAGTCAAAAAACAGCTTTACATTAAAATCCACACATCATTTCGAAACTCGTCCGCCGCAAAGCCAACTTTTTTGATAATAGGGCTCGCTCAGTTGGCTGACAATCACCCCTTTCGAAGAACTGGTATGAATGAAGCGACCCTCTTTGAGGTAAATCCCGACATGATTGGGCCTCTTCGTCCGACCGCTACCCGTACAAAAAAAGACAAGATCTCCTTCTTGCAAATGACTTTTTGAGATGCGTTTACAATCGTTATATAACATGTCAGCCGATGACCGAGAGAGCCGTTTTTGATAAATGGTTTGATAAATCTGCGAGACAAGCCCCGAGCAATCCACCCCTTGTTTCGTCGATCCGCCATAACGATGCGGCACACCGAGCCATCGCGCCCCCTCATTGTAGAGAAAAATATTGTCGTATTCTGTCACTTCCACGCCATAAAGCCGTTCCAAAGCGCGCGGCCCTTTGAAGTCGGCAGGCAATGTAATGCGCTCTACCTTCCGACTGGCACACGAAGTCAGCAAAAGAAGCCACATCAGCATTACGAAAGCCAGCCTCCCTGTTCGGGTGCTGCCACTCGAAACTATCTTATATCTCCATCGGTTCATCATGAACACAAAGATAATACATTTTCAACAAGCAAAAAAATCATGCCGATGAACCGAAAAAAAGATGCCGAACATTTTATAAAAAATATCCCATGATTTTTGAAAGAGGTCGGCACCTTTTTTTACCTCAACCGAAGAGGACTAAATGAAGAGCCAAAGTAAAGCATTGAATAGTATTAATACAATTTCTACTGTTCTAACCTTCAACTTTTTACAGAAAAAAAGCCATCGGAAATTTTGTTATCAGTTTTATTTCATTACATTTGTATGAAAAATAAAATGCAATCAATATGAAACGCTTAAGAGGTTTATTATATGTGGTAACATTATGCCTGACTTTCGGATGCACCTTGTCGGCCAACACGACAAAAACCGAAGGCAAGGAAGAGAGTTCTTCAACTTCTGAAGTAAAAGCCCAAGCGGAAGAAGAGATCAAACACTTGACGAAAGCCGATTTTCTGTCGCTTGTGTTCAACTACGAGAAGAACCCCGACAAATGGGTATACGAAGGAAAATTGCCGTGCATCGTCGATTTTTATGCCGACTGGTGCGGTCCTTGCCGTATGGTAGCCCCTATCTTGAAAGAATTGGCTAGCGAGTATAAAGGAAAAATTGTCGTTTACAAGATCAATGTAGACAAGGAAAAAGAGTTGGCTAGTGTGTTTGGGGTGCAAAGTATCCCCACGTTTCTCTTCATTCCTCAAAGCGACAAACCCACATTGGGACAAGGTGCTATGGACAAGGAGTCGTTCAAAAAAGCCATTGACACGATTCTGTTGAAAAAACAGTAGCGAAAGGCCTATCAATTGCAGCATTTCGGATGGCAATTGCATCTTATGGATATAGACAATAAACAAAAAACCTTGGTTAAAATGTTAAAGTCTATATATTGGGAAAGAGTTTTCTTTCAAATAATTATTTTTGTAAAAATGATTGTCCGAAAGAGGGAAAGACCATTTTTTCAGCAAGGTAAAACGGTTTAATCTTTTTTAGAAACAATTTCAAATAAGCTCTTAAACCCAACAATAGAAAAAATGTCTAACTCATAAAGACAGCGAAACTAAAACAACAAGGAGAAAAAGATATGAAACCTGCAAAATTGACATTTTGGATGATGATGCTTATCTTTGCTTGGGGTGGTAATACAGCTCATGCTCAGTACTACGATGATGTATATTACTCCTCGAAAAAGAAAAACAATCAGGAAGTTTCGAAGAAGGAGACTCAACAAACATATTATGTAACAGATAGTAAGACAGCAGAGCCATCGTCGCTCTCATCCAGCTATTCACGTTCGGGTTCAAGCTACGATTATGACAGAGATGTTGATGAATACAATCGCCGGTACACATCAAATAACGATGCTGATTACTACTACGACGATGACCAATATCAAGACAACAAGAAAACAACTATTATAGTAGAGCCGGAAAGACGTTCTGATTTGGAATATACGGAACGCATCATCCGCTACCACTCACCAAGCAAAATCTCAGTGATTGGAGCCGACCAAGTTGACCTGTATGTCAGTGATGGATATTACGCTTATGATTATGGAACCGTAGACGGTACCGTATCGCTGAACATCAATATTGATTCACCTTGGAACACATGGAACAGCTGGTACAGTTGGTACTCACCATGGTCATGGTATTATCGTCCGTGGGGCTACTACTCTTCTTGGTGGTATCGTCCTTACTCTTGGGGATGGGGTAGTTGGTACGCCGGCTGGTACGATCCATGGTACGATCCATGGGGCCCATCTTGGAGATGGGGTGGCTGGTATGGTCCTTCTTATTGGGGTGGCGGTTGGCATCACCATCATAACCACTTCGCTTACTCACCATATCACCACTTTAACAATGGGCGTTCGGCTGCCGGCCGTTTCACTTCCGGAAGAGGAGGTAATGAGAATGGGTTGAGAAGTGGCGACAGATCTTTCGCATCCGGAAGAAATGCAGGCACGATGACCTCATCGTCAGGACGCTCATCAGGGCGCTTCTCTTCGGGCAACAATTCTTCATCATTGCGTTCGAACGATATGAATCGCGGCAGTGGTAGAAGCAATGGCAGCTTCTCTTCGAACGGATCATCAGCCAATCGTTCAAACAGCAGCTCTATCAATAGAGGTAGCGGACGCTATTCTTCCGGCAACTCCTCTTCATTACGTTCAAACAATGGAGGAAGTTCATCATCCTATAGCGGAAGAAGCAATGGTAGTTTCTCAAGCGGTTCGAATAGTAGCAGTTCTGTCAACAGAAGCAACGGAATCAGCTCATCAACACCAAGAACACGCATGAGCACAGGTTCGTCATCAAGCACGTCAAACGGACGCGGTAGCGGTAGCTTCTCTTCAGGGCGCAACAGCGGAAGTTCTTACAGCACTCCTTCACGCAATAGTGGCACAACAACCCGCTCATACAGTGCTCCTTCCAACTCAGGCCGTTCAAGCGGTTCGTTCAGCAGTGGCAGCAGCTTCGGCGGTAGCCGTTCAGGCGGTGGTAGTTTTGGTGGCGGTAGTAGTAGCGGACGCGGTGGCGGACGTGGCAGATAAATAAAACATTAGTTTATTTTAGACGAAATGAAAAAAGTATTGACCATATCGTTAGCACTGGTGCTCAGCACCGGTGCTGCTTTTTCTCAAGGGATCACCGATGCGTATAAGTATACGACAAACGGCGGCGATTTACAAGGTTCAGCCCGTAGCATGGCAATGGGTGGTGCATTCGGAGCATTAGGCGGCGACCTTTCTGTACTCAACAACAATCCGGCCGGCTTGGGTGTCTATAGGAGTTCGGAAGTAGTTGCAACTATTGATGTGACAAATATCGAAACGAAAACAAATTGGAACGGCAACAATCTGACAAACAGCAAGAGTCGTTTCAACTTCGACAATATTGCTTACATGGGCTATTTCCCAACAGGAAATGATGAGGGTCTGATAAGTTGGAACGTGGGCTTCTCATACAACCGACTGAAGAACTATCATCGGAATTATAAGGTTGCCGCAAATGGCGACATGGGTGCGTCATTATCAGACTATATCGCAGCACGCGCCAATGCCAGCGGGCTGACACCCGACAACTTGAATTATCAAGGAACCACATACGACCCCTATAATTATGTAAGTGATTGGTTGTCGGTTATCGGCAATTGTGGTGGCTTCATGGATTATGCGAATAACAAGTTCTTTTCGAATCTGACACCTTCTTCCTACCAACGTTCCTACACGGAACTGGAAGTACAAGAGCGTGGTGCCATTGATCAGTATGCCATCGCCTTCGGTGCAAATATTTCAGATTTAGTCATGTTGGGAGCATCTATTACCATTACGGATTTGAACTATGACTTGTACACTTACTATGCCGAGGATTACAACAAGAATACAAACTATACCAGCTACATCAGTTTGGAAAACAGTTTGAGTACTGACGGAACAGGCTACGGAATCAATGTCGGCGCTATCGTCAAACCGGTTGATTTCTTGCGATTCGGTCTTGCTTACAACTCCCCGACCTGGTACAAGATGACTGATTATTATGCAGGTACTTCCAAGTCGGATATTCAGCATTTGGAAAATTCATACAAAGATGAATCACCAAGTGGAGCCTATACAGAGTATAAATACCGCACTCCCGACAAATGGATTGTCAGCGCAGCGGCAGTCATTGGTCAAACAGCATTAGTCAGTGTGGATTATGAGCGGATGAACTACGGACATTGTCGAACCTATGATGCTAACGGTATCGAAAACACATCGACCAATGATAATATCCGTGAACAATTGAGTGCTTCAAATACCATCAAAGCCGGTGCAGAAATCAAGGTAATACCTCAATTTGCCATTCGCTTCGGTGCAGCCTGGACAGGTAGCGGCATGAGCCAAGCTGTAAGAGACGGCAATACGGAAGTGACTACTGTCGGTACTCTCCCGAATTATACAGTAGATCAGAACGTGATGAACTATACGGTTGGTTTCGGCTATCGCTTTACTCCGCAATTCTATGCCGATATCGCTTGTATCTACAAGACAGCCAAAGAAGATGTATACGCTTTCTCTCCGATGTTTGATGCAAACGGCAAAACGTCAATCGCGGCAAATCCGGCTTCATTGAAGACCAATTCTACACGCGTTGCACTCACTATTGGCTATAAATTTTAAGACAAGAACCTTTGGGTTTCGTCCTTAAAAGTCCCTTGTTCGTACAATAATCTACAAACAAGGGACTTTTCATACAATAATAGAGTTCGAAAATTTGGCAAATCCAAACAAAATTCTTATATTTGTCTACAGAAATAATTTATTGTTGAACATTTAAAAACATATTGCCTATTGCATAACATTACTTGAATAAACTATAAAATATAACAGTAATGAGCAGATTCACTTCGATGACAGATGAGGATCTTGTTGTCCTATATGCAGAAGGTAATAATTCCGCTTTTGATGTTCTATTGAACAGGTACAAAAGCAGTATTCATTCCTATATTTATTTTATTGTGCGCAACAAAGAGTTGACGGAAGACATCTTTCAGGAAACCTTTGTGAAGGTCATTACGACAATCAAACAGGGACGCTATACAGACAATGGAAAGTTTAAAGCTTGGATCATGCGTATCGCCCACAATTTGATTATTGACAACTTTCGTCAAGAACGTAATGAAAACACAATATCAAATGACAATGTAGAGGTCGATTTGTTTAACAACATCAAATTGTGCGACGGAACGATCGAAGACAAACTGGTGAAGCAACAAGTGCTGATGGATGTCCGCAAACTGGTACATTTCTTGCCGGAAAGCCAACGGGAAGTACTGGAAATGCGCTACTATAAGGATTTGAGTTTCAAAGAAATTGCAGATATCACCGGGGTTAGCATCAACACCGCTTTAGGCCGAATGCGATATGCCATCATGAATTTACGCCGAATGGCAGAAGAGAATCATATCGAATTATCGTTGGCTTGAGCAAATAGAGAAGATGTCCGAAACCGACAACCTTTAGAACGGTTGTTCAATCAGCCCCGATGTTTAACCAATCATCGGGGCTGATTGGTTTATAGCATGAATATATTTGCTATGAGACATATATGAATTGAAGGGAATATTTTGAGACAACAAGCACCTTTCAAAGGTTGTTCCCTTCAAAAAAATGATTACATTTGTGATAAAAAGAACAGATTGGATAACTCCTATATAATAGGGTTGCATGAAACCGTTAGAACAAAAAAACGTTTGCACTACACATACTTTGGAGAATGGGTTTACCATTTGGCTCAACGAAGACCATTCACAACCGAAAGTGTTCGGGGCTGTGGTGGTCAAAGCCGGTGCTAAAGATTGTCCGAATACAGGAATAGCCCACTACTTTGAGCACATGATGTTCAAAGGAACAGACCAAATTGGTACAATCGATTTCCCAAAAGAGAAGATTATATTGGATCAAATTTCGGCTCAATACGACTTACTGGCACAAACTGAAGACAAAAAGAGCCGGGAAGCCATTCAACATACTATCAATCAACTTAGTGTTGAGGCAGCAAAATATGTCATTCCTAACGAGTTCGACAGACTGATCACTCAATACGGAGGTACAAAACTGAATGCCGGTACTACGCTGGACTATACGGTTTTCTACAATACCTTTGCTCCACAGTACATTAGGCAATGGGCAGATATCAACAGCGAGCGTTTAATCAATCCCATATTTCGTCTTTTTCAAAATGAACTGGAAACGGTCTATGAGGAGAAAAACATGTATGGTGATTATCTTGGAAGTATCTCCTTGGACTTACTGAAAGAGCGATATTTTGCACCTCATCCATATGCTTATCCGGTCATTGGAAGCACAGAACACTTGAAGAATCCGCAACTTTCTGAGATGAAAAAGTTTTTTGAGGCTTATTATGTGGCATCGAATATGGGACTAATCCTCAGTGGAGACTTTCAAACCGAAGAGGTGTTACCGATATTGGAGGCAAACTTTTCACGAATTCGTAGCGGTAATGCCCCACATACCACAAAAGTTCAACTTCCACCTTTCAAAGGGAAGGAAAAGATGAAACTAAAGGTTCCTATGCCATTTGTCAAGATGATGGCCATGGGCTTCAGAGGAGTAGCCACCAACCATCCGGATGAGATCGCCTTGAAAGTCGCAGTATCGCTCTTGAACAACAGTAATGGTACAGGATTGTTGGACAGATTAACTGTCGATCATAAAGTAACTGCTGCGGTTGCCTATAACGATTGTATGAACGAGGCCGGCATATTGGCTTTATTTGTTATGCCCAAACTGCTTTTTCAATCCTATTCAACAGCAGAAGAACTGGTTTGGAAGCAGATAAAACGAATACAAGAAGGAGATTTCAGTGATGAAACCTTTCAAAGTATGAAGTTAGAACAAAAGCGTGAATATACTGCTGCACTGGAAGATATCAGTTCGAGGGCACAAACCATGATGCGAGTCTTCTCACAAGGGAAAAAGTGGGAGGATTTTTTGAAAGAAATAAAGCATATTGATGCCATGAAGAAAGACGATGTCATGAATGTCGCCCAAAAATATTTCACGTCCAACTATCTATATGTAACAAAGACAACCGGGAAATATAAAAAAGAAGAACTTCCTAAGCCCGACTATACTCCAATTTGTCCTCCCAACCAACAGGCCAAATCGGCATTTGCACGGCATTTGGAACAGATTCCGATTAAAGAATGGGCTCCTCGCTTCGTCAATTCGAAAGAGTTACATGTTGAAGAACGAAAAATTTCTCCTGTAGAGACATTATATGTAATGCCAAATGCTGTCAACGACATCTTCTCATTGGACATCTATTACGGCATTGGTTGTTTGAAACAGCCTTTGCTTCAACAGTTGGCCAACTACTTGCATTTAATTGGAACAGAAACGGAATCGTTCAGTAGCTTTCGAGAAAAGCTACAAGCTATAGGAAGTACATTGACATTCGAGGCTACCGATTATCATTTTATTGCCCATGTCAGCGGGTTCGATTCAAATTTTGTAGAAACGATTTCTTTGGTGGAATCGTTTATGTGCCAAGCCAAGGCTGAAAACAAAAGCCTTCATCAATTGATAAATGAAATGAAAGTAAACGAAAAAGCTTTCATCAGTTCTTTTGACAGTTTGGCAAAAGCACTCTTTGAAAAGATTGTTTACGGAGAAAACTCTCGATTCTTGAATAAACTCTCTCTCAAGGAAATAAAAAATCTGAAGAGAAACGACTGGACAGACCTGTTCAAAGAGCTACAAAACTATGGTGGCAGTGTACATTATTGTGGAAATTTGTCTACAGATTCAGTCTTGGAATTAATCGAGAAACATCTTCGACTGTCGGAAATTGTCCGACCTTCTTGCTATCCGCTCGTCAGAGAGAAACAACAATATGATCGGCCAGTAATCTATTTCTTGGACAAGAAAGATATAACCCAAAGTATTGTCTATGGATACATATTAGGAAATCCCATAAACGACCCGAAAGAGCGTTGTGCTTCCCGTCTCTTCTCCAATTATTTTGGAGGGGACATGTCGTCTGTGATGTTTCAAGAGATACGAGAATTCCGTTCTTATGCCTATCAAGTAAGTGGCAAGTACAAGCTGCCATCCATGTTGTCCCCTCAAGAGGCCGGCTATTTCCAAACGTATTTCTCCACGCAAGCAGACAAAACTGTTGATGCAATGGAAGTATTGGAAGGATTACTTAAAAACATGCCTCTTCAACCAGAGCGTATTGAGCCTATTAAACAGAGCATCAGAAACAGCGTAAACAACACATTTCCCTCTTTTCGGAACATATCATCAAGGATCAATACCTATCGGATAGAAGGATTCCAAGAGGATCCGAACCGTGCTCTATTGGATTACATTAAAGATATGAACATAGAAGATGTTGTTGATTTTTACCGAAAGCAAATAGCAGGAAGACCTTTAGTATATGCCATTGTCGGAAACTCGCGGCGCATTGATATGGAGCGACTGAGAGATCACGGCACAATTATCCAATTGAAAGTAAAAGATATATATAAATAAATGTATAGCAAAGACGAACTAAGAAATCTAAAGACGGAGTTTTGGGAAAGTTTTTCTGCCTACTGTGAAGTACAGCCCTACCTCAAAGGAAGACATAAGATCTGGACTCTTTACAATACAAAGGTGAAAGGAGTAGAACTTAAATTCGATCTTTCCAGAGATGGTGTGGCCGTTGTTTTAGAAGTTAGCCTTCGTCAAGAGAACCAACGGTTGGAGATGTACGAAAAACTGACATGGTATAAGGAGATGCTCGAGAAGGATTTTCCGGAAGGATTGATTTGGGACGTCTGTTATACACGTGAAAAAGGAAATGAGGTAGCACGTATCTATTGTCAAAAAAGCGGAATAGATTTCCATTGCCGGGAAGATTGGGGCGATTTTTTTGCATATATGGCAAGAAACATGTACCTTTTGGAGCGTAATTTCATGAAGATTGCACCGTATATTCGCGAATAATTACAATTAACAGAAAGATATTGACATGAATTTGGTTGGGATTTTTCTTTCAGTTTTCGGATTGCTTACTTGTAAACACCAAGCAAAGAATCTGACAATCCAAATGAAAACAGCTGTAAGTAAGAGGCTTGCTTCTTTTCAGAACATCAACAATCCGGAGCAACAAGCAGGATTCCGTTTCATTTCATCGGCACCCTATCATCCTGACAAGCCAACTATTTGTATCATTTAACCCCCTTAAGTAAAGCAAACAATGACACTAAACAGATCCTATATCGACAACATTTTGGTACGACTCGGCATCAATAAATTAAATGAGATGCAAGAGGCGGTTCTACATACCAACGAAAAAAAAGATTTGATCTTGCTTAGCCCCACAGGCTCGGGAAAGACATTGGCATTCTTGCTGCCGTTGCTCCCAAAATTAGAAGCAAAAGAGGTCATTCAAACCATGATCATCGCCCCATCACGCGAACTTGCCATGCAAATCGATACTGTTTTTCGGTCGTTGGGCACAGGACTGAAAGCGACATGTTGCTATGGTGGGCACCCTTTTCAAACAGAAAAAAGAAGTCTTGAGCACCCACCCGTGTTATTGATTGGAACTCCGGGTCGATTGCTGGACCATATTGAGAAAGGAAATTTGGACCTTTCGCATATTCACACCTTGATTTTGGATGAGTTCGACAAGTCGTTGGAGATGAAATTCACGACAGAGATGAAAAAGATCATCACTCGCATTCCGCATATTAGGAGAAGAATTCTCACATCTGCGACAGAAGCCATCGAAATTCCGGAATTTGTCCGATTATATCAACCGGAAAGGATTTCATTTCTTACGGCTCAAAAGAGTGTAAAAGGGTTGAAACTCTACAAAGTAGCGTCACCTGAGAAGGATAAACTCGAGACCTTATACAAATTATTGGGTGAGCTAAACGGAGAAGCAGCCTTGGTTTTCTGCAACCATCGGGAATCCGTCGACCGCATCAGTCAATTCTTGTCAAAAAAACGAGTAGCCAACTTAGGATTCCATGGCGGGAAAGAACAGACAGACCGCGAACAGACATTAGCCTTATTCCGCAATCAAAGTGTCAATGTCTTCATTTCTACAGATTTGGCTGCCAGAGGATTGGATATTCCCGAAGTGAAACATGTCATTCATTACCATCTCCCCATCAACGAAGAGAGCTTTGTCCACCGTAATGGCCGAACAGCTCGCATGAACAAAGAGGGCTCTGCCTATGTTATATTGAATGAGATGGAAACAATTCCCGAATATATCCGGTCTGATCCCGATGAATTTTTCCTTCCTGAGAAGACAAAAACGCCTTCTCTGCCCGATTGGGAGACGTTGACAATATCACGGGGGAAACGAGACAAGATCAGTAAAAAGGATATTGTCGGGTTTCTCTATCAAAATGGGAAAGAAATACTGGAAAAAGATGATTTGGGTGTGGTTGAAGTATTCGAGACGATAGCCTTTGCCGCTATCCGAAGAGGAAAGAAACAACCTTTGTTATCATTGATTCAAACAGAAAAAATAAAAAACTTAAAAGCAAAATTTTCATAATATGACAACAAAACTTTTGTTGAAAAACGTCCAACTGGATATGAAACCTGTCGATATTCTTATCGAAGGTAACCGAATAAAGCAAATAGGTGAGCAACTTTCTGTCGAAGCAGACCAGACAATCGACGGAACAGGCAAGGCCGTTATTCCCGGCCTTATAAATGGTCATACTCATGCTGCCATGACTCTTTTCCGAGGCTTCGCAGATGACATGAAACTGATGCCTTGGTTGGAGGAAAAGATTTGGCCGAATGAAGCAAAGATGACACAAGAAGATGTTTATTGGGGAGCGAAATTGGCCTGTTTGGAAATGATCAAGACTGGAACAACTACATTCCTTGATATGTATGCCAAGTTCCAAGGCACAGCCGATGCCGTAGAAGAAATGGGTATCAGAGGTTTCTTGTCTGCCACATGCTTCGACTTTTTCAATCCTGAACTGACAGAAAAGAGCAAAATTGAAAGTGAAAAGTTATTCGAAGTAGCCAAAGAATACGGCTCTCGCGTACAATTCACCATTGGTCCGCATGCTATCTACACCGTATCAGGCGAACTTCTTCAATGGATTCATCGCTTTGCTCAAGAACGAGACATTCTTATTCATTTGCATTTGTCTGAGACAGAAGGTGAAGTTGCTGATTCGATTAAGAAATTCGGTCTCTCTCCTGTTCGCTACTTATACAAGTTAGGCGTTCTTTCTCCCCGTCTGGTTGTTGCCCATGGGGTTCACGTCGATGACGACGAAATCCGCATGTTGGCCGACCACGATGTAAAGGTTGTACACAACCCGGCATCCAATCTCAAACTGGCATCCGGTATTGAATTTAAATTCAAGGAGATGAAACAAGCCGGCATCAAGGTGGGTATTGGTACAGACGGTTGCTCTTCATCAAACAATTTGGACATGATTGAAGCCATGAAACTGGCATCTCTGATCGGAAAGGCCTGGCGAAAAGATCCTGAAGCGTTGACTGCCGGAGAAATGTTGGAGGCTGCCACAGCTGTTGGCGCAGACATCTTAGGCCTCGAAGCAGGAAGAATAAAAGAAGGTTTGCTGGCCGATTTGGTTTTAATTGACCAAAAGAGTCCGGCATTCACGCCTAATTTCAACTTCGTATCCAATTTGGTTTATGCCGCAAACGGCAGTTGTGTCGACACAGTTATCTGTAACGGTAAGGTTTTGATGCAAGACAAGAAAGTACCGGGTGAAGATGATATTATGGAAGAGGTAGCTCGTCGTGCTTATGATTTGGTAAATCGTTAACTCTAAATAAGAATGATCATGAACAATCAGTATGAAGAAACAGCCAAATACTTGGCAGAGCGCATCTCCGGCAACCCGGAGACAGCCATCATTTTAGGAAGCGGATTGGGATCTTTGGCCGAACAGATTGAAGAACCGACCATTATTCCATATGCTGAAATTCCTCATTTCGTCCGTTCAACAGCAGCCGGACACAAAGGGAATTTCATCTGTGGGAAACTGGGTGGCAAGCAGGTTCTTGCCATGCAGGGACGATTCCATTATTACGAGGGCTACACGATGGAACAGGTCACCTACCCTATTCGTGTAATGAAGCTGTTAGGGATCAAGAATTTGCTGGTATCGAATGCTGCCGGTGGTATCAACACCTCATTTAAAGTTGGAGACCTGATGATTATCCGCGACCATATCAACATGCTTCCCAACCCGCTTATCGGCCCTAACAAGGAAGAATTTGGAACGCGCTTTCCGGATATGACCCGTGCATACGACCGTCAATTCATCGGGCTGATGGAAACCATTGCAGCAGAAAACCGGATTCCTCTCAAGAAAGGTGTCTACGTTGGTTTGACCGGTCCTTCTTATGAAACTCCGGCCGAGTATGCTTTTTATGGAAAAGTAGGCGGCGATGCTATCGGTATGAGTACCGTTCCGGAGGTTATCGTCGCACGCCACTGCGGTATTCGCGTGTTTGGTATGTCTGTTATCACGAATGAAGGATACCATTTTGCCGACGATTTCGTCAACGATGCCAATGATGTGATCATAGCAGCCAACCATGCTGCCGGACAAATGTCTATCCTCTTCAAATCATTGATAGCACAAATAGATTAAAAACCCAACATTTTTATACGACAAAAAGCCCTGCCGGAAGGATTTACCGACAGGGCTTTTCTATTTCTTCTTATGAAGAATATTTTTCACACCCCTGTTTTTCCACTAAACATCGGGACCCATTTCCAAAATCATGCCGAACAATTAGAAAAAAGCTCGGCATGATTTTGGAAAAAGATGCCGAGCTTTTCTTGTGATTATCCGGAGGAGATGGATTATAGACCTTGGGCTTTTGCCTCGTTCCACAAGGCATCCATTTCATTCAAGGTCATATCTTTGAGATCTTTCCCTTTCAAATGAGCTTGTTCTTCCAAATAATTGAACCGACGGATGAACTTCTGATTGGTTCTTTCCAGTGCGTTATCCGGGTTGATTTTATACAAACGGGCTGCATTGATCAGACTAAAGAAGAGATCTCCGAACTCTGCTTCCATGTTGTCACTGTCTTTGCGTTCAATTTCCACTTGCAGTTCGCCGAATTCCTCTTTCACCTTATCCCAAACCTGTTCGCGTTCTTCCCAATCGAAGCCTACATTGCGCACTTTGTCCTGGATACGATAGGCCTTAACAATAGAAGGAAGTGACGCAGGAACGCCTGCCAGTACAGTCTTGTTGCCTCCCTTTTCTTTCAATTTGAGTTGCTCCCAGTTCTGTTCCACCTTACCGGCGGTATCCGCTTCGACGTTTCCGAACACATGAGGATGGCGATAGATTAGTTTTTCGCATAGAGCATCGCACACATCCTTGATATCGAACGACTCCTTCTCATCACCAATCTTCGCATAGAAGACGATGTGAAGGAGCAAGTCGCCCAGTTCCTTTTTGATATTCACTTGATCGTCCCGCATCAGCGCCTCACACAATTCGTATGTTTCTTCGATTGTGTTGGTACGTAAGCTTTCGTTGGTCTGCTTCCGATCCCACGGACATTTCACCCGAAGTTCGTCCATGATATCAAGCAGGCGGCCGAAGGCCTCCATTTTTTCTGCTTTCGTATGACTCATTTTCTTTTATCCTTTATTTTTATTTTGTCTTAAATTCGTTCAAGCCCTTGCTGAGGAACTTCATATATTCATTGACATCCTCGTTGAAGGCATACGACGGAGCCAGAGGTTTTCCCTCTCCGTTCAACAACACATAGAAAGGTTGCGCATTTGCCCCGAACTTGCTTCGCTGCAAATAGCTCCACTTGTCGCCGACCGTATGGAGTGTACGATTCTTGCCGTTCTCCTTGATTTCGATAGGAGTAGGCAATTTTGTTTTATCGTCTACCATCAATGTGATGAGGACATAATCATTTTCCAAAACAGACTTCACACGAGCATCCGTCCAAACCGAAGCTTCCATCTTGCGACAGTTCACACAACCATAGCCGGAGAAGTCGATCATCACCGGTTTATTGTGCTGGCGAGCATAAGCCATTCCGCTCTCATAGTCGGTGAAAGCCGCATGCACTTCATTGTCATATAAGCTGAAGTCTTGGGTATACAACGGAGGAGCGAAAGCACTGATCGCCTTCAACGGGGCACCCCATAAGCCCGGAATCATATAGATTGAGAAGGCAAATGAGATAATCGCCATAAAGAGACGCGGAACAGATACGTATTTCAATTCACTGTCATGGCTGAAACGGATCTTTCCCAAAAGGTAACAGCCCAAAAGAGCGAAGATGACAATCCACAACACGATGAACACTTCGCGATCCAACAAGCGCCATCCATAAGCGAGGTCGGCAACAGAAAGGAATTTCAACGCCAAAGCCAACTCCAAGAAGCCCAATACGACCTTGACAGAGTTCAACCAACCGCCCGATTTTGGCATATTTTGCAACATATTAGGGAAGATGGCGAAGACGCTGAACGGAATGGAGAGCGCCAAAGCGAAGCCGAACATGCCAATAGCCGGACCCACTTTCGACCCC
Source organism: bacterium (assembly GCA_963657455.1). Taxonomy (GTDB): domain Bacteria; phylum Bacteroidota; class Bacteroidia; order Bacteroidales; family Tannerellaceae; genus Parabacteroides. The sequence goes on from CAVKMU010000007.1 coordinate 54,511, forward strand.
ATTGAAGCAGCTTGTACCAATAATGTTCCAATGATCGGACCCGTACAGGAGAAGGAAACCAACACCAAAGTGAACGACATGAAGAAGATACTGATGATACCCGTCGTTGAGTCAGCTTTCGCATCCAATTTGTTCGTCCATGACGAGGGCAATACCAGTTCGAATGCGCCAAAGAAGGAGACAGCAAACAACACCAATAAAAGGAAAAACAGAATATTGAATATAGCATTTGTCGAGAGATCGTTCAATGCACTGGCTCCGAAGATACCGGTAATCAGCAATCCCAACACGAGATAAATCACGATGATTGAAGCACCATAAGTCAAAGCATCGCGAATAGCCTTCTTACGATCCTTGGTGCGCTTCAAGAAGAAGCTGACCGTCATTGGAATCATAGGCCATACACAAGGCGTAAGCAATGCAACCAATCCACCCAAGAACCCGGCAAAGAAGATAAACAACCAGCTTGTATCCACAGCAGATACCGTCGTATCGCCAAAAGCTTTCAGCTCTTCCACCACAGGCGTCCACAACTCAGGGCTGGAGGTAACCTGTTTCGAAGCGCGCTTTGCTTTGGGGGCAGGTTGCTGTTCCTCATCTGTTCCGACAGCCGTATCGTTGTCGGCCGTCAACTCTTCCACTTGTTCGTCAGAAGCAGGAGTGCTTGGATTCGACAATGCGGCCAATGTTTTCTCCACATCGATATTTTTCTTGTCGAACGAGAAAGATTCCTTGTCGGGAGGCAAACAGTTTTCGTCATTGCATGCCATGTATTCGACATAACCTGCCACCTTAAACGCATTCGGATCAGTCACTTCTATCTTTTGCGAGAAGGTAATCTCTTTTGCATACCAGCTCAGATTCATGTTGAACTGCTCATCGTATACAGTCGTTGCCTTCTTCGAGGGGGTGGGATCTCCAACAGTCTTCGCACCTTTCAAAGTTTCGTAATTGAAAGAGGTAGAGATGGGGCCGCCTTCCGGCAGATTCATGTCGTAAAGATGCCAGCCATTTTCCAGTTTGGCCGAAAAATGGAGCGTTTTCTCGGCTGTTTCCGAATCTTCCAGCTTGATCTTCCACTTGACAGGTGTAAGGATTTGAGCCTGTGCCGTCCATACAATGATGGAGAGCAACAGCAACGTTACGATTTTCTTCATTAATTTCACTTGCTATAATATTACCAATTTTTACTCACTAACGATTTGAAGGCATCCGGAATACGTGTGTCGAACCGCATCTCCTCACCGGTCTCCGGATGAATGAAGAAGAGCCGTTGCGCGTGGAGCATCAATCGTCCGGTCGGATCCGTCTCGGCTCCATACTTATAATCGCCGGCAATCGGGTGTCCGATATACTCCATTTGGGCACGGATCTGATTCTTTCGTCCTGTTTCCAAGTCGAGTTGCAACAGCGAATACTTGTCGTTCGAGCGCAACACCTGATAGCGCGTGATGGCTTCCTTACCACCCTCAGCTACCACATAGACACGTGCTTCGGAATTCTCCTGCAGGTTGGTGGTCAAGATGTCCGATTCTTTTTCAGGCTTTCCCTCAACGACTGCCACATAAGTACGTTCGGTGATCATTTCGTTCCAATTGCTTTGCATTTTCTCCTGCACAGCGCGTGACTTGGCGAACATCATCAAACCGGACGTATCGCGGTCAAGGCGGTGTAAAACAAATATTTTATTACGCGGATCGCACTTCTTCAGGTAATCGCTCAAGATATGGTAGGCAGTACGCTCGCGGACACGGTCCGTCGATACCGACAACAATCCTTCACGTTTGTTCACCACCAACACAAAATTATCTTCATAAATGATGTTTACCAACCGATTGTTGAACGCCACCCGTCCACGGTTGTAGCTCACCATCACCTTATCACCCGGATTCAATGGCGTATCAAATTGGGTTGTCACCTCATCGTTCACCAATATCTGTCCATGCCCCAAGAGTGCTTTCACTGCCGATTTGCTACGATCTTTTAACGATTCAAACAAAAACGGGAGCAAAGTCGTAGGTTCGATGACAGAAAAATATTGTCCTCTCGGCTCATCTCCTCTCCCTGCGTTACGCTTTGAATTATAAATTTTTCTCATATATAGATTCTCTATAAAATATAAAGTACAAAGATACTGACTATTTTTTGCATTTTCAGAAAATATTTCATTTCTTTGTTTGAGCTTGTTGGTTTCCAACGGACTCCTATATCAAAAAAACATCCATCCACAATGAAACGTTACTGTCAGACATTGGATCTGAAAGACGATCCGAAAGCTATTGAAGCCTATTGCTATTGGCACCAACATATTTGGCCGGAAATTCCGGCCGGCATCCGTGCCGTTGGCATATCCAACATGGAAATCTACCGCTTGGGCACCCGCCTTTGCATGATTCTTGAAGTCCCTGACGACTTCGACTGGGAGCAATCATTCGGCCGCTTGGCTACGTTAGATCGACAAGCCGAATGGGAGGCGTTTGTCGGTAAATACCAATTGGCCGCACCCGGCAGTACATCTTCCGAGAAATGGCAACTGATGGAGCCGATCTTCAAGCTCAACGAGTAGCTTTTCTGCCCATCCATTTCGTCAATGTTCGACACCCTTTTGCGGGTCAGTCTATCGTTTTAAAAAAGTTGTTCGGCATAAAACTGCAGTTTCATGCCGAACAAACTGTAGTTTTTATGCGGAGAAACTTTTTCAAACTCTGAAGTGTATTTTCACTAAACTCATAATATAATAAGAAAGATATGAAAGGAATCGTATTTCTATTATCAATTGTTCTCATGTTTTGCTCATGCAAATCATTTGCAAACAACAGCGACAAAAAGAGTGTCCAACGAGATATTTACACAACAGGTAAAATCGATACCTTGATGTTGGATTCCAAGTATTTTGATTTCAAACGTAAAGTATTTGTATATTTGCCTCCTTTCTATCCTTACTTTGACCCAACAGACTGTGATGTGGTTTATACAACTGACGCACAAACAATGGAGCAGTTTTTCATGGCTTGTGCATGGCCTTTGTTTCAGAATAAACATAAGTGGTTCATTGTTGTTGGTATATGTAGTCCACAGACAGAAAAGTATAGCCGACAAGACGATTTCTTGCCAAATGATAGTGCTACTATCAAGAGCTACTATGGGCATGGAGGACATTCTGAATGTTTGATGAAATTTGTTATGGATGAACTGAAGCCATATATTCGTAGCCATTATCGGACTACAGAGCGAAGCTTAGGTATCGGGCATTCCTTGGGAGCTTCTTTTATGATGCAATGTCTTATGAATGGTAATCCATTTACGGATTATTTTTTCCTATCTCCCAATCTGACCTTCGGCAAGGATAAATTGATGCTTGCCTCGCAATTTTGCAATTATAAATTTGATGTGAACAAGCAATGCTATCTCTTCTTCAGCGATGCGGGAGAAGAAAGACTGTCTCGCCGGTGGGAACCATGGAAATCTGCACGGGAAATGGTTTATCAGTATCTCGATACCAAACAACTGCCAAACAACATTGTATGGCAAAAAAAAACATATTTGGATTACAACCATCTCACCTCATTTCCGATAGCGCTTCATGATGCCTATCAAGGATATTTTGAGTATATAGACGCTATCAAAGCATCTGCCGCGAATGACACAACCACTCTTTCAAAACAAACATACCGTAAGCATATTGAAATTGTGGTCAAAGATGCCAATCAAGAAGTGTACATATCAGGGAATCAGACATCTTTAGGAATGTGGAATCCAGGCTTAATCAAGTTGGCACATGTCAATGATTCTGTCCGTGCCATCGATATTGATTTGCAATTGCCGGCAATATTCAAGTTTACGTTGGGAAGTTGGAAATACGATGCAAGTTTTGAAAATTCCTTTTATGGAGATAATCTTGAAATAAATAATACAGAACGGAAGACCTACCGTTATATATTGACAGAATGGATGGACACAGAAGATAATGAAAATCAATAAATATTGGCTCAAGGAGGGGGACTGTCCGAAAACACCATAGGATAGATACGCTTTAAACAAAGCATGCTAAACATTCAAGATAGAAGTGTATGTTTTTACTATATTAAATCATAGTATTTCTATCTTGAATGTTTACACTTAAACAGTCCCCACACTGTGGTGTTGTGGATGCCAATATACAACATAAGCATGGAGAGTCTGTTTCATTTTTATGAATAATCCATTTTATTGAATATCCAACATTTGGATATGTGGACGGATCTTCACGCACGGCTCCCACTGAGGGACACTTTCTCCATTGGGGTTGCCCGTCTTGGCGAAGTTCGTCCAATAGTCTACCATTCGGTTGCTCAGCTCATAATCGGCCTCCGTCATTGGTCGCCAACAACGGTTTAGCGTGCCGAAGGAATACCATACTTCGGAGGTGTGGAACGCACCTTTCATACTCTCGTCGATATCTTCGCCGGGCAGATCACGGCAGAAACAATAGACGTAAGCGGGTTGACGTCCAATGGATTCCTGCAACAAACTCCAGTCTACAGCCGCCTTTTTCATAACGTCTGGTGCTATATCTTCAGAGGTATAGCCGATCATGTAGGGAATATCCAATGTCTTCCCGGCCTTGGCTATTTCGTCATAGGTCGCTGTTATCAGCTCTCCATCAATGCAGGGACGATATGGACGTATACCTTTTTCCAATTGTTGGGTCATCGCTTGGAATCTATCAGAGGGGTAAGCGCGCATTTCAGCCAATGTCTCTGCTCCGGAATTCTTCCAAAGCAGGAGGCCTGCTTGCTCTGCCTCTTCACGAGTCTTGGGCGAGATGATACCCGTCAAGCCGCCACCACTCTGAATAATGGCCCGATGGATGAGACCCTTGCTGAGAGGAGTGGAGACGAGTGACTGCACACTGCCGGCCCCCGCACTCTGTCCAAAGACAGTTACATTGTCGGGGTCTCCACCGAAGGCTTTAATGTTGCGGTGAACCCACTGCAACGCTTCGAGCTGGTCGAACAATCCATAGTTGCCAGACCCGTTTCCTCCGTTCTCTGCAGTCAATAATGGGTGAGCGAGGAAGCCACACATGCCGACGCGGTAGTTGATAGTTACCAGGATGACACCCTTTTGTGCGTAGGCATCCCCACCGAACTCCATCTCGTGGCTATAGCCATGGTCGAAAGCGCCGCCATGAATCCAAACCATAACGGGGAGTTTGTCGCCTGCTTTGGCGGAAGAGGGTGTCCATACATTCAGATAGAGACAGTCTTCGCTTTTGGTCGGATGGCTATGTTCGTAGAATTCTTTCCAATAGAAAGAGCCTGTCTCCATATCTTCTTGCAGACAAATATTCCCCCATTTGTCGCATTTGCGAACACCTTTCCATGGTTGTACGGGTTGGGGTTTCTTCCATCTCAGTTCCCCCACGGGCGGTGCTGCATAAGGGATTCCTTTGTATACGGTAACTTGGGGGACATCGCCGGCCACCCCTTCAATTTTTCCTCCTTCAATGGTCAGGACGGGTTGTTGGGCTTTCAACAGTCCGACAGCCATCATGGCACCTATAAGAATCATTGAAAATGTTTTCATGTGTATATGGTTTTAATTAGCACTGCCCGATAACTTAGTCTCTCTCCTTACCGTTTTTTCCGAATAAGGGTTGAAACGAAAAGGATATCTACCCACAAATGTACTGATTCTCCTCTGAAAAACAAGAGGCGGAAGAGGGTTTAACAAACAAAAAATGAGACAAATGGATTCTGTAAAGGGGAGTTGGAGGGCTGCAATCCGCCATTTCAACAATTAATCCCGTTGAGTTATCCCTCTCTCATCTTGATTTCACAATTGTCGAGCGAGTCGATAATGGCCAGACTTTCGCAGCGAATGCCGGCTTCTTCGATCACTTTGCGCCCATTTTGAAAAGCTTTTTCAATGATGAATCCCATACCGACAAGCTCCGCCCCTGCTTGTTGGCAGAGGTCGATGATACCTTTTGCCGCATTGCCATACGCCAAAAAGTCGTCCACGAAAAGAACTTTGTCGTCAGGAGTGAGGTAGTCTTTCGACACTACTACATGGTATTCACGTTGCTTTGTGAAAGAAAAGATGGTAGAAGATAGGAGGTTATCCATCGTCGACGGTTTCTTCTTCTTGGCAAAGACAACGGGAAGATCCAACAAAAAGCCCATCATGATGGCCGGTGCAATACCACTGGCTTCGATGGTGATGATTTTGTTGATTTCAGTTGAGGCATAACGACGGATGAATTCCACTGCAATCTGTTTCATTAAATTGGGATCCATTTGGTGATTGATGAATTTATCCACCTTAAGAATACCGCCGGGATAGCATTTCCCGTCTTTGCGGATACGATCAAGTAGTGCTTTCATTTTGAGCAAAGAATTTAAATCTTTTTGCAAAAGTAACGAAAAAATGTTCGTGAAAACAGGGAATTGAACAATATCGTGCAAATTGTCTGATAAAAAATAGAGCATGGCCGTCAGAAACGAAGAAAATAATGCTTACTTTCGCAAAAGAAGAAAAAAAGTAATTGAGATGAAAAAATGGGAATATATAGCAGTGGTACTGCTGTTGATGGGCACCACTTCGTGTGTGACAAAGAAGAAATATCTATTGGCCGAAAACGGACGGTTGAGCGCACTGCAACGTGAGGCCGAACTGAAACAACAATTGTCAGACAGTCGCGAAGCGAACGACCAGCTGAATGCCATGCTTACGCAACTGAAAAAGGATACTGTCAACTTGCGGCAGAATATTCGCAACTATAAGGAAATGTTAAGTGCGAACATGGGTGAGCAAGACAAGTTGAATGAATTGTTGACAAAAAAGATGCAGGAGCTGGAAGAGCGCGAAGCTACTATCAACCAGTTGCAGGAAACCATGAATGCGTTGAACGAGAAAGTGCAACGTATTCTCAGAGGAGTCAAGGAGGCTTTGATGGGCTTCAGCAGTGATGAGCTGAACGTCCGCGAAGAGAATGGCAAAATCTATGTGGCGATGTCCGACAAACTTCTCTTCCAGTCGGGAAGTGCGACGGTCGACAAACGCGGAAAAGAGGCTTTGGCTAAGTTGGCTTCCGTCTTGAATCAGCAGAAAGATGTGGATGTAAATATCGAAGGCCATACTGATACGAAGCCGATCCATACCGCCCGCTTCACTGACAATTGGGATCTGAGTGTGATCCGTGCCACATCCGTGGTGCGCATTTTGACATCTGAATATAACGTCAGTCCGCTGCAAATCGTGCCCTCCGGCCGTGGTGAGTATCTGCCGGTAGCCGACAATGCTGATGCCGATGGGCGCAGCAAAAACCGCCGTACGGAGATTATCATCGCACCAAAGATGGACGAATTGTTGAAGATCATCAACAATTGATCGCCCGGTAAGCATCGTGAGAATCAATAACGCCTCCCTTTTGGAAGGAGGGAGCGGAGGAGAGTGAAAACAACTCGTGAGTTTTGAAAAATTGTTTCGGGAATGAACCGGAGTTTACTCGGCATAAAACTGCAGTTTCATGCCGAGTAAACTTTTTGAAACTCGGGAGTTGTTTTTGAAGTAAGGGAGACCTTTTCATGTAAACCTCTATAACTTTCCCCCAAAGGTAGGGCATAAACCTTCGTGAGAGATTAGAGGAAGAAGCTGTTTCTTGTGATTATTTAGAAGATCTCAACAATATATACTTCCCCTTGACAGGTTATTAATTTATTCATTATCAATAAATAAAAGCCATATCGTTTGCATGTACCTACCAAAATTTGCAACTTTTCATCAATGTTGTCCTATAGAGAAGAAAAAACAATTCTTCATGAAATATTTTTTTCTATCTTTGTAGTATATAAATAGGCTAACACAAAAAAATTCTATATATAAAAACACACTTGACAAAATGAAGAAATATTTTACACTGGCTGCGTTGCTTCTTCTCTCAGCTTCAACATTGACAGCTCAAGAAAAAGAGATCAAATCTTGCACTTGTGCAGACGGGACAAAAGCAGATTACTACATCTATCCCAAAGCCATTCCTCCTTATGAACAGTCGGATTTGATCGAAGAGGTACTACTTGACCGCTACCGTTACCATTCCGGCGAAGGTGACATGTGGCCCCTCACATGGGGAAAAGATGACAACATCTACTTAGGCGCAGGAGATAACAAAGGTTGCACGGTGAATGTATGGAAACTGCACACATTCCCCCGCTTCAATTTGGGAAACCTGACGCAAGTCGGACAGTGGTCGATGGATATGATCTGCCCTTCACCGACTCCGGACGACTCATTACTGAGGGTCGACAAACGGTTGGAAGGAGTAAAACCGTCGGGGTTGCTTGATGTAGATGGCACACTATACATGAGTTTTGAGGCGCAAAACTACGGAGACAATCCACTGTTCCGCCGCCAACACAATCTCTTTGGTTGGATTGCCGTTTCGAAAGATGGCGGTTTGACATTCGACAACCATGCCACCCCGTTCCACTTTTTCGAAGGGCGTTTGTCGTCTTGCCACTTCTTGCAGTTCGGCAAAGGGTATGAAGGCGCACGTGACGGCTATGTTTACGCCTATTTCCCCTGCGATGAAGACGACAACCAAAGCTATTGGGAAAACAATGACGGCATGTTGTTGGGACGAGTACCCAAAGACAAGATTCTGCAACGCGATGCATGGGAGTTTTTTGCATCGACCGATCCGACCCAACCACGATGGAGTCATGACGAAAAAGAGGCTCAATTGGTGTTCAGATATTACAAGATGACGGGGTCCAATCATGTGGCTTACAACCCGGGGCTTAAACGATACATCATGGGGAACTACAGTTTTGTTGATCCGGAGCTGAATCCCCGCCCCATTCACCAAATGAGATACCCGGAAGCCTCCCGTTCGCAATTGACCCTTTACGAAGCACCGGAGCCATGGGGGCCGTGGCATCTGTTCCATCGTGACGACAATTGGGGTACATACGGCGATTATCAACCTAACTTCCCGGTCAAATGGATGTCGGAAGACGGGCATATCATGATGATGATTTCGGCCGGTTCATGGGATGATTACAATTTGGTCTCTCAAAAAATTGCGCTCCGCTTGAAAGGAGAAACGGCATTTCCAACCCAAGCAAAGGAGTTTCGTCTGGAAGTAAAATAAGTACAATTGCCTATGAAAAGGTTACTTTTATCCATCATCACGCTCTTGATTTGCGGATTGGCTGCCTCTGCTCAAGTGAAAAAAGTGAAAGTATTGATCGATAATGACTTCTGTGGCGATCCGGATGGTCTCTTTGCCTTGGCACAACAAGCATTGTCCCCGACGACAGATATCGTTGGAATTGTCGGAGGACATCTTTCCGACAACTCCGGAGGATTCAGTAATCGGAAAGATCAAGCGACCGAATCGTGCGAAATTGCCGAGAATGTGTTGGACATCATGGGATTGAAAGGGAAATACAAGGTCGTAAAAGGGGCAGAAAAAGGAATGACATCAGCTGATCAACCGATTGATTCGGAAGGTGCTCGGCTGATTATAGCCGAAGCCAAGAAGTGTACACCCGAAAAACCGCTATATGTTCTTTGTGGAGCCGCTCTTACCAACATTGCAAGTGCACTGCTGCTTGACCCATCGATCAGTTCAAATATCATCTTGGTTTGGATTGGCGGCCAAGAATATAGCTTCGGAGCCGTTCCACCACCGGGATATTCTCCCGTAGAATATAACTTGAATCTGTGCATACCTGCCGGAGAAGTAGTTTTCAATCAGAGCGATGTCCGGATTTGGCAAGTACCGCGCGACGCATACCGCCAATGCCTCTACAGCAGAGACGAGATGTACGCATACGTCAAGCCTTGCGGAAAATTGGGAAAACTGCTGAGTGACAGCATTGACCAAGTCATGAAGCGGTGTGAAGAAGGTGGCCTTGCCATGGGTGAAACGTACATTTTGGGTGACTCACCACTGGTGTTGCTTACATCGTTGCAGAGTGGATTCGAAGCAGATCCGAGCAGTAGCAAATGGCAACCGACACCTTGCCCGAAGATCGACAAGAACGGCAATTATCTACCCAATCCAAACGGACGTATCATTCGTGTCTATACCTATATAGATACCAGACTGATGTTCGGGGATATGGTGGCCAAACTGCAACGCTTCAACCAAAAGTAAAAAAGGAAGCTGAGAATATAAAAACAATTCACCGCCATGAATGAATTCCGATAGGCTCATCCGGATGATCATTCATGGCGGTGACTCATATAAAAAGGCAAGAAATCAATCGATCAGCTCTGTCACTTCCGCTCTTGCTTCACGGATCAAATCAGCCGGAGCAAGGCGAACTTGCAAGCCTCGTTGACCGGCACTGACGTAAATATAATCGTAATCATTCACCGTCTGATGAATGTAAGTCGGAAAATGTTTCTTCATTCCAATGGGAGAGCAGCCACCACGAATATAACCCGTTAACGGCAAAAGCTCTTTTACATGTATCATTTCGCAACTTTTGTTGCCCGACACTTTAGCCGCTTTTTTAAGGTTTACCTCGGCATCACCCGGTACGACACATACAAAATATCCGCTTTTGTCGCCTCGCAACACCAACGTCTTGAATACTTGTCTGATGTTTTCGCCCAATTGATTGGCAACATGAGTTGCACTCAAGTCATTTTCATCCACTTCGTAAGGGACCAATGCATATGTCACTTTGGCTTTGTCCAACAAACGAGCTACATTTGTCTTGTTTATCTTCTCTTTCATTTTTTCGTTATTCCTTTCATTGATAATTGTATACGTTTCTTTTCTTTGTCTACTTGCAAAACACGGACTTGCACATGCTGGTGAATCGAAACGACATCCGCCGGATTGCTGACGAACGAGTCACTCAATTCTGAGACATGCACCAAACCATTTTCTTTGATGCCAAGATCAACAAAACAACCAAAGTTGGTGATATTGGTTACAATACCGGGTAATATACTACCGACCTGCAGATCATCAATCGTTTGCAGAGCAGCATCGAAGCTAAACTCTTCGATTTCATTACGCGGGTCCCTACCCGGTTTGTCCAATTCTTTCATAATATCCTGCAACGTTGGCATGCCGATTTTATTCGAAACATAGTTTTCCAAATGAAGCTGTTGCCGTAGTTTTTTGTTACGGATCAGCTCTTTGACCGAGCAATCCAAGTCGTTTGCCATCTGTTGCACCACTGCATAACTCTCCGGGTGCACCGCAGAATTGTCCAAAGGATTGTCACTTTCAGGTATTCGAAGGAAACCGGCACATTGTTCGTAGGCCTTATCGCCCAAACGAGGCACGCGCTTCAGCTCTTTTCGACTCTTGAATGGTCCGTTTTCGATTCGATAATTGACTACATTCGTTGCCAATGAGGGTCCCAACCCCGATATATAAGTCAACAATTCCTTGCTGGCAGTATTGACATTCACCCCGACCAGATTGACGCAACTCTCGACGGTCTGATCCAAACTCTTCTTCAGCAAAGATTGGTCAACGTCATGTTGGTACTGTCCTACGCCGATGCTTTTGGGGTCGATCTTGACCAACTCGGCCAAAGGATCCATCAATCGGCGACCGATACTGACAGCTCCTCGGACTGTGACGTCGTATTGTGGAAATTCAGCTCGAGCCAAAGCGGAAGCAGAATAGATAGAGGCACCGTCTTCACTCACCACAAACACCTTGACCGGACGCGAATAGCGAATATTTGTAATGAAACGTTCCGTCTCACGGCCGGCTGTTCCATTGCCAATGGAGATGGCATCAATCGCATAAGCCTCGACCATATGTTGTATTTTCAACTCTGCTTGTCGCTTTTCGTTCTTGGGAGGATGGGGATAGATGGTCTCGTTATGCAACAAATTGCCTTGTGCATCAAGACAAACCACTTTGCAACCGGTACGAAAGCCCGGATCTATGCCCAAAACGCGACACTCTCCCAACGGAGGAGCCAACAACAATTGCCGTAAATTAGCAGCAAACACGCGAATAGCCTCTTCATCTGCTCGCCGTTTATTGTCGCGCAAGGCTTCAGAAGCCATCGTAGGTTTCAACAAACGCTTGAACGCATCTTGCACAGCCATTCGAACGTGTTGCCAACATACGTTATCTCGTTTGAAAAAGATGCGGAGGATGGAATCAAAACAAGCCTCTTCATCAGCAAGATCTACGCTGATTCGCAGAAAACCTTCCTCTTCTCCTCTCAAAACTGCCAATAAGCGATGGGATTGACAGCGAGCCAATTTCTCTTTAAACGTGAAATAATTGGCATACCTGCTTCCTTCCTCAGCTTTTCCCGCCACAACCGTCGCGGAAATATAGGCCTGTCTGAAGGCTCGCCGCACACGATTGCGGACACCCTCCTGTTCACTGACCCACTCTGCCAAGATATCTCGCGCACCTTGTAAGGCATCTTTTTCCGTTTTGACTTGTTCATTTAAATATGCGTCAGCCACTCCCTCCAACGAAGTGCGGTTCTGAGCTGCTAAAATCTTCGCCAAGGGTTCAAGTCCGTTCTTTCTTGCCGTCTCAGCGCGGGTAGTCCGCTTGGTTTTGAACGGAAGATAGATATCTTCTATCTCGTCTGCATCCCATGAATGTGCCAAGCGTTGCGCTAATTCGTCCGTCAATTTGCCCAATTTGTCGATTGTTGAGCGTATAAACTCTTTTCTAGCAGCCAATGTTTGGAAACGTTCCAACGCATCTTGGACATTTCCAATCTGAACTTCGTCCAATCCTCCGGTCATCTCTTTCCGATAACGACTGATAAATGGGATGGTTGCCCCTGATTCAAGCAGTGACAATGTAGATTTGACCTGCTTTTCAGGAATATGCAGTTGCTCGGAAATCAGTATAGAATAGGATGTCATCATAAATTCAATTGTGATAAATCAACAACGAAATAAAGAAGAAAGTCAGAGAAAAACAAGTATTCTTTGAAATTTATCGGCAAGAAGATTTGCAAATAAGGAAATAATGCCTACATTTGCACCGCTTTTTCAGAGAAAAGCAATACTTATATTTAATTGACGGGGTGTAGCGCAGTCCGGTTAGCGCACCTGCTTTGGGAGCAGGGGGTCCCAGGTTCGAATCCTGGTACCCCGACTCAATTTCAAACTTTCCTTCGATTTTTTTCCGATTCTATTTCTTGTAACAGGGCGACACGTTCCAATGAAAAGGTATTGTCATGCAATTGCATGAAGTAAAAAATCTCTTCTGCTTTATACAATAGGGGTAGCGGATCGGCTGAAAGATAACTATCCTCCAACAAAAGTTTGGCCGCCAATTCCAAACGTTGCATGCCACATCCGTCATCTTGATTCAAAGCTTCTACAATCTCTTCGGGAGTATGCTCCAAAATAAAGGCAGCGTTTGTTTTCAATGCTCGGTAGGAATCTGACAAAACTGTAGGATTATTATCCGGTCCCTTTCCTTCATTGCGGTTAAACCTCAAGAGGGCTATCGCTTTTCCGATCTCCTCTATCTGCACCATGATAAAGTCTCTTTTCAACATGGCTCACTCCTCTTTTTGTTCAACTCGAACGCTGATGATCTTCACATCTTTGAGCGGACGATCATAGGCATCTTTTTTGTAAGCAGCTATGCGATCCAAGACATCCAATCCTTCGATCACTTCCCCGAAGATGGTATATTGTCCATCCAAGGTGTGGCATCCTCCGACTGTCGTATAGGCTTCACGCTGCTCCGGTGTGAATACCAAATGGCCGGGGGTTGCCAATATCATCGAGTCAATCTGGGCATTAATCTCTTTCAACCGTTTGCTATACGACTTCGGGTTGTCCATCTTCAGCATCTGCAGTTCGCCTTTCACCGGACGATAATATAGATCAAGTGCCTTCTGCCGAATCTTATAATTCTGCGATTTCTCCAGCGTATCCAACTCTCCTCCCCGATATACTTTTCCCTGCACGATGAAGAATTGCGACATATCTGACTTCTTCTGCGGGTTGATATCGTCATTTTGTCGGGGAGCCGCCAAGGTTCCTCGCTTAAAGAAATACGTCGTTTTCATCTCCGGCATGATCTCCGTACTACGATCGCCGAATCCAACGCGTGCACCCGCCGCAGCATTTCGTGAATCCGGTGCCCCGCCTTGTATAATAAAATCCTTCAAAACGCGCGTAAACAATGTACCGTCGAACGCTCCGGACCGAGCCCGTGCGATAAATGTCTTCACATGATTGGGTACATCGTCATACAAACGGGCCTTCATGACTCCTTCGCTTGTGGTGATTGTCACAACCGGTTCGGCCGCTTTCAAGCTAAAAGAAAGCAACCCTAAAGCAGCTCCGACAAATAAATAAACTAAATTTTTCATCTGATTCGATTAAAATATGTTGTAAAGTTAATAGTTTATACTTGTTACACCGCAAACAAATCGTATATTTGCAGATTTTAATAGAAATTAGTATTTGGGATTATATTTTATACTTAACTGTTATTTTATGAATTGGATAAATGATTTAATTTGGGGGCAAGGCGTTGGACACTCCATTTTGTTGATGTCTTTCGTAATTGCCTTGGGCATCCAGTTGGGAAAGATTAAGATTTTCGGTGTATCACTCGGAATCACTTTCGTCCTCTTCGTCGGAATCATCATGGGCCATTTCGGCATTACGATCAATGCCAACGTGATTCACTTCTTCCAAGAGTTTGGTTTGATTCTTTTTGTATACTCTGTCGGTATGCAGGTTGGCCCGGGATTTTTCTCTTCCTTCAAGCAAGGCGGTGTTACATTGAACCTTTTGGCTTGCGGCATCATCTTGATCGGTGTTATTACAACGATCATCATTCACTATGCCACAGGTATTCCTATGCCGACCATGGTTGGTATTTTGTCCGGAGCTGTAACCAACACGCCCGGATTAGGTGCTGCCCAGCAAGCTTACTCGGACATGCACGGAGTTGCTGAGAACACCATTGCCATGGGATATGCCGTAGCCTATCCGTTAGGTGTCGTAGGTATTATTCTTTCAACGATCATCATTCGTTACGCCTTCCGCGTATCTTTCCAAAAAGAGAACGAAGCTTTGGAAAACGAAGAGAACTCTCACTCCAATGGAGCCATTCCTATTTCCTTGATTGTAAAGAATCCTGCTATCTTCAACAAGACTGTAGGCGAAATCTCATCCTTGCTGGAACACCGCGATTTCGTCATCTCTCGTATTTGGAGAGACAGCGACAAGAAAATCGACATCGTTTCCGCAGGAACCGTTCTTCATGAAAACGACAAAGTGTTTGTCATTACCACCGAACAGGACGTTGAAACGTTGAAAACATTCATCGGCGAAACGATCGACATGGAGCGCAAACAGTGGATCCGCATGGAGAGTCAGTTCGTCAACCGCCGTATCTTGATCACCAAGCCGGAATTGAACGGCAAGCATCTGGGCGACTTGAAGCTGAGAAAGCTGTATGGTATCAACATCACCCGCATCAACCGTGCAGGTGTTGATCTGGTCGCAAAACCCAATTTGACATTGCAAGTAGGCGACCGCGTGAACGTGGTCGGTACAGAAACAGCCATCGCCAACGTTGAAAAGGTATTGGGTAACTCTATGAAGCGCTTGAACGAGCCGAACCTGATTGCCATATTCATCGGTATTGCATTAGGTATTGTATTGGGTAGTGTCCCTATCTCTTTCCCGGGTATTCCTCAACCGATCAAATTAGGTTTGGCCGGAGGTCCGCTGATCGTTTCCATCCTGATCAGCCGCTTCGGATACCATTACAAGTTAGTCACCTATACAACGCAAAGTGCCAACTTCATGTTGCGCGAAATCGGTATCGCCATGTTCTTGGCTTGTGTGGGATTGAATGCCGGAGGCAAGTTTGTTGATACCATCGTGAACTGCGGCGGTATCGCATGGGTTGGTTATGGTGTGATCATCACTATGGTACCTTTGCTGATCATCGGTTGCATTGCACGCTACTTCTTCAAGATAAACTATTTCACACTGATGGGTCTTATCGCAGGTAGTACGACTGACCCGCCAGCATTGGCTTACTCCAATCAGACAGCAGGCAACGATGCTCCATCTGTTGGTTACGCAACCGTTTATCCATTGACGATGTTCTTGCGTGTGTTGACAGCTCAATTGCTGATTCTGTTCTTTGCTTAATCAAGCAAAACCATAAAAAGGAAGTTCCCCAATCATCGGTCGTAAGTGGCCCGATGATTGGGGAACTTTTTTGTGCCTTCCTATCTGTTCTTCTTTCAAAAGCCGACCTTTCTGAACAAAGGTATCCGGTTTTGAAAAAACTTCTCGGCATAAAACTCCGGTTTCATGCCGAATGAACTACAGTTTTCCCCCGAGAAAACTATTTTAAATACGGATATTTTTCCGACAAACGTCTTGACTTTTTTTCTATTTACAGGGAGATTTACAATTTGTCGTAAGCCTCATCTGAAACTTCTTCCAGCCATTCATTGGTGGCACCCTCGGTCGGGATATCAATGGCGATGTGCTGAAACCAAGAATGAGCCGTAGCACCATGCCAATGTTTTACCTCAGCCGGAATATCAACCACGTCGCCCGGCTTCAAAAGTCGAGCCGCTTTTCCCCATTCCTGATACCAGCCTTCACCACCTACACAGATTAATATTTGTCCCGTCTTGTGGTGAATATGCCAATTGTTGCGGCAACGCGGCTCAAATGTGACGTTCGACATCGAAAGGCTTCCCTTCATCAGCGGTGCCAAATAACTGTTGCCGATAAAATATTTCGCATAGGCTACATTCGGATCGCCTTGAGGAAAAATCATATGTTCGACCGGTTTCCCCTCATTGAATGGTTCTCCATACACCTCTGCAATTGCTTTTTGGGCTCGATAAGCTTCGATCGCACCTACTTGAGTGGCCAAAACAGTCGGAATCTCATGGATCTCCTCGTCGCTAAGCCCCATATTTCTGGCCCCGTTCACGTGTGCTTTCAGCTGCGGTTCGACTCCTTCTATCGAAGCCAAGGCACTCACTGTCACCAACTCCCGCTCTGAAAATGTAAGCACATCGCGAGCAAAGATATCGCCGAAGAGATGCGCCTTCAGATAATAGTCGGTAGACGGTGCAAAAGCATAGGTAAGCGGCTTCCCACCACGCAGTTGCGTCTGCACCTCTGTTCCTTGTTTCAGTGCATCATAGTCGGGAGCCATAGGCGAAGCTTCTCTTCCTTCGCGATCGTTCTTTCCGGCTTTCTTCCGTTGTTCCAAAACGGATTGGAGCGTTCCCAAGCCGTTCAAGCTACGAGGAAAGCCCGTGTAAGCATAAAGATGCGAAAGCGCCTCCTTCACTTCACTAACGGAAAGCCCACCATCCAATGCCGTATGGATAGCTTTTTCCAATCCTTCCAGATCGCCTTTCGCTTCATAAGCAGCCACAGCCACCAAACCTTGTTGTTTTTCTGTCAATTTATTGTCCATTTTGTTTTCAGCTTTATTGTTCATACATCCAAACAAGAGCAGAATAATGGAGAGAAAAGTTGTTTTCATAGGCCTCATCTCTGAATTATTTTGTTTCACTTTACAAATATATGAGCTGCAAATCTTTCTTTATGTATATAAATCACGGACAGAACAACCCCGATTACGGAACAGCGAAATGAGCCTTATTTGTCGAAAATCTTATAGCCTTCTTCATCCAAAGCGGCTTGCAATTCTGTCAGAGGCTTCTCGGTGCCATCAAATTCGATGACAGCCTCGGGCGGATCTAAAGTGACGACTGCTTTCACACCCTCCAGCTGATTCAATGCTTTCTCGGCATGCATACGGCAATGGTTGCACATCATGCCCTCGATTCGATACGTTTTTTTCATATTTTCTTCTTGATTTATAAATGAAACTTTCATCTGTTTTTTCTCTGTCGATCTCAACTTCAAGCGCAAACTATTGGTCACAACGCTAACACTGCTGAAAGCCATTGCCGCACCGGCTATCATCGGATTCAGTAAAAAACCGTTAAGAGGATACAAGACTCCTGCGGCTATCGGCACACCGATGAGATTGTATAAAAATGCCCAAAAGAGATTTTGGCGAATCGTTCGAACCGTCGCTGCCGACAGTCGGATAGCTTCCGGAATCTTGGCCAAGTCGGACGAGACGATTGTCATCTGTGCCACATCCATAGCTATGTCACTTCCCTGCCCCATCGCGATACTTAAATCCGCTTGAGCCAAGGCCGAACTGTCATTAATACCGTCTCCTACCATGGCGACATGGTGGCCTTTCTGTTGCAATTCGCGGATAAACGTCGCTTTCTGATCGGGCAACATCTCCGCTTGATAGTGTGTAATACCCACCTGTTTCGCGATTGCCTTGGCCGTTTCCGGATTGTCTCCGGTCAGCATATACACATCAATGCCGGATTTTTCCAAATCAGAAATGGCAGATTTTGATGTCTCTTTCAAAGGATCACTGATGGCCACCCAAGCCAATGCCGTCTGTTCGTTGGCAAACCATACGACTGTTTTGGCCTCTGCTGCAGTATTTTCAGCACGATCTTTTTGATCGTTCGGAAGGATAACGCCATACTCATCCAACAACTTCCGATTACCGGCCATATAGAGTCGACCGTTGTATCGTCCTTTGACACCTTTTCCCGTCACACTTTCAAAGTCTGTAATTGGGACCTTCCGAGCAGATATATAACGAGTGATTGCATCTGCCAAAGGATGTTCAGACAAACTCTCCAAACTATAAAAGACTGCGGCCAGCTCCTTCTCTTTTTCCAAGCCACAGAAGTCGGTCACTTGCGGCTTTCCGGCCGTGATCGTTCCTGTTTTGTCCAATAGAATCGTATCCACTTTGCAAGCCATCTCCAAACTCTCTGCATCTTTGACGAGAATGCCTTGCTCAGCTCCTCGCCCGATTCCCACCATGATAGCCGTCGGAGTTGCCAATCCCAAAGCGCAAGGGCAAGCAATGATCAGCACAGTG
The DNA here is from genome assembly GCA_963657455.1 of bacterium. Classification (GTDB taxonomy): domain Bacteria; phylum Bacteroidota; class Bacteroidia; order Bacteroidales; family Tannerellaceae; genus Parabacteroides. Next base: position 73,457 of record CAVKMU010000007.1, read on the forward strand.
ACGGCCGCCAACAAGCCATGAGTAAGCCCACTGCCCGACGCATCGAAGAGAACCCATGCCACAAACGTGAGCAATGCTATCGCCATGATGGTCGGGACAAAGACGGCTGCCACCCGGTCGACCAGCTTTTGTACGGGAGCTTTACTTCCTTGAGCGTCTTGCACATAATGAATAATGTGAGCCAACATCGTATCTTCTCCCACCTTATCTGCTTGAAAGCGGAAACTTCCTTTCTGATTGATCGTACCGGCATACACTGTCTGGCCGACACTTTTCTTGACGGGCAATGGTTCTCCGGTCAGCATGCTCTCATCAACGAACGACTCACCTTCCACCACTTGGCCGTCTACCGCAATCCGTTCGCCGGGATGTACCCGAACTTGGGTGCCAACGTGCAGCTGTTCGATCGGAATCAGCCGTTCTTCTCCATCGGAAGTAACAACTGTAACTTGCTTCGGCTGCAATCCCATCAGCTTTTTTATGGCAGAAGAGGCATTGCCTTTTGCCCGTGCCTCCAACAATCGCCCCAACAAAATGAATGCAATGATAACACCGGCCGCTTCGAAATAGACGTGAGGATGGATACCCCTCGATGTCCAAAATTCAGAAAAAAGAAGATTGAACACGCTGAACAGGTACGCAATTCCCGTACTGTTGGCCACCAACGTATCCATCGTTGCCGTCCGTTGCTTCAACTGTCTCCAGGCATTGCGAAAAAAGTCACTGCCCAATCCGAAAACAACCGGTGTGGAAAGAGCCCACATGATATACCCGGCATAGGGCCAATCCATGCCAAACATACCGATAATAAAGATCGGAAAAGCCAAAACCATTGCCCAAACAGCTTTCCTCTTCAAGATGCGGCAGTTGCGATGTTGCCGCTCTTCGACCTCTGCCATAGCCTTTTCGCCCTCGTCTATCACCAGTTCGTAGCCGATCCGGCAAAGCATCTGTTGCAAATCCTTGGGCGAGCAAAGCGCCGAATCATATTCAACAAAAGCGGTGGCCGCGGCATAGTTCACACTCGCCTCCTGCACACCGGTCTGTTTATGCAAGGCTTTGTCAATGCGGGCTGCACAAGCTGCACAACTCATCCCGACTACCGAAAACGTCTGTTTGACTGTTTGTTTCTTTTCCATTCGACTGTTGTTTTTACCTATGCAAAGGTAGCAGTCGAACCGCTCCAACCTATTACAATATTATGGATTGGATTTACAGAATTTTGGAGAAACGACCGGCCGTCAGACGGCATCCAACGATTTGCGCCCGTTCGCCCGCTGCTGCCGATATTGCGTAGGAGTCAGCCCCACCACCTGCTTGAACTGCGTACTTAAATGGGCACTGCTCGAATAGTTGAGCCGATCGGCCATTTCGCTCAACGAAAGGATTCCGTAGGAAAGCCACTCTTTGATGCGCTCGACCTTCTGCAAAATAAAATATTTTTCGATTGTTCCGCCCGTCTCCTCCGAGAAAAGTTTGCTCAAAGCGCTGTATTCTTTATGAAAACGATCCGACAGATAAGCAGATAGTGTATATTTTCCAAGCAAATCCTCGTTTTCGATCAGTTGGATGATGGCCGTCCGTATCTCATCGACTGCTTGTTTTTGTTTGTTGTCAATCCATTCAAAACCAATCGCTTCGAGCTCGGTCTTGAGTTGGTTTTCCATCTCCTTAGACAAAGGTTGCGACAACATGGCTTTTCCCAGTTCAACAGTTTCGAAAGGAATCTGCAACCGGTCCAAAATTTGCCGCACAGCCATGATGCAACGTGGGCAAACCATATTCTTTATATATATAGTAGCCATTTGTCTCCCGCCCCAAACAATTTTTCTTTATTAGCAAAGATACGATTTTTTTCAAGAGCTTATTGAAAAAAACAGGGATATTTATAAATAATGTCTCCGCATAAAACAATAGTTTTCCCTCGAATAAACTGCAGTTTTCTCGGCACAAAACCGGAGTTTCATGCCGAATGAACTGGAGTTCTGTATCGAGAAAACTTTTTCGAACTGCCGACAATTTTCCAAACAATCCCCATAAATGTCCAATAACATAAGCAAGAAAACCACACCGCTCCGTAATTTTTCTGAAAACCTTCCGCTTGGAAAAAACAGAGAATTTTCATATTTTGCATAAAAAAGCGGGGCAAACATTTGGAAAATTAAAAAATATAGCTACCTTTGCATTCGCAATTGCGGAAGTAGCTCAGTTGGTAGAGCATAACCTTGCCAAGGTTAGGGTCGCGGGTTCGAGTCCCGTCTTCCGCTCAACGAAGAGCAACAAGCGGTTGCTTAGTGAATATGTACTGAATGCCCAGGTGGCGGAATGGTAGACGCGCTCGTTTCAGGTGCGAGTGGTTTAGCGATCGTGCAGGTTCGAGTCCTGTTCTGGGCACTGCGCACATGGCGTAAAATGCGTAGGTGGTGGAATTGGTAGACACGCTACTTTGAGGGGGTAGTGCCGGTTACGGCGTGTGAGTTCGAGTCTCATCCTACGTACTAAAGAGTTAAGGTAATAGAGTTTTATCTGTCTGTATAACTATTTTTTTGAAATAGATTATATGGACTTTTTTTATTTTAAGATGGTCAAAAAGAAAAATCAGGGAAAGAAACGCAGCAAGGCCAAGCCCTCGACGGTCATCACAAAAGCCAAAGGGATATTCTTTGGTGCATGTTTTTGCGTGGTTGCCATAGCTGCTTCTTTATTTACCTACCAAACAATTTCTCCTTTTTGGGATAAATATGTAGCTGACGACAACATCGAACAGGTAGAACTTCCCGCGACCACCGAAAAAAAAGCGAATCAATCGCAAAAAAAAGAGCAGAATACCACTCCGAAAGCATCCCAAAAATCAAACAGCAAGTCGGAGAAAAACAGTACAAACAACTCAACAAAGCTCAAAGAGTTCCCTGCCAACGCAGAATTGCCCGTCTGCCAAAAGAAAGTTACCGAACAGATTATCACCCATACCGGCTATACAGTCTCGTATAATTCCGACTATCGCATAGCCAACTGGGTAGCATACGAACTGACGAGCCAAGAGGTACAGACGGAAAAAGCACAGCGTGAAGACAAAAAGAACAAATTTGTATCCGACCCGATGGTGGAAGGAGCTACAGCCGAAAACAGTGATTATACAAGAACCGGATACGACCGCGGCCACTTGGCTCCGGCGGCCGATATGAAATGGTCGTACAAGGCCATGCTTGAATCATTCTATCTGAGCAATATCACCCCGCAAAAGCCGCAACTGAACCGGGGTATTTGGAAAGAATTGGAAGAGCAATGCCGCCAGTGGGCCGTAGAAAAAGGGTCATTGCTGATAGCTACCGGCCCCGTGATCACCCCCGACTTGAAACGTTTAGGGAAGAATCGGGTAGCCATTCCCCAACAGTTCTACAAAGTGATCTGCACGATCGAAGGCAACCGTTGTGAGGCCGTCGGATTCTTGTTCGAGAATCGGGATTACGGTTCGACACAACTGAAAGACATGATGATACCCGTCGATGAAGTGGAAAAGGTAACCGGAATCGATTTCTTCCCTGCCCTACCAGATGCCATCGAGAATGAGGCGGAAGCAGTTGTCCACAAAAACGTATGGTCATACTAAGCCGAAAGTTTATCATGGTATAATAAACGAGGTGTCACATTCGTTTTCTCCTAAAGAAAAACAAGCAAAAAAGAAGAAGGAACAGCAAAACATGAGCATATATTCAGATTTAATCGACAAGAAAAAGCAGATCGCAGTCGTCGGATTAGGCTATGTCGGCCTCCCCATTGCTTTGCAGTTGGCCAAAAGCATGTCTGTGATCGGGTTTGACATCAATGAAACGCAGCTGAAAAGACTGCAACAACACGAGGATCCCAACCATGAATTGGACAAAGACCAATTCCTTCACTGCGACATTTGCTTTACCTCTTCGAAAGAGGTACTGAAGAAAGCCTCGTTCTATATAGTAGCTGTTCCGACACCGATAGATCAACATAACGAACCGGATCTGAAACCCCTGCTTTCTGCCACGAAGACAATCGGAGAAGTACTGGACCGAGGAGATTATGTAGTCTATGAATCGACCGTATATCCCGGGTGTACGGAGGAAGACTGCATTCCACTCATGGAAAAAACATCAGGACTAAAAGCCGGCGAAGAGTTCAAGTTTGGCTATTCACCCGAGCGTATCAACCCCGGCGACAAGAAACATATACTTCAGAACACGGTCAAGATCGTCTCAGGATGCGACGAGGAAGCTGTACAGAACATCTATAATGTGTACCAAAACGTCGTAACAGAAGCAGGATTGCACGTGGCACCCAGCATAAAAGTAGCCGAGGCTGCTAAAATTATCGAGAATACCCAGCGCGATGTCAACATTGCCTTGATGAATGAGCTCTCTATCATCTTCGACCGCATGGGAATCAATACGTACGATGTTTTGGAGGCTGCCGGCACCAAATGGAATTTTCTGCACTTTACCCCGGGATTGGTTGGTGGACATTGTATCGGTGTGGATCCCTACTATCTGGTTCATAAAGCAAAAGAGATGCAATATCACCCCAAAATGATCAACTCCGGCCGGTTTGTCAACGACTCAATGGGGCGATACATTGCCAAGAAAATTGTCAAACGGATTCTTTCATTAGGGAAAAACATATTGAATGCCCGCATATTGATTTGGGGTATTACCTTCAAAGAGAATGTATCGGATATCCGAAACTCGAAAGTTGTTGACATGATCCACGAGTTTCAGGACTTTGGAGCTCAAGTCGATGTGGTCGACCCTATGGCTTCTCCCTCTGAAGTGGAGCGCACGTATGGCATCAAACTAAACGAGTCGCCCCGTGGAAAGTATGACGGAATGGTCGTAGCCGTAGCACATCAAGAGTATTGTCATTGGGAGGAAGAATATTTTCTTTCGTTGGCTAACGGAAAAGCCGTCGTGGGAGATATCAAAGGAATCTACCGGCACAAAATCCATCAATTGGATTATTGGTGCTTATAATCTATAAGCAGTTTTAAACACGTCATTTTTAATTATTTTAAAACTAAAGGGTAAATCGTGGATCACACTGTGATTTTGCGTTAAATTTGGCATGTTTTTCAGCAAGGTCCTTCAAAAAAGTTCAAAAATATGTTGTAGAATATCTTTTTTTATTTGGATATTTTCAACAAAATCTAAATCTTTGTATTCAGATAACCTAAACAATCTTTTTGCCTTATCAGACTAATACCTATTAAAAACCTATAAAGGGAATCTTTTTTCAAAGATTCCCTTTTATATTATCCACCCAAACCATTTTTCCCATCAATACAGAAGGCTGAAATAATCTTTGCCGACTTGTTGAAAAAAGATGCCGACCTTTTTCAACAAGCAATGATACAATAAAAACAAAAGGGTGCATATGAATCTCTTCCATGCACCCTTTCTTTATAATGGTTATACTCTTATTACTTGCACATATCGTGGATGATTTGGATCAGTTCACCACCCAATTCTTCCGCCTCCTGCATAGTATGCGCCTCTGAATAGATACGAATAATCGGTTCAGTATTGCTCTTGCGCAAGTGAACCCACTTGTCAGGGAAGTCAATCTTCACACCATCAATATCTGTAATGTCATACTGTGCGAACTTTTCTTTCACCTTTGCCAAAATAGCATCAACATCAATTTCAGGAGTCAACTGAACTTTCTGTTTAGAGATGAAATATTCCGGATAGGTTGCGCGCAACTGGCTAACAGTCATCTGCTTCTTTGCCAAATGAGTCAAGAACAAGGCGATACCAACCAAAGCATCACGTCCGCAATGGCTCTCCGGATAGATGACTCCACCATTGCCCTCACCGCCGATAACGGCATGAGTGGCTTTCATTTTCGTCACGACGTTTACTTCTCCTACCGCTGCGGCATTGTATTCACAGCCGGCATAACGGCGAGTCACATCACGCAAAGCACGGCTTGAACTTAAGTTACTTACTGTATTTCCCGGAGTATAGCTCAGTACATAGTCGGCAACAGCCACCAGAGTGTATTCCTCAACGAACATTTCACCATTCTCACAAACGATAGCCAAACGGTCAACATCGGGGTCAACCACAAAGCCTACATCTGCTTTTTGTGTACGGATCAAGTTCGAAATATCCGTCAAGTTTTCAGGAAGCGGTTCAGGGTTGTGGGCAAAGTTTCCGGTTGGGTCACAATTCAATTCCAAGATCTGCTCAACACCCAAGGCTTTCAACAGGGCCGGTATGGCAATTCCACCGACAGAGTTCACACAATCGATAGCGACCTTGAAGTTGGCGGCCTTGATAGCCTGGACATCTACCAATTTCAATGCCAATACCGAATCAATATGCTTCTGAATATAAGTTGTATCCGTGATAACTTTCCCCAAATGATCCACGTCTGCAAATTCGAAATTATCTTTAGCAGCCAATTCCAATACCTCAGCACCTTCGGCAGCATTCAGGAACTCGCCTTTCTCATTCAGCAATTTCAAGGCATTCCATTGCTTTGGATTGTGGCTTGCAGTCAAGATGATACCGCCACAAGCCCCCTCCATGGCAACAGCCAATTCCGTTGTCGGAGTTGTAGCCAAATCAATATCGACCACGTCGAAGCCCATACCTGTCAACGTTCCCAAAACCACTTGCTTTACCATTGGGCCTGAAATGCGGGCATCGCGTCCAACGACAATCTTATTTGATGTCACTTTTGTGTTTTTACGAATGAATGTAGCGTAAGCTGCTACAAACTTCACGATGGCCAATGGGTTAAGACCATCTTCCGGATTGCCTCCGATTGTACCTCGAATACCGGAAATAGATTTAATTAGTGTCATAGTGTTTTATTTAACAATGTCCTTACTCTTACTTATCAAAGATGTATCTCACCTTTTGGAAATAGACCGGTTCGCCGGCTGATGAGAGGGTTGACGAAGAAACCTTAAATGGAACTATCAACTTGACGTACGAACTGTCGCCAACATAATCCAAACCGGAAGCCAATCCTTCGCTAACGAAATAATTCAAGTTTGAGAATGCCCCTTCATCTTCGATAGCTTCGTTGATACCATATTTGAATGTTACAGGGAACTGGCTGCTTGAAAATCCATCAATAACCGTCGTATCAGACATAAAGATTCGTGCTACGAAACGACAGATGACCCGTGTCTCATAACTGGTAGCCCGATTGCCATTGCCTGAGTCTATGACATTCAGATAAACGCCATTGTCCATTTTGTAAAATTCATTCTCCTTAAACACTCCGTCTTTGGGATAAGACGACAGGACAACGATACCTTCTGAATCCATAAGCCGTTCAATTGCTTTCTTTTCGGCCTTCAACATATCTGTATACGAAGTTGTTTTGTTACAAGATGTAACAGAGAACATCGCACAGAGCAACACCACGATTCCAATTATCTTTTTCATTTATTCTGAATTAATGATTTTACAAGGCAAATATAATTAATCTCCTTCAATTTGAATCCGTTATTTTTTTATTTTCTTTCCAATTAACAGGGTTCAACATTTCCAAGGCGGCATTAAATCGGTCTACAGCTTCGTCCAATGAACCATAGAACTCGCCGCCGGAAGCATTCTTATGTCCTCCACCATTGAAATAGGTGGAGGCAAACTCATTGCAGGGAAAATCACCGACTGATCGCAATGACAATTTCACATATTCATCGCCTTCACGGATAAATGCGCTGAAAGAAATACCCTCAATACTTAATGGAATATTTACAAATCCCTCTGTGTCACCCGGTTGATAGTGAAACTGGTTCAATTCATTCTGCGTCAGTACAATCACCGCCGTCTGTTTTTCCTTATAGACTTTCATCTTTTCATAAAGAACATACCCTTGCAGACGAAGGCGCGACTCGGAACTGACCTGAAAGACTTGCCGATAGATGCGGTCTTTGTCGATTCCTTTCTTGATCAATTCACCGATGATCGTATAGATCTCAGGGCTGTTCGAATTGTAAGTAAACGCCCCGGTATCCGTCATCATCCCGGTATAGATACATTGGGCTGTCTCTTTCGAAAGCAGATCGAACATCCCCATCCGACAGATGAAGCGGAAAACCATTTCGCTGGCCGATGAAATTTCAGGATGCGACATCACCACCTGACAGAAATCTGCCGGAAAAAGATGGTGATCGATCATAACTTTCCGACCGGGAGCCGCCATAAGTGCTTCCGCCATTCGATCCACCCTCTTCGGTTCGTTGAAGTCAAGGCAGAACACCACGTCCGCCTCTTGAAGCAGTTTGTCGGCAAACTCTTTATATTTGTCATATAAAACAATATCTTTTGCGCCGGGCATCCAACGATAACACGCCGGAAAGCTATTGGGCACAATGACATTCACGCTTTCTTTGTCGCAAGCATTCAGAAAATGGTAGAGGCCCAACGAGGAGCCCAAAGCATCCCCATCAGGAGAGACATGTGAAACGATCACAAATTTTTGTCCCTTCTCTACATATTTTTTTGCTTTCTGAATTTTCTCTTCCGGTATGATCTTCGTTATCATAGTCTCATATTTAGCATTTTGCAAAGATAATCAATAATCCACATCACGCCAACCCCAATTCGTACAAACAAGCTTGCACTTCTTTGTCGCTGCCCATGTGTTTGCCCTCGTCGTCCGACAATTTAACACATTCGCGCCATGGTTGGTTGTCATTCATCCGGCAACGGGCCAGTTTCATCACGATGTTGGACGGCTTATGCCCCGTATCGTTTGTCAAATTCGTTCCGATACCGAACGCACAACGGATCTTTCCCTTGCAATAATCCCACAGTTTCAACGATTTTTCAAAATTGAGGGCATTGCTGAAGATGATGGTTTTCGTTGTTGAATCGATACCCAAGTCACGGTAACGCTCCACCAACTGATCTATAAATTCGAACTCATTGCCGGAATCGCAGCGTACGCCATCGAACAGTTTGGCTTGTTTTCGGCTGAAGTTCGACAAAAACGACTCGGAGGTGTAAGTATCTGACAAAGCCGTACCGAGGTCGCCGTCATAAACATTCACCCAATTTTCCAAAGCCATATAGTTGGCATGCTTATAGCCGAACTGAGCGCCATGAAACATGAACCATTCATGCGGGTGGGTACCCATCATTTTCATATTGTATTTCTTGGCAAAGAAGCAATTGGAGGTACCCGTGCAATAATGGGCGTTTTCATTCAGATAGTTAAGAACGGCATCCTGCACCTCGAACGAGAAACGGCGGCGCGTACCAAACTCTGAAAATGGCATTTGGTGCGCATTTGACAATTCCACCTTTTCGAACAAGCGAGCCAACACCAAGTCTTTGTCGGCTACACGATGGAGAAACTGATTCTGTAACTCCGTAACGATAGCCAACAATGGCACCTCGTATAGTGTCACTTTATAGAGGAAATCTGTCACTTCTATATGAAGATGTTTCTCTTCATCCAAGCTGATGATCACTTTCGACGGATCAAAACGGAACGAAGAGAGCCACTCCCAATAAACCCGTGGCAAGAAACGGCAATGACTGTTCATATATGCCAATTCGTCGTCGGTCAGACGGATAGCCGCCATGCTTTCCACCTCTTGCTGCAATGCCTTCAAAAACTCGGGAGAATAAACTGTCTCATCCCGATCTTTGAACACGAAAGTTCCCGAAGCATAAGGAAACAGTTTGACATAGGCATAGGATGTTGTGAATTTATATAGATCAGTGTCTAATATCGAATTGATAATCATATCCGAAAAATTTATATATTCAATAGAAAATATTGTTCAAACAAAACCAACGGCAAAGCGATTGCCATCAAATATCAGTGAAGCTTCGCCTTGACACCTGACAAAATCTGTTCAGCAAGCAACCGCTTGTATTCGCCCTCGAAGTTAGGAGTAAAGACGCCCTTGCCCAAGTTGGATTCAATCTCGCTCAAGCTCCAAAAGCGTCCACCGTCCAATTCTACAGGATCGGGGGCGAACGGGCCATTATAGCAAGTTGTAAAAGTGTTGACAAGTTCCTTTTCGACAGCCGATTCAAAGACGTATCGCATGGCAAACTTCGGCATGAAGCCGGTAACACCCAACTCTTCACGCACTTCTCGGCGCAAGGCATCCTCTACCTTTTCGCCATAATCGACATGACCGCCGACGGCCGTATCCCATTTTCCCGGCTGAATATCCTTGTGAATTGACCGTTTTTGGAGATAAAGTTCTCCTTGGTCGTTGAAAATATGCAGATGGACTACCGGATGCAACAATTTGCTGCCGCTATGACACTCCTTTCGTGTTGCTTTTCCAATTGTTTCTCCCGCCTCATTGACCAGCGGAAACCATTCGTCTTTCATATTGTTGTTTTTACGCTGCGAAGATACAACAAAGAAACTGTATCGACAACATTATTTTTCATCGTGAATCCATGAAAAGAACAAGAAGTATTACAAACAAACACCTCCCGGGAGAATTATGGTTTTATGCGGAGAAAACTCCGGTTCATTCGGCATGAAACTACAGTTTTCTCCCGAACAAACTACAATTATCACCCGAGAAACTTTCTCAAGATTCGAAAGAAAAAGGAAAAAGGCCGCGATGAACTCTTTTCATTCATAGCAGCCTTTTTCAAACTTTCTATAGATATTTTAGAACGACATCTTCATTCGGAAGCGGACACCTCGCTCCTGAATACCGGGATTATCGCGGTAGTTCAGACGCCAAACGTAATCCAATCGCAGGAATTTAAAGATATTTTCAATACCGACACTGGCTTCCATATAAGGCTCTTTGCCGAGTGTAAACGAATTGTCAGGGAAACGATACAAGCCATCGCCGTCGATAGCCGGATTGTTTTTGTCGGTCAAGTTACCCCACAACCCACGGAAAGCCAACACCTCTCGCCATTTCAGCTTCTTGATCAACGGAATGCGGTTCAGCAAGTTACCATTCATATAATAGGTAATGTCCCAAGAAGCGTATTCGTCGTTCAAGAATTCCATCGCATTCATATTGGTGTACGACTCCGGCTGAACGGTATACGACAAGTTGGCGTTCGGCAAGAAGAGCAACGGATAAGGAACTTTCGACCATATCTTACCGGCTTTCGTAATCACATCCAAGTAACCAAATGCCGAGAACCAAAAGCGTTTCTGAATACCGATCTCCGTACGTTGATAGTTGTATGACGACCCCATGAATCCTTTCTTGGCCATGATATGGTTGACATTGAAGATCAAGGCATCGAACGTAATCGGATAACGAATGTCGCGCGTCTGATAGAATTTCTCGTTCAACGCATAGCGGAAGTTCAATTCCAACTCTGTCATGTCGTAATGCTTCAGCGGATTGATCGTTCCGTCTGCTTGTATCTCGTCGAATATAGCATAGGGCGTAGCATATTCCCGCTTGTTTCGCAACGTAGCATAGTAGGAAATACCGTTATAATGTTCGCTGGTATATGTCAGTTCGGCCTTCCGAAGATAGGTCGCACGCGTATCTTTCTGACGTTTCCACGAGAGGAACACATTATCCTTGTTGGTATACATGTACTGTTGCCCCAACTGATTGATGTCATATTGATACTCGGCCCGAATAGAATGTACCGGAAACTCCTTTCTGTACTGCTTGCGGTCGATAAACGAATACTCTACGATACCGTCATATTTCCATTCGCGATCTTTCGTTCCATAAGCACAATAGCCCTCCATCGTCCAACGCTTGTTGAAAGCCGTCGTGGTGGTTCCGCCGACACGCAGGCGAGCGCCTTCGATACTGTTACCACTGATGAGCGTATTGGTCGGGCCAAACTCGAACTTGCTCTTCTCCGGCACACTATTGGTTGGAATATAACCATTGACTAAGATGGAAACAATTTTCTCTGTCAAGTAGAAAACAGGAATAGATCGGAAGCGTTCCATCATGGAAGCCACCGTATTCGGATTCTTCTTCACACCTTCCATCGGTCGGTTCTCAGCCCAAAACGACTTATCTCTCTTGTAGGCTTGCTGCTCGATAATGACAGGTTCGGACTGATCGAAGTATTGCATGGCCACTTCATCCGGTTGTTCGAAATTGTGGTTGCTGTAGATTGTCATGCGTCGTGCCACCATTCCTTTCGACTTCTCCGTAATTTTGAAATTAACGGAGATGTCATCCTTCATTTTAAGACGTGTACCATCCGGAGTACGCTCAAATATCTGTTCGATACGCATGCCATTGACAAAGTTCAAGTTGATGTCTTTCGGCACATTCATGATGACCTTCTCCACGAAATAGGTAGAGTCAAGCGCCACATAGAGATGCCCTGTAAAGCCAAACGTCTCGGAATTGAACGGGACAAAGCCCAAATCTTGACATTTTACTCCCGCCACTTCAACAGTATCAAGCAGATAATATTTATAATAGTCCGGTCCGATACGTGAAAGCGGACTGACGAAACGCTGCAAGAAGAGCGGTATATTGTTTTGGAAGATATCAATTTCGCGAAAGACTTCGTTCAAGAATTTCTGTACTTCATCGCGGGCCAGGATCTCATCGACACCGGCCGACTGATTGGCATGCAGCAATTGCTTCTCGCTCTTCGGATCCTTGCGGTAATAGACCGTCATCAAACGCTCCTTTTCTGAGAGAGGAAGCACTGTCGTACCCGTCTCCAACGTATCGATATAGTCTGTCAAGAAGTCAAATTTTCCTTTCTTTCCGTCCACCTTTTGCTTGGGTTGGTAGTCGTCCATGCCGAACGTTATCTTTTCATATTGGTCATAGCGGTAATAATCATGGTTGCGAGGCGAATTACTGTCACGCATTTCTATCATTTTCTTCACGAACGTAACAGCCGGATTGTCCTTCTTCTTGTAATGTTCACGCTTAGGTTTGATCACGACCTCGTTTAATGCAATATCCGTCGAGACCATCAACACATTCAATGTATTGGTGCGACCACGGTTTACTTTCACTGTCTTCGTTTGGTAACCCATATAGGAAAACTCCACTTCTGTAGAAGAAGTTTGGGTAGAATAAGAGAAAAGGCCCTCCTCGTTGGTAGTAGTTCCTGCCGTCGTTCCCGTGAATAGGATTGAAACATAAGGCAATGGTTCGCCTGTTACTGAATCTTTTACAAAACCCTTTATCGTTGTATTCTGTCCAAACACACTGCAACAAACGAAAAAGGACAGGAGCGACAAAATTATTTCTTTTCTTATCATTTTCTCTTTCTCTGCTAAAAAACGGCACAAAAATAAGGGATTAAAACCGTTTCGCATTGTTCCAAAATACAATAATTATGGCTTTTTTTGTCTTGTCCCCGGTAAAAATTGTCTATTATAGACTATTTTGTCATTTTCTAATGATTTTTAATGCTCCTGCTTATCCAAACAGCTGACGAAATGCTTCCTCCACTTTGCGCACTTGTACGATTTCAATATGGTCGGCTATTGAGGAACCAACCGATTTCAGATTGTTATATGGGATGATTATCCGCGTGAATCCTAACTTTTCAGCCTCCATGATGCGTTGCTCGATACGGTTGACCGGACGAATTTCTCCCGACAATCCTACCTCGCCTGCCATACATACCCCTGTCTCAATGCTGATATCCAAGCTCGAAGAAAGGACGGCACTCAGCACAGCCAGATCAATGGCCGGATCGTTGACCCGCAACCCGCCGGCAATGTTCAAGAAGACATCTTTCTGAACCAACTTGAAGCCGGCGCGTTTCTCCAATACTGCCAGCAACATATTCATACGGCGTATATCAAACCCCGTCGCGCTGCGTTGCGGTGTTCCATATACGGCCGTGCTGACCAAGGCTTGCGTTTCGATCAAGAAGGGACGAATTCCTTCGATGGCTGCTGCAATGGCCACGCCGCTGAGCCCTTCATGGTTTTGAGTGAGCAGCAGTTCCGACGGATTGCTTACTTGTCGCAGTCCGGATTGTCGCATCTCGTAGATACCTAACTCGGCCGTGCTGCCGAAACGGTTCTTGATACTTCGCAAAATGCGGTACATATAATGCTGGTCGCCCTCGAACTGAAGTACCGTATCGACGATATGCTCCAACACTTTCGGTCCGGCAATACTCCCTTCTTTGTTGATATGTCCGATCAACAAGACGGGGACACCATTCTCCTTTGCATATTTCAAAATGGCCGCACTGCATTCACGAACTTGGGTAATGCTGCCCGGCGAAGACTCCACCATCTCCGTGAAGATAGTTTGGATAGAATCGATCACCAGCAAATCCGGCTTGCTATTTTCAGCTTGCACCAGTATTTGTTCCAAATTTGTCTCGCAAAGGATAAAACAATTCTGATGGTTCGGATCGATACGGTCAGCACGCATTTTCAATTGCTTTCCACTCTCCTCGCCCGAGACGTAGAGAATGCGCCGGTCATGCAGTTTCAATACAGTCTGAAGAAGCAAGGTCGACTTTCCGATGCCCGGCTCTCCACCCAGTAAGACCAGCGATCCACGCACCAAACCGCCTCCCAAGACGCGGTTCAGTTCATCGTCTTTCATATCCAAACGATCCTCTTTTTCAGCTGTAATATCGCGCAACAAAACGGGCGAAGCCTGTGTTTGCGACATCAACTTCCCGATACCTTTGCGGGCTACGGCACTCTCTTTGGCCACAATCTCCTCGACATAGGTATTCCACTCCCCACAATTGGGGCATTTGCCGATCCACTTCGGAGAATCCGCTCCGCAATTGGAGCAAACATATACTGTTTTTGTCTTAGCCATATGAACGAGATTGTGTTTAATTACGACAAATGTATGAAAAGAAAACGAGATAGCATTGCCGCTTTTCATATTATTTCTCCGTTATATGGGTTCACAAACGAAAAAGAAAAGCCTTGCGGCTCTTCATAAAGAAGCCCTCTCTCCTTGCCAACCCATTGAGGATGACAGGAGAGCGGGCTCAATTGATTCGTATAATTTCGAAACGGATTAATGCGTAATCTGTTCAATCAACGTCTGGATAGCCTTCTCGGGGGTCGGCTCGCTCTTGAGCAACTGCACAAAACGGCTTCCGATAATACCGCCACGAGAGTTGGCTGCTGCAGCATCGAAAGTGGCTTTATTGCTGATTCCGAAGCCTACCAACCGCGGATTTTGCAACTGCATGGCATTGATCTTTCGGAAGTAAGCCTGCTTTTGCTCATTGAAACTCTTTTGGGCACCCGTCGTTGCTGCACTCGAAACCATATAGATGAAGCCACTCGTGTGGGCATCAATCTGACGAACACGCTCTTCTGATGTTTCAGGAGTGATCAACATAATGATTTTAATGTCGTATTTATCGGCAATTGGTTTATAGTCTGCCATATAATCAGCGAATGGAAGATCGGGAATAATCACACCATCCACCCCAACTTCTGCACAAGATTGACAGAAAGCATCGAAGCCATATTGCATGATCGGATTCAAATAGCCCATCAAAATCAAAGGAATATGAATACCGTCACGACGAACATGCTTCAGTTGTTCGAATATTTTGCGCAAACTGATGCCATTTCGCAATGCAATCGTGCTGGCCTCCTGAATAACCGGTCCGTCGGCCATCGGATCTGAAAAAGGGATTCCTACTTCAACCATATCAACGCCATTGGCTTGCAACGCCTTCAATATTTCGACAGTATCGTTCAAATGAGGATAACCTGCCGGGAAATAGATAGATAATATAGAATTATGTTTGTTTTCAAATAATGTTGTTATACGATTCATGACTCATACGAATTAAAAATGTGAATGAATTTCATCAAGAAAGGCTTTCAATGCTGCCACATTCTTACGACCCGGGGCAGTTTCAAAGCCGCTGTTTAAATCAATTCCAACCCATTGCGGATGATGGAATCGCTTCAGATCGTCCAACGAATCGGGTGCAATGCCGCCGCTCAACAGGAAAGGAGTTATCCCTTTGTAGTGCTCCAGCACCGTCCAGTCGAAACGTTTTCCCGAGCCGCCATAGCCTTTACAAGACGTATCGAACAAGAAATAGTCGACATGTCCCTCATAATCTTTCGTCCGTTCAATGTCAGTTGCCGAGGCAACTGAGATAGCTTTGAGAACAGGATAGCCAACTTCGCGCAGAAGGGTGCACTGCTCCGGTGATTCTGCTCCGTGCAACTGCAAGATATTCAGCCCTAATTGCTTCGCTTTTTTGAGAATCTCGTCCGTCTCAGCATTGACAAATACGCCAACACGCTCAACAGTTTCCGGCAAAGCGATCGCCTCCCCTTCGAAAAATCGTGGAGAGCGAGGGAAGAAAATGAATCCCATCCATTGGATACCCAATGCGGCTACGGCACTTATATTCTCGGGGTCTCGCATCCCACATACCTTAACAATCATCGCTCATGACCTGTTGAATGAATTGATGCAATGTATTGCCCGGCTGCTCCGTCTTCATGAATGTTTCGCCAATCAAGAAGCCCCGGTAGCCATTCTTACGTAATTGACGGATAGTCTCCGCTTTCGAAATGCCACTCTCCGCCACCAACAACGGATGACAATCAGAGTGTTCTTTCAAATAGGCATGGATATTATCCGACAAATGAACCGAATTTTGCACATCGGTATAGAATGTTCCCAAGTTACGGTTATTGACTCCCAACATATCAATCTCGGGCGTCAGATAAGCAAGCTCGTCAGGACGGTGGATTTCGAGCAACACTTCCAATTGCAAGCTATGGGCTGTTTCGGCCATCATTTGGCACTCCTCTTTTGTCAAAACCGAAGCAATCAGCAAAACGGCATCAGCACCGAGGGCGCGAGCTTGGAACAGTTGGTAGGTATCCACCATAAAATCCTTACGAAGCAGCGGAAGATCAACCAATTGACTCGCCTTGTGCAAGTCGCCAAATCCTCCACCGAAGAACAGCGAATCAGTCAAGATAGAACAAGCCGAAGCACCATTCGCTTCATAAGTCGGGACGACCTCCTCCACTTTAGCATTTGGATGCAACCATCCTTTCGAAGGACTCTTCCGTTTGAACTCGGCAATGATGCCCGTCAGCGACTGCTCCAATGCTTGCCGCATGGAACGAGTCGGAACTTCCAACGCCTCATCCGCCAAGCCCAACAGCGTCTGCATCGGAACAGCCTTCTTCTGTTGTTCCAATTCAATACGTTTGTTGGCAACGATCGTCTGTAAAATATCAGCTTCCATTATCCGTTGATTTGAATAAATTTCTTGAATGTCTCCAATGCACGTTTGCTTTCCAGCGATTCTCGTGCTTCAGCAATACACTCTGCTATCTTCTTTTCCGGGCAGATCACCTGGATAGCAAATGCCGAATTAGCAACAACACAGTTCGTCTGTGCTTCAGTAGCAGTTCCATTCAAGACTGCATCGAAAATTTTGGCTGCTTCCTCCGGAGTATCACCTCCGTACAGATCGTTTTCAGTGCAACGCTTGAATCCCAACATTTCAGGAGTATAAAGAATCTCTTTGTAAGGAGTGGCCACCTTGAATTCGTCGGTCAATGAGATTTCGTCGTAGCCGTCCAAGCTATGAACAACCGCAAATTGTGTACCGCTTTCCTGATAAGTGTAATTATACAAACGGAGCAACGGCAGATTGTACACGCCCAACAATTGATAGGTTGGAATGACCGGATTCACCAACGGGCCTAACATATTGAAGAAACTGCGCACGGCTAACATTTTTCGTACGGGAGCCACTGCTTTCAAAGCCGGATTGAAGAGCGGAGCATGCAGATAAGCGATGTGGCAAGCCTCCATTGATTGGCGAAGTTTATTTACATCAGATGTAAATTTGACGCCATGTTGTTCCATTACATTACTGGCTCCACTGACAGAAGTGGCACCATAGTTTCCATGTTTCACGACATTGTAGCCGGCTCCCGCCACAACGAAGCAAGAGGTCGTGCTGATGTTGAACGTATTCTTTCCATCACCACCCGTACCTACGATATCTATTGGCTTGTAAGCTTGCATGTCAACGGGAACACGCATGTCCAACAGTGCCTCACGGAAGCCCGTCAGCTCTTCAACTGAGATGTTTCTCATCAAGAAGACGGTGATGAGGCTGGCGATTTGTGCATCGTTGTAGCAACCTTGTGCTATTCCTTGTAATATTTTTCGAGCCTCTTCTTTCCCTAAGTATTGGTGCTCGAACAATCTATATAATATCTCTTTCATGATGATTATGCTTTTAACCAGTTTTCAATGATTCGTTTTCCATTGGGTGTCAATACCGATTCCGGATGGAATTGGATACCTTTCACGTCATATTGCTTGTGACGGATGGCCATGATCTGCTTCGTTTCTGCTTCAATGGCGGTAACTTCCAAACAATCAGGCAGATTGTTTGAATCGACCACCCACGAATGGTAACGGCCGGCTTGGAATGTTTTTTCCATACCTTCGAACAATGGCTCCTCTGCCGTCGTTATGATTTCTGAACTGACACCATGATAGACATCCGTCAAGTTGATCAGTTCTGCACCAAAGGCTTGACCTATAGCCTGTTCTCCCAAGCAGACGCCCATAATACTCTTCGTCGGAGCGTAGCGTTTGATCAGAGGAAGCAAGATACCGGCCTCTTCAGGGATACCCGGTCCCGGCGAGAGTAAGATCTTGTCGTAAGCATCGACCGCATCCAATGCAATCTTGTCATTACGGAACACATCGATTTCATAGCCCAATTCCTTGACGATGTGCACCAAATTGTATGTAAAAGAATCGTAATTATCTAATAATAGAATCTTCATGTTTGCTCAGATGTTGGATTTATACTCGGTTAGTTCTGTAATGTTTCTGCCAACAAAACAGCTTTCTTCAAAGCACCTAATTTGTTGTTGACCTCTTGCAGTTCACGTTCGTCTTTGCTCTTTGCGACGATTCCTGCACCGGCTTGATAATAAAGCACATTGCCACGACTGACAAAAGTACGGATCGTAATGGCCTGGTTCAGGTTGCCGTTCAAGCCGATGAAGCCGATACAACCACCGTAAGCCCCACGGTTATGCTTCTCGATTTCGGTGATTAACTGCATGGCACGAACCTTCGGTGCACCACTAAGTGTTCCGGCAGGGAAGGTATCAATGTAGGTCTTGACCGGATTACGGTCCGGATTGATATCACCACTTACGCGTGAAACCAAATGAATGACGTGGCTATAATACTGCACTTCTTTGTAGAAATCCACCTTTACATGGTGAGCATTGCGAGAGAGGTCGTTGCGAGCCAAGTCGACCAACATGACATGTTCGGCATTCTCCTTCGGGTCGTTCAGCAAATCGTCTGTACGTTGTTTGTCGATCTCTACATTTCCTGTACGGAAAGCGGTTCCGGCAATCGGGTCGATGCTGGCATGTCCGTCGATTACTTTGCAGTGAGTCTCAGGTGATGAGCCGAAAATACGGAAACCGCCAAAGTCGAAATAGAACAGATAGGGCGATGGATTGATACTACGAAGAGCACGATAGACCTTGAAGTCATCGCCCTTGAACGGTTGCTCGAAGCGGCGACTCAATACGATTTGGAACACATCGCCGCGCAAGCAATGACGAACACCCTCGCGAACCATGGCCTTATACTCTTCGTCTGTAATAGGAGATGTTTCTTGACCAACGGTTTGGAAGTTGTATGATGCGAAATTTCGGTTGTTGATATAGGTCTCAATCTGTTTCAACTGCGATTCTTCGCCGTCGGCTGTCAACTCGATCAGCGTCAGTTCATTCTTGAAATGGTTGAAGACGATGATATCTTTATATAATATGTAGAGCATATCCGGCGCCTCGTTCTCTTCGTGGTGGGCTTCCATAACGGGGATATTTTCGAAATAGCGGACAGCGTCGAATGCCGTATAGCCGAACAAACCGCACCGTTCACTGCCATCGCCCGTAACCTCAAACTGAGACAAGAACCGGTTGATGGCTTGATCAACTTGGAAGTTTTCCTGCAATGGTATCACTTCCGTGGTATGATCCGGGAATGTCATCGTACATTGGTCGTAATTGATACCGATACTTGCCAACGGATTGAGGGCTATAAACGACAAACTGTTTTCATTGCCGTGGAAATCTGAACTTTCCAACAATGCCGATTCGGGATAGATATCGCGAACCTTCAAGTAGATGCTGACCGGAGTCTGCAAGTCACCTAACACTTGTTTGGTGACGGTATGATAACTGAACTTCTTCATGATATTTACGCTTTCGTTTTTTGTTCTTTGTAACGGATGTAGGTATCCATGTCTTTATCGCCACGACCGGACACGGTCAATACGACCAAGTCATTCGGCCGGAATTTGATTTTCGGGAGAGCCCCCAAAGCGTGTGCACTCTCCAAGGCCGGTATAATACCCTCCAGGCGGGTCAACAGGAAGGCTGCATCCAAAGCTTCGTCGTCATTTACGGCCAAGATCTTTGCGCGGCGCGTCTCTGCCAAGTTGGCATGCATCGGACCGATGCCCGGATAGTCCAAACCGGCTGATACCGAATAGGGCTCTTCGATCTGGCCGTCTTCGTTCTGAATAACCAATGTTCGAGAGCCGTGGATGATACCCTTCTTTCCTAATTGGATGGTTGCCGCACTCTTGCCCGTAGTGATTCCCAAGCCACCCGCCTCGGCCAATACGATTTTTACCCGTTCATCGTCCAAATAGTTATAGATTGTGCCGGCCGCATTACTGCCACCGCCCACACAAGCGATCAAGTAGTCCGGATAGTCGCGCCCTTCATGTTCCATCAACTGAGAGTGGATCTCCTGGCTGATGACCGACTGAAGGCGAGCCACCATATCCGGGTAAGGATGCGGACCGACGGTCGAGCCGATGACATAGTATGTGTTTTCAGGATGGCAACACCAGTCGCGGATAGCTTCGTTCGTGGCATCCTTCAATGTCATGTTGCCACACGTCACAGGAACCACCTTTGCTCCTAACATTTCCATTTTCTGCACATTGGCATGTTGGCGTTCGACGTCGGTTTTTCCCATATAAACGATACATTCCAAGTTCATCAAAGCACAGACGGTAGCCGTAGCCACGCCATGCTGTCCGGCTCCGGTCTCAGCAATGATGCGCGTCTTGCCCATCCGCTTTGCCAACAGTACTTGTCCAAGGGCGTTATTGATCTTGTGCGCTCCCGTATGGTTCAAGTCCTCTCTTTTGAGATAAATCTTGCATCCATACTGTTCGCTGAGGCGCTTGGCAAGATAAAGAGGAGATGGACGGCCAACGTAATCTTTCAGCAATCCTTTCAACTCTTGTTGAAAACTCTCATCTTCCAAGACCTTCAGATAGGTGTTCTGCAGATCCTCTACGCATTGGTGAAGAATCTCAGGAATATATGCTCCGCCGAATTCTCCATAATACCCATTGGGGTTTACTTGATACGTCTTCATTGTCTTCTTTCTGTTTTATACTAAATTCTTTTTTATTCCACCTTAAAAAGAAAGCGGTCCGTCGCAAGTGCGACAGACCGCTTTTATATTGAACCGCAATACACAATGTAGGTCTTCGTCTCTTACGACTGTTTCAGAAGTACGAGACGCCACCACCAATAATTTGACATAGATGTATTGACTACAAATGTTCTCATATTTTTTGTTTTAATTCGATTGCAAATATAGACATTATCTGATAGATTGCAAACTAAAAGTGATATTTTTTTGGAATTATGTCAAAACAGAGCCATTTTAACGGTAGCTTCTCTCCTTTTCTTCGGTTTGTTTTCATTCTATAATGTATAGAAGAGTGGAAAACGGCCGCCCTATTTTCACATTTTTCCTTCTGTAATTCAACAAGAATGAAGTATATTTTAGAAAAAGCATTACATTTGTCTCGTTTTTAATCGGGAATCGTCTATGTTTACAACCTCATTAGCTCTATTGTTGCGTGTATTGTCCAATCCCGTTGGTAACGTATTTCAAAAAAAACTGACGGCACGCCAAAACCATCCTCTATTGATCAATTTTCTGACATTCTTCCTGCTCGGAATCCTTTGCTTGATACCGGCATTGATGGCCGACTGGTCGGTTTGCCAGCCTGAAGCTTGGATATATGGCGTGATTGCCGGAGTATTCGGCGGAACAGGCAATGCTTTTCTGGTCAAAGCACTGCAAGGCGGCGACTTATCCATCCTCGGCCCGATCAATTCTTACAAGTCGGTGGTGGGCATCCTGGTAGG
Source organism: bacterium (assembly GCA_963657455.1). Lineage (GTDB taxonomy): Bacteria > Bacteroidota > Bacteroidia > Bacteroidales > Tannerellaceae > Parabacteroides. The sequence goes on from CAVKMU010000007.1 coordinate 95,609, forward strand.
AATCGTGATCCTGCACGAGATCCCCAACCTATGGGGTGTCTTAGGCGTGATGCTGATTATAGGAGGAAGCTATTTCGTTTTGGACACGATGGAGGAACATTTCTCGTGGGCACTACTGAAAAACCGCGAGATCCGCTACCGTATTTTAGCCATGGTGCTGACAGCCATCGAAGCCATCTTCATCAAGAAGGTGATTCTTTACTCATCGACCACTATCTCATTCTATTTTTGGTGTTGGTTTGGAGCGCTGTTTTCATTCCTGCTACTCTACGTGTTTCGCATCCCAATCCGGAAAGAGATGAAACAAATCCGTTTGCCGCATCTACCCCTTTACGGCTATTTGATTCTTTGTATCGGAACGATGCAGTACACGACCAATTACGTTTTCTCGCATATGAACGTAGGATACGCCTTGGCTCTGTTTCAACTTTCGACACTGGTCAGTATCCTCCTCGGCTACAAAATTTTTCAAGAGTCCGATATTCGCAAGAAGTTGCTGGGCTCGGTTATCATGATCGTGGGTTCGGTCTTGATCATTCTACTGAATTAGTCACCTCTTTTTCCCCGTCGTTTTTTCTTCTTTGGACGGTAAAAAAAGGGCGTTTGTCGATTCTATTTTGATCAAAACGATGCCGTTCTTATATTTGCGATGAACAATAAAAAAAGAAGATCATGAAAAGAATCGTGGTAGCAGTAGGAGTTATGCTTTGCTGCATGATGTCATTTACGGGAGTGTCTGCGCAAAACAATTCACAGACACAGGGACAACAACAATATAAAGAGGTTCCCAATCCTGAAAAAACAGCAAAGCGCATGACGGATGACATGCAAAAACTGCTGAACTTGACAGACAAACAGTATAAGAAAATCTATAAGTTGAACTTGTCAGAGCAGAAGACAATGATCAGCAATATGGAGAAACAGCAAAGTTCGGGCAATGGTCCGGGCATGAATGGCGGTATGCCTCCTATGGATGGTCAAGGTGGTGGCATGCCCCCTATGGGACAAGGCGGCCCGGGCGGCGGCAACTTTGGCGGACAACGTCCTCCGATGCCTCCTTCGGGATCGAACAGCAGTAGCAACAGCGACATGCAGAAGCAGATAGAAAAGAAGAACAAACAGATCAAGAAGATCTTGACAGACGAGCAATACAAGATCTGGACTTCATCAGGGCAAGGCATGCAGAAGGGGCAAGGTCAGCGTCCTAACGGACAAGGCCAACAGCCGAACGAGCAAAATCGTCAGTTCAGTAGCGGACGTTCCAATTGATAATTAGTTAAAATAGGTACAAGTTTGGTTAGGTAAAGCTCCGGATGCTTTTCATGGTATTCGGGGCTCTTTTTTTATTCCTCCTCGCTCCTTCTCTCATTATTGGAGAGAAACGAAAAAACAATTCCCGTATAATAAAAAATTTCTCCCGAATAAACTGTAGTTTCATGCCGAGCAAACTACAGTTCGCTCGGGAGAAAACTTTTCAAAACGTTCGAATGAGTTCCTTAAAGCACTTGTTCAACGCCGTAAGCCTTGCCGTTTACGGTCAGATTCTTACCGTCATTACCTACGACAAGCCCCTTAACGGCAGCTTTAAATGCCGTCTCGCAAACGAGTAAGCAATCGTTCAAAGAGAGAACGCTTTCATATTCTCTCAAGAGAAAAAATAGCAAAAAAGATAATCACAATCAAAAAAAGAGAAGTATTTTGTTTGTCGTTTACGGGACGTTAAAAAAGGCATATATTCCTGATACACCTTCGCCTTTATTATTAAGTAATCACCGTTTACACTCACTTTGTGTCCATGAAATATCGTCAGAGGCTTCTCCTTTTAAAATCAAAGTAATAAAAAGGGAAACTCTTCAAAATAGAGAAAATGAAAAATGAACAGGTACAAAAACAGAAATAGCCGATTTAGGTT
>CAVKMU010000008.1:0-76363 GCA_963657455.1 bacterium
TAGTTGCTTTTAGTTGTAGTTTGATTGATATTGATTTTAGTGGTGTAGGTTATTGCCGATACCTTAAGATAGAATAATGAACAACAGGTCCTGCGCTTTTTTATATGTTAATCTAAAGAATGCCGATGGAATGACCTGGTCGGCGAAATGGAGGCTTTATACTATGTTTGACACAACAGTTCAAGTTTTTACTGAATGGGCTAATGAGTGTTCATTGTCTGTTCTTGACAATGGAATTGATCTCTTTGTTTATCCTGCAATTCCTGACAATGTATTACATTTGTTGAGGAGAAATTTTCAACTTCATATTGATGAAGTGGTTTTGTTTGTGAGAGATACCTCTTTTTGGAATGATAGAGATCAAGGTGCAGTAGTGACAGATTGGGGAATCACTTGCCTACCCGATAATGAAAAAATGGATGAGCTTGTGCAGATTTCATGGGAAAGTGTGCATCATGTGGAGTATAGCGGCGAATGTTTTTATTTCTTCTTCAGCGAGGATCGAAACAATAATTCAGCCATTCATGTGACTCATTTTTTAAAAGAAACAGATTCAGAAGATATAGTTAGAACCAATACAAATATTCTTTGCTCTATTTTTAATGAGATGGCTGATTCTCAGATGGAGGAAAGTCCGGACGATGAAATTGAACGTGTGGAAAATGAAAGCGATAACTTGTGGAATGCCGGAAAACAAGAAGAAGCAATTCAGCTTCTGTTTGATTATAGACAACGTACAGGTTGTGATGTGTTTACGGATAGAATTGCTTGGTATTTTGCTAAGAATAACCAAATAAAAAAAGCATTAGGATTGTTGGATGATGCAATTAGCCGGTTACCGGATATGGATTGGAAAACAATACTGTATTATAGAAGGTATTCTATATTAGATTTTCTGCTGAATGAAAAGATCAAAGCAAGGAACGATTGTTTATATGTGGTTCGACATATTTCAGCAGATGTGGAATATGGTGGAAAAAATGTACTGGATGATGCCACGACGGATTTCGATGAATATGATAATTTTTACGTTGAAAAGTTCTTGGAGCAACCCTATCAAGAACGAAAATTGCTGGTGCCCGTGCAAACATATACTGATTTGTCGCAGAAAACATTGGCTGTTTTGGATATAAATAATATGCCGTCAGCAATTGATTTTCCGATGGGGCACCCGGTTGCGAACCAGCTATATGTTGGACATCCCTATGTTCCATCGAAGTACATTCCGTTCGAAAATTACGAATTGGAGTTCCTTGAGGATAAAATTCGAGAATTTTGTCAAATTGCCCAATGTTTGGGGGCTACGGAAATAAATATAGAATGCTTGAATTCGACGAACAGTAACGGGCAAAATTCTCGAAATCAGCGAATGTCGGGGGCGATTGATTATGTGTGGTCTTCCGCTTCTGCCAGCTATGAAAGCCAACAGTCTAATAGCTTTCTTGAAAGTATAGGAAAAAGTATCAATTTACATCAAAAATTCAATCCGAAGAATCCACCGTCATTACCAGGCGGTTTGGTTTGGTATCCCAATGAGTCGTCATGGCAACGCTTATATAATCAACGTATGCAAGGAGGAATTATAGAGCATGAAGAAAGAATAGAAACACGAAAATCGCAAGTAGTTGAAAATTCCCAATTGAAACAGGTGAAAGCTGAAGTAGAATTGCTTTTTATTGATGCGAATGGATCTTGGGATCAATCGATGGATGAAAAGTTTGAAAGTCATGAGAATGCAGTGCTTGCTATTCATGTAAAGTTTGCACCTTTGGAACAATTGCGAGGAGGTAATGGCAATTCATCTGAAAAGTCTTTGCCTAAAGCCAATGAAAATGCTGTTACAAAAGCAGAAGAGGAGTATATGGAAGAACTGAAGGAGTGTTTGATGGAGTCAGATGAGATCTCGCCACGTGAACGTCGACTATTGGAACGATTACGGATATCATTGGGTATATCAGTAGCGAAAGCACAAGAATTGGAACGAGAATTATTATTGACAAAGTCAATAACCCTCACAAGAGAAGAGCAAGATTATTTGGATGAATACAAAGCTTGTTTGGAAGAAGGGGGCAACATTTCTCCTCGTGAGCGTCGTTTGTTGGAGAAGCTACGGGTTACGTATGGCATATCGCTTGATCGGGCGAAAGAAATTGAAAGCTTGAGTTCGCGTTAGATTTCGAAAAAGATAGGGAATGCACAAAAAAAGAGTTAAGCCTTATGCTTAACTCTTTTTTTGCATTTGTCGGGATGACTGGATTCGAACCAGCGACAACACGCCCCCCAGACGTGTACTCTAACCGGGCTGAGCTACATCCCGCTCTTGAATTCGGAGGCAAAGGTATAATATTTTGTGGAAAATCCCAACTTTTTTAAATGATTTTTATGAAGAGAATAAGCGTAACACTCTTAATTGATTGAGTAATAACAAGTAAGGAGTGGATGAAAAAGCGCATGGCAACTGCATTTTGAAGATTGTTGCTTGTGGGGAGGGTGTCAGCTATTTTATAACCCGACAATTCGATGTATCTTTGCATGAACAATAATGAAAAATAATATATGTCAGAAAAACAATCGCCGTTGGTGTTGGGAACGGAGCCAATAGGGAAGCTATTGACGAAATTTGCCATTCCTTCTATCATCGCCATGACCGCGTCTTCGTTGTATAACATGACCGACAGTATCTTCATCGGGCAGGGAGTCGGTGCGATGGCCATCGCCGGTTTGGCCTTGACCTTCCCCTTGATGAACTTGGCCGCTGCCGTCGGATCGTTGGTAGGAGTAGGAGCCTCCACGCTGGTATCCGTAAAGTTGGGACAAAAAGATTACAAAGGAGCCAACCAGGTGTTGGGCAACGTTTTCATGTTGAACTTGATCATGGGTATCGCCTTCACGATTATCTTTTTGCTTTTGCTGGAACCTATCCTCTATTTCTTTGGAGCGAGCGAGCAAACCATGTCCTATGCCAAGGAATATATGGAGGTCGTTTTATATGGAAACGTTATCACTCACATGTATTTGGGTTTGAATTCGGTGCTTCGCTCGTCGGGTTTTCCGAAGATGGCCATGATCGCTACGCTGGTGGCGGTGATCATCAACTGTATCTTGACCCCGATCTTCATCTTTGGCCTGGGATGGGGCATTAAGGGGGCTGCATGGGCTACTGTCATTGCGCAAGCCATTTCGCTGACAGGGCAGTTGATTCATTTTTCCCGTCCTTCACAATTGCTTCATTTTCAGAAAGGAATTTATAAAATACATCGCGAGATTATCGGAGGAATCTTCTCCATTGGCTTGTCGCCCTTCCTGATGAACATGTGCTCATGCTTGGTTGTGTTGCTGATCAACCTTGGTTTGAAAAAGCATGGTGGGGATATGGCGATCGGAGCATATGGCATTGTGAACCGAATATCGTTTCTTTTCGTTATGGTTATTATGGGTTTCAACCAGGGCATGCAGCCGATTGCCGGATATAACTTCGGGGCCCGCCTCTTTCCTCGCGTCTTGGAGGTGACACGGCTGACGACTTATTGGGGAGTAGGGGTGGCTTCGGTAGGATTCATCGTTTGTATGTTATGCCCGGCCGTCATCATTCGTTTCTTCACGACGGATGCCGAGCTGATAGCTGCTTCGGTTTATGGATTGCGCATTGTGTTTGCACTCTTTCCGTTGGTAGGATTTCAGATGGTGGCCACGAACTTCTTCATGTCAGTCGGCTTGTCGCGGATGGCTATCTTCTTGTCGTTGACGCGACAGATGCTTTTTTTGGTGCCATTGTTGCTGTTTTTGCCCCCGTTGTTGGGAACATTAGGGGTATGGATCAGCCTTCCTATCTCCGATCTGATCGCGACAGTGGTGGCATTAGTACTGCTGATTCGTCAGTTTAGAATCTTTAAGAGCAAAGAATTGGAAGAACAAATAAACACTCAAAAATAATAAATCTATGCAAACACCAAGAAAGACAATCAAAATGATGAAAGGAGCCCTGTTCATGGCTCTTGGGTGGACGTTTTTTGCTTGTCAGCAGACAGAACAACCCTCTTCTTTATGCTTGATTCCAGAGCCGGCAACTATCCGGCAAAAGGTCGGCATCTTTTCAGTAGACAGTGCCGAGCTTTTTGGAAAAACATCGGCACGAATTAATTTTTTGATCGACACCACTTTGACCGGTTTGTCCGAGGAGGGGTATCAATTGGATGTGGATCGTGACGGCATCACGCTGAAGGCCACTACGGAAACCGGCCTGTTTTATGGCCAACAGACACTGCGCCAGTTGCTTACATCCGATGGCGTTCCTTGCGTACATATCGTAGATTCGCCACGTTTTTCGTATCGCGGCTTGCATTTGGACGTTTCCCGCCATTTTTTTGACAAGGAGGAGGTGTGCAAATTGATGGATGCTATGGCTTCCTACAAATTGAATACGCTTCATCTTCATCTGACGGATGCCGGCGGATGGCGTGTAGCTATCGACAAATACCCGAAGTTGACTGCCGACGGTGCTTTCCGCACGGAATCAGACTGGCGGAAATGGTGGGATACTCCTACGGAACGCCGATACCTCAAGGAGGGGACAGAAGGGGCGTATGGTGGATATTATACGAAGGATGATATCCGGGAGATGGTGGCTTATGCCGCACAAAAACATATACGCATCATACCGGAAGTGGAGTTTCCCGGCCATTCCGACGAAGTGTTTGCCGCTTATCCTGAGTTGTGTTGCGAAGGAAAACCCTATTCGGGGGGTGATTTTTGCATTGGCAATCCCCAAACGGTGGAGTTTATGGAGGATGTTCTTACTGAAATCATGGAGTTGTTCCCTTCGGAGTATATCCATATCGGAGGCGATGAAGCGGGCAAAGAGCATTGGAAGAGCTGTCCGAAGTGTCAACAACTGATGAAGAAGAAACAAATGAAGGACGTCGACGAGCTGCAAAGCTACCTGATTCATCACGCCGACTCCTTCCTTCAGTCGAAAGGCCGCAAGCTGATTGGCTGGGATGAAATATTGGAAGGAGGACTGGCCCCCGAAGCAACTGTCATGTCTTGGCGAGGTGAGGCTGCTGGATTCAAGTCGGCCCGTATGGGGCATGACGTGGTGATGACGCCCGGTAACTATATGTATTTCGATTTCTACCAGGCGGATCCGCGCAAACAACCGCACGCCATTGGCGGATATACTCCGATCAAGAAAGTGTACGGCTATGATCCTATTCCCAAAGACTCGTTGACGGCAGATGAAGCACGCCATTTCTTGGGAGTGCAAGCCAATACATGGACGGAATATATTCCTACGACTGACTATTTGGAGTATATGATGTTCCCCCGTGCCTTGGCTGTAGCCGAGATTGGATGGACTCCTCAAGAGAAACGCGACTGGAACAGTTTCAAACAACGGGTCAATGCGCATATCCCCGTGTTGCAACGAATGGGGCTGAATCCCTTCCCGCTTTCATATGAGATAGATTTCCATATGGACGTCGATACATTACAAAAAGAGATACGCGTCTCGTTGGATGCCGAGAAATATCCCGCAGAGATCCACTATACGACGGATGGCACTACGCCGACATCCTCGTCTCCAATCTACAAAGAAGCGATCATTGTGAGAGACTCGGCTGAGATCAGGGCCGCTATCTTCGAAAATGGCCGACTGATGGGCGAACCTTCTGCCAAGCGAGTCGACTACCATCGCGGCATCGGTAAGCCGATCCATTACAATAGTCGTCTCTACCCCGGCTATATGGCCGGAGGAACAGGGGCGTTGCTGGATGGTATCCGTGGAAGTTTGACCTATTTGGATGGCTGTTGGCAGGGCTATTTGAACGATTTGGACTGTGTTATTGACATGGGAGAGACGACAACCATCCACTCTGTTTCCTCCGAATGGATGCAACTGAAAGGGCCGTGGGTTTATCAGCCGGATGAAGTGGAGCTGTTGCTCTCCGATGATGGCGAAACATTCACCTCATGCGGAGTGATTCCAACGAGTGTGTCGCGCGACAATGCAGAACTGACCTTCGAAGAGTATGCTTTCCGTGGCGAATGGCAAGCACGCTATCTTCGGTTGAAGGCGAAGAATGGCGTGTTGGGCGGAGGTTTTATCTTCGTGGATGAGATTGTAATTTGGTAAGATTATTCAATAAACAAAAAAATAAAATGATGATGAAGAAACAATTATGGGCACTGTTGTTGTGTGCGGGAATGGCTTCCGCCCAGCAACCGGTGGATTATGTCAACCCTTTCATCGGAACAAGCAACTTCGGAACGACCAATCCAGGAGCCGTTTGTCCGCAAGGATTGATGAGTGTCACGCCATTCAATGTGATGGGTTCGGACAAAAACACTTTCGACAAAGACAGCCGTTGGTGGTCTACTCCCTATTCGTCGGACAACTGCTTCTTTACGGGGTTTTCCCATGTCAACTTGAGCGGTGTCGGTTGTCCTGATTTGGGCAGTTTGTTGTTGATGCCAACGAGCGGAGAATTGAACGTCGACTACAAGCAATATGGTACGACGTACGAAAACGAAGTGGCCCAACCGGGCTATTACAGCAATCAATTGACGAAATACAACATCAAGACGGAGGTGACAGCCACTCCTCATACAGGCCTGGCACGCTTCACTTTCCCGAAAGGAGAGGGCAATGTGTTGCTGAACTTGGGCGAAGGGTTGACGAACGAGAGCGGTGCAACAGTTCGCTTTGTGAGCGATACTGAGATCGAAGGAACAAAGCTGATGGGTACTTTCTGCTACAATCCACAAGCCGTTTTCCCTATCTATTTTGTCATGAAGCTCGACAAGGCTCCGAAAGAACGCGGCTATTGGAAAAAACAACGCGAAATGAAAGGGGTAGAGGCCGAGTGGGATATCTATTCAGGCAAGTACAAACTCTACACCAGCTACGACCGCGAGATGAGTGGCGACGATATTGGTGTTTGGTTCAAGTATGATTTGGCCGAGAAAGAGCAAGTGCAGGTGAAGGTAGGTGTTTCCTTTGTGAGCATTGCCAATGCACGCGAGAACTTGAACAAGGAGCAACCCGCTTTTGCTTTTGACGAGACCATGAAGAGTGCGCGCGAGGCTTGGAACAAGGACTTGTCGCGTATCAAGGTGGAGGGTGGTACAAAAGACGAGAAAACCATCTTCTATACAGCCTTGTATCACCTCTTGATCCACCCTAATATCTTGCAGGATGTCAACGGAGAGTACCCGCAAATGGAAAGTTTGAAGGTGGGGCATACAGACGAGAACCGTTATACTGTCTTCTCGTTGTGGGACACTTACCGCAATGTGAGTTCCTTGATGACACTCTTGTTCCCTGACCGTCAGTTGGCTATTATCCATACGATGCTCGACATGTATAAGGAAAATGGTTGGTTACCCAAGTGGGAGCTTTTTGGCCGTGAAACCTTTACTATGGAAGGTGACCCTTCTATCCCTTACATCGTCGATGCTTGGATGAAAGGATTGCGTGGGTTTGATGTCGAGTTGGCTTATGAAGCTATGCGAAAGGGGGCAACTACTCCGGGAGAATACAACTTGCTTCGTCCGGATGCCAACGATTATTTCTCGTTGGGGTATGTGCCACTTCGTGAACAATATGACAACTCGGTGTCGCATGCTTTGGAATATTACATTGCCGATTGGTCATTGAGCCGGTTCGCTTCTGCCTTGGGCAAGAAAGAGGATGCCCGCCTTTTCTACGACCGTTCGATGGGTTACAAACATTATTACAGCAAAGAGTACAATGCACTTCGTCCGATAATGCCCGATGGCTCGTTCTATACTCCTTTCGATCCGAAGCAGGGAGCCAACTTTGAGCCGTCGCCTGGCTTCCACGAAGGAAATTCTTGGAACTATACCTTCTATGTTCCGCACGATGTGAAAGGACTGGCCAAGCTGATGGGCGGCAACAAGAAATTTGTAGCTAACCTGCAACGTGTCTTTGATGAGGGAGATTACGATCCGGCCAACGAACCTGATATCGCATATCCTTACCTTTTCAGTTATTTTAAAGGAGAGGAGTGGCGTACGCAGAAGGAGGTTCACAATATTCTTGCGAATGGTTATCACAACGCTCCTAACGGCGTTCCGGGAAATGAAGATACAGGAACCATGTCAACATGGGCCATCTTGTCGATGATCGGTATCTATCCTGCTTGTCCGGGGTCGGCTGATTATATTCTCTCTTCGCCCGTGTTCGACAAGGTGACAATCCAACTCGATAAGAAGTACTATCCAAAAGGTGAATTGGTTATTACAGCCCCGCATAGTAAATCCGGCGATATCTATATCCAACAGATGACGATAGGTGGCAAGAAATGGAACGGCTATTCCATCACGCACCAGGAACTTGTCAATGCAGGTACTGTAGAGTATACGCTGAGTGACCAGCCGAAGAAGTAAAAAGAATACTATAAATAACTAAAAAACAAAAGCCATCCGGATGCCTCAAAAGGGGTGTCCGGGTGGAGTTTTCAGAACCAAACCTTTCTTTTGTAACTGTTTTTTGCCCACTCAATCGGCTCCTCTTGAAAAAGAATATCTTTTTCTAACCGCAGCCGCTCTTTTCTTTTTCGAATATTCTCTATATCTTTGCTTGAAATTAATGCAGAGAAAAATGGACAATTATATCGTATCGGCCCGAAAATATCGTCCTTCGACTTTCAAAGATGTGGTTGGTCAAAAGAACTTGACCACGACGTTGAAGAATGCTATTCAGAACCATAAGTTGGCACATGCCTATCTCTTTTGTGGTCCGCGTGGCGTCGGCAAAACTTCATGTGCCCGTATCTTTGCCAAAACGATCAATTGTCTGCACCCTACAGAGACGGGCGAAGCGTGCAATGCTTGCGAATCTTGCCAGGCATTCAACGAACAACGCTCGTACAACATCCGTGAATTGGATGCCGCTTCCAACAATTCTGTCGATGATATCCGCTCCTTGACCGATGAGGTGCGCGTTCCTCCCGCTATTGGTAACTATAAAGTATTCATCATAGACGAGGTTCATATGCTTTCGTCGCAGGCTTTCAATGCCTTCTTGAAGACGTTGGAAGAGCCCCCTCGGCATGCTGTTTTCATTTTGGCGACAACGGAGAAGCATAAGGTGTTGCCTACTATCTTGTCTCGTTGCCAGACATACGACTTTACGCGCATTACGGTGGGTGATATCGTGGAGCATTTGCAGTATGTCGCTTCGCAAGAGGGAATACAAACGGAGGCAGAGGCATTGAATGTCATCGCTCAAAAAGCCGACGGAGGTATGCGCGATGCCCTCTCGATCTTCGACCAGGTGGCCAGTTTTACGAATGGAAACATCACCTATCAGGCGGTCATTCATGATCTCAATGTGTTGGATTATGAATATTATTTCCAATTGACGGAGGCCATCCTTGGGCGAAATGTCATGAAAGCGCTGTTGATTTTCAACGAGATATTGAATAAAGGGTTCGATGCTCAGAACTTCATCACAGGATTGGCTACCCATTTCCGCGATTTGTTGGTTTGTAAGAACGAAGAGACACTGGTTTTGTTTGAGGTGGGTGCCTCTATTCGCGAACATTACAAGAGCCTGTCCAAGCAATGTCCGGACACGTTCCTCTTCAAAGCTATTGAGTTGGCCAACACGTGTGACCTCAACTATCGCACCAGTCGCAACAAACGTTTGTTGGTGGAGCTGACGCTGATCCAGCTTTGTCAATTGCAACAGTCAACCGAAGAGGCAAAAAAAAAAATTGAACTAAGGCCGGTTGAGGCTGCGGCAGCTACACAACCCACAACAACCACGGCACAATCAGTATCTCCATCGGCCGCTGCTGTATCAACGCAGGGCACGGTTGTGGTAGCACCAACACCGCCAACTGTTCAACGCCACGAGATCACGATGCCGTCAGCCACTCCGGCTGTACGCAAGAGTCCGAAGGCGCCGATGGGAACATCGTTGAAAAATTTCACTCAATCGAGACTGCAATCTGCATCTGCCGGCACAACGGCGACAAGTGCAACTGCTTCGACGGATGTGAGCTTACCTTATACAGAAGAGGAACTGCAGGCGCAATGGGTGGCATATGCCCATAAAATAGAGAAGAATGCCTATCTGCAGAACATCATGTTGAACAATCTTCCCACGAAGCAAGAGGACGATTTTATTGAAGTGGGCATCCATAACCCGGGAATGCAAGAGGAGTTGTTCAACAATACGGTCGATATTCTGACGTTCTTGCGCAGTCAGTTGAAGAACAGTCATATCCAGTTGCGTGTCCGCATGATGAAATCGAATGAAAAGCATTTGGCTTATACGCCGACAGAAAAGTACAATCACATGTTGGAGATTAATCCTCTGATTGCCAAGTTGCGCGACGAATTCAAATTACGACTCGAATGAAACAGACACTCTCCATTTGTATTCTTTCCTTGCTCTTGCTTCTTGTCTCGGCTTTTTCGCCATTAAGCGCGCAAGAGGTGGCGGATAGTGTGGCAGTGCCGCAAGAAGCTTCTGTTGTGGAATACAAGTTCAAGCCTACTTCGTTGATACTTCCAGCATCGTTGATAGCGGTGGGAGCGGCAGGCTCTGCCATCGACGGCATGAAAGACTACCATCTTTTTTCGCGCAAAGACTCGGTGACGCAGATCAAAGTAGACAACTATCTTGAATGGGGCATGCTGGGATGGGTTTTTGTTTGCGATTTGATGGGAAAAGAAAAACACCGGTGGACGGATCAATTGGCACTGGTGGCATTGGGAGAGGTGATCAATGCCGGACTGACACGCGGTATCAAGGTTCTGGTAAACGAACGACGCCCCGACGGAGGAATCCACTCTTTTCCGTCAGGACATACAGCCAATGTTTTTCTTGGAGCACATATTGCCTACAAAGAGTTTAAAGATAGTAACCTTTGGCTGGCCTATTCCGGCTATGCTGTTGGTTTGTTTGTGGCAGGTTCGCGGGTATACAACAACAAACATTGGGTGTCGGATGTCGTAGCGGGTGCCGGCTTTGGTATTCTTTCTGCCGAGCTTTCCTATCTGATCTATTTCCCTATTCGGAATGCTATTGCCCGGCGCATCGATCTCCGTGCTTCAAAACGGTTGGTGGTTACGCCTACTTTCCAAACAGCCGGAGGTGGCTTTTATCTCTCTTATTCATTCTGATCATAGACATAATTGCCGAAGCAAAAAATAAAGGTACACGGAATATTGTATAATCCATGCACCCTTTTCTTTGTCCTCGTCAAGAAGAGCGGAAAAATCATGCCGAGCTTTTTTGAAAATGTTCGGCACCTTTTTAGGAAAAAGTCCGCACCTTTTATAAAAATGCTCGGCACCTTTTTCATTGATGCCCGTCAGCTGTACCCATTATTCACCCCATGGAGTGAGAGTAACGCAGCGGAACTCGATCGGACCACCCTCGCTTTGCAATCCAATGAAGCCCTCTTTTACGCGGTTCGTACCTGTATTTTGGTAGACACCATTGATATAGACGGTGATGATACCGTTCTTCACGAAAATATTGGCCTCGTTCCATTCGCCCGGTGTTGCCTCAGTCGAGTCGGTATGTTTCTTTATGACAGGAAATTGTGGGCGAGGTTCGCCCGCTTTGCTTTGATACTCAACCAAATCGGAGCCTCCTAACAAGACAAAGTCGCCTGCATCGCCAGCATGCAGCTGGCATTCGATGCCGTTAGGGAACGGATTCTTAGGGTCGGCTATCAGCAAGAAGATGCCACTGTTAGCCGTCTTCCCTTCGGGCCATCGCCATTCGACGTGCAGTTTGTAGTTGCTGTATTGGTTTTTCGTATACATATATCCGAACGGATTGCCGGCTATTTGAATCATACCATTCTTTACAGAAAAAACTTGTTCGGCAGGAACAGCGTTCTTGTCAACAACAAAGTTCCAGTTCGACAAATCCTTTCCGTTGAATAACTTCTCTGTTTTTTGAGCTTGTGCAGAGCCTCCTGCCACGAGAAGGGCCAATGCCAAGCTTGCTATCAAACTTCTTTTCATGATTTATGTCTGTTTTTTATGGTTAATCTACGATCAATTTGCGATAACGTACACGCTTCGGTTCTTCATAGCCCGATTGTTTGCGCTTGTACTCTTCATATTCAGAGTAACTCCCTTCGAAGAAGACCACATTTGAATCGCCCTCGAACGAGAGAATATGCGTACAGATGCGGTCAAGGAACCAGCGATCGTGGGATACTACCACTGCACAACCGGCGAAGTTCTCAAGACCCTCTTCCAAAGCACGCAGCGTGTTGACATCAATGTCGTTCGTCGGCTCATCAAGCAGCAGCACATTGGCTTCGGCTTTCAAGGTCAGGGCCAGATGCAGACGGTTGCGCTCTCCGCCGGAGAGGACGCCACACAACTTCTCCTGATCGGCACCGGCAAAGTTGAACTTCGAGAGGTAGGCGCGAGAATTGATCTCTTTTCCTCCGACACGGATGAAGTCATTGCCGCCAGACACGACTTGATAAACAGATTTCTTCGGGTCGATATCTTTATGTGTTTGGTCGGCATACCCCACACGAACAGTTTCTCCTACTTCAAACTCGCCCTTGTCGATACATTCCTGCCCCATGATCATCTTGAAAAGGGTCGTCTTGCCGGCACCATTCGGCCCAATTACTCCAACGATGCCGTTAGGCGGCAGCATGAAGTTCAGGTCGTCAAACAGCAGTTTGTCGCCAAACGCTTTGGCTACATGGTGTGCTTCGATCACCTTGTTGCCCAGACGCGGTCCGTTGGGTATGAAGATTTCCAGCTTGGCTTCGCGCTCTTTCTGATCTTCGTTCAGCAACTTCTCATATGAATTCAGACGAGCCTTGCCTTTAGCCTGGCGCGCTTTGGGAGCCATGTTGATCCATTCCAGCTCACGCTCGAGTGTCTTGCGCCGTTTGCTGGCCTGTTTCTCCTCTTGTGCCATGCGCTTTGTCTTTTGGTCGAGCCATGAAGAGTAGTTGCCCTTCCAAGGAATGCCCTCGCCACGATCCAACTCCAAAATCCATCCGGCCACATGATCGAGGAAATAGCGGTCGTGCGTGATGCAGATAACCGTGCCAGCATATTGTTGCAGATGCTGTTCGAGCCAGTCGATCGACTCGGCATCCAAGTGGTTGGTCGGCTCGTCGAGGAGCAACACGTCGGGCTGTTGCAGCAACAGACGGCAGAGGGCTACGCGGCGGCGCTCACCACCGGACAAGGTGTCCACTATCTGATCTTCGGGTGGACAGCGCAAGGCATCCATTGCCCGCTCGAGTTTTGTGTCGAGGTTCCATGCGTCAGTGGCATCGATACGGTCTTGCAGTTCTGCTTGTCGAGAGATGAGTGCGTCCATCTTGTCTGGATCTTCTAACACTTCGGGATCGCCAAAGCGTTCGTTCACCTCTTCATACTCTTTGAGTAGGTCGACAATGCCTTGAACCCCTTCTTGAACCACCTCTTTGACTGTCTTGCCTGCTTCCAGTTTCGGATCCTGTTCGAGGTAACCCACCGTATAGCCCGGCGAGAATACCACTTCACCTTGATATTCTTTGTCTATTCCTGCAATTATCTTGAGCAATGTTGATTTTCCTGAGCCGTTCAAACCGATGATACCAATCTTGGCTCCATAGAAAAAGGATAGGTAGATGTTTTTCAATACCTGCTTTTGTGGTGGAAAAATCTTGCTGACTCCCACCATGGAGAAAATAATTTTTTTGTCGTCCGCCATATCTTTGTTTTTAATGGAAATGATTGTTATGTCTCTTCTTGGCGAGGCGTTGCGGTCCGCCAAGAATATAACTTCCACAAAGCTACTGATTTTTTTTGTGATTTCTAAATTTATCCATAGATTTGCGTAAGAAGAAAACGAATAAATCTATAAAAGACAAAAAATAAAAATGGATACAAACGAACATCGCATCATATTGACTATCGGCCGACAGTTCGGCAGTGGTGGCCGCCAGATCGGAAAGAAACTGGCAAAGGCTTTCGGCATTGGCTATTACGACGACGAACTGATCGGAGTAGCGGCCCGAGAGAGTGGTTTATGCAAGGAGGTTTTTGAGAAGGCCGACGAGAAGGCTTCCAACAATCTGGCCTACACCTTCACGATGGGCTATCCGTATGTGGGAATGTATATGCCCTACAACAATGTCCTTTCGAACGACGAACTGTTCCGTCTTCAAAGCGATGCGATCAGAAACCTGGCAGCAAAAGAGGCGTGCGTCATGGTGGGCCGTTGTGCAGACTACATCTTGCGCGACAATCCTGACTGCATCAGTTTCTTTATCCATAATCGGCCGGAGGTGCGCATCCAGCGCATTGTCGAGAGTGAACACCTCACTCCTGAAGAGGCCAAGGCATTGATGGAGAAGAAAGACAAGGCGCGTGCGGCCTACTACAATTATTATACGAACAAGACATGGGGTGCTTCCGCTTCCTACAACCTGTCGATCGACGCATCTTTGCTGGGTATTGATGGAACGGTCGCCTTTATCCGGTCGTTCGTTGAGCAAAAATATAAATAAAACATCCGAAGGCTGAAAAAGTTTCTCGGCATAAAACTCCGGTTTACTCTCGAATGAACTGCAGTTTTGTGCCGAATGAACTGCAGTTTACTCCCGAGAAACTTTTTCAAAACTCGGGAGAAGTTTTTTTATGGCTGCCCAACAACAAGCAACCGAAAGGCGAGGATTTGGATAAATGTTCGGTAGAAGTTGTTGCTTTTCGCACGGCCTTGACTATTTATTCTTGCGATATGTCTGCGGCGTACACCCCACATGCCGTTTGAAATATTTGCAAAAGAAGCTGGGCGTTGGAAAGTTCAGCTCGTCAGCTATCTGAACAATCTGCGCATGGCTGTGGCGCAGTTTGACTTTGGCCGAGGTGATCACCGCCTTGTCGATCCACTCTTTGGCCGATGTTCTGCTCGTTTGTCGCACGATAGTGCTCAGATAGCGCTCTGTTATACATAATTTCCCTGCATAAAACGCCAGTTGACGATGCTCGTGGCAGTGATGGTTGACCAGCTCGATGAACTTGTCGAACAGCTCATTGGCGGAGTTGTGGGTGGAAGTCTGGCCATGTTTGTTTTGAAAAATGTCGTTATAATAGTAGGCAATGGCTGCGATTTGGTGCGAAACCACCTCTGTACCGGCCGATTCGCTCTTCACCAAGCTGAACAGCAGACGGAACATGTTGAAGAGCAACTCCTGCTCAGTGGGCGAGAGGGTTGTCTGTCCGTCTTTCATCGGACTGTTGAAGATTGGCGGCAAATGGTTTTGATGCACCACATGGAAGAGATCGGACGGAAGACTTACCCCCATGATCTCTACGTCGTCGGTCATGTCGATGAGCTCGATAATTGTACCCGGCGTAATGAACACTGCAGTACCGGGTGTGACGGTGTGCTCTTGCAGGTTGATGATGTTCGTGATTTTCCCCTTTTTCAAGATACCCATGCGGTAATCTTCCACCATGAAAGGGGTATGTGTCTGAATGAAATATTTCAATCCGCCGAGGCCAGTGGTGGTGGCCAGCTGATGGTCGAAATAGATATTCTCCATTGGTGAGCCCGAATGGTTGATTCGTTGGATAATATCCTCCATGGTGAGTTTCTGAACTTGCTTCATAGGCTTGTCGTTTGGAGCGGTAAAGGTAGTTTGTTTTGGCGAGAATAGAAGCATGGTTGTTGAATGATTTTTTTTCAAAAATGACCATGATGGTGCGAGTTGTTTCTGATAAAATAAAAAACATCATACAAAAAGAACATAATTGTCTCGTTTCGGGTAATTCTTTCAAAAGGAGAACCTGCTACTTTTGTCAGCAAACAAAACAGACAAAAACAATGGGAACGAAAATCATTCTACTAAGTTGTTGTGGCCTCTTTCTGACCCTCTCTTCGCCGGCAGCGGAGAGGGTAGAAGAAAGCATCTCTTTTCCGACCGAAGAGCTTCCGACGGACACACTCCTTACATTGGAGAAATGCTGTCAGATGGCGCACGACAATTATCCGGCGATTCGACAATATGGATTGGTTGAGAAGTTGCGTTCTTTTACAGTCGAGAATGTGGCGAAGGGTTGGTTGCCGCGCATTGGTTTCTCTGCGGGCGGATTTGCTTTTACCGACCTCTTGAATGCGTCGGCGGCTACACAACAGATGGGGCTTGAGATGGAGAATTATTTGCTGAGCGGCTCGGTAACTGTTACGCAACCCCTCTATGATGGCGGACAGATTGCTGCCGGTAAGCGAGTGGCCGATGCACAAGGCGAGGTGCAAAAGCAGCAGGTGGCGGTGACGATGTACGCTGTCCGCGAGCGGGTCGAGCAGCTGTTCTTTTCCATTTTGCTGCTCGATGAGCAACTTTCGCAAAACAATCTTCTGCAAAGCGACTTGGCCATCAGCGAAAAGAGTGTGAAGAGTTGGATGGAAGGTGGAGTAGCCAACCAAGGCGATTGGGAGGCAGTGCGCGTCGAACAGCTCAAGGCCGAGCAGCAAGCAGACCAATTGCAAGCCTCGCGCGAGACGTTTCTTCGAATGTTGAGCCTATTTGTGGGGCAATCGCTGACGGAGTATACAGCGTTTGAACGTCCGAGTGCCGATGATCATGCGCTCGAACGGATGCCTCGCCCCGAGATGCTTTACTATGCTTCGCAAGATAAGTTGCTCGAACAACAGCGCAAGCAGTTGGATAGCCGACTGCGTCCTACTTTAAGCTTGATGGGCGTGGGCCTTGTTCATTCCGATCTTGTCACGATCGCTCAGCAAAACGTGCTGTTGAAGAAAGGAATCGTAATGGGAGGACTCTCCTTTTCGTGGAATATAGGAGCATGGTATACTCGCAAAAATGACATACGAAAGCTGGAAACAGAACGGGAGATGAACGATACCCGGCGCAGGTTGTTCCTCTTCAATAATCAATTGCAAAGCGAGGAGAGCGACGGACAGATACGCGCCTTGCGGCAGCAGGTGGCGCGCGATGCGGAGATTGTGCAACTGCGGCAAAGCATTCGGGCAAAGAGCGATGCAAAAGTTGCAGCCGGAACCGAGAGTGTCAATGAACTGCTGCGCGACATTCATGCTGTCCATGCAGCGGAAGGGCAGCAATCCATCCATGAGGTGGAATTGCTACAAGCCATTTATCGAAGTCGAACCATTCATAATGATATGCAGAAATGAAACAGAAAAAGAATAGATTGTACGGATTATTAGGGCTGGGAATGCTGCTGTTGGCGGCATGCTCCGGCGAGAAACAAGCCTATGATGCAACGGGCACTTTCGAAGCTACGGAGGTAATTGTATCAGCCGAGCAGAATGGACGCTTGCTTCAGTTGACTATCGCAGAAGGCGATGAGGTGGAACAAGGGCAGGAAGTTGGATTGATTGACACGGTGCCGCTCTATTTGACGGCTCGACGCATTGGTGCCACCAAGTTAGTGTATGCTGCACAGCGGCCTGACTTGCAGAAGCAAATTGCAGCGACCCGGCAGCAGCTTGCCAAAGCTCAGCAAGAATATGAGCGATGGCGTGGATTGGTGAGCCAAGGAGCGGCCAATCAAAAACAGGTGGATGATGTCAAGAGTCAGATGGATGTCCTACAGCGGCAGCTCGATGCGCAGACATCGACCTTGCGGAATGCCGTACAAAGTGTAGAGGCTCAAATGGGTACTGCCGATATTGAGGCGTTGCAAGTGGTGGATCAGTTGCAGAAATGTCATGTCTCCTCGCCGATAAGCGGCACGATTCTCACCAAGTATATGGAGCAGGGTGAGTTTGCCGCGGTTGGAAAGCCCCTTTTCAAGGTGGCGGATATAGAGAAGATGTACATTCGAGCCTATGTCACCTCTTCTCAATTGTCGAAGGTGAAAATAGGGGATGAGGCCACTGTATTGGCCGACTTTGGAGGGAACGATCGCAGGACGTACCGTGGAACGGTCACTTGGATCGCATCGAAAGCGGAGTTTACGCCTAAGAGTATACTCACCAATGATGAACGTGCCGACCAAGTCTATGCAGTCAAGGTGGCTTTTCTGAATGATGGCTTTGTGAAAATTGGCATGTATGGCGAGGTGAAGTTTGGAACAATAACTCATGAATAACAGTATGAAAGCCATCGAATTGCGTCATTTGTCGAAACAATACGGCAAGGTGGAAGCCCTTCGTGACGTCTCTCTCGCAGTGGATGAGGGGGAGATCTTCGGATTGATAGGACCCGATGGCGCAGGGAAGAGCACCCTTTTCCGCATATTGGCCACCCTCTTGCTGCCCGATGGAGGTGAAGCATCCGTCTGTGGCTATGATACGGTGCGGCAAATGAAGGAGATTCGTAGGATTGTCGGCTATATGCCCGGTAAATTCTCCCTTTACCAAGACCTTTCCGTAGAGGAGAACCTTCGCTTTTTTGCAGAGTTGTTTGGCACAACTGTCGCCGCTGCTTACGATTTGATCAAGCCTATCTACGGACAGATCGAACCTTTCAAAGATCGTCGTGCAGGAGCCTTGTCGGGAGGAATGAAGCAAAAGCTGGCTCTTTCCTGTGCGTTGGTCCATACGCCGCGCATCCTTTTTCTCGACGAGCCGACGACGGGAGTCGATCCTGTCAGCCGAAAAGAGTTTTGGACGATGTTGTCGCTGTTGAAGAAGCAACGGATGACGATCGTCGTCTCGACCCCTTATCTGGATGAAGTGCGTCAATGCGACCGTATAGCCTTTCTTCAGCAGGGCGAGGTGCGCGGAATCGGTACCCCCGAAGCCATCTTGCAGCAATTCAAAGCCGTATTTTGTCCGACAGGGTTGGCACAAAACGACCAAGAGTCGGCGACAACGGCCGAAGAGGAGACGAGCTATGCCATTGAAGTAAACCATCTTGTGAAAGCATTTGGCGATTTTCGTGCGGTCAACGACATCTCTTTCCGCGTCAAACGTGGGGAGGTGTTTGGCTTTTTGGGGGCAAATGGTGCGGGAAAGACAACGGCCATGCACATCCTTACCGGCTTAAGCAAGCCCACATCCGGCACAGGGCAGGTGGCCGGTTGCGATATTGTCAGCCAATACGAGCAGATCAAGCGCCACATTGGCTATATGAGCCAACGCTTTTCTCTCTATGATGACTTGACAGTGACTGAGAACATTCGCCTCTTTGCCGGAATCTATGGAATGAGCGATGCGGCTATTCGTCGGAAGACAAAGCAGTTGCTCGAGCAGCTTCATTTTGAAGAACATGCCAACGACCTGGTAGCCGGCCTGCCATTGGGTTGGAAGCAGAAGCTTGCATTCTCGGTCAGTATCTTTCATGATCCGGAGATTGTCTTCTTGGATGAGCCGACAGGTGGAGTCGATCCTGCCACGCGCCATCAGTTTTGGCAGCTTATTTATGAAGCGGCAAGGCGAGGCATTACTGTTTTTGTAACGACCCATTACATGGACGAAGCCGAGTATTGCGACCGTATCTCCATCATGGTGGCGGGAAAGATTAAGGCGATGGGTACCCCCAACGAGTTGAAACGGGAATATCATCAGCCCGATATGGACCATTTATTTACTTATTTAGCACGAACATGAAACTATTCTTCTCCTTTGTAATCAAAGAGATGCACCATATTCTCCGCGACAAGCGCACGATGCTTATCCTTTTCGGCATGCCGGTGGTCATGATGCTGCTTTTTGGCTTTGCCATTTCCACCGATGTGAAGAATGTTCGTACGGTGGTGATCCGCTCGTCGTTGGATGAAGAGACGCAGAAGTTGGTGGACCGCCTGTCGGCCAACGAATATTTCATCCTCACCGATATCGTCTCCACTCCGGCAGAAGCTGAGCAGTTGATCCGCCATCAGCAAGCGGATATGGCAGTGGTTTTTGCTTCAGATTATGCGGCCAAGCAAGCATTGTTGACGATAGCCTCGGAAGCGGCTACCGTAGATGATCCTCTGTTGCAGGTGATCACTGACGGCACTGATCCGAATATGGCGCAGCAATATGCCGCTTATGTGTCGCAGATCCTCTATTCGTCGGCGATTCCCTTCTCGATGCAGATGCTTTACAATCCGCAGATGCGCAGCTGTTATAACTTCGTTCCCGGCATCATGGGTGTGATCTTGATCTTGATTTGTGCGCTGATGACCTCCATCAGTATCGCCAGAGAGAAAGAGCGCGGTACGATGGAATTGCTGTTGGTCAGCCCGGCTCGACCGCTGCTGATCGTCATGGCCAAGGTTGTACCCTATTTGCTGTTGGCGTTTATGATCTTGGCGAGTATCCTGTTGATATCCAAGTTTATACTCGCAGTTCCCATTGCGGGCGGCATCGAGTGGATAGTTTTGGTGGCCGGTATCTACATTGTCGTGGCTCTTTCGTTGGGGTTGCTGATCAGCACTATGGCGCGGACGCAGTTGGTGGCTCTCTTGGCCTCGGCCATTCTACTGATGCTTCCCAGCATCCTTCTTAGTGGCATGATGTTTCCTATCGAGAGCATGCCGCTTCCTTTACAATATGTCTCGGCCCTCATGCCGCCACGTTATTTCATTGCGGCCATGCGAAAACTGATGATCATGGGTGTGGGCATTGACAAGGTGGTGCATGAAATAGTGGTATTGGTGGGCATGGCTGCTTTCCTTTTGGTGATGGCCTTGCGGATGTTTAACAAACGATTGTCATAAGCATATGGTGTTGAAATATTTGATACAGAAAGAGTTTTTGCAGATACGGCGAAATAGTTTCCTGCCGCGGCTCATCGTATTGTTCCCGATCATGATCATGTGTGTCATGCCATGGGTAATGGATATGGGCGTGCGCAACATCGTGGTGGAGGTTGTTGACTTCGACCGCTCGCCGTCGTCTGAGCGATTGGTGCAGCGCATAGCCGCTTCCGACTATTTCCGCTTCGGGGGAGTGCGCCCGTCGTATGCCATGGCTTTGGCCGATGTGGAGCGGTCGGCGGCCGATATCATCGTCGAGATCCCTCCACACTACGAACGTGAGCAGGGAAAGGCGCAGCTTCGTGTGGTGGCCAATGCCGTCAATGGCGTGAAAGGCAGTATGGGGCTCCAATATGTGGGCAACATCATAGCCGACCACCATGCAGACGAATTCCTTACTGCGGATGCTGCTTCGCTGATGAACATCTTGAAAGAGCGTGTGTCGGTGCTTTATCTTTATAATAAACACTTGAACTATAAGCTGTTCATGATCCCATCGCTCATGGCCATCCTCGTCTTGTTGTTGTGCGGATTCTTGCCGGCGTTGAATATTGTGGGAGAGAAAGAGATCGGAACGATCGAGGCTATCAACGTGACACCCGTCTCGAAGTTCCACTTCATATTGGCCAAATTGATTCCTTATTGGATTATTGCTGCGCTGGTGATGACCCTCTGCTTCCTCCTTTCATGGCTGCTTTACGGTATCACCTCGGCAGGGAACCTGTGGTTGGTCTATCTGTTGGCCATGCTCTTGGCCTTCATCTTCAGCGGTTTTGGCCTGGTAATCTCCAATTATAACGATACGATGCAGCAAGCGGTGTTTGTCATGTGGTTTTTTGTGGTGAACCTGATCTTGCTCAGTGGGCTCTTTACCCCCGTTCGCTCGATGCCGGAGTGGGCTTACCTGACGACGTATGTCAACCCGATGCACTACTTCATCGATGCTATTCGCACGGTTTTCGTACGCGGTGGCGACTTCTTCAGTATAGCTCACCAGCTCTTCGCCCTCTTTCTCTTTGCCGTTGCCATGTGTGGGTGGGCAGTAATGAGTTATCGGAAGCAGCAATAATGGAGGAAAATAGGGGAGCAATGAAAAAAAATCTCGACATGGAACCGCAGTTTACTCCCGAATGAACTGCAGTTTTGTGCCGAATGAACTGCAGTTTTGTGCGGAGGAAATTTCTTAAAACCGGGCAGTTTCTCTTTACAAATGCAGGTAATAATCCCGCACCAGTGCCGTGAAAGCTTCGCTGTAGTGGTGGCGACTCTCCTCAATCAGCAGCGAGTCGTGTTGCGGATTCGCCTGAGGGGTGATGGCATACTCCACTAACAGCCGCTTGGGCGATGCCATAGGGGTGGGGATGACATCCGTCTGCCGACAGAGGAAGAACCCTTGCTCCTCAGCCAAAGAGGTGAGCATCTCCTGTTGATCGAACGGCAGTATGAGGCATAGACGCCCCTCTTCGCTGAGCAGATGCTTGGCATCGTGCAAGAGATTGTGCAGAGAGAGGGTATCTGTATGCCGCGCCTGGTTTCGTTGCCGGTCGGGACACTTCAACGAGTGGTTGAAGTAGGGCGGGTTGGAGACGATCAAGTCATAACAATGCGCCGTATGGGTAGCGGCAAACTCCTCCAACGAGGCATGATAGATGGTGATCTGTGTGGCAAAAGGCGAGCGTTCTGCATTCTCTTTCGCTTGGAGGCAAGCCGCTTCGTCAATGTCGATGGCATCGATTTCAGCCGACGAACGTTGCGCCATCATGAGGGCGATCAGCCCCGTTCCTGTGCCAATATCCAAGATATGGTGGCAAGCTTCGGGGTGACACCAGCTGCCTATCAGTACGCCATCCGTTCCGACTTTCATGGCACATTTGTCATGAAATATGGTGAATTGTTTGAATTGAAAGAAGGGGTTCGCCATAAAAAAAGTAGATTATGCCACAAAATTAGAGAGATAAATTGATTTTTCGTACCTTTGGCCTGATTTTTGTGAGGATAATACATATATTTGCTATAGAAGAATCATTTATGAAGAATAAGAAGAAAACAGTTGCTTCCGTCTCGTTCGACCATGGTTTTGACGATGCCGTCAGTGTGAGTATGGTGATGCCGGTTTTGACCGATTGCGATCCGGAAGAGGACTTTTCCGATGGCATTGAGCAGGTGGAAGAAGCGATCCCTATCCTGACGCTGCGCAACATGGTCTTGTTCCCCGGCGTTGCTATCCCCGTCATGATCGGCCGCGAGAAGTCGATGAAGTTGGTGCGGAGTTGTGCTGATTCGCATCGCCTGATCGGTGCTTTTTGCCAAAAGGATGTTGAGGTGGAGGATCCCGGCAAAGAGGACTTGTATGAGGTCGGCGTGGTGGCAGACATCATGCGGGTGTTGGACATGCCCGACGGAATGACGACCGTTATCTTGCAAGGAAAGAAGCGGATTGCTTTGGAGGAGATCGTGGAGGAGAAGCCCTTCCTGCAAGGAAAGGTAACCGTTCTGAAGGATCAAAAGGCACCCAAAGACAAGGAGTTCAATGCCTTGGTGGCTGCCATCAAGGATATGATGATCAAGATCATGATGACTTCGGCCGAACCTCAGCGTGAGGTGATCTTCTCGTTGAAGAACAACCGCAATCCGTTGTACCTGATTGATTTCGGATGCGCCAACCTGGTGAGTGAAGTGGCCGAGCGCCAAGCACTTCTTGAGGTAAGCAACTTGAAAGACCGCGCTTATAAGCTGATGGTTCACCTCAACCGCGAGTTTCAGCTCCTGGAGCTGAAGGCCTCCATTCAGATGAAAACGCAGGAAGATCTCGACAAACAGCAGAAGGAGTACTTCCTTCAGCAGCAGATCAAGACGATTCAAGAGGAGTTGGGCGGAAACACCAACGAGCAAGATATACAAGAGCTGAAAGACAAAGCCTATATCAAGAAGTGGCCGGCGGCCGTGGCCGAGACTTTCGACAAGGAGCTTCGCAAGCTGCAGCGCCTTCATCCGCAATCGCCCGACTACTCTGTGCAGATGCAATATGTGCAGACAATCGTCAACTTGCCGTGGGACACCTATACGACCGACAACTTCAGCTTGGCGCATGCACGCAAGATATTGGACCGCGACCACTATGGATTGGAAAAGGTCAAGGAGCGTATCGTTGAACACTTGGCGGTGTTGAAGCTGAAAAACGATATGAAGTCGCCCATTATCTGCTTGGCAGGCCCTCCGGGGGTGGGAAAAACATCGTTGGGGCGCTCCATTGCCGAGGCATTGGGCCGTAAGTATGTGCGCATTTCGTTGGGAGGATTGCACGACGAAGCCGAGATCCGCGGCCATCGTCGCACCTATATCGGGGCGATGTGTGGGCGTATCATCCAAAATCTGCAGAAAGCAGGTACCTCCAACCCCGTGTTTGTATTGGATGAAATCGACAAGGTGTCGAACGATTTCAAGGGCGATCCGGCCTCTGCATTGCTGGAGGTGTTGGACCCAGAGCAGAACAATGCTTTTCATGACAACTACCTTGACATCGATTACGACTTGAGTCATGTCATGTTCATCGCCACGGCCAATAACTTGAATGCCATCTCGCAACCGCTGTTGGACCGTATGGAGGTGATCGATGTGAGCGGATATATTCAAGAAGAGAAGGTAGAGATCGCTTCCCGCCACCTGATTCCGAAGGAGGCAGAGGCGCACGGATTGGGAAAGAAAGAGGTGAAAATACCGAAGAAAACCCTCCAGAGTGTGATTGAATCCTATACGCGCGAGAGCGGCGTTCGTGAGTTGGACAAGAAAATTGCCAAGATCATGCGTCGTTTGGCATACAAGAAAGCTTCTGAAGAGGCTCTGCCTACACAGATAAAGGTGGAGGATTTGGCTACGCTTTTGGGCCCTGTAGAGTATACGCGCGACAAGTATCAGGGCAATGATTACGCCGGTGTGGTGACAGGCTTGGCTTGGACGGCGGTCGGCGGTGAGATTCTTTTTGTCGAAACCAGCCTCAGCAAGGGCAAAGGGGGCAAGCTGACCTTGACCGGCAACTTGGGGGATGTGATGAAAGAATCTGCCATGTTGGCATTGGAATATATCCGTGCCCATGCCTCATTGTTTGGCATTTCCGAAGATATGTTCGAGAATTGGAATGTCCACATTCATGTCCCTGAGGGTGCCATCCCCAAAGACGGCCCCAGTGCCGGCGTCACGATGGTGACATCGTTGATCTCTGCCTTCAAGCAATGTAAGGTGAAGAAGAACTTAGCCATGACAGGCGAGATCACATTGCGAGGCAAGGTGCTGCCCGTTGGTGGTATCCGCGAGAAGATTTTGGCGGCCAAGCGTGCCGGCATTGAGGAGATTATCCTCTGCAAAGAGAACAAGAAAGACATTGACGAGATCAAGCCCGAGTATGTGAAGGGGTTGACGTTCCACTATGTGAACGACATCCGGGAGGTAGTCCGTCTTGCGGTGTCGGATGAGCGCGTGGAGAATCCTCTGTTCTGACCTCTACCGACGATATAAAACAGAAGCCCGATGCCATCACGGCATCGGGCTTTTTACTTCACTTTGTCTTAAGGTTGGTGTATGTTGTAGAGTTGTTTAAAATTGATGTTGTACTTAGAATCCATACGTGATACCAATGGAAGGCATGAGTGCATAGGCTGAATAATGCCCGCCGAACTCGCGCTGTTTGTAATTCGAAGGCAGCTCCTTGATCGTTTTCATCAGCATATATTCGTCCGTATAGGAGCCATCCCGCCCGAAACCTGTTACGTATGAGAATGAAAAATCGACTGAGAGGCGTTGTGTCGGACGGAAACTGCACCCTGTGGTCAGTCCCCATTTGGTCATACTTGGCGTCTCCGGGTTCAGATAGTTCTCATACACGGGCGATTGGTCTACATACGAGCCGAAGCGGATATCGAAGCGGTTCGTCAACGTATGCTGTGCACCCACGCGATAGATGCGCGAGTTGTGGTATTTCTTTTCCGCATGCATGTTGTAGGCACTCAGCGACGAGGGCTCGAACGATACGTCTAATGCATCGTAAGCACCCCATCCTACGAACTGTACCTCGCCGGAAATGCTCCATGACGGCGTCGGATGGTAGGTGATACCCACGTTCAGATTGCTTGGAAGGGGCAATTCGGCACTGAATGTGCCGTTGTTGAGTGCCGGGATAGATATGGAAGAGGGCAGGCTTGTGTTGCCGCCGGTCATCGTGTTGACCGTCTGCAGCAATGTGTTCACCTGCTGGAGTAATGCCGTGAAGTGCTCTTCGTTGGCATATTTCAAGTCGATCGCTCCATTTTTTACCTTGGCCGTCACCTTCGATCGGTAGGAGACACCCACCGTAAACTTCTCGTTGATGTCATACATTGCTCCTACATTAAAGCCTAAACGCACCCCGGCATTCCCTTTCAATGTGACGGAAGCGGCGGAGGCATCATCGTAAAGAGCCATCTCTTTGACGATAGGGCTCAGCACCGGTGTCATGGCGGCGATCATGCTGGACGGCAACTTCTCTGCCAGTGACTGCTGCATATAGTTTGCCATGTAGGTCAATTCGCCTGGCCCTATCAACGCCTTGTTCAGCTTGATGTTGCCAAACTCCATGATGAGGCCGGCACCGATACTTAATTTGTCGGTGATTCTCCACGAGACAGTCGGCTGCAAGTTGTATGCTTTGAGGGCGATCTCCTGCACCAGGTGCGCACCCTTCCAGTTGTCGCCCCAGGTGATGGAACTGCCGTATGGAGTGTTGAAGGTGATGCCTGCCGCCAGATTATCGTAAATCTTGAAGCCCGCATAGAGATAGAGAGGCGTTCCCGGCGTGTTGTTTGTGTCGTATGAATAGTTGTCTTTCTTATAGTTGATATAGGAGAATACCCCGGTGAGGCCGGCAGAGAGGTCGATAGTCTTGTCCATAAATGCCAATCCTGCCGGATTGAAGTGCATACTCTCTGCCCCCAGTTTCATGGCTGTCCCTACATGTCCCATACCCGCCTGTTTCGTACTTTGGGCATTGATTTGAAAACCCTCGGCTGTGGCATAGACACCCGGTAGCAGAGATAGACATGCGATTGCAATAAAATTTTTCATTTGATTAAGTCTGTTATAGTTTATAATCGTTGTTTGGGAGGAATCTGCCATGAAAAAGCAGGCCTGATTCCCTCATTGACGGGCGCAAAGATAAGCAGTTATTTGAAATATATGCACAAAATAGCAAAAAATGTGCAGATATTTGCGCAAAATTGCATGGAAAATGGTGATAGTGTGCAGTCAAGAATCTTGTCTCGGAGATGGGTTTTGGATGGAAAGGAGAGGAAAAGCGATGTGGATGCCCCCTCACCATCAACAAACAACTCCCCCTCTCTTAGGGAAAAAGAGAGGAGGAGTTGGGATGATTCTGCCGTATGGTTGTCAGTTGTCAGAAGCTGTTGGCGGCGATGGAGAGGGTATGTGTACCCGCTTCGAGGAGTTGGCTCTTGCCTTTGGCCGTCACCACTTCGGCAGTAGTTCCTTGCGGCACGGTCAGCGTCAGTCGAATCCTATTGCCCTTGCGTTGCAGCTCAGTGCGGATCAGACCGTAGTGCGTATCGACTGTGGCCGAGGCTTGCGTCAGGTTGCCCATCTGCGGACGGATGCGGAACGAGCGGAAGCCGGGCGAAGTGGGGGTGATGCCACACACCTTTTGGCTGAGCATTGTCAGTGGTCCACCGCTCCAGGCATGATTGATTGTTCCTCCGCCGAACCCCTGTTCGCCGATGCCCCATCCTTCGAACAGCGTAGTGTATTGCGGATAGTCATTGATCATCTGCCCATAGCGTTGCTTCATCCGCTCCATGGCCAGCGTGGGTTGGTTCATGACGAAGAGAGCCTCCAGTACATATTTTTCCATATAGGGGCTGGCGTGTTGCTCTTTTCGGATGGTTTCTGTCAGTGCCTTGTACTTTTCTGCCGAGGCCAGTCCGGATACCACGGCCATGGCCTGTGCGCGGTCGTCCGTTTCGCCCTCGTATGTTTTCGTGCGGAAGGCGGATCCTGTCCAGTAACGTTTGTCGAATTCCTGCTCGATGGCGTGCATCATCTGTGCTGCTTGGGCGGCATCTGTTCTCTTTCCCAGCTGGAGGGCGAAAGCCTGCTCCGCCTTGAGTGCCAGGTAATACCAGCACGAGGTCAACACTTCGAGATCAATGTTCTCACCCCAGTCGCCCCAGTTCCAGTCGCCTTCTCGCACGAGCGGCATCCCTTCGCTGTCCCTCTTCCACACCTCGTGCAAGTAGTGGTGGACGCGGTCATACACATCCCCCACAAAGCTGCTGTCGGCACTATAGAAATACTGCGTATAGAAGCCATACCAGCCGATGGAAGCCAGCATCTGCAGTGGCAGCTCCGTGCGGTAGTTGCCTGCCGGCGCAGGGGAGAAGAAGGCCCCATCGGGCCGTTGCCAGTTCACCAGTTCGTGTATTGCTTTGCGAGCCAGCAGCTGGCTGGAGGGAGAGAGTGCATAGAATGCCTCACCCAATTCGTTGACGGCATCGCCCCACCACTGTGCCCGTTCGCGATCGGGGCAATCCATATAGTTGTCGCGCATCGTGATATAGAGGGTGCGTGCCGACCGTTTCCATAGTTCGTTAAGGAAAGGATCGTTGCAGGAGAAGGATCCGGTAAACGCTGTGTTATAGCCTGTCTCGCGATACTTCACCTCTTTCACCTTCACCCCTTCGGGGATGATGTAAATCATCTCGTGGCCGTTCATCCATCCGAAGCTCTCATAGCTCTGTTCTCCGTCGCGGGTGATGTACTCCGCCCGCACATTATAGGCCGATCCCCCTTCGTAATCGTCCGTCTGCATGCGAATCATCTTGCCGGCCGGTGCCTCTACTTTCAGGTAGGGTGTTACCTGACAGTTGTAGGGCAGGCGGCAATAGAGCGTGTCGCCGTTGGCCGAGGTGCGAACAGCATCGTAGGTTTTCAGGCCGTAGTCCTTCCATTGTGGGATAGGGCGTTCTACCAGCTTGCCGAAGGGAGCACCATCGGGCTCGGCTATGACCATGGCTCCGGGCATATTCCCGTTGAAATCCTTTTCCGTCCACCCCATCATCTCTTGCCGTGCGTCGAAGCGGATATTGCTTTCCGGTAGGCGATAATTGGGAAAGGGTGCCTCCGTGTTTTGGTAAGCTTTGTAGAGGAGGCACTGCCAGCTTCGGTCGCTGACGATCTCAATGCCCGGTGCCGTTGCCTCAAACAGCAATGCAGCCAGTCCGCTGTTGTTGTGGCTGAACCCATTCTTGCCGAAGTGCCATACGAGGACAGCGATACTGTTCTTTCCCTTTTCGAGGTAGGGGGCAATCTCCACCGAGTCGTAGTAGGTGCCGTTGGGCGAAGGTCCCCGTTTCAGTCCGCCTTCGAACACCACCGGCTGCCCATTGATCCACAGCCAATACTTGCTGTCGGCGGCAATGCGTGCGGTGAGCGATGAGGGTACAGTCTCGATATCGATTGTCTTGCGGAAGGCCAGCCACGTGTTGGTAGTGCTCTGACACTCCTCTTGGTTGATCCAGTGTGCTTTCCATTCGGATGCTGCCTGTATCGTGGCCGTACATCCGAGAAGCAATAACATAATCAGTTTCTTTTTCATGGTTTGTTACAATTAAAGTGTTCTTCAAAAAAATAGTTATAAGGTGTGGCACCTGCCGGAAGCTTTTGAGCTACCTTCGGACAGATGCCACTCTTTCCTCAGAATGTATAGCGGTGCGTTCCTGCAGCAACGGCGATTGTTTTTCCGCCCACTTTCAGTGTGGCAGTGGTGCCTGTCGGGATGGTGACGGTCAGCTCTACGGATCCGTTCGCCCGCTTCCATTCGCTGCTGATGAGTCCGCGTACAGAGTGATAGCTGCCTTTGGCCCATTCCAATCCTTCGGCGAAGTGGGGCGTGAGGAGGATATGCTCAAAGCCCGGATGCGCCTCGTCGTAGTTGATGCCCGCCAGGCGGTTCATCATCCAAGCCGAGATGTCGCCCATAAAGACATGGTTGAGGGAGGCATCCTGAAACTTCGGACTGAGTGTCCATGTCTCGGGCAGGGTGGTGTATCCCATTGTCTCCACCCAGTAGCCCCACGACGGCGCTTCGCGTTTCGTCATCATCCGCATCACATCTTCAAGATAGCCGTATTGTGCCAGCATGGCCGGAACTGTCTTGCTGCCGATCAGTCCGAAATCGAGGAAGTAGTTGTTGTCGGCCACCCGCTGGTGCAGTGCGTTGGCCACCGCCTGCTCCTTCCCGTTCGGCACCAGACGGAGGTAGAGTGCCAATGCCTGTGCCGCCTGCGTCCCTTCGGCATAGGTGGCTGTTTCGGCATGGAAGAACTTTTGGTTGATCAACGCCTTCAGCGTCTCGGCCTTCTCCTCGTAGGGTTTCGGATCCTTGCCCAGCAGCGAGGCGAAGCGTGCCATCAGGCAGTTGTCCAGATAGTAGTAGGCGGTCGATGTATATTCGTTGTTGGTCGTTGCTTTCCAATAGACCCAGTCGCTCAAGCCATAGGTCAGGTAGCCGTCTGCCTCTTTTGTTTTCAAGTAATTCAGGTAGCGCTCCATCGTGGGGTACAGCTTCTCGATGCTGCGCGTCGTACCATAATAGTTGTAGAGTGCGTTGGGGATGATGAACATCACTGCATCCCATACCGGGCCGGGAAAGTCGCCATAGCCCCATCCGCTCGAAGGAATGATGCCGGCAATGTCGCCCGCCTCCCGCTGGTTGTCGATGATGTCGTCCATCCATTTCTCATACAGCTTGATGCCGTCGAAGCCCAACAGCCCGAGGTCGATGGCGATATGGGCATCGGCCGTCCATCCGTTCTTCTCGCGTTGGGGACAGTCGGTCGGGATGCTGTGCAGATTGCTGCGGTATGCCTGCATCGTGGCATCCCATATCTTGTTGAGTGTTCCGTCGGAGCAGGAGAAGCTTCCCACGGGGGCAATGTCGGTATGCAGGAAGAGGGCGGTCACGCTCTCTTCGGTCAAGTCCACAGGACGGTCGCTCTCCACCTCAACATATTGGAAACCATGATAGGAGAACGACGGGATCCATGTCTCTTCCGTCGAGTCGCCCCGCAGCGTGTACTCATCCATCTGAAACACTTCGCCCGGCTTGATGGGGTGGTAGTAGACGTTGATGTTGCCCTGCTCCAGCCGTCCGTTGCCTTTGAGCAGCTCGCCGTGCTTGAGGGTGATGTGTGTGCCCGCCTCGCCTTTGACCTTAAGCCGGCAGAGCCCCGCCAGGTTTTTATCGAACGCATAGAGATAGAGGCGGTCGCTGAGCTTCGTCATTGAGCGGGGGCGCAGCGTGTCGGTGGCATGGATGCCGGGCATCTCTTGAGCCGTGAGGAGAGGCGAAGGGGCTGTCACGGTGCGAACTTCCTCCCATCTGCTGTCGTCAAACGCTGTTGTTTTCCATCCTGTCGGCTCCAGCCGTGCGTCGTAGCGGTCGCCACTGTAGATATTGTTGTAGGTATAGGGGCCGCAGGCGGTGCGCCAGCTGCCGTCGGAGGCAACGGTTTCAGTCGTGCCATCATCGTAGGTGATCTTCAGCTCGGCCAGCAGACGCGGGCGGTCTCTCCAGCGTGCTTCGTGGAAGTTCCACACAGCCACCGACTGCTCGTTATACCATCCGTTGCCCAATACGGCCGCCAACACATTGTCTCCCTCGGCTATCAGTGCTGTCACGTCATGCGTTACATAGAGGTTGCGCTTGTCGAAATGGGTATAGCCCGGGTCGAGGAAGTTGTTGCCCACGCGTGTGCCGTTGACGAACAGCTCGTAGTAGCCGGCTGCCGACACATAGAGGCGGGCACTGTGGATGGACTTCGTGGCGGTGAATGCCTTGCGCAGCATCGGTGCCGGTTCGTAGTCCGCATCGTGGTTGTCCGTGATCCATTGTGCTTGCCAGTCGTCTGCCGTCATCTTGGCCGTCTCGAACCAGCTCGTTTCGGAGGGGTTGCATCGCCTTCCGTCCTCTCCGTAAACGGTCACATTCCAGTAGTAGCGCGTTTCGGGTTGCAGTGCCGTCCCCTCCTTGTAGGGTGCCAGCCGATCGGGCGAGGTGCCGATGCGGATCTCGTGGCGGGCGGGGTGAAACGTGGAGTCCTCACCCGCATATTCCCACGTAAAGCGAGGCGTGGAGGTCTCGAGTCCGATGGGGCAGGTGGTATATTCCGTGCGGAGATGAATCGGTGTGATGGCTTCGTTCGGTTCTATGCAGCCGGTGAAAAGCGCTGCACTTGCCATCGAGGCATATAGCCATGTTGTCTTCATGATTGCGTGTTTTTCTTTATAAATCCAATTGATGGGTAAAGATACTGCTTTTCTTGAAAACAAGCAATGGTGCAGGCTATATTCTTTTTACGTGCGAAGAGATCCGCACGTGCTGCACCCCTTTAGATGTTTCGGATCTTGAAAATGTTGTACGAGATGCCGTTGTCGTAAGCATCCGTCTGCTCGTGTCGCTTCAGATAGCTCACTATGGAGAGGGTAAGCGGCAACACAACCACCTCGTAGGCGGTCTTCAAGACAATCTGCCAAAGCATGAGTTTCGGCAGTTCGCCGGCAGGGACAACGGCTCCCAACGCCAACGGGAAAAAGATGAACGAGTCGATGCTTTCGCCGGCTATGGTGCTCACGATCGCACGCAGGGAAAAATGCTTGCCTCGGCTGGCTATCTTCATCCGACTCATCACATAGGCATTGGCAAATGATCCGCAGACGAAGGCGACGAACGAGGCTATGGCGATGCGCGGGGCCAGTCCGAAGATGGCATGAAACCCTTCGTCGTTTGTCCAATAGTCGGCACCCGGGATGGCATCGCACAGCGCACCGAGCAGCACGAAGAAGAAGTTCATCGCAAACCCCACCCATATCAGCAGGCGCGCCTTGCGGTAGCCCCACACCTCACACACGCAGTCGTTGATGATGTAGCTTATCGGGAAGACTATCAAACCACCCGTCAGCGAGATGGGACCCACGGCTATCTGCTTCGTCTCCAAGACGTTCGCCGCAATAAGGCATACCGAGAAGAGAATGCTGAAAAACATAAACAATACACTCACCTGTTGCTTTTTTTCACTCATTTCCATTTGTATTATAATAACATCGAACCGAGTTGCAAAGATACACCTTTCTTGTGTTATTGCCAAAAATGAGGAAAGGAGGAGGTGAGAGAAGGGGGCTTTTGTACGAAAAAACAGCAATGTCAGCCGGAATGTTCCAATAGATATTTTTTACAAGTGTTGAGCGATGTAAAAGTTTTTCGGGAGAAAACCGGAGTTTGTTCGGCATGAAACTCCGGTTTTCTCCCGAATGAACTACGATAATCTCCCGAGAAACTTTTTCAATGCTCGGATTTTTTGTCTCTTTCCTCTTTCATCCTACACCTACTCTTTCAGGACGTTAACGCCGGCGGGTGCTTGTATATCGGAGTGGACAGATCCGTCTGCTTGTTTCGTATGTCGTATCTTGACGATGCCTTGTGGTGTAGGGAAGGTGCCTTCAGCCCAGTCGAGATCGCCCAAATGGGGTATGATACGTATGGTTGTGGCACCGGGAGTGACAACTTCGACGCCGAGTACATGGCGAGTGAGCCATGAGGTCGGACCCGATGCCCACCCGTGGCAGAGGCTGTGGCGGAAACCCTTATAGCAGTAGGCACCATAGTCGCGGTGCACATCGTGTTTGCCGGCGGGTGTCAGCTCGTCGATGCGGCCGGCGTTGTCCATCCAGTCGAGGTTGAAATCCTCCCAAAAGGTGGTGGCACCGAGGTCGAGCATACCACCCCAGAAGGAGCGAATCTGGTCGAGTGCCCCTTGATAGTTGCCCGCCTTGGCCATGGCCTGCAGCATATAGTAGCCATAGAAGGTGGAGTAGCCATGTGCGCCATCGACGGCAATGTACCGTTCTGCTGCCTTACGGGCATCCATCAGTCCGGCGAGGCTCATAAGGGCGGCTGCCTGCTTCATGCCTGGTGCGGTGGGTGCTTTCTTGAGCTGCAAGAAGGGGCGGGTTACATCTGGGGCAGCCTGCTTCAGCAAGGTCGCTTTCTTCTGACATTGAAGAGCTAACGGTTCGTTGCCAAGAATCGTACAGAGTTGCTCGCCTGCCTCCATGGCTAAGAGCATCAGTGCCTGCAAGCCTGCATCGAGTGCCTCCTTGTTTTCGCTCGAGGGCCAATCGAGGAAGCGACCGTCGGTGAGCCGTTCGTGGCCATTGGCATCGATATGTTCCATCAGCAGCTGCAGCAGCCCTGTGATATAATCTTGTTGTAGTTTCAGATAATTCAAATCGCCCTGATAGGTATACCAATCGCGTTGGATCAGGAGCCACCAGATGGAGTAGGGGCTCATGCCGCTCATCCAATGGGGCAACGGTGTGATGTCGCGTGCCAGGTCAAGGCTCTTGGGAATCACCTCGTTGAAGCCGAACACGGTGTTGACGGTCATTACCTCGGGGTGCAGATCTCCGATCCACACGAGACGGTCGCGCTTGATTCCGTCCCAAATATACTCCTGCATATTGAGGTGGACGGTATAGGCTCCCGTCTGCCAGATGGCGTTCAGCCGCGGGTCGCTGCAGGTGAACGATCCCTTGTAGGGTATGTCACGATAGACGGAGACGGCACTTACCTCCTTCAGATGGAGATCGAGTGTGTCGTCAAGCAGGTCGATACGGGCAAAACGGAAACCGGAGTTGCCCACCTCGGTGACACCTAACCAGGGCACGGCGATGGTCATGTCGCGCAAGGCATGGTCGTTGGTGGCGCCGTTCGTGCCATCGATATCGCACATTGCTTCGCTGACGGATTCGCCGAGGCGCACACGGATCCGGACGGGGGTATGGCTGGCAGGCATGCCTGTCACCAACCGAATGCCGCCCTGCAGCTCACGACCAAAGTCGACCAGGAGGGCGGGGTGTTTGCCGGGTGCCCCTTTCCAGACAGACATATACCGATTGGTCAGGTCGGCCTGTCCGTTGCCGGGCTTCAGCAGATGCTCAGCCCCGGAGATCTGAGTGCTGTCCTGCTGCCACACGATGCGGGTGGGGGCGATGTATTCGCGGACACGGTGGTCCTGCTGTTGGGCGCCGGCAAAGAATGTCACGAGCATGGCCACCGCCGTCAGTGCATAGTTTCTTTTCATCTTTTATGCATGGGTTATAAGTTGGGGTATATGAGGGAGAGAATCAGTACGCAGAGGCCGACAATCAGCACAATGACGGTCTTTTGGCTGACGCCTTTCCACTCTTTCAGGAGAATGCCCCACACGTTGCTGAAGATGACATTGAGCGACATGAGGATGCTCCATGAGAAGGCCATCATGACGGGCGAATCGGTGAAGAAACTCTTGCCCATGCCAAGCCCGAAGAACTGCGAATACCACAATACACCGGCAAGGGCGCAGAATAGCAGGTTGTTGGTCCAAACACTTCCCGAGGAGGAGGTGTAGTCTTTCAACGTATGGTTGCGCACGTTCCGGAAGAGGCAGTAGAGGGCATTGGTCAGGAAGCCGCCGACGGTCACCAGCAGGATGACGGGGTTCAGTGCAAACAGGTCGTTCGCTCCCCGTACACGTACATACTCCCGGATGGGGGCACCGGCCTCGAGTCCGAGGTTGAAGCAGGCGCTCATCACGCCTGCCAGCAAAGCTACGGCCAATCCCTTTGTGAGAGCGAAGTCCTTGATGGCGGCCCGCTTCTCCTCTTCACTCATGTTTCGGGCACGGAGGCTGCCGGCATAGCCGATGATGGCAATACCCGCCAGCATGATGCAGACGCCGATGAGCAGTACCAGACCATCGCCATGCAGCAAATCCTCGCCACCCAACAGGGCCGGGAAGAGAGTGCCGAACGCCGAGCAGGTGCCGAGGGCGATGCTCTGACCCAAGGCCACGCCGAGATAGCGCATGCTCAGTCCGAAGGTGAGGCCGCCGACACCCCATAGGATGCCGTAGGTGATGGCACTGAGGCTGCCCTCCATGCCGAACAGTTCACCGAGCGTGACGCCCGATGGGAGAGCCAACAAGGCACCCAACAAAGGGAAGATGAGCCAGGCGAAGATACCTTGTACGAGCCAGTAACTCTCCCAACTCCACGCCTTGACGCGATTGATCGGGACATACGAACTGCTTTGGCCGAAGCTCCCGATCGCTATAATGATCAATCCGATGATGATTTCCATAGGTATATTGTTTTAGGAGTGCCTCTTCCGAAAAAGAGCCGGAAGGGGCACTGTTGAGAATGAAGAGAGTTATCCGCGGCGGCCGGTTATAGCTGCTTCGTAGGCTTCGATCTCGTGGATGAAATCAGTCCCTACCGGCACGTTGTTGCGTGCACAGAACATGTCCCATACGGCATTCCACGGCAGACTCTTGGCCTCTTCCTGCAGGGCCAGACGCTGGAAGAGCTGGTCGTTTTCTTCGTAGGCCATGAGTTGTGCATGAGGTTCCAACAGGGCTTGCAGCAGGGCCTTTTGCGTGGCTCGGATACCGATGACGTAGGCACCGATGCGGTTGATCGTGGCATCGAAATAGTCGAGGCCGATATGAACACGGTCGAGGGCCTGACAGCGTACGAGTTCGCGCGAGAGGTCGGTCAGTTCATCGTTGAGAATCACGACATGGTCGCTGTCCCAACGGATCGGTCGGCTGACGTGCAGCATGATCTCGGGCGTGAAGAGTAGCAGGCAGGAGATCTTGTCGGCCACGCTCTCGGTCAGGTGGAAGTGACCGGTGTCGAGCGTCACCATCTTTTGGTGCTTCACTCCATAGCCGAGGTAGAAATCATATGAACCAACGGTGTAGCTCTCCAGTCCGATGCCGAACAGCTTGGCTTCAATACAGTCTTTCATGTGTTCGTATTGCGTGGCGAAGATCTCATCGAGCGACTGCTCGAGAAGCCGACGGTAGCGCAGACGGCTGGCGGGCACCTCCTTGCTGCCGTCATGGATCCAAAGGTTCATGATACAGGGGTCGTGCTGGAACTTGCCCATCTCATCACTGATCCAACGGCAGCGCTTGGTGTGCTCGATCCAGAAGCGGCGGATGGACTCATCGGGATTGGCGAGCGTCAGATTGCCGCTTTTTGGGTGGGAGAAGGAGGTGCTGTTGAAGTCGAGCTTCAGACCGTTCTCGGCAGCCCACTGCATCCAGCTGGTGAAGTGGCAGGGCTCAATCTCGTTACGGTCCACCACCTTTCCGCCGAAGTCGCCATAGATGGCATGGAGATTGAAGCGATGCTTGCCGGGGATCAGCGAGGTGACCTTCAGGGCATCGGCGCGTACCTCATCAATGGTGCGAGCTCTGCCGGGGTAGTTGCCTGTCACCTGTATGCCGCCCGTCAGCGATCCGCCGAGGTTCTCGAATCCTCTGACGTCGTCCGTCTGCCAGCAGTGAAGCGAGAGGGCTATTTGTTGCAGGGCCTTCATGGCCTGTTCTGTGTCTACTCCTAAAGCGGCATAGCGCTCTTTGGCGATCTCGTATGCGGCTGTGATGTTTTTTTCGTTTGTCATGGTAGTATCTTTTTTATATAATTGTTATTACTGTTTCGTTGTTGTCTGCATAAACTTGTCGTAAGCCCGGTCGTATTCGGCTGCATCACCCTCGGACAGGAAGCTCTTGGGCTGCATGCTCGAGACAATCAGTCGGCGCATCTCCCAACGGTCGTGCACCAACCCTGCAGAGCGAGCCTGCATCAGTCCGTTGCCGATAGCAGTGGCTTCGGATGGGCCTGCAACGACTTTCAGACGAATGACGTTGGCAATGAGCTGGTTCAATACGTCGTTCTTCGCCCCGCCACCGATGATATGGAGTCTTCGTATCGGGAAATCGGCTTTCTCTTGCAGGACATAGAGTACGGTACGGTAGCTGAAGGCCAGACTCTCGAAGATGCAGCGCACAAATTGTCCTACCGTCGACGGAATGGGCTGGCTTGTCTCCTCGCAGTAGCGGGCGATGGCCGCTTGCATGTTGGCGGGGTTCGCAAAGCAGGGGGCATTGGGGTTGACGAAGCTGCGGTAGGCATCCTCTCTTTGCATCAGCTCGATCAGTTCGCCATAGCTGTAGTCTTTGCCCGCAGCTTTCCACTCGTCCTTGCAGCGTTCCAATAGCCACATGCCGGTGATGTTCTTTAGGAAGCGGATGGTGCCGTCGATACCTCCCTCGTTGGTAAAGTTCAGACGGTAGCTCTCGTCGTTGATGATGGGTTGCTCCGATTCGATACCCATCAGACTCCAAGTGCCGCTGCTCAAGTAGGCAAACTCGCGGTCGAGCGTGGGCACAGCGGCCACTGCCGAAGCGGTGTCATGACCGGCTACTGCCACGACGGGCACCGCTCCGACACCTGTCTCTGCAGCCAATGTCGGCGTGATAGTCCCCACCCGTGTGCCGGGCATCACCATGTGTGGGAAGAGATCGGAGGGGGCACCCGCAGCCTGGAGCAGCTCCTTGTCGATCTGCTTTGTCGTGGGGTCGACCATCTGCGAGGTGGATGCCTCGGTATATTCACATACCATACGACCGGTCAGCATATAGGATAGCAGATCGGGGATGAAGAGTGCGTGTTTTGCTGCTTCAAACGGGACATACTGTTGGCGATGGGCTTGGTAGAGCTGGAACAGGGAGTTGAAGTTCATGATCTGGATGCCTGTCCGGCGGTAGACCTCCTCGCGAGGCATCTTCTCGGCAAAGAAAGCTTCGGGTACACCCTCGGTGTAAGGATCGCGGTAGGCACGAGGAAGGCCCAGCAACGAACCGTCGGCACCTATATAGCCGAAGTCGACACCCCAGGTGTCAATACCGATGGAGCAGAGTGGAGTCTGCCGTTGTCCGCATAGCTTCAGCGCCTGCTTCAGCTCGGCATAGATATGGAACACGTCCCAATAGTACCGGCCGTGCATCTCCAGTATGCGGTTGGTGAAACGATGGATCTCTTCCATCTCAAACCGTCCTTCGTGGAAGGTGATCAGTACGGCACGACCGCTGGACGCACCGATGTCGAATGATAAAAATGTGTTTCCGCTCATATTAAAAATAGGTGTTACAATGAAGACGACTCTTTCCAACTCATCTCTTTCAATTGTTTTTCGAAAAATGTGAGCTGCTTCTGTTTTCTTTTGCGACAAATGTATTACCTTTATCGGACAATTCCTATTGGGATATTGATATTAAATCTTTCAAATCTGATATAAATGGTGACACGAAGCAGCGATCAGCTACATTATCTGACCTACAGCCCCGACGATGAGCGCTGGGGCGTGATCTTGACAACCGTCGGCTATCAGTTCATCCCCGCCGGAGCCCCCTATCCGTTGTCGAAACATCCGGACAGCTATTGCTTTGCCCAACAGTCGGGGCGCGTCCTGAATGAGCATCAGTTTGTCTATATCACCAAAGGAAAAGGGTGGTTCGAGTCGGAGCATCTCCCGTTGCAGGAGGTGCGCGAAGGGGATCTCCTGCTGCTTTTCCCCTCCGAACGTCACAACTATTATCCTGATCCGGCAACAGGGTGGGACGAGTATTGGGTAGGCTTCCGCAGTGCTTACTTCAATCATCTGCTGGCCGAACGCTTCTTCTCTGTCGAACAGCCGCTGCTGCATATCGGTATCAGCAACTCGCTGATCTCGCTTTATGAGGATCTGTTGCGCACAGCCAACAATGAAAAGGCCGGCTATCAGGTGATGATGACGGGCATTCTGCAGCACATGACCAGTACTATTTACTACAAATACCGTAACCGGTCGTTCGAGGATTCGTATGCCATCGAGATGATCGCCAAGGCAAGGCGGCTGATGAAGGAGCAGATCGAGGCTCCTGTCTCGATTGAGGCCATCGCCACACAGCTCGGGGTAGGCTATTCCTGGTTCCGACGCATGTTTAAAAACTATACAGGGATCTCGCCGGCTCAATATCAAATTCAGCTCCGCGTGATCCGAGCCAAGGAGCTGCTGACGCGCAGCGCACAGCCGATCAGCGACATCGCCTACCAGCTTCATTTCGAAAATGTGGGGCAGTTTGCCACCTTTTTCCGCAAAAGGGAGGGAATGACACCTACACAGTTCCGCAACCGGCAGAAGTAAAGAGGGGCATCCCCACCGCCCCCAAAAAGAAACACCGGAGCAAATCGTTGCTTGCCCCGGTGCTTGCTATAGAAAATCTATGATCTGTGTCTGATTAAATACCCAATGATTTCTTGATGGCTTCGATCTTGTCGGTAGCGGCTTTGTCGGCTGCTGCCAATTCGTCAATGCTCTTCACCTTCGAGTGTACTTCGATATAGAACTTGATCTTGGGTTCTGTTCCGGAAGGACGGATGGATACCTTCGTGCCGTCCTCGGCAAAATACTGCAAAACGTTCGAGGTTGTCGGCATATCCAATGAGATGGTTTCGTTCTCCAATACATCGAAGCTCTTCAACGTAGAGAAATCGTTGATGACAGTTACCTTCGAGCCCGCCAACTCTTCGATAGGAGTCTCGCGGAAGTGCTTCATCATGGCCTCGATCTCTTCAGCACCGCTCTTGCCTTTCTTCACTACAGAGATACCTTTCTCTTTCGAGAATCCATATTCTACGTAGATATTCTGCAACAACTGGTACATCGTCATGCCATTGTCCTTGGCCCATGCTGCGATCTCTGCCAGCATGACGCATGCCGAAACAGCATCCTTGTCGCGAACGAAGTCTTCACACAAGAAGCCGTAGCTCTCTTCGCCGCCGCCGATATATTTCAGCTTGCCCTCGTTCTGCTTCATGACGTTGGCAATCCATTTGAAGCCTGTATAGACATCGTAGAAACCTACGCCGTTAGCTTCGGCAATGGTACGGATGGTTTCAGTCGTGACAATTGTCTTGATGATGTACTCTTTGCCGTCGATCTTGCCCAGCTCTTTCCAGCGGCGGATGAGATAGTAGACAAAGATCAAGGCTGTCTGGTTTCCATTCAGCAGGATCCATTCGCCGTCATTGTTCTTTACGGCAGCACCAACGCGGTCTGCATCAGGGTCGGATGCCATTACCAATTCGGCATCGGTAGCTTTCGCTTTCTCTACAGCCATAGCCAAAGCAGCCGGCTCTTCGGGGTTCGGCGACTTGACAGTGGGGAAATCTCCGCTGATCACGTCCTGTTCCGGTACGTTGATGATGTTCGTAAAGCCATACTGAACCAAAGCGCGCGGAATCAGTTTGATACCTGTTCCGTGGATCGGCGTATAGACAATCTTCATGTCGTGGTGACGTTTGATAGCCTCAGGGGAGAGAGAGAGGGTTGTCAAATCGTCGATGAATTGCTTGTCAATCTCCTCGCCAATGGTCTCGATCAAGGCAGGGTTGCCCTTGAACTTGATGTCGGCTGCCGAACGGATCTTGTTGACTTCTGCAATCGTGTTCTTGTCGTGTGGGGTGATCATCTGCGCGCCGTCATTCCAATAGGCTTTGTATCCGTTGTATTCTTTCGGATTGTGTGAAGCTGTCAGGATGATACCGCTCTGGCATCCCAACTTGCGAATGGCGTACG
This sequence comes from bacterium, assembly GCA_963657455.1. Classification (GTDB taxonomy): domain Bacteria; phylum Bacteroidota; class Bacteroidia; order Bacteroidales; family Tannerellaceae; genus Parabacteroides. The sequence goes on from CAVKMU010000008.1 coordinate 41,231, forward strand.
ACATCTCAGGTGTCGGACGCAAGCTGTCGAAGATGTATACCTTGATGCCGTTGGCAGAGAAAATATCAGCAGAGATCTCGGCAAACTTGCGGCTGTTGTTACGGCAGTCATGGCCGATTACAACCTTGATCTGGTCGAGGTCTGAAAATTCTTTCTTCAAATAATTGGACAAACCTTGAGTAGCTGCACCTACCGTGTAAATATTCATACGGTTTGAACCTACACCCATGATGCCACGCAAACCACCTGTTCCGAACTCCAAGTCTTTGTAGAAACTTTCAATAAGATCTGTCGGGTCTTCCTTGTCGAGCAATGCTTGAACTTCAGCACGCGTCTCTGCATCATAACTATCCGTAAGCCATCCTTGTGCCTTACTTCTTACCGTTTGAAGTAACTCGTTGTTTTCCATATATGCACAATGTTAATTTATTTGTGTTTGAAATAAGTTTAATCGTTAGACAATTCTATTATTCAGAAAAATAATACGGACAAAAATAGGCATTATTCCGTAAGGAAAAAAATCTTTTGCCAAAATAATTATTGCAAAAATCGTTTGGAACAGCCCGGCGCTTTCCCTCTCACCAGGTGAAGTCGTGGATATATTCCGAACGATTGCCGCAGGCATCGATCACTTCTACCGACAGGGTGTGGGCGCCATGCTCCAATTTTTCGTCCGGCAGCGAGCATCTGATCACCGAATGGTTGTCCATCTTGAAGAGGGCATAACGTCCATCGATCGTCCCGCGGTAACATTCCACGCCGCTCAAGTTGTCGCTTAGCCGAAAAGCAAAGCTCTTTTTCGTCATCCATTGGGCCGGTTCCAGTGGAGTAATGGTGGGGGCCATCGAGTCAATAGCCAACGAATAGGTGCCGAGCTGCGTTATCGAGGCATCGATCCATCCGTTGCGATACAAGCCACCCACCCACGAGCGGTTCGATCCTCGCCGGCGGATGACCCCATACTGCCGCTTGTTGGGCAGCGTGTCGGCCTTGATGCGAAGCGAAAGTCGGGCACTCTCGTGCAGTGGCACAGCCTTGTCATGGAGCGTATGTGTGTCAGACGGGCTGCTTTCCTCCTCATGAACGCTATACTTCATGTAGAGATCTGCGTAGAGGTTGCCGCGTGGTATCGTCAGGCGGATCCCCTTCGCACTGAAACGGTTGTCGCTGTTCCAATAGAAGTGCTCTTTTCCTTCTGTCTCCATCGGCGGAATCTCTTGCCGCTTCCCGACAATCGTCAGTCGGAGCGTTGTCTCGTTGCCGTACAAGTCGCGCAAGATGAAGGTAAAAGGGTAGGGCTTCTCTTCATCGATGGAGAGGATGCCGCGCTCTTTGCTTCGGATAAATGCCAGTTTGTTGCCCGGCTCGACGTAGCATTTCTGATAAAACACCCGCTTCTGTGTCCATATATCGTAGTCGGTCCAAGCATTGATATAATGATCGTCGGAGAAGTCGAAGTGGGTAATGTCCGAATGAAACCACTCTGTTTCGCCTTGTTTCAGAATAATCTCCTTGACACCGTAGACGTTGGTGGTACCATCCATGTAGTCGTTGGCGCGGATGCCCAACCCGATCTTGCCCCATGCCTCGATCTTTGCTTGCACGAGGGGGCGACCTTGCTTGTCTGTGGTCACGGCAATCTCCTGCGTCTGACTCTTTCCATTGACCATTCCGCTGCCTTCTTGCGGAACCATCAACAGACTCAATACCTTCGGCGCGCGCGTGTCCTTGATCAGATGACGGTAGTGGGGCAGGGCATCGATCAACGTGTTGGTGGCTGTCTCTCGCATCTCGAAGTGAACATGGGGGCCGCCTGAGCCGCCTGTGTTGCCACTGTAAGCCACAATCTCGCCCTCTTTGACCGGAAATTGGTCGGGGGGCATCTCCAAATTGACCGAGAATCGTTCTTGGCGCCGTTGCTCACTTTGCAGATATTCCGCCAGTTTAGGGGCGAATCGCTCGAGGTGGCCGTAGACAGTCGTGATGCCATCGGGATGGTTCAGGTAAAGGGCGTAGCCATACCCCCAAGGACTGGCCGAGATACGTGCCACATATCCCTCTTTCGGTGCATGAATGGCTTTCCCCGTAGTGCCTTGCGTCTTCATGTCGATGCCGGCGTGGAAATGGTTGGGCCGCAATTCTGCAAAGTTTCCCGCCAACGACATGGGGTGATCCATCGGATTGCGCCATGCCTCTACCTGGGCATTTGCCTGCCATAGGGAGAAAGCCAGCACCATCCATGCCATATAGTTGTATCCGTTTTTTCTCTTCATCTTGATCTCTTTCTCTGTTTAAGGAGTTATCTTCCTCCACCGCCGCTGCCTCCCCCTGTGGCCCCTGCGCCTCCACTAAACGATGCCTGACTGCTGTCGGAGGCAGAGTTGCTGATGGGTTGGGTGAGGGTCATAAACTGCTGCCACAACAACAGGTGTGTCGCTCTTCCAAAGTCGGAGGAATCCGTGTCCGAATGAAAGAACGTTTCCCGATGGGGGCAGAGTCTTTCCAGCTCGCTGATGACTTTCTTGCTGCAGCCGAAGAGGGTCGCATAAACCAACGTCTCTTTCCAAATGTTCATTTCTTGGAGCGGAAGCCGGCTGATGGTCGTATGGCGGCGGAGATATTTCTTCAGACAAAAGAGTTGTCGGGCGGTTGGGTTGTCGGCCGTCGTGAAGTGCGTTTTCCGCTCGAGGAGGTCCTTTAGCCGCTCGCTCTCCCGCTTATGGTCGCGGTGCCGGAGGGTGTCGGGCCGGAAAATGTTCTCATCGTCGGACGATTCGTAGACAAGTTTGTAGAGAAGTTGTTCGGCCTCGCGGTCTTCTTCGTGTACCCCCGCGTCATTCCATGGGTGTACCTTCAGGCAAGCCACTTGCTTTCCCTCTTTTTCTTCTTCAGCAATGGAAAATATTCCGCGCACCAACATATGCACCATGTAGGCGTTCATCAGCTGTGAGGAGTCGATTCCGGAGAGCAAGGTGAGGTGTTTGACAAGGGCATTGGCCCGAAACAGACTGCAGTTCTCCGGCAGTTGAAACGAAGCACCTCTGTCCATAGCCGATCCTAACATGGCTTTTCTCCGAAGGTGAACAATCACGCCCCCGATCAACAGCATCAAAAAGGGGATGCCCATAAAGATCGTTATCAAAATGGCGGCTACTTGTTTGTCTTCTTTGGTGAAGGAGCTTTTGCCATTCAAGTAGTCGCTGTCCTCGAGAGCCCGCTCTTTCACCTGCTCGAAGGTACCTTTTCGCAGGCCGGTGGGGGCAAATACTCCCTTCTCGAAACGGGCCATGACGATCATCGACGATTTCTTGCCGAAAGGCTCGGTGGTTTCTGCCACGATCTTCCCCTCTTTCAATTCGATCGATCCTACATAGCCGAAAGCCCACAGCCGGGTGTTGGTCGGAGTGAAGAGCGAATCGGCCGAGGCAATCACCAGCCGTACCGCCAATGGTGCGGGAGAAAGGTCTCGGGCCACAAACATCTGGTTGAAGCCATCGGCCTCGTCGAACGATTTGACCACGTTCTTCATCGTGTAGCGTGCCGTATAAATATGGTATCCGGACGATCCCACACCCCAACAGAGTTCGTACTCGTCTCCCCCTTTGCGGATGATGCCACACCGCCCGGCTTTCTCCTCTCGCGAGCGGTCGATGTTCCAATCTTGTTCGAACTGATAGTTTGTCCCCGTTTCATCCGTAACGGAGAAGTCACAGATCTCCATGTCATCGAGGTGGTCTTGCACAATATACCATTCTGTAAAGTCATTGTTTACCTCTACGTGGCGGGTCTCGCTGATGAGCGCCGTGCCGTCATGCTGCAACCGTATGTCGATAATCAGGCTGTCCAACCGACATTCATCTGCCATGATGCTCGAGGTCCGGCAGAGTCCCAACAGGAGAATGATATAATATAAAGCATAGATTCGTCTGTCCATATCCAAGTGTTTTTTAGTTGTCGCTCAAGAAAGGTTCTACATCTCTCGCAAAAATAGAAAATCATCTCGACAAAACAAACACTTTTACCCGTTTAACAATTGAAAAGCTCCGCACATGTGGAAAAGTTTCTCGAGAGAAAACTGCAGTTTCATGCCGAACAAACTGCAGTTCATTCGGGAGAAACTCTCTCAATACAGGGGAGCGCTTGGCCACCAGATCAATTCTTTTATAAAAAAAGATCGCCTTGCTTTTTACTTTTGCCCCTTTCGTTCGTCTATAAAATTATAAACGATCATGAAAAAGAGCTCAAGTAATGACGGAAAGCAGTAGTTGTTTTTATGTAATAAGGAGATTCGATTATGAAGACTATATTGAATATAAAAAGCTTGATTTTGGTTGCTCTTATGGCAATGGTTAGTGTTGGAGCTGATGCTCGCATTCGTAAAGTGTTGCCGCCGCCTCCACCACCCGCACCACATACGAAGGTGATCGTGATCGAGGAAGTAGACGAACCATTTTTCGAGGGGGATCGGCCTTTTGTCGAGAGAAGAGTTATCAAAAAAAGAATACCGCCTCGCCCTAAAAAATTCATTGAGTCACGCAGAGCGCCAAAGCATCCGGCCGATGAACCACGTCGCGAACCGATGCCGAAAGATAGAGAAATGAGAAGGTAAAAAGTGGTTTAGGTATTGTGCATATCAGAAAGGTTTTCTATTTTTGGAAAGTGAAAAACATAGAAAAGCAATCTGTATATGCACAATTTTTTTTGTGACAGGAGAGAGCTGAACGAGGATCATGAATGAAACAAATCGGTTACAAGTCGTGTTTTTCTTAAAAAAGAGATGAAACAATTCCCAATATTGGGAATTGTTTGTATATTTGTAGAGTAAATAAGAGCGGCCGATGAACGTGATTTTCAAAGACAAAGCCTTGGAAGAATTATACAGCACACGTAAGACGAAAGATCGACGATATAGTAAATATTGTAGAAATAGTCGTTTTATCGATGGGTATGTCCGAGTCGTAACGGCCTTATATGCTGCAGCTTCCACCCAAGACTTGAAATGGATCAGTTATCTGCACTATGAAAAACTCCGATATGGTTCGTTGAGCTCTATTCGGATTGTAAACGGAATGGTAGAACGCTTGCTGTTTACAGAAACCGAAGATGGGGTAGAAGTTGAATTGATAGAAATAAACAATACGCACTATGGAAACAAGAAATAACAGACCTGTTCCGGCAAGAGCCGTACATCCAGGCGAACACTTGCGGGAAGAGTTGCGTGAGCGTGGCATCAAACAAATAGACTTTGCTCATGAGATAGGTATGCAGCCCTCTCACTTGAGTGAATTTCTTCAGGGGAAACGCCAAATGAACGAGGAATTGGCGATGAAACTGGAGAAGAGTCTGGGCATTCCTTTTCATTTTTGGATGCATTTGCATGATGACTATATGTATAATTTAAAGGTTGTGGAAGCGAGAACGGCGAATACGCATGCCCTCGCGGCCGATGCCTATCCGAAAACATGCCGCAAGACAACAGAAAGAGTGCTTTCGCAAGCTCAAAAGCAAGAGGATCTCTCCATGGCTATCTCTGGCAAACTGACACATATCTTGTCTGAGCGGGGTATGTCGCAACACGATTTGGCAAAAAAAATGGGGAGAACAGAGTCGGAAGTCGCTCGCTGGTTGGCAGGTAGGTGTAACTTTACCCTCTCCACTATTGCGAAAATTTCGGTTATAGTGGGTGAAGATCTGATCAGTGTAAAGCCATAAGAAGAAATATGCCCGACTCTTGAGCGGCGAAAAAAGAAAACAATATCATAAACACACATTCGAATATTGTGCATATCAGAAAGGTTTTCTATTTTTGGAAAGTGAAAAACATAGAAAAGCAATCTGTATATGCACAATTTTTTTTATACCATGAAGGGGCGGAAGTGTGCCGCCTTGCTGAAAGAATTCATGATGTGGATACTCCTCGTCGGGTGGTTGTCATTGACTGCTGAAGAGGGGAGAGCCACAACTCTCGACCGAAAAACATTGTTCGACTCGGCCTGGAAATTCTCATTGGGCGACGAATCATCGGCCTCTCTTCCTTCGTATGACGATTCACAATGGCGAACAGTCGTCTTGCCTCACGACTGGAGTATCGAACAATCTGTAGACAAGCATGCAGCCTCGGGTAATGATGGCGGCTACTATCCGACAGGTATCGGATGGTATCGCAAGACGTTTACGGCACCCTCCGAGCTGAAAGGAGAGAAGGTCTACCTCTATTTCGAGGGAGTCTATATGAACTCGTCCGTCTACCTCAACGGACAACTCATCGGCGGGCATCCGTATGGCTACAGCTCGTTTTTCTGCGATGCAACGTCGGCACTTCTCCCCGGCGAGATGAATGTGGTTGCGGTGCGTGTCGACAATTCGCAACAGATCAACTGCCGATGGTATACCGGATCGGGCATCTATCGCCATGTGTGGCTTGTCCATACTCCGCAGCTGCATATTGATCATTGGGGGGTAGCCGTGCAGACAAAAGAGTTGACATCTTCGCAAGCTGTTTTGCAGGTGAAGACAATGCTTCGGAACGAAACTGCACAAACGAAAAGCGTGGAGGTCGTGACCCGCATCGAAGGAGCCGACGACGAGCATTCGACTGTGACACTTCCCGCCAATAGCCGGCAGGAGATGGTGCAAGAGGTGGTGGTGAATAGTCCGAAGGTGTGGGATTTGGACAATCCCTCTTTGTATGAAGCCCATATATCTATTGTAGAAGAAGGGAAGACAGTGGATACCTATCGCCAACCGTTTGGCATACGAACCATCAGCTATTCGACAAAAGGCTTCTTCTTGAACGGAAAAAAGATCGATATGAATGGTGCTTGCGTGCATCATGATCATGGTATTTTGGGGGCAACCTCGTTGGATGCAGCCGAAATACGTAAGGCCAAACTCTTGAAAGAGGCCGGCTTCAATGCTGTCCGAACGTCTCACAATCTGCCGGCAGAGGCTTTTCTTGAGGCATGCGACCGCATAGGGCTGTTGGTGATTGACGAGGTTTTTGACGGGTGGCGCGACGAAAAGAACAAACATGACTATTCCACGCTGTTCGATACATGGTGGAAAGAGGATGTGGATGCCATGGTGTTGCGCGACCGTAACCATCCCTCCATTATTTCGTGGAGCATTGGCAACGAGGTGATCGAACGAAAGAAGTTGGAGGTGGTGACCACTGCCCAAAAGTTGGCCGACCGTATCCGTCTTCATGATGACCGCCCTGTTACTTCTGCATTGGCTTCGTGGGATAGTGACTGGGAAATTTACGATCCGCTGGCGGCTCGGCTCGATATCGTGGGGTATAACTATCTGATTCAAAAACAGGAAGAGGATCATCAACGGGTGCCTTCTCGCGTGATGTGGCAGACGGAATCTTATCCGAAGGATGCATTTCGTAACTGGTCGCTGGTGAACGACAAGGATTATATCGTGGGCGACTTTGTGTGGACCGGTATCGACTACTTGGGCGAATCGGGCATTGGCCGTTGGTGGTACGACGGCGATGTGGCGGGCGAGCATTGGGAACGTTTGCTTTATCCTTGGCATGCAGCCTATTGTGGCGACATTGATTTGATCGGGTGGAGAAAACCGATCTCTCACTACCGCAACATGCTTTATAATGGTACTGAAAAATTATACATGGCTGTTCGCGAGCCGGATGGTTACTATGGAAAGATAAATGTAGGCATGTGGGCCGTTTGGCCAACGTGGGAGAGCTGGAACTGGCCCGGCCACGAAGGAAAAGCAATCGATGTCGAAATCTATTCGAAATATCCGACGGTGCGCCTCTATCTTGATGATCAGCTGGTGGGAGAGAAGTCGGTCGGTCGTGATACGGAGATGAAAGCCTCCTTTACATTGCCCTTCAAAGAGGGAACACTACGGGCCGAGGGTATAGCCGACGGAGTGGTGAAAGAGACAAAAAGCTTGTCTACGGCTGCTGCTCCTGCTGCGATACGTTTGGTGGTAGAAGAGAGTGCACTGCAAGCCAATGGGCAGGATTTGGCATATGTCCAAGTAGTGGTGGTCGATAAAAAGGGGAGGATTTGCCCCAACGCAGAGGTCCCACTCGAGGCTATCGTAACGGGGCAAGGGTCATTGATCGCCATGGGCAATGCCAACATCAAAGATACGGACAGTTATGCTGACGACCGGCATACGACATGGAAAGGACGTGCACTGATCATTGTCCGCAGCCAAGAAAAGAAAGGAAAGGTGAAGCTCATGGTCAAGTCGAAGGGCTTGGGCACGGCTTCGCATACATTTGTCGTCAAATGAAAAAGATATATATTCACATGAGGCAAATGAATGGTGGATGAAAAGGAGGTAAAGGTGGACAATATTCAATATATTTAGCTACCTTTGCCCCAATTTCATCAAACAGAAATATAAGATGCAAGAACCAGACTACATTATCAGAGTAGAACATGTTACCAAAAGTTTTGGCGACAAGACCGTTCTGAATGATGTAAACCTATTTGTTCGCAAGGGCGAGTTCGTGACGATCTTGGGGCCATCCGGCTGTGGTAAGACTACTTTGTTGCGCCTGATAGCCGGCTTTCAGACGGCTAACGAGGGGATCATTACCATCGCCGGCGAAGATATTACGCAAACGCCACCCCATAAGCGGCCTGTTAATACTGTCTTTCAGAAGTATGCGTTGTTTCCTCATCTCAACGTCTACAACAATATTGCCTTTGGACTGAAACTGAAGAAGCTCCCTTCTGAGGTGATCGAGAAGAAAGTGAAGCAGGCATTGAAGATGGTGGGTCTGATGGATTACGAATTTCGTGACGTGGATTCTCTTTCAGGCGGCCAACAACAGCGCGTGGCCATTGCTCGTGCCATCGTGAACGAGCCGGAAGTATTGCTGCTTGACGAGCCATTGGCTGCACTCGACTTGAAAATGCGCAAGGATATGCAGATGGAATTGAAGGATATGCACAAATCGTTGGGCATCACTTTCGTCTATGTGACGCACGATCAGGAGGAGGCTTTGACATTGAGCGATACGATCGTCGTCATGAGCGAAGGAAAAATACAGCAGATCGGTACTCCAACCGACATATATAATGAGCCTGTCAACTCATTTGTTGCCGACTTTATTGGCGAAAGCAATATCCTCAATGGCGTGATGCTCAAAGACAAATTGGTGCAGTTTGCTGGGCATACCTTCGAATGTGTCGATGAAGGCTTCGGAGAAAACAACGATGTGGACGTGGTGATTCGGCCCGAGGATATCTACATCTTCGAAATATCCGACGTGGCTATGTTGCGCGGCACGGTAGCTTCTTGCATTTTCAAGGGTGTTCATTATGAGATGACGGTGCAGACTGCCGAAGGATATGAGTTCGTTGTGCAGGATTATCATATGTTTCCCGTTGGAGAAGAGGTCGGACTTCGCATCAAACCATTCGACATCCATGTGATGAAGAAAGAGCGTGTCTGCAATACGTTCGGGGGGAAGATGGTGGATGCTACCCATGTCGAGTTCTTGGGTTGCACGTTTGAATGCCGTGCGTTCTCGGATGTGGCACCGGGCTGTGCCGTTTGGGTAGAGGTCGACTTCGACAAAGTCTCCTTGGAAGACAATGAAGAGGACGGCACACTGACGGGAGAGGTGAAGTTCATCCTTTACAAAGGCAACCATTACCACCTCACGGTGTTCAGCGATTGGGACGAAGATATCTTTGTGGATACGAACGATGTTTGGGACGATGGCGACCGCGTCGGCATTTGCATTGCCCCTGACGATATACGAATTATTAAAAAAGAAGGGAAGTGTTAGGCAATAGATTTATAGCGCAGTTGTCAAAACGTCGGAATTGGGTGATCCCTTATGTCATCTTCTTATTGATTTTTGTGGTAGCCCCTCTGTTCTTGATCGTTTATTACGCATTCACCAATGCGGACGGTGCCTTCTCGTTGGAGAATTTTCGCAAGTTTATGATCCACCCCGAGGCGGTCAATACGTTTGTCTATTCCGTAGGCATTGCTTTGATTACGACTATTGTCTGTTTGTTGGTGAGCTATCCTGCCGCATGGATACTGAGCCGTTTGCCCAACTCATCGCAGACAATCATCCTTTTGTTCATCTTGCCGATGTGGGTCAATATCTTGATTCGTACGCTGGCGACCGTGGCTTTGTTCGATTTCTTGAACATGCCTCTTGGAGAAGGCGCCTTGATATTCGGCATGATCTACAACTTCTTGCCATTTATGCTTTACCCTATCTACAACACGCTGCAGAAGATGGACAAGAGTTTGATAGAAGCGGCTCAGGACTTGGGCGCAACTCCGGCACAAGTCTTTTGGAAAGTGATACTTCCTCTCTCCATGCCGGGCATTATCAGCGGAATCATTATGGTATTCATGCCGACCATCTCGACATTTGCCATAGCCGAATTGCTGACAATGAACAATATCAAGCTCTTTGGAACGACCATACAGGAGAATATCAATAACGGAATGTGGAACTATGGTGCAGCCTTGTCGCTCATCATGTTGCTGCTGATGGGGATAACGTGCTTGCTTGGCAACGGTGAGGAGAGCGACTCAAACGAAGGAGGACTGATATGATGCGCTATTTGTCGAAGGCTTATCTGTGGTTTTTGCTCGTGTTGTTGTATCTACCCATTGCCATCATCATCATCTTCTCGTTTACGGAAGCCAAAGTGTTGGGCAACTGGACAGGTTTCTCGTTGAAGCTCTACCGCTCACTCTTTGCCGGCAATGTGCAGCACTCGCTGATGGGTGCCATATGGAATACCTTTGCCATCGCACTCTTGGCCTCGACGATCTCCACAATATTGGGAAGCGTTGCCGCCATTGGCATCTTCAACTTGCGCAATCGTACTCGTCAGACGGTGAATTTCCTTAATAGTATTCCTATGATGAATGCCGATATCATTACGGGTATCTCCCTCTTTTTGCTTTTTGTCAGCCTGGGAATCTCGCAAGGCTTCACGACGGTTGTGCTGGCGCACATCACTTTTTGCACGCCTTATGTCGTGTTGAGCGTGCTGCCTCGTCTCCGTCAGATGAATTCTAACATATATGAAGCCGCTTTGGACTTGGGCGCTACTCCATTTCAAGCTTTGCGGAAGGTGATTTTTCCTGAGATTCGACCGGGAATGATCAGTGGATTTATCTTGGCCTTCACCCTTTCGATCGATGACTTCGCGGTGACGATCTTCACCATTGGCAATGAAGGGTTGGAGACGTTGTCTACTTTCATCTATGCCGATGCTCGAAAAGGGGGGCTTACTCCTGAGCTGCGCCCCCTTTCGACGCTCATTTTTGTAGCCATTTTGGTGTTGTTGCTGATTATCAACAAGCGCTCTGCACGTAATACGAGTAAAGGATGAGACAGATGAAACGATATATAACGACATTGATCGCCCTGCTTCTTCTCCCCATCGCTTTCACTGCTTGCCGGCAGCGTAGCGAGGCACGCTGTAAAGTACTGAAAATTTACAACTGGGCCGACTATATAGACGAAGAGGTATTGGACGAGTTCCCGGCATGGTATAAGGAACAGACGGGAGAAGAGATTCGTATTGTCTACCAGGTGTTCGACATTAATGAGATCATGCTGACGAAGATCGAGCGCGGCCATGAAGACTTCGATGTGGTCTGTCCGTCGGAATACATCATCGAACGTATGATGAAGAAGAAACTGTTGTTGCCCATCGATACGAACTTCGGCAAGACCCCCAACTACCTCGGCAATATCTCGCCTTACATCCGCAAGCAATTGAACAAATTGAGCCGGCCTGCCATGCAAACGACCGACTATGCTGCAGCCTATATGTGGGGAACAGCCGGCATGCTCTACAATACCAACCTCGTCTCTGCCGATGAAGTGGAGAGTTGGTACTGCCTTTGGAATCCGAAATTCAAGAATCGTATTTTGATGAAAGACAGCTATCGTGATGCTTTTGGTACGGCTGTGATCTATGCTCATCGCGAGGATTTGGCGGCAGGTACGTTGACGGTCGAGGATTTGATGAACGACAATTCGCATGAGGCTGTCGATAGGGCAGAACGCTATTTGAAAGAGATGAAACCCAACGTGGCAGGATGGGAAACAGACTTCGGCAAAGAGTTCATGACCAAGGGCAAGGCTTGGTTGAACTTTACCTGGAGCGGCGATGCCGTTTGGGCCATCGATGAAGCAAAAGCCGTAGGTGTACCGCTTGCTTATACCGTACCGAAAGAGGGAAGCAATATATGGTATGACGGATGGGTGATCCCAAAATATGCCCGCAATGTGAAGGCGGCCAGCTATTTCATCAACTATTTGTGCCGACCGGACATCGCCTTGCGTAACATGGAGGCGATCGGTTATGTGAGTGCCGTGGCTACTCCTGAGATAATGGAAGCACAACAAGACGAAACGATTGAGCAGACAAGCAACCTGAGTTACTTCTTCGGCGAGGGGTCGGGTGCCGACTCTCTCCATATCGATCCCGTCCGGTACCCCGACTACGATGTGGTTCGTCGCTGTGCCATGATCCGCGATTTTGGCAGTGATACGGAATATGTTTTGGAAATGTGGAGTCATGTGAAGGGCGATAATTTGAATAATGGATTAGTTTTGTTTATATTTGCCGTGTTCGGAGGGTTGTTCGTCTGGACTGTTTACCACCGATACAAGGCTTATAAACATAAACGGGCACGCCATAGACGACATCGTCGCCGCTGGTAAGGCAGAAAGAAAGGGCATGATGATGGAAGGAATAAAAAATCTGTTGTTTGATTTCGGCGGAGTATTGATCAATTTGGATCGTACCGCCTGCCGTTTGGCATTCGAACGGCTGGGCATTGACAGTATTCATCGCAGTGCAGCCGACGAATATCGTCAGAAAGAACTCTTGTCACAGCTCGAATCGGGCAATATCACGGCGGCGGCTTTTCGCGCCAGCATTCGGCGAATGACAGAACGCGAGCTGACAGATGCCGAAATAGATGCCGCTTGGATTGCCATGCTTGCCGATATCCCTTCCTACAAGCTCGACTTTCTCCTCCGATTGCGCCACCATTATCATGTGATGCTCCTCAGCAATACGAACTCCATTCACTGGCAATGGGCCGTGCAGCATAGTTTTCGTTACCAAGGCCACGAGGTGGACGATTTCTTCGATCGGATCTATCTCTCCTACGAGATCCACAAACAGAAGCCGGACGTGGAGATTTTCAAATATGTATTAGACGATTCCGGCATCGATGCCAAGGCAACGCTCTTTATCGACGATGCCTTGCCCAACTGCAAAGCCGCCGAAACCTTGGGCTTTCATACCTATTGCTGCCCGGCAGGGTCTGATTGGACGTTGCTCTTTAAGGAGAACGATTGGCTCAAAGAAGCAATGAAATAGTGCTCGGACAGGGCATGAACATTTTATAGCTACGAACATAGCGTTCGTGGCTTTCTCCTATCTTTGCATTGTAATTCGAAAAACAAGAAAAAACAATACTCTTATGCCAGCCAATAAAAATGCAATGACCCGCTACAAGATCTTGGACGATCTGTTGAGCAGCCGCTATCATAACTACTCGATCGACGACTTGACAGAAGAGGTGAACAACCGCTTGGCTGAAATGTATTCGGAAAGGGATCGAGTGGGGCGACGCACAATCGAGAAGGATATCTATTATTTGGAATATGAAGGACCTTTCCTGGTGGAGATCGAGCGCTATACCGTGTCGGCCTATAACGCTGAAAAGCAGAAGAATTTCCGCAAATATTGTCTGCGTTATGCCACACCCGGTTTTTCAATTTTCAAGAAAGAGCTGAGTGACGACGAGAAGTATTTGCTGGGCGAAGCTTTGTCGATGCTGGGGCAGTTCGAAGGATTGCCCAACTTGGAGTCGCTCGAAGCGTTGCGGATCGGCTTGGGCTTTCAGCAAAATGACCGCAAGATTATATCGCTTACAAAGAATCCGCTGGAGAATTCAAATCTGTTAGGCGAATTGTTTACGGCCATTTCGCAGCAGCAAGTGATAGAATTGCATTATCATCGCTTTGCCGATCAGCAGAATGAGTTGTCGACAAACGTTTACCCTTACCTCTTGAAGGAGTACAATCGCCGTTGGTTTTTGGTGGCCGCTGCAGAGTCGGACGAAAAATTCCTTTGCTTTGCCCTCGATCGTATCGATGCCGTCATCCCTTTGCCTTCGCATAAATACAAGGAATATGAGGGCGATATCAACGAACGGTTTGAGGATGTGATAGGAGTGAGCCTTCATGACGGCCCTGTCTATCCGATCTTCTTTTGGGCAAGCGACCATGCGAAAGACTATATCCTTACGAAGCCTATCCATGAATCGCAGCGAAACGTCAACCGTACGATGGAAGAGCAATTCAGAAATGCACATCCACAACTCATGAACGGTAAATTCTTTCGGATCGATTGTCAGGAAAACTATGAGTTGATACGCGAACTGACCTCTTTTGGCAAGGAGCTGATCGTGTTGCAACCCTCCGCGATTCGCGACAAAGTCGTGCAGCGGATCGTTGAAATGAACTCAATGTATAAAGATTTGGATTCATAATACGAACATAGCGTTCGTAGCCTGATCGTAACTTTGTACTGTAATTAAAAAACAAACAATTATGAAAAAAGAAAACAGATGCCGACCGTCATGGTCAAAGAAAAGCATAATCGAAAAAACAATACGGGAGTTGGTTGTCAGTTTATCGGGAGTAAACTCCGGTTTTCTCCCGAATGAACTCGAGTTTTATCGGCATGAAACAGCAGTTTGCTCCAGTGCTTTTTTAAAGAAACCGGAATAGAAACAAGAAAACCATGGCGAACATAGCGTTCGCAGCTCGATAGTAACTTTGTCGTATAAACTAAAAAAAGAAAATTATGAATACCAAAAAACAAATTATGGAGAACAATAACAACACCAACGGTATGGAAACAAAAAAGAACAGCTTGTTCGAATCATTGAAAGGCTGTGTAGTAATATCCTGTACAGAAGATATGACTGAAGAAGATATCAGTCGTATGATTGAAGAAGCAGCGAGAGAACAAGCCGAGGAAGAGAGACAACAGGCTGAAGCTGCGTATGAGGCGATGATGGCCAGTGCAGAAGAGGACTATTTGCAATCGATGATTGATGAAAGCTTCATTCACGATCCTGAAGAAGTAGAGATTTTGCTAAAACAGATGGCCGCGCAAGAAGAAATCAAAGCACCCGACTCCGGCGATTTGCGCGATTCACAATAATTTCATAACTTTACGACGTTGAGCACTCTTTGACAAGAGGAAAATTGAAAATAAATTTGAATTTCGTCCGGCGTGGCCGAGGCCCTGTCCTTTTTGGGGATAGATTCGCCGGATGTCTTCCTTCTGCTTCGGTGGCCGGAAGATGATAATGTCTGACCGGTATTAGTAAGTTTTATTCATGCTTGTTTGGATGATTGTTTTTTATTTTTTCATGATTCAAAGAACGATGAGTGTACATGTCATGTTCTCATCTTCTCATATATAAAGAAACGACGTTTCAGTTTTCGCTTGTCAAGGATCGTTTTACAAAAAGTATCAGGCATACCATGGATAGAATACAAATAGTGCAATTGGCTAAACGGATGAAGACAAAAGAGGATCTTCTTGCGCTTCTCAACCAAATCATGACAGGCGAGACAAGTGAGTTGAAAACTCATCCTTTTCTATTCACGATGAAGCAATTGAACTATTATTGCAATCCGAACCATGATCGTGGCCGTTACACGCAGTTCAAAATCAAGAAGAAATCAGGCGGCGAGCGGCAAATCACAGCGCCGCGCAGCCAAACGTTTCGGTGGATATTGCGATATGTGAACGAAATCTTCAAGGCTATGTATCAGCCTTCGCCCTATGCTATATGGGGTTTACGGAGGGGCGTTCGGTGGTAGACAATGCCTCTAAGCATCGGGACATGCACTATCTCTTCAATATCGACTTGAAAGATTTCTTTCCCGGCATTGAACAACCGCGGGTTTGGAAACGATTGCAGCTCAAACCGTTCAACTTTCAAACGTCTTAATGACAAATACTTGCGATTGGTGATGAATCCGCCGCAAGACATCGGCTCCGATCCATCGCCCGCTACCGTCGATGTGGATCTGTTGATTCATGATTTGGATGAATTGTTATAGATGGAATGGATGCAAAGCTGACGGCGGTGATAGATAAAGTCATGCAACTTGCTCGGCAAAATGCGGAGTTTGATGCAGAGTTGCGGAAGAAGTTGGGCTCAACTGCTTCCGTTCAATTTGTTTCTGACAATCGGATCAAGAACATTGAACGCTATCTGGGCTTGGATTACTATCTCGATGATAAAGAGCCGATTATCGACTATTCGTTTGTTACATTGCCGGATGTCCGCGCACAGTTGATTTCAGACAATCGAGAGATGTTGCGCTTTCGATATGGAACACGCTACCATAAGATTGATTTTTTTTGAGTTCTGTCGCTATGCCCATCTGCAAGCGGAAATGATGTTGAACCATTATTATGATGTAAAGTTCCGATCTGATTTGGCAGCTATCGAGGCTTGTATTATCGAACACAATAACTATCCTATTGTTAATGATGTCAAATCGTTAAGCGCTATCTCTTACAATCATAAAATGTGGGCATTTTATGATCAGTTTAAGGATAGAAAAAATGCTTTGTTGTTGAACAATATAGGCAAGGTCCGCAACGAATCGAGTCATCGGTCGATGAAACAAGAAACCTTGACATTGGAGAAATATCGAAAAAAATGGGAGAGTCGAGGCTTTTCTTTTAATGATAAAGGTTGGTTGAAAACGCAATGGCCGGATAATGAACATGGATATCAGCTGCAGCAAATCTTTGAATCGGAAATAAAAACCAGCGATGACTACAAACGCTACTACTATCTTTTATGGTTGAACCGTCAACCCTATGAGGAGATCGTGGAAGGAATCAGACAGTTGGCCGCCACCGGGGCTGTCGCCTTGGGGTGAAATGCAAAAAAACGCGCACGGCAAACATCTCTTTCTGCCATAGCTTTATTTGAAATTATTATTACCTTTGTATTTCAAACAGAAAAATAGAAAGAAGAAATGTCTGTAGCAAAACGTGACGACGATATGCGCAAAGTGACGACTCGCCGTCTGTATGAAATGAAACAACGCGGAGAGAAAATCTCCATGCTGACAGCCTACGATTATTCGATGGCTACTTTGATTGATCAGGCCGGGATGGATGTGATCCTTGTCGGCGACTCTGCTTCGAATGTGATGGCCGGCAACACGACCACCCTGCCCATTACTCTCGACCAAATGATCTATCATGGTCGCTCTGTTGCCAAGGGCGTTAAACGGGCATTGGTCGTTGTGGATCTTCCTTTCGGCTCTTATCAGGGCAATTCGAAAGAGGCTTTGGCCTCGGCCGTCCGCGTCATGAAAGAGACACATGCCGACTGCATCAAGTTGGAGGGCGGAGCAGAAGTGCGCGAATCGATTGAACGCATCTTGTGTGCCGGCATCCCTGTCATGGGACATCTGGGCCTTACGCCGCAATCTATCAATAAATTCGGCACCTATACGGTTCGTGCCCGCGAAGAGGCCGAGGCCAATAAATTGATAGCAGACGCGCATCTCTTGGAAGAGATCGGTTGCTTTGCCTTGGTGCTCGAGAAGATTCCGGCAGAGTTGGCCACCCGCGTAGCAAGTGAACTGACAATTCCTGTCATTGGTATCGGAGCCGGTGGCGGTGTCGACGGACAGGTGTTGGTGATGCACGACATGTTGGGCATCAACCAAGGCTTCTCTCCGCGCTTCTTGCGCCGATATGCCAACCTTGCGGAGGTCATTACGCATGCCGTACAATCCTACATTGAGGATGTGAAGCGAAGTGATTTTCCGAACGAGAAAGAACAATACTGATGCCTTATGGATAATCTGAAGACAAAAGCACAGGAGAAGTTGACAGCTCTCTCGCATGATCAGCATATATTGGCAGAGGCACTGTTCGGATCTGTCGATGCAATGTACGAAACCATCTATCTCATTGCCAAGAATGAACACCTGACGGAGTCGGAAAAGCCGGACCGTTATGAGGAACGTCTCGCCATGATCCGTGCCGTACGTACGCAAGTCGAGCAGATACTGACCGCTTGGGGGTTGGATGGAAAGGAATTGGTAGCCGACATTGCCGGCGACTATTTCGATGACTATGTGGCCTATCGTGAGCGCCCCGCGACGCTTACCAACGAACAATTCGTGGCGATCATCAACAAGATCGTCCGTGCAAGATAAATAATCACCATGATAATCCATTGCGATGGGAGAACGGAGCGATCATATTACGTGGAAAGTGATAGGTGGCTATCTGCTATTGTTGCTGACAGCCATCAGCTCCGTGTGGTATATCTATACGATTCTCCAGCAATTGGCGGTGGAGGAAAAGCCTGATACAACCAACCGCGAGAAGATTTATCTGGTAACCAACACCCTATCGTTGATCTACGAAAGTGAAGCGCTTGGGCAGCTTGTCGGCATCCAAAGCGGAAATGATCTGCGAAACTTCAACCGAACGATGCGCAAAGCCAATGATAATCTGGACTCGCTCCGCTATTTGCTGAGCGATTCGCTGCAATGGCTGAAGATAGATACGATACAGAACCTGCTGAAGCAGAAGCGGTGGAACACGCTCAGCTTGCTTGAAACCCTCCAAGAGTGGAATGCCGGACAAATTTATCTCGAGAACATCGAGCGGGTCATTGCCGTACAAGATACGATTGAGGTGCGGAAAGATACGTTGAAGGTAGAGCAACCTGTTATTCAAGAGGTCATAGAAATAAAGCAAGACACGATCATTATCCCCAAGAAGAAGAAGGGGTTCTTCCGTCGTCTTGCCGATGCTTTCTCCCCCAAGCAGCAAGAAGACACCAGTATCGTCGTGAATATGACGCGGCAAATGGTGGCGGATACCGTCATGGTGACCTACAATCCGGCCGATACGATCGTGAGCGTCTTGCGCAGTTTGCAGGACACGGTGGCCGACCGTCGGCGCCAACTATCGGATCAGCTCTTGCAACGTGCTGCCAATCTGCGGTATAACAACTCGATCATATCAAGCAAAATCAATCAGATGCTGCGTGATATTGAAGAGGAAGAGGTGCAAGAATCGTTCATGAAAGTGCAACGCAAGCGCGAACTACTGAAAGAAACCACTCGAACCATTGGAGGAGTTGGCTTTGTGGCGGTTGTTGTGGCGGTAATCTTCATGGCAATTATTGTGCGCGATATCTCGCGGAGCTACTATTATCGGCGGAAATTGGAGCAGGCCAAGCGATATGTTGAGGGATTGTTGCAGAGCCGGGAGAAATTGATCCTGACCATCAGTCATGACATCCGCGCTCCACTTTCGTCCATCATCGGCTATATTGAATTGATTCGTCATCGCCGTCCGGACGAGCGAACGCAATATTATCTGAACAACATGGAGGGATCATCGCAGCATATTCTTTCGCTTGTCAACGATTTACTCGATTTCCACCGCCTCGAGTTGGGGCAAGTGGAGCTGCACGTGGTATCATTCGACGTGAATGCCTTCATGCGTGAGATCTATGACAGCTTCCGTCCGTTGGCAGAGTCGAAAGGATTGGCGTTGAAACTCGACATGAACGAAGAAGAAAGCCATAAAGCCTGCTTGTGCGATACGATTCGTTTGCGGCAAGTCATCGGCAATCTCCTTTCGAATGCCGTCAAGTTTACACATGAAGGAGCAATCGTGATCCATGTTTCGTGCAAGGAATCGGGCGAGAAGATGTGTCAGTTGAATGTCACGGTCTCGGATGCCGGGCCGGGGATACCCGAATCGGAACGAGAACGCATCTTTGGTGATTTCACCCGTTTGGAGGGAACCGAGCAGATAGAAGGCTTTGGATTGGGGCTTTCCATTACACGCCGGATCGTCGAACTGCTGAAAGGTACGCTCCAACTGCATAGCGTTGTCGGAAAAGGAAGCGACTTCATCGTTTCGATCCCATTGCCCTTGTCGGATGCCGATCCGAATCCTGCCCCAAAGGAAGCAGATAAGGAACAAACAGAGCCTGCTCTTTTGCCATTGGCAGACGAGCGCACCGTATATTGTCTCATCGTGGATGACGATGCCATCCAGTTGGCTTTGACAGAAGAGCTGCTCAAACGCAGCCATGTGGAGGTGATGTGTGTCTCCGATCCTTTTGCCGTATTGGACATATTGCGCAACACTTCGTTCGATGTCATCATCTCCGATATTCAAATGCCCGGCACAGATGGCTATCATCTATTGAAGATGATTCGCGAATCAGGCATACCCGGCACGGATAAGGTGCCGATCATTGCGCTCTCTGCCAGCGTTGCCAACGAACATAGTCACTATATCGAAGCAGGATTCACGGGCTTTATCAACAAACCCTTTACGGCTGCTCAGCTGATTGAGCTGCTCAATAACTTGCTGACTACCCACCTTGAGCCTGTTTCGCACCTCGATTTCTCCCAATTGACGGCTTTTGCCGGTGATGATCAGGAGGCTTCTCTCTCCATTTTGCATACCTTTACGGAAGAAACAGCGAAGAACATCGAACGGTTGAAGAGTCTGTTGGTCGAGGAGGATAGGAGCGAGGCCGCCAAAGTGGCGCATAAGATGACACCTTTGCTGGCTATGATGGGAGCCAATAACCTCGTGCAAAAGCTGCGTATCCTCGAAAAAAACGATGAAGAGCTGACCGATGAGGGCTGGAAAAGCTTGCTCTCGGAGGTGATTGACAACGTATCTGACATCGTTACCCAGGTAAAACAACAATATGAGTCGATGTGTGGAGAATAGTAATATGTGGAATTTTTCCACAATTCATATTGGGTAATTCCACAATTTCACCCCACTGTTTCCACAAACCTCCCCATGATTTACCATTAACATAACCAAAAAATAGGGGATAATTCCCTCTTTTTTCGTTTTTTCTTTCATGAAAAGACAAAATCGTTTCAGTTTGGCACGACTTTCGCATATACCTTAATGACATACATAATTAGGTGTTTCTACATTTATCCGTTTTTATAGGTTAAATCTTTACTCAAATCGAGTGAGTAAGAGTAGTAAGTTAAAGTGTTTTTTTGATTAAGTCTGCTAATAAGAGGCAACTCGTGAGAGTCGCCTCTTATTATTTTTTTGTACCAACCTCTTCTTCGACATTCCTTTTCCCGTCCTGCATTTTGCAAAATCCTTTCATCAAAAGTGTTTGAAACTATTGTTGTATCAAGGCTAAATCTGTATCTTTGAAACCTCTTGTAAGGGAAGAACTCCGATTCTTCTCCTCAGGCATACAAATAATGAAACAGTTTGGCTTATGAAACACTCTTGGACTTCAATTTTTGCATCTTATAAAACGTCACTCATCATGCTGATGGTTTATGCCATTGGCTTGGCCGTTGCTACCTTTATTGAGAAATATGCGGGTACGGCAACGGCAAAAATGTGGGTTTACTACTCTCCGTTGTTTATCCTTTTGCAGTTTGGCATGGTGCTTAACTTCCTCTTTCTTGCTCGGAAGCATCAGCTTTTGCAGCAGAAGAGGTGGGGCATGCTGGTCGTTCACTTTGCCTTTATCATCATCTTGGCGGGAGCTTTCTATTCGCACCTCTTCAGCGAAGAGGGACTGATGCATATCCGTGAGGGTGAATCGACGGATCGGATAGCCGTGCAGACGACACGCCGAACCTATTTCCATACCCTCCCTTTCGAGGTCGAACTGGTTCGCTTTACATTGACACGCTACCCCGGCTCGGCCAGTCCCTCCTCGTTCGAGAGCCGTGTGTTGATCCATCGTAACGGAAAGACGACAGAAGAATTGATTTCTATGAACAATACTCTCGATCTGGACGGTTACCGTTTCTTCCAAGCTTCGTATGATACTGACGAGAAAGGAACGGTGTTGTCCGTCAATCGCGATGTTGTGGG
This sequence comes from bacterium, assembly GCA_963657455.1. GTDB lineage: Bacteria > Bacteroidota > Bacteroidia > Bacteroidales > Tannerellaceae > Parabacteroides. The sequence goes on from CAVKMU010000008.1 coordinate 63,190, forward strand.
GCGCAACATTACCTATACGGGCTATGCTCTTTTGCTCATCGGTTTTTTGTTGACGCTCTTCGGTCCCCGTTCCCGCTTCCGTCATCTGAGCCGATCACTGGCATCCATGCGCACGGCAGGGTTGATGCTTTGCTTTGTATTTGCGCTTCTTCCTCTCTCGGGCAGGGCACAAGAGTCAGCGGGCATGATGAAGTTGGGCGAAGCCTTGCAGCAATTTGCAGTCGATCCTCAGCACGCTGCAGCTTTTGGTGCTTTGCCTATCCAGTCAGAGAACGGACGAATGATTCCGATGAACACCTTCTCGTCGGAAGTTTTACGCAAATTACATAAGAAAGATCACTTCAGCAAGCTCAACTCCGACCAGTTCCTGCTCAGTCTCTTGGCACTGCCTGATATGTGGATGCGCGTCCCGGTCATTTCCTATTCGAGCAAGGAGATAGCTTCCCGTTATGATCTTCCGCAGAAGGCCTGCAGTTACGTTCAACTGTTCGAACCATCGGGAGCCTATAAACTACAGAAAGGGGTGGAAGAGGCTTATACCAAGATGCCGAACGAACGCACCCGCTTCGACAAAGATCTGATCAAACTCGACGAGCAAGCCAATATTCTCCATCTTTTACTCTCCGGCCAACTGATAAAAATCTTCCCCAAAGAGGACGATCCTACCCATCGTTGGTATGCACCCGGCGAAGACCTTTCCGTCTATACTGGCCAAGACTATGCGTTTGTTACCAAAATTTTTGTTTGGTATATGAACGAAGTGCAGGCGGCTCTCAAGAGTCATGACTGGAAGAAAGCCGATGAAGTGTTGGCGATGATCGGAAAATATCAACAGGCCAAGTGCAAGGATTTGGATATCAGTCCGAAGAAGATGCAGGCCGAGATCACCTACAACCGAATGGATATCTTCCGCCTCTGCAAGATAGGCTACCTGATCTTTGGAGGGTTGTTGCTGGTGGCGACGTTTGCTTCTCTATTCCGTGCTCGTCCGCTATGGCGTTATCTCACCCGACTGTTGGCCGTAGCCGCTACGGTTGTCTTTCTTTTTCATACATACGGCATGGGCGTTCGTTGGTATATTGCCGGCTATGCACCCTGGAGCAACTCGTACGAGACGATGGTTTACGTGGCTTGGGCGACGGTGGCCGGGGGGCTGTTGTTCTTCCGCCGGAGTGCGATCACCATGGCATTGGCCACCCTTTTCGGAGGTGTCATCTTGTTTGTCTCCGGCCTTAGTTGGATGGATCCGCAAATCAGTCCGCTGGTGCCCGTATTGAAGTCGCCCTGGCTGATGTTTCATGTGGCGGTTATCGTCTTGGCTTATGGCTTCTTCGGGATATGTTGCTTATTGGGAATCACGAACCTGGTTATCTTTTCGTTTACCAACGAGAAGAACCGCGTCGAATTGGAGCAGCGTGTCCGCGAACTGACCCTTGTCAATGAAATGTCGCTCTTGATTGGGTTGGCATTGATGACGATCGGCACCTTCCTCGGCGCTATTTGGGCCAACGAATCGTGGGGACGTTACTGGGGATGGGACTCGAAAGAGACATGGGCCTTGATAACGGTTGTGGTCTATGCTTTGCTCGAACATCTCCGTCTGGTGCGCCGTTGGTATTCGACGTGGCGATTCAATTTCTTGTCCGTCTTGGCCTTTTCTTCCGTCTTGATGACCTTCTTCGGCGTGAATTACTTCTTGAGCGGTATGCATTCGTATGGAGAGAATGATCAGGTCGGAGCCATCTTCGCCTACTTGCTCTTGGCATTGGTGGTCGTACTTGTATTGGGCATTGTCTCGCACCGAAAATGGAGAAGATGGAACATGAAAACAGCAATAGAAAAACAGTAATTTTTAGCATATTTGAACCATGAAAAAATTAGTAATATCCGCGCTTGCGCTGTTGTTTGCCTCGTCGATGGAGGCACAGCACGTTACTTCCTACACAACGACCGAGACCGCATCGTGGGCGAAAGGTCAGACCGCTTTGTCAACAAAGGCAGAAGGCGAAGCTATCCTTACGATCGATGCCGAATGTCATGGCGTCAAGTTTGTAGGCTTTGGCACCACTTTCAACGAATTGGATTGGGATGCTTTCAATCTGCTCACACGACAAGAGCAAGATGATCTTTTGTATAATATCTTTTCTCCCGACGGCGATCTGAAGTTTACGCGTGGCCGTGTCTCAATGAACGCCAACGATTATTCGCGGGCCTGGTACAGTTGCGACGATGTTGTGGGCGATTTCTCCCTTCGCTATTTCAATATCGAGCACGACAAACGAAATATCATCCCCTTGGCACGCGCAGCACAAAAATATCAACCCGACTTGCAACTCTTTATGAGCCCGTGGAGCCCCCCTGTTTGGATGAAGATCAACCACGACTATCCCGTGTCGCCCAGCCAATATAACGAGATGGACCAACGGCAGGGATACCTTCTTTATATGGATGACGGCAAGCAGTTGGATGCAGACGAAATGAAGTTGTTGGGTGATCGCGACGGAGTCTTTCCAAAGCGCTTGGCCATGCAAGATTATTTCATACAAGATCCGCGCTATCTCCAGTGTTATGCCGACATGTTCTGCCGCTTCATCGAGCTTTATGCCGAAGAGGGGTTGCCCATTACGAAGGTGATGTATCAGAACGAGGCTTATTCCTACACCCCCTACCCGGGTTGTGCATGGACTGCTGAGGGCACTTTGCGCTTCAACAACGACTATCTGGCGCCTACCTTGGCGAAGAATCACCCGGAAGTGGAGTTGTGGATCGGTACGTTCAATACGAATCGGTTGGATTATGTCGAGAAAATTCTTGACGATAAGACATTACAAGGCAACATCCACGGCATCGGTACGCAGTGGGAGTGCCGCAACAATCTGCCGGCCATGCGCGAACGTTATCCGAACCATCGTTTCATGGTGAGCGAAAGCGAGTGTGGCAACGGCGACATGGATTGGAAAGCGGGCGAACATACCTTCTTTCTTTTGTCCGACAATTTGGGGAATGGCTGCGATGAGTATTATAATTGGAACTTTATCTTGAAAGACAATGGCATCTCGCCTTGGGGCTGGACGCAAAATGCCTTGGTGCAGGTGGATGGCAAGACACGGGCTGTGCGCTATACGGCCGAGTATTTCGCCTACAAACATTTCAGCCATTTCGTGAAAGAGGGAACGGAGATGATCGCCTATGCCGGACGAGATTATAGCCAAACGCCGGTGGTGGCCTTCCGCAATGCCGAGGGGCAATACATCATCACGGCCGGAAACTTTACAGACAAGGAGGCTTCGTTGACGGTAAAAGTCGGGAAGAAGTACCTCAATCTGAAGGTTGTCCCCCATTCGTTCAACACCTATCTCTTATAAGCCTTGTAATGAGTGAGAAAAATACCCGTATTTCAGATGAAAATCATCCCTGTTTTTAGCGCAAGATACGGGTGTTTTTCGAGTACTATTCATGCTTGTAAAAAATCATGGGCATCTTTTTGAAAAAAGCTCGGCATGATTTTAGAAAAAGCTCGGGACCTTTTTTTGAAATGTTCGGCATGATTTTTTGGAAGGATGCCGATGGGGTAGCATATCCTCTTGTGGATTAACAAAAAATATACTACCTTTGCAAAGGTGAAACAAGGATAATAAAGTTTAAAAATCGGGAGGTTCTGCTTGTTATACGGAAGAAGTTGATTCCGTCATCGAGACGTTAACGAAAAGAAACTTGGTTGCCTTCATGCCTTTCATTGTATCATTTTAAAACAGATAGACATAAGACAAAATGGAAAGACGAATTAAAGTAATCTTACAACCGCTCAAGCGTTTAGCTATTCAGAAACCCGATTCCAGTGTGTTGCTCTTCCTGGCGATGGTTGTTGCTATGGTATTGGCCAACACGCCGATGCAAGACAAATACCACCACTTCTTGCAATTCCAAATTAATCTGACGGCCGGCGACTTTGGCTTCTTTACGCATCACGGAGAGCCCCTTCCGATGTTGGCATTTGTGAACGATGCTTTGATGGCTGTCTTCTTCTTTACCATCGGATTGGAGATCAAACAGGAGGTGTTGGTAGGCGAGCTTTGTTCTTTTCGAAAGGCGCTTTTGCCCATTATTGCGGCGTGCGGAGGAATGATTGCCCCCGTTGTTTGCTACTTTTTGGTTTGCCATAGTGGGCCGGCCGCGAGCGGTGCGGCTATTCCGATGGCTACCGATATTGCTTTTGCTTTGGCCGTTTTGGGCTTGTTGGGGAAGCGTGTCCCGCTGAGTATGCGTATTTTCTTGACAGCATTGGCGGTGGTCGATGATATTGGTGGCATCATCATTATTGCACTTTTCTATAGCGGTCATGTCGCTTTCGAGCCGTTGTTGCTCTCCCTTGCATTCTTGGCCGCGCTCTATGTGGGCGGAAAATTGGGGATATATAACCGTCTTTTCTACTATGTATTGGGCTTTTGCGTCTGGATGCTCTTCATGGAATCGGGCATTCATCCGACGATTGCCGGCGTGTTGGTGGCCTTTACGGTGCCCGCCCGTCCGAAGGTACAGCTCGAAAGCTTCAAGAATGACATGGCCGGTTACCTCGAGCTGTTGGACCATTCGGAAAGCAAAACGACGAACCGCGCCACGGTGTTGACCTCCCGTCAGATTCAGATCTTGGACAATATCCATGTTCGTTCGGACTATGCGGTGAGTCCGCTACAGGCCATTACCGAGCGTCTCCACCCGTGGGTCAATAATCTGATCCTTCCGCTCTTTGCATTTGTCAATGCGGGTGTCACGTTTGGCGACATCTCGCCCGCCGCTTTGTTGCATGTTCCGTTGGCCATCGTCTTGGGATTGGTCGTAGGAAAGACGCTGGGTATCTTCACTTTTTCGTATGCCTTCATCCGAAGCGGGTTGATCCATATGCCCAAAGGAATGAATGTCCGCAATCTGTTGGCCGTATCGATGTTGGGCGGTATTGGCTTTACGGTGGCACTTTTCATTGCCAACCTCTCATTCGATCCACAAACAGCCGAGGGATTTGACTTGCTGAATCAAGCCAAATTGGGTGTCTTGTTCGGATCTTTCATCGCAGGATTCAGCGGATGGCTCTTCTTGAAAAAGGTACTGCCCGCTGCACCATCGGGAGAAACAGAAGAGGAAGTGGAGGAAGAGATGGAAGAGGAATATTAGGAAAAGTTGAGGAAACTCAATCCTTATGATTTTGTTTCCGCTAATTGCTGAATTTTCAATGACTTATATTTTATTGAACTTGCGTTAAATAATGAAGAACTACTATAATATACTATTAGCGATTGCCTTGCTGATTTGCTTATTGCCTTTGTCATATGGCTTGTTATATCTTGATAAGATATATATCAGCTATCGTATTTGGCATTATGGCTTATGACTATTATTGTCAAAAACAACAAAAGATGTATATTATAACTCTTGGTTTAACTTTATTGTTTCAGCCGTTTATAAGGATTCCATTAGGGCGTGATGTTTGGAATGTTGTAGACGTTATTACTGCTATTTTCTTGATTTACCTGTTCTTTAAGAAGAAATACGATAACGTTCGCTAACAGATGATCTCCTAATTGTTTTATTGAGTTTATGTTATTTTTGCGATCGATCATTTATCCATTCAAACGTTTCCTCGATGAATATCGTTTGAAGCATTATTACATTCAGCGGTAAACGAAAGAATTAAACCGTTTTTTTGAGTAGAAAAAGAAAGAGGATGCGTCCGTTGGGAGGCATCCTCTTTTCTATTTTGTGGGGATAATCTTATTCCTCTTCGAGGCACTCGTCAAGGTCGTGTGCCAACTGTTCTTTGTCGAGGTGCTGACCGATGAAGACGATCTTTTGCATGCGGTCTCCATATTTCGGATCCCAGTCGCGCATCAGTCCCGGCTCTTGTTGCATCAGCTGGATCAGATCCTCTTCGGGCGCGGTGGCAAACCACAGGCCCGATTCGGAGATTTGCTTCTGCTTGCCGGCTTGCTCGAACAAGAAAGACATGTTCTTGTTGTGCTTGAAGTAGCAGATACCCTTCGCACGGATCACATTCTTCGGCCATTTTGTGCCGAGGAAACGATCGAATTTGTGGATATCGAAGGCCGGACGACGGAAGTAAACATATGTTCCGATGCCGTATTCTTCCACCTCGCCCCCTTCATGATGGTGATGGTGGTGGTGGTGATGTCCTTCGTGTTCCTCTTCATCGTCGTCATCATCGTCGTGGTGATGGTGTTCATGTTCATGCTCTTCGTCGTGATCGTGGTGATGATGCTCGTGTTCATGTGCATGATGGTGGTCGTGCTCCTCGTTCTCGTCGTCATCATCCTCGTCATGATGGTGTTCATCCTCGTCGACAGGGCGCTCGATTTCGCGCACCCATCCGGCAGAGGTAGCCACCTTTTCGTAGTTGAATGAATTGGTGTTGATGATCTTGTCGAGATCGATATTGGCATAATCACATTCTACGATCTCGGCGCCGGGTTGCAATGTGCGGACGATCTCCTTGATGTGGGCCAATTCGTCAGGGGTTACTTCTGAAACCTTGTTAAGAACAATCTTGTTGCAGAATTCGATTTGCTGAATGAGCAGGTTCTCGATATCCTCTTCGCCGATCTCTTTCTTCGTCAGATCCGATCCGCAGCCGAATTCGCTTTGCAAACGCAAGGCATCGACGACAGTAACGATACAATCCAGCTTGCAAATGCCATATTTGGTATACTCTTTTCCCATCCGAGGGATAGAGCAGATGGTTTGGGCGATGGGTTCCGGTTCGCAGATACCGCTCGCTTCTATCACGATATAGTCGAAACGTTTCATCTTGAGGATGTCGTTCAACTGCTCGATCAAGTCCATCTTCAGTGTACAACAGATACAACCATTTTGAAGAGCTACCAGGCTATCGTCTTTCTTTCCGACGACGCCACCCTTCTGAATCAAGTCGGCATCGATGTTTACTTCACCGATGTCATTGACAATAACGGCAAATTTGATGCCTTTTTTGTTGGAGAGAATGCGATTTACTAAAGTGGTTTTACCGCTGCCCAGGTAACCGGTCAGCAGTAAAACAGGAACTTCGTTTGTATTCATGTTATTTATTATTAAACATCAAGACGTTATAGTTCGGATTAACCCACGTAGCCAACAACGTATGGAATGCAGTATAATCGTTTTTTGAGATGGTTGCCGATTTCATCTTCAACGAACGTTTTACAGTTACCCGGTCGCCGTTCTGCTCGATGGTGATCTGAACCGAGCCGGCTGCATTGCTGACATTCTTGGTTGTGTTGGGGGTGATACAGCTCTTGCCGGCCGGAATCTGAACGGTATACGTATATGATTCGTCGGCGGCATAGGGCAAAACCAAATTGCAGTCGCGGGTTGTATTGCCTTTTACATATGGAGTATGGGCCATTCCTGCCGGCGAATCGGGCAATGTTACGGTTGTGATGCCGTTTGTTTCAGCAACTTCAGCTTCGGTTGTGAACTCGATATGGGTCTTGTCGGCCGATCTCTTTACGGTTGCCTTCTCATCGCCGGCCGTATAAGCGGCAGCTTTGCAATCTGTATAGTCGATCCATGCAGAAGGGATATCCGCTTTCACGTTGGCTTCTGCCTTGCCGTCTGTCAATTTCAGCGTTGCATCGTATGTCAAGTCGGCAGCAATGGTCGGCAAAGAGAGAGCGTTGCCACCTTTCAAGTCGGCAATGTAGTTGCGTGATGCCATCCACCCGGCTTGATCCATGGATTCTTTCTTTGGATCGATCAACCAAGTTTGGCCGTTCACGTCTGCTTTCACGAACAAATGAATTGGTTTCAAGCCCATCTTGTTGTCAGGATTCGGAATGGGGTAGAGAGCGCACGGTTCGGCTTTGATCTTCAATGCGTTCAACAAGCCTTGTGTCAAGTTTACAAGTTCGGCATCTGTTCCGTAAGCAGAGTTGATAACATCCTCAACAGGACGGATACGATAGCCCGTTTCCTCGAGAGAGAGTGCGCTGTGTCCGAACTCTTTGTGGATGAACGACACGATGGCTTGTGCTTTTTCTGCGTCGTTGCTCTTGCCGGTTGTCACTGTTTCAGCCAAAGAGAGGAGAGGCATATTGCTTTGTTTCGTCTCCATTTGTGCATAGATCGACTTCAACGCTTCGGCTTGAGAAGCATAGGTCGTAGCAGTCAGCCGAGGAGCATCCGAGCGTTGGTAGCGGGCACGGCTGGAAGCGGGCGTATTTTTCAACGTCCATGTCGTTTGTGACTGTCCGTTGCTGACGCTTGTCTTCGCTTGAACGTTACTGTTGATGACGCTATAGTGCAACTCTTTCCCTTGCGGAACAGAGACAGAGATCGTATATTCCTTTACCGGAGAAGTCTGCTCGAGGGGTTCTGCGATATCCAAGGCAGGAAGATAGCCGGCCTTGCTGGTCAAAGTATAATCGAGATAGATGGTAGCGCCCAATTCCAAACCGGTATGGACGATAACCATCTCCTTCAAATTGTTGTAGTATGGCGCATTGACAGCGGCGCTTGGCAATACTTCGACGAAAGCATTGTCCGGAGTCTTGACGATCGTTCCATCTTTCTGCTTGGTGTAGGAGGTGTTGATCTTCAAGGTCTGATACTTTGGATTGTAGGTGACGAACGATTCGCCGTATGCACTATGGGTTGCCGTGTGCGTATAGACAGTAAGCTCCATGTTATAGTGAAACTCCTGGCTGCCGTCGGCATTCAATGTCCATGATTTGGACAACTTTTTGTATTCTGCTTCGTTGGCTGTTGCGGCAAAGAGGGCAGCTGTGCAGCCGAAAAGAGATAACAGCAGAACTATTTTATGCAATAAATGAGTCATTTCTATTCAGATTGAATTATTTTTTAATCACTAAATAATCTCCATACGATTTGAATCCATCGACAGCTGTCTTGAATCCGTTCCAGTCAGAAGCCTCGTAGACGCGCTTCTTCAGTGCCAGTTTTTGATGCAAAACGATTTGGTTGCCTTCTTGCTTCAACGATCCTTCGAAGTCGGCCACCCCGCTTTGGTTGTTGTCTTCCTTCGCAGTGTTGACCAAAGAGTAGCCGGCCGGCAATTGGATGGTCTCGTCTTGTTCAACCAAGCGAGAGCAACCATCTTTGAATCCATACTGACGTTTGTCCAAATCGGTGTTGATGCGCAAGAACGACTTCACGGAGTTGTACAAGTTGTTCATCACCATTGGCTTCACCAATAGCGTATTGTTGCCTTTCAGGGCATATTCCGGAATCTCATATTTGAAGGTGATCTTGATAGGAGCTGCCAGATAATCTTTCGGATCCTTGCCCCAATCGACGCTGATCAGCTTGGCGTTTGGAGAAACGGCCAGCAATTGTTGCTCCATGCTGTTCTTCCAGTCGCTTTGCCATCCGCCGGTAAAGATACGACGAACGTTCGAATCAGATTGGCCTTCGGCATTGATGGTCAGCTCACCGCGCAATGTTCCGTTGGCATCCAACGTATTCTTTGCCTTTACTTTGAAGTAATGGTTCTCGGGAGCGGAGACGGGTGTGATGCAAAGGTCAGAGCCCTCTTTGGTTCCCGGCAAGTAATTTTGTTGCTGTTCGGCACTGCTCCATACCTCGCGAACGAACGGTACCCAAGTCGGGTCGAGCGGTGTGTAGGTTCCATTCGACAATTTCACGACAGCCACGCAGTGATTGAAGTGATCGGCCGGTATTTTCTCCACGCGGCTGCCCGCCATGGTCATGGCAGGATAAGCTTCGAAGCCCGCCATACGTAAGAACGAGATCAGTGTGCTGGCAATATCTTTACAAACACCGCAGCGGTCTGTGTAGTTCATCTTCAGATTGTGGAGGGTAAACCCTTCGCCTTTGCCCATGCTGATGCCGGCATAGCGGATATTGTCGGCCACCCAGTGAGTCAACACTGCGATCTTTTCCATTTCTGTCTTCTTGCCTTTGATCAGCTCGTCGACTTTCTTTTGTGCTTCGGGTATGGCATTGAAGCTGCCATAGTCCTCATTCACTTTGTTGAACCACAATGATTTGTCTTTCCATTCCGGGGTAGAAGAGAGCATCAGCTTCGGAGCTGCATCAAACAAATCTACCATGTTAGGCTCTTTCTTGGTGGGGAATGCATCCGTTATGGCAAACGAATAGACCTTCTTGCCGTCGGCATAGTGCATGGACGAGCTGCAAGTGCCCTGATAGAATTGGAATTGGATCTCCTTTTCGTTCGGAATCGTGATTTGATATACTTTGCGAACGGTCGGTTCTGTTACCCAAAACGGTACGATATCGTAGAAGTTTCCTTTCATCGGTGGAATGAAACGCGATTCATCTTCGGTAGCTGCGGCTTCAGCCAGCAGAGCATAGGTGAATCCCTTCTTCTCGATTTCATATTCTACAACGTCGCCCGGGTTCAAGCGTCCCAACTCCAGCATGATTTGGCGCGCACCCCAATAGATGGCACGGGCGGGAGCTGCATAGTCGCATGTCTGCGTTACATCGATATTGACTACATCGCCACCGGCACGATAGATGGTGGCTTGCTTGAATTTGGCGTAGGCCGTCAGCGGATCATAATCATATTTGATGACATGGTTGGCCACTCCGCCGGCGGGAGTCTGTACTTTAAACTTTTTGTAAACGACAAACGAACCGGATCCGGTCGATTGTACCGATACTGCTGTACTGTCCAAAAGCGTTACACAGTCGAAACCTGCATAAGCCGGATTCTCGCAAGTAGGGTCTTGCGGAGTGCAGCACGATGCACTTTGTGCGTGGATGGACGGAGCCAAAGCCAGCAGCGAAAGTGTCACAAGAGGTAAATACTTCATATGTATACTAATTATTAATATTGTGCAAATTGCTTATTTTGTTATACAACCTGTTTTATTTAACTTGCAATATTCGTCAATTTTTTTGATATTAACAAGTCATTTTCTGCAAAAAGGTATCTTTTTCGTGTTGTGACTGCTTAAAGTGTAAGCAAATATAAATTTTATCTTATATTTGCGGTGGATAACAGTAGGGACGATGAATACGTGTAAAACATTTATGGCGATCGACTTTGAGACGGCAACTGCCCGGCGCGCCTCCATTTGTGAGGCAGGCATTTGTCTGGTGAAGGAGGGTCGTGTGATGGGAACCCGCTCATGGCTGGTCCATCCTCAGGGCAACCGCTACAGTTATTGGAATATCCAAGTGCATGGCATTCGGCCGGAAGAGACCGTTTCGGCACCCGGCTTTCCTGAGGTGTGGGCCTATATTGCCGCCTATCTTGAAGACTATCCGATATTGGTGGCTCACAATGCAGCGTTCGATATGAGTTGCATCCGCAGCTCGTTGGAGTTGTACGGCTTGGATAAGCCCGAGGCTTCCTTCTATTGTTCTCTTCGTGTGGCCCGCAGGCTTTACGATTTCGACTGCCATCGTTTGGATTACCTTTGTGAAACCTTTGATATTCCTTTCGGACAACACCACCGCGCCGGCGATGATGCAGCCATGTGTGCGCGTCTCTTTCTGCGCGAGCAATACGATATGGAGCGGCTTGACAAAGAACTGTTGAGCCTTTGCGGTGGAAAATTATAGTAGTAACTGATTAAATATGAATCTTATATCATGAAGAAAATATTATTTGTTTTAGGCTTGCTCTTGGGAATGCAGCAGGTTGATGCGCAGAAGATTGTGCCGGCTACGCAACCGAACGAGACACAACGTCTGTTGATGGATCGCGGTTATGGCATGTTTATTCATTTTGGTATTAATACTTTTGGCGAAACAGAGTGGTCGGACGGCTCTATTCCTATCGAAAAATACAATCCCACCGACTTGGATTGCGACCAATGGGTGCGAGTGGCGCGCGATGCAGGCTTTCGTTATGTGTTGCTCATCACGAAACATCACGACGGCTTCTGCTTGTGGAATACGAAATATACGGACTATAGTGTGGCCCATTCGCCGGTGAAGAGAGACGTCGTGGCTGAGGTGTCGAAGGCTTGCAAGAAGTACGGCCTGCAGTTTGCCGTCTACTATTCGTTGTGGGACCGTCGCGAGCCTTGCTATAAAGACAAAGATCCTGAGAAATATATCGACTTTATGTGCAATCAGCTGACGGAGTTGCTCACCAACTACGGCCCGATCTGTGAGTTGTGGCTCGATGGAGGATGGGACCGCGCCCCGAAAGATTGGAACCTTCCCCGCGTTTATGACCTGATCAAGTCATTGCAGCCTCACTGTGCGGTGGGTGTCAACCATACGATTGTATTGAAAGAGGGCGAACGCGAGTTTGCTCTTCCTGATTCGATGATTGTCGACAACAAATATTACTTCCAATATTTCCCGACCGATTTCCGTTTGTGGGATCCGAAGGTGGCGCATAAATCAGACAAGAAACAGTATCTTGAAAAGGGGCACTCCTATTATATGCCGTTCGAGCATACGATCTGTATCAGCAAAGCCTGGTCGTGGTTTGCCAAACAGCAAGCGCAGCCGACGCGCGACTTGGACGAGTTGGAGGAACTCTTCTATTGGTGTACCGACAACGGCAACACCCTGGTCATGAATCTCCCGCCCGATCAGACAGGACGCATCCGAGAACATGAAGCGAATGTGGCCATCGAATTGAACCACCGCTTGGGCGGACTCAAGAAAGGGGAGGCGTTGCCCCGCAACGGCGAGTTTATTTCGTTGGGAAGTGCCGCCACAGCCACATCCGAGTCTGAACCCTCGCATGCTGCTTCGTTTGCTACGGATGGCGGTATGCAGACCTATTGGGAGGCAGCCGTGGGCGATACGTTGGCAACCTTGACCATCCCATTGGATGCCACGAAGCAGTTCGACAAGATTTCGATCTTCGAATGTTGTGATATTGTCAAAAGCGACGATATGTTTTCAAACATCCGCATCAATCGCATCCGGCAGTATAGTGTCGACATTCTGCAAGAGGGGCGTTGGACGACGATCTATTGTTCAGACGAGCCGATGCGCGACTGCAAGGTGATTCGTCTGCCGCAGAAATATTCCGCTTCGCAAATCCGCCTTCGTGTGCAGAAGGCGACGGCACCCCCTGCCATCTACGAATTCAATGTAATCGACCGCTGACAGATATTGATATGTAGTGGAAAAAGAAGGTAGGGGAGCTGTCTGAAAAATCATGGGCATGATTTTTGAAAAAATACCCGAG
>CAVKMU010000009.1:0-74916 GCA_963657455.1 bacterium
TTAGTGATTAACCCAAAAGATTCTCGGCACAAAACTGCAGTTTGTTCGGCATGAAACTGCAGTTTTCTCCCGAACAAACTGCAGTTCTTTCGGGAGAAAATTCCGCAAAGTTCGGGAATGAAAAAACAACTCCTGAAGAGGTTTTGCAAAAGGGTTGCCCATTTCACAGAAAAAACTTACTTTTGCCTACAAAATCATTGGTATATGGCAAAGCGTAAATTATCGAACAGTCAGATCGTTTGTTTCATATTGTTGTGGGGATTTTTGTGTTATATCCTCCTCACGTCGACGGAAGAGATCACGGGCCAAACCGTGTTTGCCATCATTGCTTCCGCCATCATCGTGTTTGTTCCCATCTATAAGAACGTAAGAGGCCGAAAAGGTGACAAAATGTAAGACAGAAAGATTTAAAAATAAAAAATCTAATTTTTTCAACTGTTTTTTCTTTCTTTTTTTGCATATTTCATTCAAACCACATATCTTTGCGAATGATATAAGAAATGCACACCATCCCGGTGGCGTCTTTATCCCAAACAACTATTTATAGCTTATAGCATAACTATATACATTTTACGTTTTACAAAGAATAACAAAGACAATGAAAGCAAACGAAGTGTTAGACATGCTGAAGCGGAGATTCCCCAATGAGCCGGAATATCATCAAGCCGTTTCAGAAGTATTAGGTACAATTGAAGAGGTTTACAACGAACATCCAGAGTTTGAAAAGTCGAATTTGATCGAACGTCTCTGCATTCCTGACCGTATCTTCTCATTCCGCGTAACATGGACAGACGATCAGGGCAACATCCGCACCAACATGGGCTACCGTATTCAGCACAACAATGCCATCGGCCCGTACAAAGGCGGTATCCGCTTCCACTCTTCTGTCAATCTGTCTATCTTGAAGTTCTTGGCTTTCGAACAGACATTCAAAAACTCGTTGACTACATTGCCAATGGGTGGAGGCAAAGGCGGTTCAGACTTCAGCCCGCGTGGCAAGAGCAACGCCGAAATCATGCGTTTCTGCCAGGCGTTCGTCATGGAGTTGTGGCGCCATATCGGTCCGGACACAGATGTACCGGCCGGTGATATCGGCGTAGGTGGCCGCGAAGTAGGTTACATGTACGGCATGTACAAGAAGTTGGCTCGCGAAAATACGGGTACATTCACCGGCAAAGGTCTTGAGTTCGGTGGTTCACTGATCCGTCCTGAGGCTACAGGTTATGGTAATGTATACTTCTTGCTGCAGATGCTGAAGAGACGCAACATCGATATCAAAGGAAAAACCGTCTGCGTTTCCGGCTCCGGCAACGTAGCACAATATACAGTAGAAAAGCTGATCTCTTTAGGTGCTAAGGTAGTAACGATGTCTGACTCGGACGGTTACATCTACGACCCGGAAGGTATCGACCGCGCAAAGCTGGACTACATCATGGAATTGAAGAATCTCTACCGCGGCCGTATCCGCGAATATGCCGAGACGTACGGCGTCAAGTATGTGGCAGGGGCCCGTCCTTGGGGTGAAAAATGTGACATCGCTATGCCGAGTGCTACGCAGAACGAGATCAATGGCGACGAGGCACGCGCCCTCTTGGCCAATGGTTGCTTCGCCGTATCGGAAGGTGCCAACATGCCTTCTACCCCGGAAGCCATCGAAGAGTTCCAGAAAGCGAAGATTCTCTACGCTCCGGGCAAGGCTGCCAATGCCGGCGGTGTTTCCGTATCAGGCTTGGAAATGACACAGAACGCTCAGAAACTGAGCTGGACCAGCGAAGAGGTTGACCAAAAACTGCAGAGCATCATGGAGAATATCCACGAGCAATGTGTCAAATACGGTACGCAGCCGGACGGTTACATCAACTATGTAAAGGGAGCCAACGTGGCCGGATTTATGAAAGTTGCCAAAGCAATGATGGCGCAAGGCATCCTCTAAAAGAAACTATGTACGGCTCGCCACAACTGCAAGCCGCATGACAAACTGATAAAAATCCGAGGCAATCCGAAAGGAATCTGCCTTGGATTTTTTTGTTTCAAAGTTTATTGCTAATTTAGCCACTTCGAAAGAGGGAGCAAACCCTCGCTGAATATAATTCTTTATAGTTGATTATGGTGTCTAAAGCATTAAAAGATCTATACTTGTCGTATGTCGGACAACCGGCAGAAGAGATGACCGAACTGCCATCGTCCGGCTCCAACCGCCGCTATTTCCGGCTCAAGGGAGCCCGGACGCTGATCGGTGTGAGCGGAACATCGCCCGACGAGAACCAAGCGTTCATCTACATGGCCCGCCACTTCCGCGAGAAGGGGTTGCCGGTGCCGGAGGTATTCATCCATTCAGACGACCAACAATTCTATCTGCAGGAGGATTTGGGCAACACGCTGCTGTTCGATGCCATTGAGAAAGGGCGCAAAAGTTGCGTGTTCGATGACGAGGAGAAACGGTTGCTGCACAAGACCATCCGGCTACTGCCCAAAATTCAGTTTGCTGGAGCCGAAGGGTTCGACTTCAGTCGCTGCTATCCGCTGGCAGACTTCAACCAGCGCTCCATTTTATGGGATCTGAATTACTTCAAATATTGCTTTTTGAAAGCTACGGGCATGGAATTTCAGGAAAACCGCCTCGAGGATGACTTCCAAAAGATGGCGGAAGTGTTGTTGCGCAGCGCATCAGCCACTTTCCTCTACCGCGATTTCCAGTCGCGCAACGTGATGATAAAAGAGGGCGAGCCGTGGCTGATCGACTTCCAAGGCGGCAGAAAAGGGCCGGTTTTCTACGACGTAGCCTCATTTCTATGGCAAGCAAAAGCCAACTATCCGGAAGAATTGCGTCAGGAACTGTTGAGAGACTATATGGATGCGCTCAGCCATTACATGCCAATCGACGAGAATTATTTCCTCAGCCAGTTGCGACATTTCGTATTGTTCCGGACCTTGCAAGTGTTGGGTACGTACGGTTTCCGCGGCTATTTCGAGAAGAAACCGCACTTCATCCAAAGCGTTCCGTTCGCCATCGAGAACCTGCGCCAATTGCTGAAAGACGACTATCCCGAATATCCTTACCTCTGCGAGGTGCTTCGCCAACTGACCAACCTGAAGCAGTTTTCGGACGACCTGCAACGACGGCAACTGGTGGTAAAAATCGTCAGTTTCGCCTACAAAAGAGGTATCCCCAACGACCCGACAGGCAACGGGGGCGGCTTCGTGTTCGACTGCCGTTCGATCAACAATCCGGGCAAGTATGAGCGGTACAACCACTTCACCGGGCTGGATGAGCCGGTAATCCGTTTCCTCGAAGAAGACGGCGAGATAACCACATTCCTGAACAATGTCTACGCCATTGTCGACGCATCCGTCAAACGCTACATGGACCGCGGGTTCACCAACCTGATGATCTGCTTCGGATGCACAGGCGGTCAACACCGATCCGTCTATTCGGCACAACATGTGGCCGAACACCTTCATCAGAAGTTTGGGGTGAAAGTACAATTAACACACAGAGAACAAAACATAGAACAAATAATGGAGTCTAATCTATGAAAGCACTGATTTTTGCAGCCGGGCTGGGCAATCGGTTAAAACCGTTGACAGACACAACGCCCAAAGCGCTGCTTCCCGTCAATGGGAAAGCAATGCTGGAGCATGTCATCCTCAAGCTCAAAGAGGCGGGATTCGATGACATCACAATCAATATCCACCATTTGGGACAACTGATTATCGATTTTCTGAACGAGAACAAGAATTTTGGTGTCAATATCCATATCTCCGACGAACGGGAGTATCTACTGGATACCGGCGGAGGCATCAAGCATGCATCCCGATTTTTGGATGGCGACGAGCCTTTCTTGGTTCACAATGTAGACATCTTTTCGAATGTCGACCTCCGGGGGCTCTACCAAAAACATATCGAGAGCCAAAGTTTGGCCACCTTGTTGGTCAGCCAACGCAAGACATCCCGCTACCTGCTCTTCGACAAAGAGAACAAACTGTGCGGATGGCGCAACCGTGAGACGGGCGAAGTGAAATCGTATTATCCCTATTTCAACCCCGAACACTACTCTGAGTATGCATTCAGCGGAATCCATGTCATCTCCCCGGAGATCTTCCGATGGATGGAAGAGTGGACAGGGAAGTTTCCTATCATCCAATTCTACCTTTCCATCTGTGCACGCACTAATATCCAAGCATATAATGCACCGGAACTGAAGCTGCTGGATGTGGGCAAACCGGAGACATTGGCCGAAGCAACAAATTGGATAAAAGATAATCTGTAACAAATATGAGCGGGCTACCTAATCTGAAAGAGTTGGTGTTCAGGGACACGCCGTTCGCCAACCTCATGAACAAACGTATCTATAATGTATTGCTGATCGCTACCAAGTACGATGCTTTCATGCTGGAAGACGATGGGCGTGTAGACGAGCAGATTTTCAATGAATACACGGCTCTCAGCCTGAGATATCCGCCACGCTTCACACAGGCCACCACCGAAAAGGAGGCTCTCGAAGAGTTGGAAAATAGAAATTTCGAGCTGGTTATCTGCATGCCGAACATGGAGAACCGCGACATCTTCTCCGTAGCTAAAGAGATCAAGGTACATTATCCCAACATCCCGATCGTCGTGCTGACTCCCTTCTCGAAGGAGGTGTCCAAACGGCTGGCAAATGAGGATCTGAGTGTTATCGACTATGTCTTCAGTTGGTTAGGAAATTCCGAATTGCTGATGGCCATCATCAAACTGCTCGAGGACAAGATGAATGCCCCACACGATGTGGCTAGCGTCGGTGTGCAGATTATCCTCCTGGTTGAGGACTCCATCCGTTTCTACTCCTCAGCCTTGCCACATCTCTACAAGTTCGTTCTCGAACAGAGTCAGGAGTTTGCCAAAGAAGCACTGAACGACCACCAAAAAACATTGCGTATGCGCGGACGCCCTAAGATCAAGTTGGCCCGCACTTACGAGGAGGCAGTCCGCATATTCGAACAGTATCAAAACAATATATTGGGAATCATCTCCGACATGAGCTTCATGCACGACAACGTGAAGGACCCATATGCCGGTTACAAATTCGGACAATATGTCCGTAAGACGGGGAGAATCATTCCCTTCATTCTCGAATCATCTGAATCGGCCAACCATATCTATGCCGAAGAGTTGGGTGCATCGTTCATCGACAAGAACTCGAAAAGCTATCCTCAAGACTTGCGAAAGAAGATCATGGAGCGTTTCGGATTCGGCGATTTCGTCATCATCGATCCGAAAACAAAAAAGGAGGTAATGCGAATCAAGGATTTGAAAGATCTGCAAAAGAAGGTGTTCAAGATACCTGACGACTCACTTGTCTACCACTTGAGCCGTAATCATTTCTCCCGTTTCTTCTATTCACGGGCCATGTTCCCGCCAGCCGAGGTACTAAAGAAGATTGACGTGAGCGACTATAAGGACATGAACGAGGCACGGAAGCTGATCTTTGACCTGATCGTGCAGTATAGACGCATGAAAAACTCGGGTGTCGTGGCCATCTATCAGAAAGACAGATTCGACGAATACAGCAATTTCGCACGTATCGGCAACGGGTCTCTCGGAGGAAAAGGGCGTGGTCTCGCTTTCATCGGGGCGATGATCAAGCGCTATCCCAAGCTGGAACGTGAGAATTTCCTGATCAACATACCGAAAACAGTCGTGATCTGCACCGATATCTTCGATGAGTTCATGGAGACAAATGAGCTACTCCAAATCGCCTTGGCCGATACCGACGACGAGACAATCCTGAAATATTTTCTGCGTGCCAGCCTGCCGACACGCCTGATAGAGGACTTGATGGCGTTCTTCGACGTGGTCAAAGGGCCCGTTGCTGTCCGTTCGTCGAGCTTGTTGGAGGATTCACACTACCAGCCATTTGCCGGAATCTACTCCACCTATATGGTTCCTAAATCGGACGACAAGTATGAGATGTTGCGCAATGTCAGCGATGCGATCAAGGCAGTCTATGCATCGGTCTTCTATCATGACAGCAAAGCCTACATGACTGCCACCTCCAATCTGATCGATCAAGAGAAGATGGCCGTCGTACTGCAGGAAGTGGTCGGCACTCGTTATGGCGACCATTTCTATCCGACGATATCAGGGGTGGCACGTTCGCTGAACTTCTACCCTATCGGTAACGAGAAGGCGGAAGACGGTATTGCCAACATCGCCCTCGGATTGGGCAAGTATATCGTGGACGGAGGCGTGACGCTCCGCTTCTCGCCATTGCATCCGCATAGTATTTTGCAGATGAGCTCGCTCGACTTTGCGCTGAAAGAGACGCAGACGCGTTTCTATGCTTTGGATTTGAGTGACGAGAAAATGGCCGATCATTTCTCTGTAAACGATGCTTTCAACCTGAAGAAACTGACCATCAAAGAGGCAGATGCCGACGGTTCACTGCGCTATATCGTCTCGACCTATGATCCGTATGACATGATCATCCGCGACGGATACTATCCCGGCGGGCGAAAAATCATTTCGTTCGTCAATATTCTGCAGCATGATGTCTTCCCCTTGGCGGAGACGCTTGACCAGATTCTGAAGATTGGTCAGGAGGAAATGGGGCGCCCCATCGAAATAGAGTTTGCCGTCAACCTAAACAGAGAGGATCCACACAAGGCTTCTTTCTTCCTATTGCAGATCAGACCGATCGTTGACAACAAGGAGGTGATGGAAGAGGATCTGACACTTGTGCCGCAAGAATCAACCATTCTCTCGTCGAAAAGTGTGCTGGGACATGGTATTTCCAACGATGTACATGACCTCATCTACGTCAAAAGCGAATCGTTCAACGCCTCCAACAACCAATCGGTAGCATACGAGATAGAGAAAATGAACCGACAATTCACCGGAACGGACAAGAGTTATATCCTGGTCGGCCCCGGACGCTGGGGAAGCAGTGACCCATGGTTGGGCATTCCGGTCAAATGGCCGCACATCTGCAATGCACGCGTCATCGTGGAATGCGGATTGGAGAATTACCGCATCGACCCAAGCCAAGGAACACATTTCTTCCAAAACTTGACCTCTTTCGGAGTGGGTTACTTCACCATCAACCCGTATAATCACGACGGTTCGTTCGATGAAGCCTATCTGAATGCACTGCCGGCCGTCGAAGAAACGACCTATCTGCGGCATGTTCATTTCGATGATCCCATCGTAATCAAGATGGATGGCAAGAAAAGCTTGGGAGTCGTGCTCAAGCCGCAAAAGGAGATCGACAATGAACAAGGCAACGAACAAGGGTAAAAAGAGGTAGGTTTTCAAGTCTATTTCTGAAATTTATTTCTAATTTTGCATCATATTGTAAACAAAGCAAAAGTGAATGATTGAGCGTATATACATTCTTGAAACGGTAGATCCGGTTATCTTCTATGGAGTCAACAACAGCAATATGCAGTTGATCAAAACCTTATTTCCCAAGCTGCGGATCGTCGCACGGGGAAATGTCATGAAAGTGATCGGCGACGAGGAGGAATCAGAACTCTTCCTGAAGAAAATCCGTGAGATAGAAAAGTATTGCGAAGAGTTCAATATGTTGTCGGAAGAAGCAATCATTGATCTTGTCAAAGGCAAAGGCCCGACCATTGTCAAACAAGAGAACTTGATCATTCACGGTATGAACGGAAAACCGATCATTGCACGCACTGAAAACCAGCAGTTGTTGGTAAAAGCTTTCGATGAGAATGATCTTGTCTTCGCCACCGGACCGGCAGGATCGGGCAAGACCTTCATCGCCATCGCACTCGCCGTCAAAGCTTTGAAAAACAAGATGGCTCGTAAAATCATCCTAAGCCGCCCGGCCGTAGAAGCAGGCGAGAAGTTGGGATTTCTCCCGGGTGAAATGAAAGACAAACTCGATCCCTATCTGCAGCCGCTGTATGATGCCTTGCAGGATATGATTCCGGCCGTCAAACTGAAGGAATATATGGAGAACAACGTCATTCAGATTGCTCCACTGGCCTTCATGCGAGGACGCACACTGAACGATGCCGTGATCATCCTTGATGAAGCACAGAACACAACGACACACCAGATCAAGATGTTCCTCACTCGTCTCGGCACCAATGCCAAAATGATCGTCACCGGCGACATGACACAGATAGATCTTCCCGCTGCAGCTACTTCCGGTTTGAAGGAAGCCATGAACGTATTGAAGGGAGTCGATGGTATCGGTCGGGTTGAGTTTACCAAGAAAGATATTGTGCGGCACAAGTTGGTGCAGCGAATTGTCGAAGCTTACGACAAATTCGACCGGACCAAACAACGGACCGCTGCAAAAGAGACAAACAATCTTACAAAATAATTATCAAGCGTTATGAAAGCAGCTTTAGTAAAAACAGATTTTCATTTTCCAGAACAACAGAGTGTCTATCATGGCAAAGTACGCGACGTTTACAGCGTAGGCAGTGATTTACTGGTCATGGTAGCTACAGACCGTATCTCGGCATTCGACGTGATTCTGCCGGAAGGTATCCCTTACAAAGGACAAATGTTAAGCCAGATTGCAGCCAAATTCCTGGATGCTACAACAGACATCTGCCCTAACTGGAAATTGGCCACCCCCGATCCAATGGTAACCGTCGGTGTTCGTTGCGAAGGATTCCCGGTCGAGATGATCGTTCGTGGTTATCTTTGCGGCAGTGCTTGGCGTGCTTACAAGAGTGGCGTCCGCGAAATTTGCGGAGTTAAGCTTCCCGAAGGAATGCGTGAGAATCAACGTTTCCCGGAACCTATCATTACTCCTACTACAAAAGCAGAAATCGGCGAACACGACCAAGATATCTCTAAAGAAGAAATCCTGGCAAAAGGATTGGCAACACCCGAAGAGTATGCACTGTTGGAGAAGTATACTTTGGCATTGTTCAAGAGAGGATCTGAAATTGCTGAGAAGAGAGGCTTGATCCTGGTAGATACCAAATATGAATTCGGTAAGCACAATGGGCAGATCTACCTCATGGACGAGATCCATACTCCCGACTCTTCCCGTTATTTCTACCTGGAAGGTTACGAAGAACGCTTCGCCAAAGGCGAACCTCAAAAGCAGCTTTCAAAGGAATTCGTTCGTGAATGGTTGATGGACAATGGCTTCCAAGGTAAAGCAGGACAGACAATGCCGGAGATGACTCCCGCCATTGTCGAGAGCATCAGCAACCGCTATATCGAACTCTATGAGCACATCACAGGTGAATCATTCGAGAAGACGGAGACCGACAATCTGCTCGACCGTATCGAAAAGAATGTAACAGCCTATTTGGCATCACGCAAATAATAGAGACGACATGAAGCAGTACGGTTCGGAAAATATCCTTCCTTACAATGAAAAGGAACACAAAGGCGTCCAAGTGAAACGGATGTTTGACACGATTGCCGACAAATATGACTTGCTGAACCATACGCTCTCATTCGGATTCGACAAAGGATGGCGCAAGAAAGGGATTGCTTTCTTGCGCCCTTTTTCGCCTCAATCGATCCTCGACATCGCTACCGGCACCGGCGATTTGGCCATCGCTATGGCTAAAGAACTGCATCCAAAACAGATAACAGGGGCAGATATTTCGGAAGGAATGATGGAGGTCGCCCGGCAAAAAGCCCAACAGGAAGGAGTTCAAGAGCTGCTTCATTTCGAATATCAAGACTGCACAGCTCTCTCCTACCCGGACAACTCATTCGATGCCGTGACCGCCGCCTTCGGCGTTAGGAATTTCGAGGATATCGAAAAGGGTATCTCCGAGATGTACCGCGTCATGAAACCGGGCGGACATCTGATGGTACTGGAGCTTTCCACACCGCAACATTTCCCCATGAAGCAGTTGTATACGATCTATTCCAAGGTAGTCATCCCCAACATCGGCCGACTGATATCGAAAGAGAAACGGGCTTATAGCTACCTTCCCGAATCGATCAAGGTGGTTCCTCAAGGCGAAGTCATGCGTAGCCTAATGACAAAGGTCGGATTCAAGGAGGCAAAAGCGCAAACCCTCACCTTCGGCATCTGCTCTCTCTATACAGGAACGAAATAAACAGATCAATTATGCAAAAATATGGTTTAATAGGTTTTCCATTAGGACACTCCTTTTCCCGCAATTTCTTCAACCAAAAATTTGAAACGGAGAAGATCGACGCACAATATCTCAATTTTGAAATTCCGGAAATAAACGGGTTCACCAACGTCATCAACAACAATCCTGAACTGAATGGCTTGAATGTAACCCTCCCATATAAACAGCAAATCATCCCTTTTTTGGATGATCTGAACGCTGATGCCAAGGCGATCGGTGCCGTCAATGTCATCAAATTTGAGAAAAACGGCTCGGATCGTCCACGATTGGTGGGATATAACTCGGATATCATCGGATTCAAGAATTCGATCAGTCCGCTCCTGAATGCTTCACACAAGAAGGCTTTGATTTTAGGGACGGGAGGTGCCTCGAAAGCAGTCTTCCAAGGGTTGAAACAACTGGGCATCGAACCGACGTTCGTATCCCGCACGGCCAAGGAATCATGCCTGACCTACGAAGAACTGACGCCGGAGCTCATGCAAAAGTACACGGTAATCGTCAATACCACTCCGCTCGGAATGTTTCCCAAAGTGGATGCCTGTGCCCCGATTCCCTACGAACAGCTCACATCGGCCCATCTATTGTATGACTTGGTCTACAATCCTGAAGAGACGCTCTTCATGAAAAAGGGGAAAGAGCAGGGGGCGATTGTCAAAAACGGCCTCGAAATGCTCCATCTACAGGCCATTGCCGCTTGGGAAATATGGCAAAAAGAATAACGATATAGCTTATTCAAAAAATAATCACTAATTTTGCAGAAACAATTTTAACATCAGAATTTTGCATGCACGAGAAACTTATCATCCTTGATTTCGGTTCACAGACAACGCAACTCATCGGACGAAGAGTCAGAGAGTTGAACATGTACTGCGAAATTGTCCCGTACAACAAATTCCCGCATGATGCAACAGACGTGAAAGGTGTTATCCTTTCAGGTAGCCCCTACTCGGTTTACGATCCAAGTGCCTTCAAGGCAGACTTGAGCCAGATCCGAGGGAAGTACCCCGTCTTGGGAATCTGCTACGGAGCACAGTATATAGCCTATACATCCGGAGGCAAAGTAGAATCGGCGAACAGCCGAGAGTATGGACGCGCCAATCTTGCAACCATCGACGCCAATGACCCTCTTTTCAACGGCATCAGCGCAGGATCGCAGATTTGGATGTCGCACGGAGACACGATCACCGAGCTACCGGCTTCCTTCCAGATCATAGCAAGTACCAACGACGTGGCCAATGCTGCCTACAAGGTGGAGGGCGAACCGACTTGGGGCGTACAGTTCCACCCGGAAGTGTTCCATTCAACAGACGGAACCAAACTATTGGACAACTTCTTGAACATCTGCGGATGTGCCAAAGATTGGACCCCTGCATCATTTATCGAGTCAACAGTTGCCGAATTGAAGGAAAAATTGGGCAACGACAAGGTCATCCTTGCCCTCTCCGGTGGTGTTGATTCATCAGTAACAGCCGTATTGCTGAACAAAGCCATCGGCAAGAACCTGACATGTATCTTCGTCGATCATGGTCTGTTGCGCAAGAATGAGTTCGAAAACGTACTGAAAGATTACGAACACCTTGGCTTGAATGTCATCGGCGTGAATGCGAAAGAGAAGTTCTACAGCGAGCTGGCCGGTGTCACAGATCCGGAAAAGAAACGCAAGATCATCGGCAAAGGCTTCATCGATGTATTCGACGAAGAGGCAAGAAAGCTGAAAGATATCAAATGGTTGGGACAAGGAACCATCTATCCGGACGTGATCGAATCACTCTCCATCACGGGTACAACCATCAAGAGCCACCACAACGTAGGCGGTCTCCCTAAAGAGATGAACCTGAAGCTGGTGGAACCGCTCCGTTTGTTGTTCAAAGATGAGGTGCGCCGTGTGGGTATCCAATTGGGTATGCAAGAGCATCTGATCAAACGCCATCCGTTCCCCGGTCCTGGCTTGGGCATTCGTATCTTGGGAGATATCACACCTGAGAAGGTTCGTATCCTGCAGGATGCCGACGACATCTACATGTCTTTGATGCGTGAATGGGGGCTTTACGACAAGATCTGGCAAGCCGGTGCCATCCTGCTCCCTATCCGATCGGTAGGAGTCATGGGCGACGAGCGCACATACGAGAACACCGTTGCTCTGCGTGCCGTTACTTCATCGGATGCCATGACGGCAGACTGGGCTCACCTTCCTTATGAATTCTTGGCAAAGGTATCCAACGAGATCATCAACAAGGTCAAAGGCGTAAACCGCGTAGTCTACGATATCAGTTCAAAGCCACCTTCGACAATCGAATGGGAATAATTCTCTGAACAATATAGTAAAGGGACGCTGATTCAAAATCAGTAGTCCCTTTTTTATTTCGTCCAATACATTGGAAAAAATCATGGGCATGATTCTTTTCAATAGTCCGCACTGTTTTTTCTCCGTCAGGGAAGAGTAGGAACGAAGCGTTGTCTTTCATTATATTATAACGGTCAATACATTCAGGCCATACATATATTTATAGGAGAGTTCTGCCCCCATATTGTTCACCATCAGCAAGCCGATAGGGCCTTCTTCGCTCGGCTCCTCCACCCGATAGTTGGAAGGAAGAGTCGGATTGAAGGGGGTGCCGTCATCTTTCAAGGTCATGATTACCTTCCCTTCCGCCAAACGGATGCTTACATCATAGTTTTGTTCTTTCTTTTTATTGCCGGCAAACTTGAGGATGTTGCTTATCAGCTCGTCCAAAATCATCATACATTGGTTGCAGGTGCGCGGATCAGTTTGGTTTTCCTCCAAAAAAGCACGACCGTCGACCAGGACCTTTTGGAGTGAAGTCTCTTCATAAGGCAATGAAACGCCCCAAAACTTGGCCTCATCCTTTAGTGGTATAAGCGAGAAAGGCGAAGTTCCCTTCTTCTTCAGATGAACCATCCATATTAGAACAACGACAACCATATTCAAAATGATGAGCGACAAGGAGAAACCCCACCATAAACCGGCAGGCGAAACCATCGAGAGAACCCACACCCCTACCAGGATGGAGATGACCATTCCCACGCTGACCAATGCTCCGAACAGATAGTATTGGAGGATGATAAAGAAGGTTTGCCGGACAAACAACAGGGCAAAAGGGAAAAGGCAAAGGGAAAAAATACGGATGATATTTTCAGCCCCGGCCTGCATCATCTCTTCGTTTGCTCCGAACATGCGCAAGAAAAGCGAAGGTGCCAGCAACATCAGCAAGGTAAAAGGCAAGACAATGAATACCAACAGCCGGATAACGATGGAATGGAGAGAGGCTACGCCATGGATATTCCGCTCGCCCATCAAGACACACCCGATATTTGTCCCGGCATTGCAAACACCGCTAAGGATCATCACCGAAAGCAACAGAATCTGCAAGCAGATAGACCATATATTCATTCCGACTGTTCCCGTCGTATTCAAAACAATACTGTTGAGAAGAAATGTCAATACGGCAAACAATATATTCGAAATTGCCATGGCAGACCCTTCACGCATATTGCAACCGATCTCGTTCAAAATGTTGCATTTCCTCAGCCATGCCACTCCATGTATGCGGTATGTATCGATTTTTCGCATACCCAAAAACCACTCCAAGCCGATTTGAAAAACAAGACTCAAGATGGTGGCATAAGCCGAACCGGCCACACCCATGTGGAACACACCAATAAAGAGAAGCGACAGCACCACATTGACCAAACTGCCGGCGATAACCATACGGCTCACCAACCGAGGACGCCCGTCAATCTCAATGCAAGAGTTCCAGAAAGTAGCGATTACAGTCAATATCGGGACGAAAGCAAAGACTTGCAGATACTGCCTTGCGAAAGGAGCTATGCGTTCATCATTACACAAAAACGAGACAATGCTATCGCAACCCAAAAACAAAAAGAGCGAATAAAGACCACCCGCCACAAAAACAGCAATGAGGCCTGAAGCGTAAGCCCGATGAACCCCCTCCATGTCACGGTCGCCTATCAGACGAGCTATGCGGATACCCGTACCGACAGACAACAGCACGATCAAAGCACTCATCAGACAACACACCGGCATCAATGCGTTGATACCGGAAAGAGCCTCCGGAGAGATGAAAAGCCCGACGATGATAGCATTGACGATCGTGGCCAATTGCGTGGCAGCCATCGTCAGGATCGAAGCACTCAAGAAGTTAAAAAAAGCCCCTTTTACGATATAAGTATTTATTTTTTCGCTCATAAAACCGTTCTGTTTTTGCACAGTTTGTGAATTGAACAATCCTTTAATTTAATAATTTACAAAGATAAAAGAAAAAATCGAGTCCGCGACGGTCGGTTTTTCCTTTTTCATACTTTATTCATCTTTCAACCGATTCCACAATTTTCCTTACAAAAAACGGCCGCTTCTGTCGATCACAAAAGCGGCCGCCGTATATGTGTCATCCGATGATTACTCGCCGTGTTGGAATGAATAAGTGAATTGGTCGATCTCCGTAACAAAGCGCTGAAGATAGAAACGGCCGGAAATTTCGAACGAAGCATCATCGTTGCCTTCGATGCTCTTCAAGATCTCGTTGCATTCACTCTCCACTTTGGCATAAGCACTCTTCAACTCAGCGAAACGAGCCTTGGCATCAGCATCCGAAGCGGAGTAGTCGTCATTTACCACTTTAGCCGGCCACTCTGTCGTATATTGCTTTTCGAGTTCAATCAATTTGTCCACGATAGCATCATACGCTACCCTTACCGGAGATGTTACACCGTCTACAGATTCAATACCCGAGTAGCCCATGCCGGTCGATGCAGATTTAATGTAATAAGAGAATTCTTTCGTTTCTTCACAACCGAAAGAAAGCACTGCTACAAGAGCGAGCAGGCAAAATGAAATAATTTTTTTCATACAGTTTTAATTAAGTGATTCATGAGTAAACAACTGATTCTGTTGTTTGTCTATTGTTAATTTATCATCGGCAAAAATACAACTTTTTTTTCATTCTGCAAGAAAGCTTTGCGACATATTCACCTCTTTGAAATAGTTTCTTCACCCTATTTTCCGGCAGCTGTCGGGAGAGACGGAATCGTCAGACGGCAGTTCGGGAAAGTTTTCTCCCGAGTAAACTCCGGTTTCATGCCGAATGAACTGCAGTTTTATGCGGAGAAACTTTTTCAAAACTGTGCATTTTTGTATTCATACCTCCCGAAACGTTGTTTTATTCATCGGCATACCGTTTTTTTCACCTCCTCGAATCGGTCGGTGGATATTTGCAAAGTACAATTAATTCATTATCTTTGTTTTTGAAAAACAAAAAAGAAACGATATGAGAAAACGGAATCTATGGATGGCCGCTTGCGCAGTAAGTCTGGCGCTATCCGCACAAGCACAACAGGGAAACGGCGGCATCTCCGAACAGATGCTGCAGCAGATCAAGCAATCGTATCAAGGAACGGCAGCCGACAAAGCAATCCACAACGCCATTGCCAACAACGACATCAACAAACTGGCCATCAATGCCGAGAGTCTGAACCACATGGACACCTATTTTTCGAACAAGGTCGAGACTAAGGGCATCACCAACCAGCGCTCGTCGGGCCGCTGCTGGCTGTTTACCGGCCTCAATGTGTTCCGTTCGCAAGCAATAGCCAAATACGGCATGGGCGAATTCCAATTTTCTCAAAACTACACTTTCTTCTGGGATCAGCTCGAAAAGGCCAACCTCTTCCTGCAAGGAATCATCGACACGAGGGAAAAGCCGATGGACGACAAGATGGTCGAGTGGCTTTTCAAGAACCCTTTGAGCGATGGCGGGCAGTTTACGGGCGTTTCGGACCTGCTGACGAAATACGGCGTCGTGCCGTCGGATGTGATGGTCGAGACCTTCAGCAGCAACAGTACCGGCCGCATGAGCAATCTGATCAGCCTGAAGCTGAAAGAGTTCGGCTTGGAGCTGCGTGAGAAGGCAGCCAACGGGGCAAAAGCAGCGGACTTGGACAAGCAGAAAACCGAAATGTTGGGGACTGTCTATCGCATGTTGGCCCTGACCCTCGGCGAGCCGCCCACGAAATTCACCTGGACCCGCAAAGATGCACAGGGGAAGCCCGTCGAAACAAAAGAGTACACCCCGCAAAGTTTCTATCAGGAGTATATCGGGAAGGATCTGCAAAACAACTATGTGATGCTGATGAACGACCCGAGCCGCGAGTATTATAAGCTGTATGAAATCGACTACGACCGCCATGTCTACGACGGAAAGAACTGGACCTACGTTAATTTGCCGGTCGAAGAGATCAAGCAGATGGCCATCGCCTCGATCAAAGACAGCACGATGCTCTACTTTTCATGCGATGTAGGTAAGTTTTTCGACCGCGAACGGGGAATGCTCGACGTCAACTACTACGACTATGGATCGCTGATGGGCACCACCTTCGGCATGGACAAGAAAGAAAGGATCCGGACCTTCGCCAGCGGCTCGTCGCATGCCATGACGCTGATGGCAGTCGACCTCGACTCAAACGGAAAACCAAAGAAATGGATGGTGGAAAACAGTTGGGGACCGGGTGCGAACGGCGGACACTTGATCATGACCGACGAGTGGTTTAATGAATATATGTTCCGCCTCGTGGTAGACAAGAAATACATTACCGACAAAGTGAAAAGCGTATTGAAGCAGACCCCTACCCGTCTTCCGGCGTGGGATCCGATGTTTGCCGACGAAGAGTAACGCTCGCTTTGCAGAAGAAAAAACATATTTTTCTCTCCGCCATGCAGCAAATCCAAAAGGAAACGCATCTGACTATTTGGAAACTGCAAGAGAGAGTGTTCGGGAACAGGTGCATAGATCTGACCATACGATCTATGCACCCCACCTGATTATCCGACGAAGTGGCTGCCATCCGGCGTTGTCACACATCTTTCGGAGGAAAAAACAGAGGATAACCCTCGGCTGAAAATGCCGGGTTTATCACCTGGCGCATGACATTGATCGGCGACAAAGCCACCAAAACCTATTTTACAATTCATTTCTTTTCCGTATCTTTGCAAGTAGAACAACAAAAAAAGTAAAACAATGCACAATTGGTTCGAATGTAAAGTATCATACGATAAAGTATTGGAAAACGGAATGCAGAAGAAAGTGACGGAACCCTATTTGGTGGATGCACTCTCTTTCACAGAAGCAGAAGCACGCATCATCGAAGAGATCCGCCCATTCATCACCGGCGAATTCACGGTGGCCGACATCAAACGTGCCCGTATCTCAGAAATCTTCTCCAACGAAAATGGCGACCGCTACTATAAATTCAAAGTAAACTTCATCACACTCGACGAAAAGAGTGGCAAAGAGAAAAAAACAGCAACCAACATGCTGGCACAAGCTTGCACACTGAAAGAGGCAATCGCCGTTCTCGAAGAAGGAATGAAGGGAACAATGGCCGACTATGCAATCGCTTCCGTAGCAGAAACCATGTTGATGGATGTGTTTCCGTTCGATGCCAACAGCATACCATCCGCACCCAAATCAGGCGAAGAGCTGATTGCCGAACAGAAACAACAGGCCGCCAACCAACAATAAGCGACACAGAAGAAAGGAGACTATTACATGAGTATCGCCAAACGTATCCAAGAGTTGAAAGCGTCTCTGCCGCAAGGCGTCACGCTGGTGGCCGTTTCAAAGTTTCACCCCGTTGAAGCCTTGAAAGAAGCATACGATGCAGGACAACGAATCTTTGGAGAAAGTCGTGCCCAAGAGCTGGGAGCCAAGGCAAAAGTGCTGCCCAACGACATCGAATGGCATTTCATCGGTCCGCTGCAAAGCAATAAAGTGAAGGAGATCGCACCCTATATTCACCTGATCCATAGTGTCGACTCCCTCAAGCTTTTGAATGAAATAGAGAAACAGGCCGCCAAAAACGAACGCATTATCCGGGTATTGCTCGAGATTCATGTGGCGCAAGAGGAGACAAAGCACGGATTCAGTATCAACGAATGCCGCGAGTTAGTCCGCCAACTGCCCGACCTTCCGCACCTACAGATCTGTGGATTGATGGGAATGGCCTCGTTGACAGACGACGAAACGCAAGTACGAGCTGAATTCCAACAGGTACGAAGCCTCTTCGACGAGCTGAGAAGCACCGCATTCAAAGGCACAGAATGTTTCAATACCTTGTCGATGGGGATGAGTCATGACTATCAAACCGCCATCGAAGAGGGCAGCAATATGATCCGCGTCGGGACCTATATCTTCGGCGAACGGGAATATTGACCTGCAAGTAAAGTAGACGTCAAATAAAACGAATAAATATGGAAGACCAGAAAACCCAATATGCGGGACTGACATTGCCGTCCCCCATAATCGTAAGTAGTTCGGGGCTGACCAACAGTGCCGTGCGAAATCTGGAATTTGAAAAGGCGGGAGCCGGAGCCATCGTGCTCAAATCACTGTTTGAAGAGCAGATCACGGCAAACAGCAACGCGCTGCTGCAAGAATCGGACTTCCCCGAAGCAGCAGACTATCTCCATCAATATATAAAAGCCAACGAAACAGAACGCTATCTGACCCTTATTCGCGACACGAAAGCACGCTGTTCCATCCCCGTCATAGCCAGCATAAACTGCTATCAGGCAGGAACATGGACCGAATGGGCTGCCCACTTGCAAGAAGCAGGTGCCGATGCTATCGAACTGAATGTATTTGCTTTGGAAACAGACATCGACGGCACGAACGAAGCTTTGGCGCAGCGCTATGTGCAAATCTTGAAGAAGGTGAAGGAACATGTTACGATCCCTGTCACCGTCAAACTGAGCAAATTCACGTCAAACCTCCCCGCTTTGGTCCATCAGCTGAAAGCCAACGGAGCAGCAGGTGTCGTGTTGTTCAACCGTCTCTTCCAACCCGACATTGACCTCAACACACAACAGATCGTATCGGGCAACGTGTTCAGCCACCATTCCGACCTAAGTGAGACTTTGCGCTGGACAGCAATCATCTCAGGGAAGATACCTCATTTGGATATCGCTTCGTCCACAGGAGTACACGATTGGGAAGGGGTCATCAAATGCTTGCTGGCAGGAGCCTCGGCCGTGCAAATGTGCAGTGCCATCTATACGCATGGCCCTGAGCTGATCTCGCAAATCACCACTTGCATCGAGGAGTGGATGCACCAGAGCCATTACGAGACACTCCGGCAATTCATCGGTAAATTGAACTATTCCAATATAACCGATCCGTCACACTACGAGCGGTGTCAGTTCATGAAGTACTACTCCAATCGGGATTGATCGGTAACAGACACAAAAAAGCCATTGCATACCTCCTGAAAAAGGTGCAATGGCTTTTCTATTTTCCTCGGCATGATTTCAAAAAATGCTCGGGAGCTTTTTCAAAAAAGCTCGGCATCATTTTTGCAGCTCTTCCAACTCCATGGTTTGCTCCGTCCAAAGATCCATCGTTTCGGAAAGGGACTTCTTCAAATCGGAATAGGTCGTATAAAGAGAGACATCCGAAGCACCGTCGGGAGTAGCCAGCTTCTCCTCGATCCCGGCTATCTTGCTTTCCAACTCTTCGATCCGTTTTTCTGTCTCGGCAATGGTACGTTCCATCTTTCGGATCACCTTGTTCTGCTCTTTTCGTGCTTCGTAGGAGAGTTTTCCTTCCGTCTGTTCTTCCTGAACATCTGTCGCTGAAGGGTTTGTCTTGGCTGAAATTTCCAATTCGCGGAGGTTCGCCATCTTCTTCTTCTCCAAGAAATCATAGATTCCTCCCAAATGCTCTACGACACGTTGGTTGCCAAACTCGTAAACTTTCGTTACCAATCCATCCAAAAAGTCGCGATCGTGGGATACGACAATCACTGTTCCGTCGAACTCCTTCAAGGCATTTTTCAGTACATCCTTCGAACGCATATCCAAATGGTTGGTCGGCTCATCCAAAATCAGCAAATTGACCGGCTCCAACAATAGGCGGATCATCGCCAAACGACTGCGCTCTCCGCCGGAGAGGACCTTTACCTTCTTCTCGGAAGCTTCACCACCAAACATAAATGCGCCCAGGATATCTCTTATCTTCGTACGGATATCTCCCTTCGCCACGTAATCGACTGTATCGAAAACGGTCATGTTTTCGTCCAATAGCTGCGCTTGATTTTGGGCAAAATAGCCGATCTTCACCCCTTGAGCCAACTTCAATGTGCCCGTATAGGGGATCTGTTCCATGATACATTTCACCAATGTTGACTTTCCCTCTCCGTTCTTTCCGACAAAAGCGACTTTCTCCCCGCGGTGAATGATAAAGTCGACATGATCGAAAATGAGATGATCGCCGTAGCTTTTTGCCACCTCTTCGGCAATAACCGGATATTGACCGCAATGGGGAGCGGGCGGAAACTTCAAGCTAAGCATGGCCGTATCGACCTCATCCACCTCTATCCTGTCAATCTTTTCCAACTGTTTGATGCGCGACTGCACCTGGGTTGATTTGGTAGCTTTGTAACGAAACCGTTCAATGAACGCTTCGGTATCCGCCAGCTTCTTCTGCTGATTCTCGTAAGCCCGCAACTGTTGCTCGCGGCGTTCCTTACGCAAAACCACATAGTCGGAGTATTTCACCTTGTAATCATAGATATGCCCCAACTCAATCTCGATAGTCCGCGAGGTGGTGTTGTCGATAAATGCACGGTCGTGCGATACCAAAATGACGGCATTGGCCCGAGTCATGATGAAATTCTCGAGCCATTGGATAGATTCAATATCCAAGTGGTTGGTCGGCTCGTCGAGCAATAACACGTCAGGACGTTGCAACAACAACTTGGCCAACTCGATACGCATACGCCATCCTCCGCTGAATTCATGCGTCGGACGGTCGAAATCCTCGCGCCGAAAGCCCAATCCCAGCAAAGTGCGCTCCAATTCCGCATGATAATTGTTGCCCCCTGCCATCTGAAACTGCTCGGCCAAGTGCGTCGATTTCTCTATGATTTTTTGATATGCTTCTGATTCGTAGTCCGTACGCTCGGCCAACTCGAGATTCAACTGTTCGATCTCGCGCTCCATTTCATGGATATGTCCGAATGCCAACTCAGCTTCTTCGCGTACAGTTCGTTCGTCTTTCAGTTGCATGTGCTGCGGCAGATACCCGATTGTGGTCTCTTTCGGAATGCTGACACTCCCACCCGTCGGAGACTGTAATCCCGCCAAAATCTTCAACAAAGTAGATTTTCCGGCTCCATTCTTGCCCACCAAAGCGATTCTATCTTTCTTATTTACTACAAAAGAGACGTCATCAAAAAGAGTGAATCCGCCAAATTCTACCCGTAAACCTTCAACTGAAATCATATTTTATTCCTATTAAATGCGCTGCAAAGATACAACAGATAAAAGATTTTTCTATCTTCGCAGATATTTAACATCTAAATATTTATTACTCATGAAGAAAAAAAGTATCACAATCTTGGTGGCTGCCTCGCTGGCAAGCTGCCTGACATTCTCTTCGTGCATTGGTTCTTTCGGATTGACCAACAAGCTTTTGGCATGGAACCAGAGTATCAACAGCAAATTCGTCAACGAGTTGGTGTTCGTTGCCTTCCACATTATCCCTGTTTATGAAATCACTGCTATTGCAGATATCTTGGTTTTGAACTCAATCGAGTTCTGGAGTGGCGACAATCCTGTAGCCGATGCCGGAAAAACCGAGACCATCCGGACACAAGATGGCACCTATACGGTAGAAACCACCGCAAACGGGTACCACATCGAGAAGGAGGGCGAAGAAAAAGCGGAATTGGATCTGGTGTACAATGCAGACGACCACAGTTGGAATGTCAATGCCGGAGAGAACAGCTACAAGCTTTTGAAATACAACAACGAGAAAGAGGTGGTCATGTATCTCCCAAACGGCAACGAAATGAACGTTGAATTGAGCCAAGCCGGTGTGTTGGCCTTCCAGGAAACAGCTCAAAACAGCTCTTACTTTGCAGCAAGATAACAACAACAATATTAATCCTGAATCCGAAACAGCAGACAACAACTGCGACGGACTTCCTTAACACTAAATTATAGTATATGAAACTAATCGTCAAAACAGCCTTTCTTTGTGGAGTATTGGGCTGTGGTATGGTCACGAGTGAGCCGGCCTTTGCGGAAAACACGACCACTTCGCAATGCCTTCCC
The DNA here is from genome assembly GCA_963657455.1 of bacterium. Taxonomy (GTDB): domain Bacteria; phylum Bacteroidota; class Bacteroidia; order Bacteroidales; family Tannerellaceae; genus Parabacteroides. The sequence continues at coordinate 22,238 of CAVKMU010000009.1, forward strand.
TACTGGCAAGACATTCAAACGGTGGCAGTAAACAGAGAATCGCCACGAAGCGCATTCATGAGCTACCCGGACAAATCGGCAGCACTTACCCTTCGCTATGAAAAAAGTCCGTACTATCAGTTACTGAATGGTACATGGAAATTCTATTTCACCGATTCTTACAAGAATCTTCCCGAGAACATCACCGACCCAAGTGCCGACACCGAGTCATGGCATGACATCACTGTGCCCGGAAACTGGGAAGTACAGGGATACGGCGTGGCGATCTACACCAACCACGGATACGAGTTCAAGCCCCGCAACCCGCAGCCTCCTCTGTTGCCGGAAGCCAATCCGGTGGGCGTTTACCGAAGAGATATTGAAATTCCATCCGATTGGGACGGACGAGATATCTATCTTCATATCGCCGGAGCCAAGTCGGGTGTCTATGTTTATCTCAATGGTCAGGAAGTTGGATACAATGAAGATTCGAAGAACCCGGCCGAGTTCTTGCTGAACAAATACCTTAAACCGGGGAAAAACACGTTGACATTGAAAATTTTCCGCTGGAGTACCGGCTCATTCTTGGAGTGTCAGGATTTTTGGCGCATGAGCGGTATCGAACGTGATGTCTTCCTTTGGTCGCAACCCAAAGCATCCATACAGGATTTCCGGGTGGTCTCTACATTGGATGACAGTTATCAAAAAGGTATTTTCCGCTTGGCCGTTGACTTGAAAAATCACGAAGAAACGGCCAAAAACCTGACTGTTTCCTATGAGTTGCTCGACAAGAACGGAAAATCAATTGCTAACGGCTCGTCCGATATGTGGGTGAGTCCGACAAGCCCAACCACCGCTTCTTTCGAAACAACACTGCCTGAAGTGGAAGCATGGAGCGCAGAATTTCCGAATCTGTACACTTTGTTGATGACCATCAAGGAAGGAGACAAGACAACGGAGGTCATCCCTTACCACGTTGGCTTCCGCCGTTTCGAAATGAAACAGTTGGATCAGAAAGCCGCCAACGGCAAGCCTTACCCTGTTTTCCTCGTCAATGGCCAACCGGTCAAGTTCAAAGGAGTCAACATCCACGAACACAATCCGAAAACAGGTCACTATATGACGGAGGAATTGATGCGTAAAGATTTCGAGTTGATGAAGCAAAACAACCTGAATGCCGTCCGCCTCTGCCACTATCCTCAAGACCGCCGTTTCTACGAACTGTGCGATGAATATGGTTTGTACGTATATGATGAGGCGAACATCGAGTCGCATGGCATGTATTACAAGCTGGACAAAGGAGGAACCTTGGGAAACAACCCGGAATGGCTCAAACCGCATTTGTACAGAACCGAGAATGTGTACGAGCGAAACAAGAACTATCCTTGCGTCACCTTCTGGTCGTTGGGTAACGAAGCCGGCAATGGTTACAATTTCTACCAGACTTATCTTTTTATCAAGAACAAGGAAAAAGGAGGAATGAACCGCCCGGTCAACTACGAACGGGCTTTATGGGAGTGGAACACCGACATGTATGTTCCGCAATATCCTGACGCACAATGGTTCGAAGAGATCGGTAAAAAGGGCAGCGACCGCCCGGTCGTTCCATCTGAATATGCGCATGCCATGGGCAACTCTACCGGAAGTTTGCTGGACCAGTGGAATGCCATCTACAAATATCCCAACCTGCAAGGCGGATTCATCTGGGACTGGGTGGACCAAGGTATTGAAGCAACCGACAGTAATGGACGTGTTTTCTACAAATACGGAGGTGATTACGGTGTCAATGCCCCGAGCGACGGCAACTTCCTCTGCAATGGTTTGATCAATCCGGACCGCAATCCGCACCCGGCCATGGCAGAAGTGAAATATGTATACCAAGACGTTGCGATCACAGCCAACGACCTGGCCAACGGCAAGTTCTCGGTATTCAACCGTTTCTACTTCAAGAACCTGAAAGAATATCAGATCGTTTACGAAGTAAAAGCCAACGGCAAAGTGGTTCGCTCAGGCAAAACGACAATGGACATCGAGCCACAAAGCAGCAAAGAACTGAACGTAAACGTAGCAGGCTTGAAGCCAATGGCCGACACGGAGTACTTCGTCAACTTCAAAGTTGTCTCCATCAAGGCAGAGGGACTGGTTCCTGCCAACCATGTGATTGCAAACGAGCAGTTCCGCTTGCCGATCGACACGGAAAAAGGTTCGATCAAGACCGCCGGTCCTCAGTTGGCCGTACAAGAAAATGGCGATGATTTGACTGTTTCTTCCTCGAAAGTCAATTTCGTCTTCAACAAGAAGAGCGGCCTGGTAACCTCTTACAGCGTAAATGGTACCGAATATTTCAGCGATGGCTTCGGACTTCAGCCTAACTTCTGGCGTGCTCCGACCGACAATGATTATGGCAATAACCAACCTAAACGCGAACAAATTTGGAAACAGAGCAGCAAAGATTTCCATATCTCTGATGCGTCTGTCAAGATGGACGGCAAGAATGCGTTGGTACATGTCAACTATTTGCTTCCGGCCGGTAATCTCTACATCGTAGACTATACCGTCTACCCAAGCGGCGCTGTCCATGTGGCAGCTCATTTCACCTCAACAGAGATGAAAGAAAACGCGACGGAACTCTCTGAAGCTACCCGCATGGCCACCTTTACACCGGGACGTGAAGCCGCCCGCAAGGAGGCTTCGAAGCTGACGGTGCCGCGTATCGGCCTCCGCTTCCGCATGCCGGCCGGTATGGATCAAGTATCTTACTTCGGTCGTGGCCCGGAGGAGAACTATGCCGACAGAAAAGCAGGGACAATGGTGGGCTTGTATAAAGCAAACGCCAACGATCTCTATTATCCGTATGTTCGCCCACAGGAAAACGGACACCACACAGATACACGCTGGGTAGCGGTCAATTCAACCAAAGGGAAAGGGTTGAAGATAGTGGCAGACGAGATGATTGAGTTCAATGCACTGCGCAACTCCATCGAAAACTTCGATGCTGAAGAGCAAACAGCATTGCCACGGCAGTGGAACAACTTCACCCCTGAAGAGGTAGCCAACCACAACGAAGAGGCTGCCAAGAATGTATTGCGTCGTCAGCACCACATCAACGACGTCGTTCCTCAAGACTTCGTCGAGGTTTGTATCGACTTGCAACAGCAAGGTGTCGGCGGTTACGACAGTTGGGGAGCACGTCCTGATCCGCAGTATACGTTGCCAGCCAACAAAGACTATAACTTTGGATTTACCATCTTGCCACAATAAAACCATCGGATGAAAAGCTTCCCGAAAATGATGGGGAGCTTTTCAAAAAATGGTGCCGAACAAATTGGAAAAAGATGCCGAGCTTTTTATAAAATGTTCGGCATCTTTTTTTGCTATCTCCCCACGTTGTTACCAAACATCTATGATGTGCTTGAAAAATCATGCTTCCGCCTGTCAAATAATTAGACAACAGTGTCCAATTTTTTGACATACTCTATTTCTCTTTATAATAGCAAAATTCTGACAAACAACACATTAACAATATTGGCACACTCTTTGTTTGAAATAAAACGAGAAAACAAATAAACAAAGATGAAAAGAAGCTATTCACTCATATTGCTGACTCTCGGATGGATGACAACAGCCTATGCCCAAGAGAAGAGATGGACATTGGAAGATTGCATGAAATATGCTGTCGAGAACAGTCCGTCGGTCAAGAAGACAATATACCGGGCTGATTCGTACGAGGCCGACCGCAATGCCGCCGTAGCCTCGTTCTTTCCCGCTGCCAACGCAACGATAGGGGCACAATATAACTATGGACGTACAATCGACCCCGAGACGAACACCTACAGCAATGTCTCTACTTTCAATAATTCCTACGGTGCATCGCTCTCGATTCCGATCTTTACGGGCGGACAACTCATCAACCAATGGCTCATGAGTAAGTCGAACCGACGGATGGGCCTCAACGATATTGAAAAGGCGAAAGAGGATTTGGCTCTGAAAACCATGCAATATTACCTGGATGCTCTCTATTATCAAGGAACCATCCGGATGGCAACAGAGAAATTGGAGGAGAGCAACCGCACACTTTACAAGACACGCCGGCAGGCAGAGTTAGGACAAAAAGGGCGGGCAGACGTGGCCCAGTTCGAAGCACAAGCGGCAGCCGATGACTATTCACTGACACATCAGACCAATTTATACAACACGGCGATGATCCAACTCAAGGAGTCGATGAACTTTCCGACGGACAGTTGTCTGAAGATCGACACGGTGATTCCCCCAATGGATTATCTGACTGCGGTGGAAAATATTGCAGAAATCTTCGATTATGCCTGTAACCACAATTCAACGGCTCGGCAAGCGGATTTTCAATGGCTGCAATCGAAATATGAATACCGCATCAATAAAGGGAAATTGCTTCCTACCATCTATTTCTATGCGGGCCTATCTACCAACTATTTCAAGAACTTGAGTGCCGACTATCAAGCGGTAGCATTCAACGATCAGTTCTCCAACAATTTGGGAAAGTACTTCTGTTTTTCACTCTCCTTTCCGTTGTTCGACGGATTGAGTCGGGTGACCAACGTTCGGAAAGCGCACAACAGCTTAAAGATCGCTCAAGAAAACAAGACGGAGGTGCTCCGCCAACTGCAGACAGCTATCGAGCAATCGGTGATGGATCGGCAAGGATATGCCAAAGAGTCTATCCAAATGCAGAAGAAAGTCGAGTCGGACGGCATCGCCTATACCATCACCAAACGCAAATATGAAGAGGGTTTGATGAGTCCGCTGGATGTGCAGAACAGCGCCTCGACCTTGCTTTCATCCAAAGCAGACCTGCTTCAGAAGCAACTGATGTATCTGATGAAATGCAAATTGGTAGACTACTACAAGGGTATTCCGCTCTATTGAACAAAAACGACAAATAAAGTATAGACAAAAGCGAAAACAAAAAAATCGAATCATATGGATATTCAGTTAGAAAAGAAAAAAGGGATACAAAAGAAACACCTCCCCTATATCGGAATCGGAATCGTGTTGGCGGTTCTTATCGGAGGCATCCTGTTCGGCAACCATGCTTCAACGCTCAAAGTGGAGGCGAAAAGTTTGAATATCGGCGAGGTAAAGCAAGAACAATTCAACGACTTTGTCCGCGTCGATGGACAAGTTCAGCCCATAACGGTCGTACAACTCAGCCCGGAAGAGGGTGGAATCGTCCGCGAAAAGGTAGTGGAAGAGGGAAGTCATGTCAAGAAAGGAGACATCATCATCCGACTCTCCAACTCCAACCTCGACCTACAAATTCTAAATGCCGAGGCCGAGTTGGCAGAAAAGCAGAACTTCTTGCGCAACACGCAGGTCACCATGGAACAGGACAAGTTGAGCAACGAGACAGAACGTGTACAGTATGCCATGGAAATGCGCCGGGCCCGCCGATCATTCGAACAGCAAAAGCAGCTATACAAGGAGGATTTGATTGCCAAAGAGGAGTATCTGAAAGCAGAAGAAGAGTACGATTTGGCGGCCCGCAAGTATGAATTGGTTGTCAAGAAGCTGTCGCAAGACTCTCTCTCTCGACGTATTCAGATGGAAGAGTTGGAAGGGAGTTTGGCAAATATGCGACGAAACATCCAACTGATCCATGAACGGAAAGAAAACCTCAACGTCCGCTCGCAAATCGATGGCGAGCTGGGGCTGCTGGATGTCGTACTGGGACAAAACATTTCGCCCGGGCAGAAGGTGGGACAAGTCAATGATTTGTCGGACTACAAGATAGAAGCTTTGATAGACGAGCACTATATCGACCGTGTCAAACCGGGCCTTTCTGCCTCGTTCGACCGTCAAAGTACACAGTTTGAGCTGACAGTTCGGAAAGTATACCCCGAGGTGCGAGACGGAAAGTTCCGAACAGACTTCATCTTCAAGGGTGAACGTCCGGACAACATCAGGACCGGTCAAACATATTACATCAACTTAGAGCTCGGACAACCTACAGAATCCATCATCATCCCGAAAGGAACCTTCTTTCAGAGCACGGGCGGCAACTGGATTTTCGTCGTAGATGCCGACGGAAAGAAAGCATATCGTCGGAAAATCAAGATAGGAAGGCAGAATCCTCAATACTACGAAGTGCTGGAAGGTCTTGAACCGGGCGAGAAAGTCATCGTATCCAGCTACGAAGCCTACAAGAACAATGAAATATTAATTTTGCAGTAAAAAACAGAAATGAGACATATCGAATTGGCCATCCGTTCGCTGAATCAGAAAGGACGCCACAACTATATGAAAATTATCTCGCTGGCCATCGGGCTGGCGGTCGGGTTGGTTTTGATAGCCAAGGTCTGCTTCGAACAGTCGTATGACGACTTCTATCCCGATGCCAATCGTATTTATCGGATCTATGAGAAGAGCGTTCAGAACAATGAACTCAAAGAGTATTCGTCAGTGCCCGGAGGGACGGCCATCCGCTTGCGCGAGATAATGCCGGAAATCGAGACATCCACCCGTCTGACTCCCGTCATAAGCGGTAACCTGACACTGAGCGATTCGAAGAGAAAGTTAGCAGGGAACGCGGCTTTGGCCGACAGTTGTTTCTTCGATATCTTGAGCCGCCCGATACTGCAAGGCGATGCCAAAGAGACATTGTCACGCCCCATGTACGTCATGGTATCCGACGAGCTGGCGGAAAAGATCGGAGGCGATGTCATCGGCAAGCGTTTTTCATTTGACGAAGCGAGCAAGGAAATGCTCACGATTGGCGGCGTTTTCAAAAAATTTCCGCTAAACAGCGTCATCGATTTCGACATTTTGATCTCAATGCCCTCCATCAGCAACTTCATTCCTGACGGATCGATGAATCTTGTCGGAAACGATCGCTACCTGGCCTTTCTGAAATTGCGGAAAGGGACCGACATTGCTTCGCTTGACGCTCAGATGGAAAACTATGTCAACACCTATCTTCCTGTCGAAGAGATGAAAGAAATAGGCGTTACATTGGAGCATACATTCTATCCGCTTATGGAAGAACACAGCAAAGATAAGCAGGTAAAAAGCATGGTTTTGATGCTCTCTTTGATAGCGTTTGCCCTGATTCTTGTGGCCGTGATGAACTATATTCTGATTGTGGTCTCTACCCTTGTCGGACGATCCAAAGAGGTGGCCATCCGAAAATGCTACGGAGCCAATGAAAAAAATATCATCCGTCTCGTATTTGCCGAGGCGTTCGTACATGTAACGATTGCACTGATGATTGCCATCTTGCTCTTGTTCACCTTCCGCGGACTCATCGAACGGCTGGTTGAAACACCTATTTGGGATCTGATGCTGAGCAAAAGCATGTGGAGTCTACTGGGGGTCTGCCTTCTTATTCTGCTGGTTACCGGCATATTGCCGGGCACACTCTATGCACGCATCCCGGTGGCCTCTGCCTTTCGCCACTACCGCGAGTCGAAACGGTTTTGGAAATTGGGGTTGTTGTTCATCCAATTCACGGCAGCCGGCTTTCTGATATCTCTCCTGTTCTCGTTGAATCTCCAATATTCATTGCTGACCAAAGACACTCCCGGATATGAATTTGACAATCTTGCTTTCGCAGCTGTCAACAGCCTGGATTCGACCCAGCGCAAAACAGCCCTGCAAGAGTTGGAGCGTTTGCCGGAGGTAGCACAAGTCACTTATGCCTGCTCCTTGCCTTTCAATCCGACGAGCGGAAATAGTGTGCAACTGACTGATGACCACAAAATACTGTTCTCATGTGCGGATCAGTTCTATGTAGGCGACCGGTTTTTCGAGGTGATGGGGCTCCGGCTTGTCGAAGGCCATACATTCACCCCGAATCTGAATCGTGACGAAGAGGTGATGATCAGCCAAAGCTTTGTAAAGAAAATGGAAGAGACGGCCGGATGGAAAGGGAGCCCGATCGGCAAACGGGTCATCATAACGGAACACTCTAACAACCGAAAAGCACTGACAATCTGTGGGGTGTTCGAAGATTATCGGATTGGGACCATGCAAACATACAACACGTCGCCCATCGCACTTTTTTACTCGCCGCAGATCTTATGGGGGTATTATCTGATCAAATTCCACAAAATATCGCCGGAAGCCATTCAGCGGGTAGAGCAAACGTTGCAATCCATTGCACCCGACAAAGAAATTCATGCCTACAGTTACAAGAATGAGTTGCTGGCCACCTACGAAAACATCAAGAATTTCCGCGATGCTGTCTCGATTGGCGGAGGAGTGATTCTCATCATTGTCTTCATCGGGTTGGTAGGTTATACAACCGACGAGGTGAACCGCCGAAAGAAAGAGATTGCCATCCGGCGCATCAACGGTGCACTGCTGAGCGACATAGAGAAGATCTTCCTGGGCGATATTGCCAAGATTGCTCTGCCTTCTACCCTACTGGGCATTGCTTTGGCTTGGCAAACGATACTTCGTTGGCAAGAGCAGTTTGCCGAAAAAGCAACACTTTCGTGGATCATGTTCGCAGCCATTTTCTGCTTGATCATAGTCGTTACATTGGCTGTTTCGGCCTATAATGTGAAAAGGATCGTGGAGAATAATCCGGCCCGTGGGTTGAAAGCGGAATAAGAGTGGGCTGTTTTTAAAAAATTTCTCGGTAGGAAACTGCAGTTTATTCGGCATGAAACTGCAGTTTTCTCGGCACAAACTCAATCTGTTGTGGGATGGTTTCGGTAAGCATCCAGTGCCTTTTTGACGGAACCATGCTGAAGAAGCAGTGCTTCGGCTTGCGGATAGGAGAGGTTTGTCTCGTCGATGATCATCCGTGTGCCGCGATCCACCAGTTTTTTGTTGGTGAGCTGCATGTTTACCATCTTGTTCCCTTTGACACGGCCCAGGCCAATCATGACAGAGGTCGAGATCATGTTCAGAATCATCTTCTGCCCTGTTCCTGATTTCATACGAGAGCTTCCTGTCACAAACTCCGGACCTACGATCATCTCGATCGGAATTTCTGCTTCTTTCGCCATCGGCGAGTCCGGATTACTACAGATACAAGCTGTCAACAGGCCGTGCATCCTTGCTTCGTGCAAGGCTCCTACCACATAAGGAGTGGTGCCGGATGCCGCAATACCCACGACCGTATCCAAATTGTTTATGCAATAAGCTTGCAAATCCTTCCATCCCTGCGCCGTATCGTCTTCGGCATTTTCGACTGCATGCCGAAGCGCTCGGTCGCCACCGGCGATCAATCCGATGATATGCCCTTCGGAAACGCCAAATGTCGGGGGGATCTCCGAAGCATCCAACACACCCAACCGTCCACTGGTGCCTGCCCCGATGTAGAACAGTCGGCCCCCCTTTTGCATCCGCGGCAGAATGCGTTCCACCAATTTCTCGACTTGCGGAAGCACTTGCCGAACGGCTATGGCCACTTTCCGGTCTTCTGTATTGATATCTTCCAGCAATTCACGCACCGATTTCTTCTCCAAATCGTTGTAAAGCGAAGGTTGCTCCGTTATTTTCTCAAATGCCATGATTCATTATTTATTGATTATGGTAAGCCAACAAGCCCTCCATCGGACTCTGAACGATCGTTCCCAGTTTAATACCGCACTCATCAGCCGCCTCTTTCAAGACGTCTTGAAAGAAGAAAGCGACCGAGCCGACAAAGTTTACCTTCTCTGACGGGCGGTTCAATCCCATCACATTCCGGCGGATAAATGCCTTGAAACTGCTCAACACCAAGTGATGCATCGGTGTCGAATCGAGATGTTGAAGGATAAAGGGGGTGAAGCTTGCCAGAAAACGGTTGGGGAACGGTTGGCGATAGACGCGATCGATGACCTCGCCCAAGGTCAAGTTGTATGTTTTCAAGAAATCGTTTTTCAACTCTTCACTCATCATTCCCTTGAAAAGATCGCCAACCAACAGCTTGCCCAACACCGCCCCACTGCCCTCATCGCCGAGGATGAAGCCCAAAGGTGAGACAGATGCGGCAATCTCTTTTCCATCGTAGAAGCAAGCGTTCGAACCTGTTCCCAAAATACAGGAGATGCCTGCCGCATAGCCGCAAGTCGATCGGGCTGCTGCCAAGGCATCAGATGCGACTTCGACGTGCTCGACTCTCAGACAATGAGCCAGCAACTGTTTCACTCGCCCGATCTTGTCGAACGTACAGCCGGCACCATAAAAGTAAACTGCTTCGGGCGTATGGCCCATAAATCGAGGGATCAAGGCTTGCACTTCCGCTTCCATCTCTTCGTCGGAGACGAAATAGGGGTTCAATCCTTTCGACTGAAAGCGGAAAACACTGTTTCCTTGCTCGGCCAAACACCAATCTGTCTTTGTCGATCCACTGTCTGCAATCAATATCATCGCCTTGTTTTCTACGGAATGTTCGAAACTATACCAACCTTTATATACCAATTAAGCCAACGGAATTGTAGATGTATTCTGTTGGCTTAACGGTTATTGTGTAAGATAAACAGCTTATTCTGCTTTAGGAGCCTCGGTCTCTTCCGTTGCCGGAGCTGCTTCTTGAGCTTCTTCAACAGGAGTAAAGTCGGTAACCCCTGCCTCCACCAAAATATTATACCAGCCGATCAGCTTCTTGATGTCGCTTGGATAGACGCGGTCGCGGTCGTACTCCGGCAATACTTCTGCCATATAAGCTCTCAACTCATCCGGTTTAGCCGTTGTAGCGACGGAAGCCTTTGCACCGTTTTCCTTCTCCTTGATGTTGGTCAATACCTCATGAAGAGGAATTTCTGATTCGTTTGTATAGATAGCGATATCGCCCAATGAGATAACTTTGTCCTTAGCATAAGCCGGAACTTTCTTATGATCTTCCAAAGATTCAACAATCAACATGTTTTTTCCGTGAGAGATCAATCTGAAAAGCCCTCTACGTCCTGATATTGACAGAATAGTCTTCAACATAATGTTCTTTATTTTTTTCTTATTAGAATTAATTCGTTTCGTTTGTTGTAGCCACAAAGGTAACACAACTACTGAAATTTTTCCCTAAATTGGAACAAAAACTTTTCCACTTGTGGGATCAAAGGCGTGACTCCGTCGTTAAGAATCGTATAATCGGCCCATTCACGTTTCTGCTCGTCGGGCATCTGATTCTTGATCCGATGCATAATTTGCGCTTCGGAGGCTTGATCGCGTGCCGCCACTCTGCCGATGCGCACTTCCAACGGAGCAAACACCATCAAGCGGACATCGACCCGTTTGTCGAAACCCGACTCGAACAAGATGGCCGATTCAATGGCGCAAAGCGGAGTTCCTTGACGAACACACCATCGGTCGAAGTCGTCGGCCACCACCGGATGAATAATCTGATTGACTTGTTGGAGCAGTTGTTTGTCGTTGAAAATCAGCGAGGCCAAAAAAGGTTTGTTCAATCCTTTCTCTGTATAGACAGCTTCACCCAACAAATCCGTCAGCGGCTTGCGAATCAGCGGCGAGCTGTTTGTCAGCCGTTTGCTTTCGTCATCGGCAATATAGACGGGCACCCCATGGAGAGAAAGCAACTGTGCCACCACCGACTTGCCACTACCGATTCCCCCTGTTATTCCTATCTTGATCATGGTTGTTGCTCGCCGTTTGTCTCCAACAAGAACTCTATTTTCTTCGGAGTAATGTAATAACTTCTCACCCACTCCGGCTTTGTCGTCAGATCGACGTCAAGTGTACCGGAAACATTCTCCTCCAACATCTGAAACGAGAGGTCTACCACCAGCTGCTCTTGCGTCAAATCCTGAAATTTCGAAACAGGAATATTGCATGAGACGGAGACGGTCTGCGGGAAAATACGGACCGTATAGATATCGGGAACCTCTTTGATGGAAAGAGGCAACTCGATGGTTTTCTCCGTATACTCCTCGACGGGGATGATTACCGACACACTTTTGGTATCCATGTTCACACCTTCTATCGGTTTCAACGCCACATCGCGTGAAATTGTCTTGTTCACACCAGACAGTTTTTGGTAGGAAGTGTGCACACAATCGATTGTATCCAGCATACTTTGACTGCCATAGATGGTAACCATCGAGGGGGTTGTGGTGATATCGCCCGACACCAGATAACCTTTTGGGGTCTCTATATCGCCATCAAACACAACAGGCACCTCTTTTTTCTTCCGCAATCCATAGTTGATCGTGATCCGTTGCGGATAGAATCGGAAGAAATTGGTGGTCGGATGTAACAGTTTTTGAATTTCGTTCTGCAGAAACGGTTGCCCTATTGCATACTCCCCCCCTTCTATCGCCAGTTGGCTCAAGTTGATTGTGATGGAGTTTTCCGAACGATTCCAAAACGCATATTGCAACAAGGCGCTTCCTTTATCCCGAACATGCACCTTGATCTCGGCAGGAAGCTCCGATTCGAAAGCAATATTGGCCGGGACGTTGGTGTATTTGACAGGGAGGGAAAGATCCGTTTCATACTCCTCTTGCAGGCATCTGAGCAACCAAAATCCAAACGAGAGTACGATGAAAAAGGAAAAAGTTAAAGCTTCTTCCCATCTTTGACGATGCAAAAAAGCTTTAACTTCACTCGTGACAGATCGAAACGCCTCCGGCAATTCCTTCAGTCGCAACATATCATTTCATTTTTACAGGTTACTTTTGCTTCGCATCGTCGGATGAAGCATAAACAGAGTTCTTGTCGACTTCAATGTCTACTCCTTTCGCAATCTCGATTTTCATATAGACATCGCCGATCTCTTTGATGCGTCCCATGATGCCGCCTGCCGTCACTATTTTGTCGCCAACCGTAAGGGCTTCTCTCGCCTTCTGGATCTCTTTCTGTCTCTTCTGCTGCGGACGTATCATAAAGAAATAAAAAATGGCAACAATTACGACCATCATGACGATACCGGACCATTGTGATTGTCCGGCTGCTGCCTGAAGCATAATACTCAAGTTCATCTTTTCAATTATTTAGTTACACGATTCATCGGGAAGGCTATCCGCATGCCGCGGCACGCTTCTCCCCTACGCCTACAAATATAAGTAGAAAAAATCAATCTTTCAACAAAAGCTTTTCACTTTTTAATTCGTTGACAATTGAGTCAAGGATACCATTGATAAAATGAGCACTCTTCGGCGTGCTGTAATACTTCGCCATGTCGATGTACTCGTTCAGCGAGACGCTGACAGGAATAGTCGGGAACGTCTTGATTTCCGCCAAAGCCAACTGCATGATCAACATGTCCATATTGGCAATACGCTCCGTCTCCCAATTGGTCAGGTGCTTGTTGATCATCTCGCGGAAGTCAGCTCCTTTCAAGATAGCCTGATGGAACAGCTTCGTGGCGAAGAGCTTGTCGTCATGACTCTTGAACATCGGCAACAGTGCCTGCTTGCTTCCTGCTTTTTCTTCGAATTGACGGATCGTCTTCAACGTGAACGTTTCAATAATGGCAATATCATCATTCCAATAGATACTCTTGTCTTGCAAGTATTCCTCGACTCTTTCGTTGCCGCAAATCATCTTCTTGAAGACCATACGCCAGAATTCCTTGTCGGTTTCATACGTATCCTCTTTGTTTTCCAAATATTCTTTATAGAGATCGGATGCCAAGATTTCGGCCAAAAAGCTCTTCACAAAATCCTCATCATTGTCCCATGAGATAGACTGTTCGGACACATATTTCTGCAACGTCGCATTGGCTTCCAACTGGGCAGCAAAGCGATTGTCCACAAAGCGGGTATTCGGGTTCAAATCTTCCTCGGTCGGCATATATTTATGACGTCGGATATCCAAATTCCGCTTGTGTAAATTGGTTGCATCTACGATAAGAAGCAAGAAATAGAAATATAGGTCGTACGATTTCTGGAGGCTAAACAACAATTCGTTTTCGGCAGTTTTCAAGTCGCCATTTCCGTTCTGATAATAGGAGTATACCAGCTGCAATACTTTAATACGGATTAAAATTCTGTTGATCATCGTTTGAAAGAGCTTCTGTTATTATTTTAAATTTGTTTGCAAATGTAGTTGTTTTTTCGTTTGCCACCACGCTTTTCCGCCATTTTTTCTCACCGTTTTTTTATTTTCTTATCACTTTATCCATTTTTCACAAATGCAAGGCTAAAAAAATTTGAATATGAAAAAAATTAACCATACTTTTACACTCTATATGTCTGCTGATGAAAAGCACCTGAGTTGCAGACCGATTGCTGAAAACGGTTCGATGCTGACTGTCAGCGCATGAGTGATAAAAATAATCTGAGGTAGGTTCAAAAAACAATAGCCATGGACGAGTTGAAGAAAAATAGTAGTGTTGATGCTGGTGGTGACAAGGATATATTGTTCTCGAAAACCATCAAAGCTGGAAAGCGTATTTATTACTTGGACGTAAAACGAAGCTCAAAAGATGATTTATTTGTAGCTATCACCGAAAGCAAACGTGTGCAAGCCAAAGGGGACACATCCGTTTCGTTTGAAAAGCACAAGATATTCATTTATCGCGAAGACTTCGATCGGTTCGCAACTGTACTGAAACAGGTCATGGACTATGCAAACGATTACAAAATCAACGCAAACAAACAAGTACACCCTGCAGACGTGTCCAAACAAGACAACGGTACAAATGCCATCACACTCGAGGATTTGCAATTCGAATAACGAACATTATGCAGAAACAACACGGTGCTTTCAGAAAAGTTTCTCCACACAAAACTGTAGTTTATTCGGCATAAAACTCCGGTTCACTCGGCATGAAACTCGAAAAGCATCCGTATTTAAAAAGAAAAGCTCGAGAACCTTTCACATAAGGCTCCCGAGCTTTTTTATTGCATATCGATTACTCCTCTCTAAAAGCTTTGCAGAAAGTAGTCATAACCAAGAGGCAAAGGCCCAACAAGCCGATGACCATGTAAGCATATTGCATGTCGAATGCTTTCGAAACGGCACCAATCAAGATCGGGGCTATCAGCGAACCTATAAAGCTGATGCTGGACAAGATGCTCAAAGCTATGCCTACCGGCGTATGCGACTTGGCACCCACCAAACTATATATGGTAGGAACGACACACGAGATGCCGAGGCCCACCAACATAAATCCGATGGAGTTGACAATCACCTTTCCTGTCATGTTGTCAATATTGCTGCCCAACAGCGCAGAGACAAAGAATCCCACGAAAATGAATGCGCCGGCACATTGCAAAACGTGGCGTTTTCCTAATTTTCCATACGCCCAATTGGCCAAAAAACGGCCGGTTGCCATCATCACCATGAACACCAAAAATCCGATCTGCAACGACTTCGGCACATTTAATACGGATTCAAAATAGAGTCCGCTCCAGTCGAACATCGCACTTTCGACCACCAAGCCGAACAACCCCGCCAAGCCAAATTGCAACAACAACAGCTCAGGCTTGCGGATGAAGCTGAGCAATGCGGGCGCTTCTTTCTTCTCGTTGTTCTCTTTCACCTCTTCAAATTGACGCTCACGGTCGGCTTGCAAATATTTGCGGCCGTACAACACGATGCAAACAATGGCGGCTGCCGCCAAAGCGAAGTGTTGGAATGGAGTGATACCGCCGATGATCATCAAAAAGCCGATGACCGCCCCGATACAAGCCCCCACACTCCATCCGCCGTGAAACGAGGCTATAATCGTTTTTCCGTATATTCGTTCGATGACGATCGCTTGCGTATTGAGTGATATATCGCATAAATTCCAAAACACACCGAAGCAGAAGAGGCAGACACCTAATAAATAGATGGAAGATACCGCACCAATGGAAAAGAGAGACAAGGCATAGCCCAACACACTCACTTGCACCATAATATGGCTACCCAAGCGAGATACCAAATAACCCGCCAACGGAATGGCCACAAACTTGCCGATCGGTATGAGAAACAGGACAAGGCCCCAATAAAAAACATCATACACCGCAAACAACTCCTTCACATCGGGAATGCGGCTGGCCCAACTGGCGAAGCAAAGGCCCTGAGCAATAAAAAAAGAGAGCACGGCCGTCCGGACACGCTCTTTAGGATAGATCAATACCTCCTTGTTTTCCATATAAAAAATTAAATGTATAGTACTTTTCTTCTGAAATCAAAAGCAAATATACTCTATTTCTCTTTAAAGCGACGACAGCATTCAGCAGATTTAACTATCTTTGTGGCACATTCAATACAAACTATATGAACTACGGATTTGTAAAAGTGGCTGCCGCTACCCCACATGTTCAGGTGGGCGACTGCAGTTACAACATAAGCCAGATAGAAAAATTGATGCGCCGTGCAGCAGACCGAGGCGTACAGATCATAGCCTTTCCCGAATTGTCCATCACAGCCTACACTTGCTTGGATCTTTTCTCGCAAGAGGTGCTGTTGCGGAATGCGGAGAATGCACTTCGCCTATTGGTAGAAAACACAGCCGACCTCCCGCTTATGGCGTTCGTCGGAGTGCCGCTTCGCTCCAACAACCGACTGATCAATGCCGCAGTGGCCATCCAACAGGGTGAAATCATCGGGGTAGTACCCAAAACTTACCTCCCCAACTACAAAGAGTTTCAAGAGAAGCGCTGGTTTACCTCTGCCAATGATCTGCAGGATGATTTGATCCAAATCGGCGAAGTCTCCTACCCGATGCAAAAACGTATCCTGTTTTGTGCCGAGGGGTGTACGGTCGGTGTGGAGATATGCGAAGATTTATGGATGCCCGTACCGCCCAGTTCCGAGCTTGCCATGCTGGGTGCTGACATCATCTTCAACTTGTCGGCCAGCAACGAGCTGATCGGGAAACATGCTTATCGCAAGCAGTTGGTAGCACAACAGTCGGCCCGTTGCATTTGCGGTTACGTCTATGCCTCGTGCGGTTTCGGCGAATCGACCACCGACCTGGTATTTTCCGGCAGTTCATTGATCGCTGAAAACGGAGCCATCCTGGCAGAGTCGGAGCGGTTCTCGTTGGACGAGCAGCTGCTCATCTCGGAGATCGACGTCGAATACCTGCGTCACGACCGCCTGGTATCCACCAATTTTGCTTCAGCCATGGACAGAGACGAGTCGGAACGCGGCTATTGTTTGGATTTCCGCTTGCCTCAATATACGAAGAAATCGTCCAATTCACTGACACGCCCCGTCAATCCTCACCCCTTCACGCCCCAAGGAAAAGCGTTGGATGAGCGATGTGAGGAGATTTTCCAAATACAGATGGGAGGGTTAGCCAAGCGACTGGCCCACACCCATGCCCGGACGGCTGTCATCGGCATCTCCGGAGGTTTGGATTCAACTCTGGCGTTGCTGGTTACCGTCATGACATTCGACCTGTTGAAGATACCCCGTAATCGTATCTTGGGCATCACTATGCCCGGCTTCGGTACGACAGGGCGCACCTACAACAATGCCGTCAATCTGGTTCGTTCGTTGGGAGCTACCCTGCAAGAGATATCCATCAAGGAGGCTTGTATTCAGCACTTCAAAGACATAGGCCATGATGCTACGAACCACGATGTGACCTACGAAAACTCGCAAGCCCGCGAGCGAACGCAGTTATTGATGGATATTGCCAACAAGACAAACGGCATGGTCATCGGAACAGGCGACCTCTCCGAGCTGGCATTGGGCTGGGCCACCTACAACGGCGACCACATGTCAATGTATGGAGTAAACAGCAGTATTCCGAAAACATTGGTAAAATATATGGTAGAATGGGTAGCCAACAACCGGGTAGATGCCGAGTCGCGCGCCACGTTGTTGGATATTATCGACACTCCTATCAGCCCGGAACTGATCCCGGCCGACGAACAAGGCAACATCAAGCAGAAGACAGAAGACCTGGTTGGGCCGTATGAACTCCACGACTTCTTCCTCTACCATTTTGTTCGCTTCGGAGCTGCCCCGTCGAAGATCTATTACTTGGCACAGATAGCATTCGACGAGACCTACAGCAAAGAGGTGATCCGCAAATGGCTCTACACCTTCTTCCGCCGCTTCTTCCAGCAACAGTTCAAGCGCAGCTGCCTGCCCGACGGCCCGAAGGTGGGAAGTATCAGCCTCTCTCCGCGTGGCGACTGGCGAATGCCCAGCGATGCCGTTTCGGCCATGTGGTTGAAAGAGATCGAACAGCTCGACTAAAATAGTGCAGACATGCTGATTTTTCCTGTTCGAAAAAGCGTAAAATCAGAAATGTTTGTGTAATTTCGCAATACAAAGAAAGATCGAATATACTCACAAATATGAAAAGTAAAAGTTTAGTTTCAATCGATCAATGTTCCAAAGAGGACATTCTTCGCATTTTGGACAATGCAAAAAAGTTTGAAGAGAATCCGAACCGCCATCTGTTGGACGGCAAAGTGGCTGCCACGCTCTTCTTCGAACCTTCTACGCGTACACGCTTAAGTTTCGAGACAGCAGTCAACCGTTTGGGCGGACGAGTGATAGGTTTTCAAGATGCCTCCACGACCAGTTCGTCAAAAGGTGAGACATTGAAAGACACCATCCTGATGGTCAGCAACTATGTCGATCTGATCATCATGCGTCACCACTTGGAGGGAGCAGCCCGCTATGCTTCGGAAGTAACGAATATTCCTATCATCAATGCCGGCGACGGAGCCAACCAGCACCCGTCACAAACCATGTTGGATCTCTATTCCATCCGCAAGACGCAAGGTCATTTGGAGGACTTGACCATCACCATGGTGGGCGATTTGAAGTATGGAAGAACCGTCCACTCGCTGATCGTCGGCATGTCTCACTTCAACCCTACTTTCCATTTTGTGGCACCGAACGAATTGAAAATGCCCGACGAGCAGAAGAACTTCTGCGACCTGCACGGCATCAAATACGAAGAACATACCGACTTCACCGAAGAGATCATCAACAAGACCGATATCTTGTACATGACCCGTGTTCAACGTGAGCGCTTCACCGATCTGGAAGAGTACGAACGGGTGAAGAACGTGTATATTCTGAAGAACTCAATGTTGGAACATTCGCGCGACAACCTTCGCATCCTGCACCCGCTGCCTCGTGTGAATGAGATTGCATACGATGTAGATGACAACCCAAAGGCCTACTACATTCAGCAAGCCCGCAACGGATTGTTCGCTCGTCAAGCTATTATTTGTGATGTATTAGGTATTTCAATCGATTAAAATTTTCGCTATGTCTGCTTTAAAAAACAATAAAGAGTTGCAAGTTGCCGCTATTGAAAACGGTACGGTCATCGACCATATCCCCCCTACCCAACTGTTCAAGGTAGCTTCTTTGTTAGGATTGGATCAACTGAATCATACGATCACGATTGCCAACAACCTGCCCAGCCGCAAATGTGGACGCAAAGGCATGATCAAAATCTCCGAAAAATTTTTTGACGAAGATGAGATCAGCCGCATTGCATTGGTTGCACCCAATGTTATCTTGAACATCATCCGCAACTACGAGGTGGTGGAAAAGAAGCGTGTTGACCTGCCCAATCTGCTGATCGGACTGGTAAAATGCAACAATCCGAAGTGTATTACCAACAACGAGCCTATGCTGACTCGCTTCGAGGTGATCGAGAAAGTACACGGTACCATCAAGTGTCACTACTGCGAGCGCAAGATCAACAAAGATGATATCATCATTAAATAACCCGAAAGCAAGAGCCTATTGCCCGATTGTCGGCGTGTAGGTTCTTGCTTTCTACAAACTGAAACACGACATGAAGCACTCTTGGAAGCCGGGCACGATGATCTATCCGCTGCCTGCTGTTATGGTTAGTTGCGGAAGTTGCCCGGAAGAATACAATATTATTACTGTCGCATGGGTCGGAACGATCTGTACCAATCTGGCTATGTGCTATATTTCTGTTCGCCCTGAACGCCACTCTTACCCGATTTTGAAGAAGAATATGGAGTTTGTCATCAATTTGACAACAAAAGAGTTAGCTTATGCTACCGACTGGTGTGGCGTCAATTCCGGCAAAGATCACCATAAATTCGAAGAGATGCAACTCACTCCGGGCAAAGCCGAGACCGTGCAAGCCCCGACTATTGAGGAGTCACCGCTCTGTATCGAGTGCCGTGTGAAAGAGGTATTGGCACTGGGGAGCCACGACATGTTCATTGCCGAGGTATTGAATGTGCAGGCAGACGACAAATATTTGGATCCTAAGACGGGAGCATTCGACATGGAAAAAGCTGATTTACTGGCTTATGCACATGGAAAATACTATGGATTGGGTGAATTGATGGGGAAATTCGGCTGGTCCGTTCAAAAGAAAAAGGGATAAAATGCCATGAGATGCCGGATCGGAATCATCGGGATACTTCTGCTGAGTGTGGTCTCACTCTCTGCACAGACGATCATGCAGCACCACGACAAGCCGTTCGATGTCAGTTTTCGAGTGGGCTTCAACTCTACGATGCCCATTATCCACCGCTTTCAGATGGATGGTGTCGATCTGACCAACACCGAGATCCACTACAAGGTTGGCTACTTGGCAGCCATAACCTGCTCCGTCAACATCAACCGTTTTACACTTCAACCGAGTGTAAGCTGGTATCACAAAGAGGCAGAGATCGAGTTCGCCGGCACTCCGAGAGAAGAAATCTCTTCGAACAATGCCATAAACAATGAAAATATGCAAGTCTATAATCTCCAAATGGAGAGTCAATCGCTCGAGGTACCCATCCTGATCGGCTATCAATTGGTCAAAGAAGACCCTTATGGCTTGAGTCTGAAGTTCGGTGCCAAGGGGATCTACCGCTATAAAACAAATTACAATTGTACGGGCTCCTCCTTGCAATTTACCCATGAGAAGGACAATTCGCCCTATTCCCTTCACTTTGTCTCGGCCATCAACATGACAATCGGCCAGCTCTTTTTGGATTTCTCCTATGAGTTTGGGCTGCATAACACCCGTTCGGATTTCACCTATCTCAATCCGACAACCGGCGAAAACGGCACCCTTATGTTAGAGCGTCGCAACAATGTGTTGAGTTTTTCTCTTGGAGTTGTGTTCTAAATCGTTAGACAAATCTCGTTCAAAGAGAAAAGAATACGGGAAGAACGAGAAAAATCATGCCGTATTTTGGAGAAAATCATGCCGTATTTTTTACAGCTTCTATCATATTGAAAGGAGGTTTCTATTTCTTTTTTCTTCCACATAGAGAAACGAATCTACAATACTCGCACGACTCGTCTGTTTTGCTTTGCGCAAACGGAACATTCGCATCAAATATTTCATCCATCCATACCCGCAACTGGTTTTCGAACGGCTCTCGGTATTCTTGAAAATCCTCGATTTTTTCCTTTTTACTTCCCTTTATACTTATCTCAGGTTCAAACTTTGTGTAGCTTTTTCGCAAGAAGTAGAGTGCCATCTGAATGGGCTTTTTCTCATTGGGGTTTTTCTCCTTATAGGCCCAAGCATATAAGAAAACCTGCCGGATGGCTTTCAATTTGCTCTTCTCTTTTTCAAAAAGCGACTCCAATGTTTTGAAAGAGGTCTCGCCGTCACCCGATTTATAATCCACAATGCGCAGTGACTGATCCTTCTCGTCTATACGGTCAATGATTCCTTTGATCTGCACCTTTCGTTCATCAGACAAAGAGAATGCCACGCGAAATTCCTTTTCAGCTTCCACAAAGGTGAACGGTGTATATTCGCAATCCTTTTCCAATATCCGTATGATATACTTGCGAACCAACTCTCCAGTCAAGAAATTTACCCCTTCAAGCGGGCGTACCTCTGCCGTTTTGAAATAGATTTGAGCGAAAGCCCTTTCGATGGTATCCGTCAGCAAACTATTGTCTTTCTGAATCTTCCGCAGCAAATCGGCAGTTATCATCTTCCCTTTGAAGGGAGTGTACAACACCTCCATCACCCGATGGATGATACTACCCAATGTATTGCTCTCGATCGATTCGGAAACTTCATCCTCTTCCCTGATATTTTCAACAGTCGAGTAATAGAACTTCAGCGGACACGCTGCATAGTCGTTGATGGAACTGGCCGACAGATAGCGGCTGCCTCCCTCCATGAATTGGTTCAATTTTTCGAGGATGACATCATCTTTGGCGACAATTATCGGAGAGGGTTTCGACGAAGCAACACTATATACCACCAGCTGGTCGACCAACGGCACCCTATAATGGTAGCGCAATTGGTGCACAAAACGGCTCACTTCGCCGCCCTGTAGGGGTGAATTACGCGTATCATACAACAGTGTGACCTCCTTCGCTCGATGAATCAGCCGATAAAAGTGATAGGCCCAGACACTGTCCTGATGCTCGTAGGTAGGCAAACCGAACCCTCGGCGCAAGTTATAAGGGATGAAGGAGTTGGCAGCTTTCTTCATAGGAAAGATCTGCTCATTCATCGAGAGGAGAATCAGACGGTCAAAGTCTAAGGCGCGTGTCTCCAACACTCCCATCACCTGAAGCCCCGACAACGGTTCCCCCTCAAAAGGAATGGTGATCAGATCCGTCATCCGCTTCAGCAATCGGAAGTATGTATCGAGTTGCATTTCGACATTTGTCCCCTGCATGATCTCCTTCATACGGTTGACTGTTGCATAATAGTGGAAGACGAATTCCTGTTCAATGTCCACCAATGTCTGCCTCTTCTGAATATTTTCCTCCTCGGCTGTTGGCTGTTCCCCTCCATCTTCGGCCGAGTGCATCAGCTGATTGCTCAACAGCTCCAAGAGATGAATCAGATACTCCGACATCTCGGCAACATTTTCGACGGGATGAAAGAGCGTGGTGAAGAACGGGCCTTGACACAACTCTTCGGCAGCAATGAAGATACGGTTGTGGGAAACGATATCATCCTCGAGAGAGCTCACCTCTTCAGGGCAAGTTGCCGCAATGTATTGGTGTCGGAGTATCGGCAACACATCGCGGTGATAGTAATAAGGCTTAGTATTGACATAGCGCATGTTCTTATGCAGACGAAGAATGTAATCCATCAGTGAGGCGACCGGTGTACCGGCCAAGGGGTAACCCATGGTGACATTTATCGGGGCAATCTCTTGGGGGATCGAATCCAATACCGGAATCAGCAGTGTTTCATCAGGCAAAACGACGGCTGTACGCAAGGCCGAATCAGGCGTCATCGGCTCAGCATCGGCATATCTCTTCAGCAGGTGGTAGACCTGTTTCGCTTCACCGATGGCAGATGGGACACCCACGACCTTGATCGTTTGCTCCACTTTTTCTTGGGGAGGAAGCTGTAATTTCGAAGGATAGTGAGCAATATTATATTGTACGAAGAAAGAAGCCTTGTTGTGCGGATCGCGAACATAGGGCGAATCGTAGTCCCAATAGAAGTCAGCTATACCCTCGCGTTGAAGAATATCGAGCAGTCTCTTCTCTGAAATGGAGAGTGCATTCAACCCGACGAAAACAATCTGATCGTACGGGAAAGCCATGTTCAGCTCACCACTCTCCAGACGCTCCACTACATCGCGGAAAATCATGCCGCCATATCCGCATCCTTCACCGGCGAGTACTTCGCGCAAACCGTTGTAAAGAGGGCTCAACACCTCCCACAGCTTCAGAAAATTCGCCTTGTTCGGGTCCGATGTAGGCGAAAAAGTGCTCCAAAACGAACGAATCGCCTCTATTTGTGTTTCATCCAAGAAATCATAGCCATCGTCCAACTGCTTCAGATCGCTCAAGTTTCGGAAGAGTTTTTCGGCATTCGCCATATAGGTATCGATGTCATTGAAATCATTCAACAACATCTCGCCCCAATAAAGAAAATCGTCGAACGATTCAAGGGATCCGCTCACCTGCTTATAGATATCGAACAGTTTGAACAACATCGAGATGCGGTCAGCCTGCTGTTTCCCGCTCAGTTGCACAAACAGGTCATTGATAGTCATGATCTTGGGCGAGAAAAGCGGACGCCCGGCTATCTCCGACAAATATTTCTGGAAGAAGAGCCCTGCTCTTCGGTTCGGAAACACGAAAGCCAGCCGACTGATGCCGCTGCCATATTCCTGATAAAAACGATCTGCTATCTGATACAAAAAAGGCTTCATCCGATTATTTCTTAAGGAGTTCTGAGGCTGTTTGATTTATTCTCCAAACAACTTCTTCGACAAAGGTAATGATTATTCCCCAAAGAATTGTATTTTTGTCGTATCGTAAACTGAATAAATGCTTCACATGAGAATTGAACAAAACTACTCTTTGGAGAAATACAACACCTTCCATCTGCCGGTCAAGACACGATGGTTTATGGAATATGACAGCGAAGATGACTTGCAAAAAATCATTCACGACGAATACTTTCAAGAATGCCTCTCCATTCACATCGGGAAAGGCAGTAACCTTCTCTTTATCAACGACTATAATGGCATCGTTCTCCACTCTGCTATCCGCGGTATGGAAATCGTCCACGAAGATACGGACACTGTTCTTCTTCGGGTAGGTGCTGCCGAAGTATGGGATGATGTCGTGGCATTTGCCGTAAAAAACGGATGGAGTGGCATCGAAAACCTCTCCCTTATCCCCGGCGAAATTGGTGCAGCAGCAGTGCAGAATATTGGAGCTTATGGCGTTGAATTCAAGGATGTGGTCGAATCGGTCGAGGCATGGAACCAGCTCACTTTCGAAAAGAGCACTTTCTCGGCAGCCGAATGTGGCTACAGCTACCGCCATAGCCGTTTCAAAGAAGTGGAACAAGACCCATATATTGTCACCTACGTCACCCTCCGCTTGTCGAAAAGTCCTGCGTTTCAGCTCAACTACGGTGCTTTGAGAGAGAAGTTGGAAGGAAAAGAGTTGACATTGGCTACCATACGGGAGACCGTTATCGCCATCCGTCGGGAGAAGCTTCCTGACCCTAAGGAGTTAGGCAATGCCGGCAGCTTCTTCATGAATCCGATCATCAGTCGGGAGCATTTCACCCAAATCCAGGCGCAATACCCCACGATTCCTTCCTACCCCGCCGAAGAGGGTAAGGTAAAGGTGCCTGCCGGATGGCTCATCGAGCAGTGTGGCTTCAAGGGAAAACGTCACGGCGAGGTAGGCATCTACGAAAAGCAGGCCTTAGTACTGGTCAACTATGGCGGAGCAACAGGCGACGAGATAGCATTGGTGGCCGAAAGCATCCGGGCCGCCGTACAGGAACGATTTGGCATTGAACTGATGCCCGAAGTAAAATATATAGCCTGATGAAAATTATCTTTTTAGGAACAGGGACATCGACCGGCGTGCCCGAGATCGGTTGCCGGTGTCCTGTCTGTACGAGCAGGGACAAACGCGACTGGCGTCTGCGTTGTTCGGCTTTCATTACGACCGATGCCGGCACACGCATTCTGATTGATTGCGGGCCAGACTTCCGTTGGCAAGTGATTAAAAACCGCATCTACCAGCTCGATGCCGTCCTCATTACGCATGAACATTACGACCATGTAGGCGGATTGGACGATCTCCGTCCGTTTTGCCGCTATGGAGAGGTGAATGTTTACGCCGAACAGAACGTGGCCTATGCCATCAAAACACGGTTGCCCTATGTCTTCACCGACCATAAGTATCCGGGGGTGCCTAATATCAATCTCCACGATCTGACGCTGGAGCCACTGAAGATAAACGGCGAAATGATACAACCTATCCGTGTGATGCACGGCAAGCTGCCGATTCTCGGTTATCGTATCGGGCGAATGGCTTATCTGACGGATGCAAAGACGATACCCGACGAGGAGTTGGCAAAGCTGCAAGGCGTGGATCTGTTGGTGATCAATGCGCTCCGACTGGACAGCCGCCACCCGACTCATGCCGGACTGGACGAGGCCCTAGCCTATATCGAACGCATCCAACCGAAGGAAGCCTACCTGATTCATGCTTCACACAAGATAGGACTTCACGCAGATCTGGAGAAGATCTTGCCGCCCCACGTCCATATGGCATACGACAATCTGCAGGTGGAGGTTTAGATATAACCCTCCGAAACAGGTCGGTTTTGTATTGGAGTGTTACACGCTTTTATCGGTTTCTCTTCATCTTTCCCTCCTTATCACGGCAAGAAGTCAGAGTTTGTTCGGCACCAAACTGTAGTTTGCCCCCGAACAAACTGCAGTTTTCCCGGCACCAAACTATATGAAACTGCTATAAAGTTCTTGTAAGAATCGGCATGTAACCGGCCTGTGACACGAAGAGAGAGCTGATAAAGGATTCTTGTTTTTGCCATTTCTATCCTAATCAAGGGAGGTTTTTTTACATTTTCTTCCTAACAATTGCCCAGCCCCCCAAAAAGAGGAAATGGGGGGGGTGAGGTATTCTCCTCTATTGTTTCATTTCCCCACCGTCCACTCCATGCGAAGGCTGAAGAGTTTTTCGTCGGGATTGAGCTGTACCTCCAGACTATCTTGCGACAGAGGCGAGAGTTTCCAATAGGCGAAGAGACGTTTTTGCAGAGAGTCGGCAATCATATAGGCCAGCGAATCGTTGCAAGCCATCTGAGAGAAAGAGGACGAAGCCATGATCCGATGCTGCAACGGTAGCAATTCGACTTGCAGCCAAGTGCGTCCAATGCTCCAATGCGATGAGTCCGGCTGTAGAATGTCGATATCGACAAGTGGCGCATAGAGCCAAAGCGATGTGGAGGAATGCGCCATCTCTTGCTCGATGGGGGCATAGAGGGCGGGCGATTCGTCGGGGGCATAAAGCATATTCTTCAGCACCTTTTCCAAAAGCGAGGCATTGTAGCTCGCCACCCAGAATCCATTTTTGTAGAACGATCCCAAGAACCGTCCGTTGGTATCCGCATAATATTCGACCGCAGTATGCCACTTCGTTTGCGTTTGCGGAGCAAAAGCACCCAACTGTCGGCCGATATGCCGGCGGATGGTACGATACCCCTCGGGCGAGATCTTCAAGTAAGCCACCGCCCCTTGTGGATGAAGCGTAAAGAGCAGGTTGGAGAGTGGCAGATCACGGCTCAACGAGGCATAGACGGAAGCCAACTTTTTGTCGGAAGCAAATGGCACATGCTGCATCAAAGCCGTATAGAGGCGGCCATTCTTGACATACAACACAGCATCAGGCCGCTCAGGAAACAAGGCAAAGATACTGATTCGCTCCCTTGTCTGCTCCGTATGCATCAAACGGAAGAAGAGAGAGACGAAGCCACTCACCAGCACAAGGCAGATAAGCAGCAGCCCTATTTCCCGTTGAGCCCTTTTCATAGGCGATGTGAATGGAAGTAGTTACACCACGGCTGCAATCCGCAGCTCTCACACTTCGGCTTGCGAGCTTGGCACACATAGCGTCCATGAAGGATCAGCCAATGATGAGCCTTTCCGAGAAGTTCCGCCGGGATGTTCTTTGTCAGACAGCGTTCTGTCTCAAGCGGTGTCTTGCTGTTGCGCGTCAGACCGATACGATTCGAGACGCGGAAGACATGTGTATCGACGGCAATGACGGGCTTGTTGTAGACTACCGAGGCGATGACATTCGCTGTTTTCCGACCGACGCCCGGCAACTTCTGCAGTTCTTCCACAGTCGAGGGCACTATGCCCCGGTAAACATCCGTCAGCATCTGGGCCATACCCACCAAATGGCGGGCTTTATTGTGCGGATAAGAAACACTTTTGATATATTCGTAGACCACTTCAGGAGAGGAAGCAGCCATGACTTGGGGATCAGGAAAAGCTTCGTACAGGGCGGGAGTGATTTGGTTCACCCGCTTGTCTGTACATTGTGCAGAGAGGATTACGGCTATCAGCAACTCGTAAGGGTTGCCATAGTGGAGCTCCGTTTCAGCAACAGGAACGTTTGCCTGAAACCAACCGATCACACCGTTATATCTTTCCTCCTTCCGCATGCTTTTCAAAATGCCATTAAATGCGAAACCGGTTTTTCACTATGTGTGTGTTACCCCGGACTAAGGTTAAGGTCCGGGGTTTGTTGGTACATGTGATTAGGTTTACAATTTTAATTGGCTGATTCAAATTCTCTCAAAAAACGGACATCGTTTTCTGAGAACATTCGTAAATCTTTTACTCGATATTTCAAGTTCGTAATACGCTCGATACCCATACCCAATGCAAAGCCGGAATAGACCTTACTGTCGATACCGCAGTTTTCAAGCACGTTCGGGTCTACCATACCGCAACCGAGGATCTCCACCCAGCCGGTATGTTTGCAGAACGCACAGCCCTTGCCACCGCAAAGATCACACGAGATATCCATCTCGGCCGATGGTTCAGTGAATGGGAAATAGGATGGGCGCAAACGAATTTTCGTCTCAGGGCCAAACATCTCTTTTGCGAAGTAGAGCAAGGTCTGCTTCAGATCGGCAAACGAGACATTTTTGTCGACATACAATGCTTCTACTTGATGGAAGAAGCAGTGGGCACGATAAGAGATGGCTTCATTACGATAGACACGACCCGGGCAGATGATGCGGAACGGAGGCTGTTGTTTCTCCATCACGCGTGTCTGAACGGACGAGGTGTGAGTACGGAGCAACACATCGGGACCATGTTGGATGAAGAACGTATCCTGCATATCGCGAGCCGGATGATCCTCGGCAAAGTTCAAAGACGAGAACACATGCCAATCGTCTTCCACCTCAGGACCTTCTGCAATGCTGAAACCCAGCCGCCCCAAGATGTCGCAGATCTCTTTCTTGACCAGCGAGATCGGGTGCCGTGTACCCAATTCTGTGGGATAAGCCGTACGAGTCAGATCGAGTTCTTCGTCAACGACGTTGGCATTTTCGAAATTCTCTTTCAGCTCATTGATCTTATTCTGTGCTTTCTCCTTCAATTGGTTGATGAACACTCCCACTTCACGTTTCTGTTCGGCAGGGACGTTTCTGAATTCGTTCATCAAGGCAGAAATAGCACCTTTCTTGCTGAGGTATTTGATGCGCAAAGCCTCCAACTCCTCTACATTGGCTGCCTTTATATTTTCTACTTGTTGAAGCAGTTCTTTTATCTGTTCAATAATCATTGTCTTCTAAACTTTTTAAAGTTTTCAGATTGCAAATGTAACCCTTATTTTTGAATGGTGCAATTTATAGCCGAATTAATTTTGTTTTTCGCCCTCTTGCAGAAAAAAACATTGCAGGCAAGTCTGACAGATATCTACCCTCCTGCCCTGCAAAAAACAAAACGAATTCACAATTCATGGCGATAATTCGGTTATTATTTGTAATATTGCAACTCGATTTCATAACAATAAGTCAAATATTACCATGAACAGACGAAATTTTCTACAGCAGACAGCCCTCACTGCAGTCGGGTTGGGACTGGCACCCCTGACAGGTGCCTCGTTCGGATCTATCTACGGAGCGACTGCACCGAGCAACAAAGTGAAGGTGGCATTGATCGGATGCCGCAGTATGGGATTCTACGACTTGAGCACCTTTTTGGAGTACCCCGAAGTGGAGTGTGTGGCACTCTGCGATATCGACGACGAATGGCTCAACAAGCGGGCCGCCGATGTGGAAAAGAAAACGGGAAAGAAAGTCCCGAACCTCTATAAAGACTGGCGGCGCGTCATCGACAACAAAGACATAGATTTGGTCATCATCGGCACCCCCGACCATTGGCATTGCCTGCCCACCATCTGGGCCTGCCAAGCCGGCAAAGATGTATATGTGGAAAAGCCTCTTTCGAACACGATCGAAGAGTGCGACCTGATGGTCAAGGCCGCCCGCAAATACAACCGCATCGTACAGGTGGGGCAATGGCAGCGTAGCGACCCGCACTGGGACGAGGCAGCAGCCTACCTGCGCAATGGCGGCATCGGACGCATCCGTACCGTCAAAGTGTGGGCCTATCAAGACAGCAAGCCGACACTACCCGTCAAGCCCGACTGCGATGCCCCCGCGGGAGTGGACTACGACATGTGGCTGGGCCCCGCACCCAAGCGCCCGTTCAACCCCTACCGCTTCCACTATAATTTCCGCTTCTTTTGGGACTATGCCGGAGGACTGATGTCCGACTGGGGTGTCCATCTGCTGGATTATGCCCTCGAAGGGATGGGTGTCGGACTTCCCTCGCGCGTTTATGGCAGCGGCGGCAAGCTGGCCTACCCCGACGATGCGATGGAGACCCCGGACACGCTGATGGCCACCTACACCTATCCCGATGTGAACATCATCTGGGATCATGCCTGTGGCATCAACCATGGTCTGTATGACCGCAAAGAGGGACTTGCCTTCTATGGCGAGAACGGCACGCTGGTACTCGACCGCGCCGGCTGGGAGGTAATTCCCGTTGTCGTGGACAAGACACCACGCATGGAAGCCGTACCATTCAAGAAGGGTGAAGGAAAAGGATTGTACAACCACGTAGGCAACCATCTGGCCTGCATCAAGAGCAGAGAACTGCCGCATGCCGACATCGAAATCGGTGCGAGGGTGGCAAAATTGGCTCATCTGGCGAACATCTCCTGCCGCGTGGGGCGCGAAGTGCGTTGGGACGATGCCCGGCATCTGTTCCTCGATGACAGCGAAGCAACAGCCCTTTCGAAAGCTTACTACCGCGCCCCGTGGGAGCTTCCGAAACTATAACAGCATTAAATACACTAACAGACAATATCATGAACAATAACTATTGGCAAGAAGAGCTGGAGACAATGAGCCGCGAGAAGCTGAAAGCACTGCAGACCGAACGGCTCATGGAGACTGTCCGCCGGGCAGTCAACTCTCCGTTTTACAAAGAAGTTTTTGAAAAGGCCGGACTGACGCCCGACGATATCCGGACACTGGACGACCTGCAGAAGATACCTTTCACCACAAAGGATGACCTGCGCAGCCACTACCCTTATGGGCTGGCCGCCGTTCCCCTCCGGAAATGCGTCCGCATCCACTCGTCGAGCGGTACGACCGGCAACCCGACCGTCGTTCTTCACTCGGCACGCGACCTCGACCAATGGGCCAACCAGGTAGCCCGCTGCATGTATATGGTGGGATTGCGCGACACGGATGTCTTCCAAAACACGTCAGGCTACGGTATGTTCACCGGTGGGCTCGGCTTCCAATATGGTGCCGAACGGTTGGGAGCACTGACGGTGCCTGCAGCGGCAGGCAACACGAAGCGGCAGATCAAGTTCATCACCGACTTCGGCACCACCTGTCTGCATATCATCCCCAGCTATGCCACCCGTCTGGCAGAAGTAATGCAGGAGATGGGCATCGACCCCCGCAAGGACACAAAGCTGCACACGGTCTGCATCGGTGCAGAGCCCCACTCCGAAGAGCAGCGCAAACGCATCGAGGAGCTGCTGGGGGTAAAGGCATACAACTGCTTCGGCATGTCGGAGATGAACGGCCCCGGTGTGGCATTCGAGTGCAAAGAGCAGAACGGGCTGCATATCTGGGAGGACTATGTCATTGCCGAAATCGTCAACCCCGTCACCCTCGAGCCGGTGCCCGATGGCGAAGTTGGCGAGCTGGTGCTGACCACCCTTAACCGCGAAGCGATGCCACTGTTGCGGTATCGTACGCGCGACCTGACCTGCTTCCTGCCGGGCAACTGCCCTTGCGGACGTACCCACCGCCGCCTGGCCCGTTTCAAAGGGCGCAGCGACGACATGATCATCCTCAAAGGCGTCAATATCTTCCCGATCCAGATCGAGAAGATTCTGATGAACTTCAAAGAGCTGGGTAGCAACTACCTGATCACGATCGAGACAGTCGGCTTCAACGACGAGATGACGATCGAGGTGGAGCTCAGCGACCTCTTTACAGACGACTACTCTGCGCTGGAGCGCCTCACGAAGGCCATCACCCGACAGCTGAAAGACGAGCTATTGCTGACGCCGCGCGTGCGCCTCGTCGGCAAAGGATCTCTCCCATCGGCCGACGGTGGAAAGGCGGTACGCGTCAAAGATTTACGCAAAATTTGTTGAACCCCCTAAACAAAAAGTATCAGCATGACAGTCAACCAACTATCTATCTTTCTGGAGAACAAATGCGGGAAGTTACCGCAGATCGTCTCCGCCTTGGCGAAAGCCAACATACGGATCATTGCCGCTACCGTGGCGGACACCTCCGAATATGGCATCTTGCGCATGATCGTCGACAATGCCGACCGAGCCTATAACGTATTGAAGGAGAGCAATGTCAGTGTCAACAAGACCGACGTACTGGCCATCGTTACCCATGCCCAGGCAGCCGGCTTTGCCGAGACGCTGAAGGCATTCACCGGCCAAGGCATCAACATCGAGTACATGTACTGCTTTTCCATCAATGACCGCTCGATCATGATCATCCGTACCAACAACCGCGAGGCAGCACTCCAAGTGATCCAATCGCAACACATGGAGTACTTGACGCAAGCCGACCTGATGCGGATAGAGTAACAGCTTCCGTCTATCATTCCAAATGACAAAAACCCCAAGGGAAAACAACCTGCCCTTGGGGTTTTTATGCGAAAAGACGGTACGATCTACTTTCTGAGGAGCGTGCTTGAGCTCCGGTGTTCCATCATTAAACAAAAGTATTTGTCAAAGGAATTGGTAGAGTTTTGAAAAATTTCCTCGGCATGAAACTGTAGTTTATTCGGCATGAAACTGCTGTTTGCTCCCGAACAAACCGACAAATACCGACATCCGGTTAATTCATTTCACAACACAAAAATGAGATTTGTTTTCGAGGATATTTTATAGTTTTCAGAAGTCGCACAACTTGTTTTGCTTCTCCTGAAAACTATAAAATCGGCAAAAGAGATGGGCAAGTTTAGGATATTATTAAGAGGTGCTTCCCAAACTTGCAAGTGTCACCTCTTAGGAATATCCACGCTCTCCTCCTGCGTGCCGAGAAGATAGCGGGAGAAGTAGTCCACGAGGCGCCAGTAGAAATATTCGTCCATATCGCCAAAGCCGTGTCGTTGTTGCGGCAGCATGAGCATATCGAACCGCTTGCCGGCACGGATCAGGGCATCGACCACACGCAGCGTGTTGCCGGGGTGTACATTGTTGTCGATGTCGCCATGCACAAGCAGCAGATGTCCTTTCAGCTGGCGGGCAATCTCTTCGTTGGTCTTGATGTTGTAGACAAACGTCGTGTCGCCCTTTTCCGACACCTCCTCCTTTACGCCGTGGTGCGTCTCGCTCCACCAGCGGTTGTAGATGCGGTTGTCGTGGTTGCCTGCACAGGAGACAGCCACCTTGAAGAAGTCGGGATACTGCAGGATGGCTGCTGTCGACATGAAGCCTCCACCCGAATGTCCGTGAATACCGACACGGTTGATGTCGATGAACGCGTAGCGGTCGGCCAACTGTTCGATGGCCGCTTTCTGATCGGCCAGTCCGTAGTCGCGCAGATTGCCATAGCCGTAGTTGTGATACCACTTCGATCGGCTCGGATGTCCTCCGCGGTTACCTACCGTGATGACGATAAACCCTGCCTGGGCGAGGCGGTCAGTGCGCACACTCATGCGTGCAAAGGGATAGACTGTAGCCTCGACTTGCGGACCGGGATAGACATAGTCGATAATCGGATAGACGCGCGTCGAATCGAAATCGAAGGGTTTGTACATCACGCCGTAGAGGTCGGTCACACCATCGGCCGCCTTTACACGGAAAGGTTCAGGGAATCGGTAGCCGGCCGCAAAGAGCTGGGAGAAATCGCTTTCCTCCAACGTCATGATCTTGTTTCCACGGTTGTCGAGCAGGTCGCACCGCGGGATGGTGTTCACGCGCGAATAGTTGTTGACCACGAAGTGGGCCTGATCGTCAACGGCGGCAGTATGGAAATAGTCGCCCTTCGTCACAAGCTGCAATCCGCTGCCGTCGAGGTTGACACGATAGAGGTGTTCGTAGTAGGGATTCTCGTCTTTCTCCTTGCCATTGGCCAGGAAATAGACGACACGGGCCGCCTCGTCCACCTTCACGATCTGGTCGACATGCCACGGACCTTTGGTGATGCGGTTCTTCAACTTCCCCTCTCCATCATAGAGATAGAGGTGGGCCCAGCCGTCGCGCTCACTCCATTGGATCAACTCCTTGCCACCATTCAAGGCTGCCAACGGGCGAACTTCCTGATAGGTATTCATCCGCTCCTTGATCAGCGGGCGGACAGAGTCCTCGCCTATCGTATATGAACAGATATCGATGCGGTAGAGGTCGCGACTCGAACGGGTGAGGTAGAAATGATGGTTGTCGCCCAACCATGTAGTAGAGGTCTCGTGCCGGTCGCGGTCTTTCTGCAAGCGTGGCTGTTCTGCAAGCGAAAGGGTCTGGTCCTTATAGGCTTGGGTAGGGATCTCACGACAGCTGTTCGTCTGCAGGTCAAAGAGGAAGAGATGGTCGACAGGGGCTTCCTTCTCGCCAGGCATCTGATACTTGTAAGACTCCAGCGTAGGGCGTGGCGAAGCCATGGAGTTGATGACCCACAGCTCTTTCACCTTCCGTTCGTCGGTAAGGGTAACAGCAAAGTAGCGGGAGTCGGGCGACCAGACAATACCCCACACACCCTTCCGTTTACCGTTGCACAAGGTGTCGGTATTGAGCAAACTATAGGGTTGGCCAAAGCCAAAATCTTTCTCGCCGAAAGTCGTAAGCTGCACATCCACCACGCTGCTGTCTTTCTCGTTTTCCTTCAGCTTGTCGTAGTCGGCACGGCTCATGCGGTAGAGGTTCAGGTCTTTTGCATAGACCACCGTATGGCCGTCTGGCGAGAGCGATGCCCATTCGGGATAGACATCGTCTTTCTTCTTCTCTTCGAGCCACGTCAGCTTGCGCGTAGGATAGTCGTACGAGAAATAAAAAACCTGTTTCTTCTTTCCGTCTTTATTGTCGAGGGTATCCTTCGGAGCATTCTGCGACGAGGTAATCTGAAAGGTGAATGTGCGGCCGTCGGCTTGCGCCTCGAGCTTCTGGAGTGGCAACTGCTCGGCCGTAAAGGGATCTTTCACAATCTCGGTAATCTGCGAGGCAAGCTCGTCCAAGTCGAAGAGGGTTTTCTTTGTCTTGGCTACAGGGTCGACCACATACCAGGCTTTTCCTTTGCTTGTCTTGTATTCATACCAGAAGCAGTTGCCCTGCTGAAACCAATGGGGGTCGACTGTGGTGGAGAACAACAGCGTCGAGAGTTTCTCTTTCGTGAATCGCTCGGCCTGCATATAACCGGGAAGACGCTCTCCGCTCTCGGCATGTGCCATGCTGCCCGCCCACAGAGCAGCACAGCAGCATAATAGATAAAATGAGTACTTCATCTTTCTCTTTTTTTGTTTTCATTACACAAAAAGAGGAGGTCACACTTCGACAGTATGGCCTCCCTCCTATTCAATATGTTGTAGTTCTATTGGTTATGCCATTATACCAAGAATGTAGCAACCAAAGCAAGGATGGCATAGAACTCCGGCAAGGCTGCGTAGATCATAGTGTTCGTCTGAACGTCATGGCCTTGTGACATGCCTACAATACCATTGGCGCACAACTGACCCTGACGGATGGCCGAGATCAGCAGAATCAAACCGACACTGGTGCCGATGACAAACTTCAGAATGGCATTCTCGTGAGTAATCTCGCCGGCTGTCATGAATGCAACGAAGCCGTACAGACCTTGTGATGCAGGCATGGCGGTAAGGATCATATAGCCGGCCGACTTGCTGGCATCTTTCTTCAGTGCGCCTTCTGCGGCATTTGCTGCAATGGTCGTTCCGTATGAGCTACCAATTCCTGCCAGGGCCAACATCAATGCTTTGCCCAAAATTCCTAATAATAGAGTGAAGTCCATAATGATAAATTTTAAAATGGTTATTAATTTTATTTCTTTACTTTTTCTGATTGATAATGGATGAGAAGGGTTGGTAAGGAACACCTCGCCCATCGTAGCCTGAATTCTTGAAATATTCGACAAACGTCAAACGGATGGAGTGAACATAGGCGCTCAAACAAGAGAGGGCAATGTTCAACGAATGGCCGAAAACGAAGATCAGTCCGAAGACAATCCATCCGGGGATGCCCCACAACACATCCGACAAACTGTCGCGCGCCTGCATGCCCAAGCTGTTGAACACGCCGCCCAACATACCGCCGGCCAAGCCCAAAGCATAAAGGCGGAGGTAAGAAAGCAAGTCGCCCAGCAAGCCGGTCGCCATATTGTACGTATCCCACAAGCCGGCGCCTACGTTGACAAAGACATTGCGACGGATGTTGTTCAGCAAATAGATGCCAACAGCCGAAATGCCGGCAATGACCAACCAAATGGGTTTGGCGGCGTCCAGCGTGAGTTTATCCAAGTAATACAACGTTCCCAACACGACGGATCCACAAATAAACAGCCACCAGCCCCACGCCGAAAGGGAGTGTTTGAACCCATAGCGGGCAGTCGAACAGATACCTTTCACGGTCATGGCAAAGCAGATGTGGAACATACCGACAATAAGGGCGAAGACCATAGTCTTGTCGTATGCCAAGCCGTCCCATTTGCCGACGATCATCATATCTTTAAGACCCTGCGGAAGATCCAACTTGACCAGCTCCACGCCGAAGAAGGTACCGACCAAAGCACCAACCACTGTGGCGGCTGCTCCCAATGTGATCAGCAGATTCATCACGCCGTGCATTGACGGGTTGACTTTCTTCTTCAGATACAAGCCGAACAGGACAAGAAACAAACCGTAACCGGCATCGCCCAAGCACAATCCGAAGAAGAGGGCATAGAAAGGTGCCAGCATCGGGGTCGGGTCGAACTCGCCATAGTCAGGCATACCATACATCTTCGTCAGCATCTCGAACGAGCGGGTAAGCTTGTTGTTGT
This sequence comes from bacterium, assembly GCA_963657455.1. Lineage (GTDB taxonomy): Bacteria > Bacteroidota > Bacteroidia > Bacteroidales > Tannerellaceae > Parabacteroides. The sequence goes on from CAVKMU010000009.1 coordinate 58,866, forward strand.
GCAACTTGATCGGGGCATTGTCTTCTTTCTCGGCAGCACGGGTCTCGTAATAGACACCTTGCTGTTCGAGCATCGCTTCCACTGCCGGGCTGTTCTCTTCCGGAGCCCATCCTTCGAGCAACACAAGAGAGCCGGCTGCCGTCTTCTCGCCGCCAAGACGTACCTTCACCAAGTCGATCTCGTCTTGCAATGTTGCCATGGCTCTCTCCACCGAGGCGGCCTCCTCTACACAATAGCGGGCGGTCTCCTTGCGGATGGCTTCGATCGCCTCAGTCAATCGTTGTTTCTCTTCAGCCAATACGGCATAGTCTTTATGAGGAAGACGGATTTCGTCCAACCCGATCTTTGCTTCTGTGGAATTGACGGTGAGAAAGAGACACTGGCCTTCTCGCTTATTGATGAGAATGGCATTGTAATCGGTCTCCCATTCACTGTTGTAACTGCGCTCCGGGCAGCTGAAGAACTGCACAAACCATCCATTCGCCCTCAACGCATCAATCTTGGCCCATTCGAAAGCGCCCCAAGGTTCCATCGTCTTGAGATCTTTCTCCAAGGCGGAAAGAGCAGAAACTTGCGCCTGCAGACGGTCACCATACGATTGATAGGTGGCTTGTACCTCTGCAATTGGGGTGTTGGTATGACGCTCCACATCAGCATCCGTACATGCGGCAGCCGTCAATGTCATCTCTTTCAGCAAACTCTTGTAGGAAGCGTATCGGCGCAAAAGCGGGCTGACGGTCTCATCTAACTCGCCGCTCTGGCGAATTTCGACATGCACTACGCCCAAGTCTCGCAACTGTTCCAAAAACGTTTCATACTCCTTATAGTAAATAAGGAAGGTGAATTTGTTCATCTTTGTAATCATGCTTCAGCCTCCTCTTCTTCCTTTACTTTTCGTTTCTCCTGATTCGCCCTCATAATCTTCTGCGAAGACTTCGAAAGGCTCTCTTCATCCTCCAAAAAGCGTTTCACCTTACGGATAGCATCCTTGTAGCCGGGGATCTGAACTTTCTCAAACAAGTTGACTTTCTGAGTAGTTTTCTTCCTGGCATGCTCCAACAGTTCCAACTTCATGCCCGAGAACTCTGCTTCGATACCTGTCTTGGCCAATTTCTTCAGCAATTCAATGCCGTCAGTAAACCAAGCGGGGGTATTGAACAAACTGTAATGGCCTATGGAGAACTCGATCTCGCCCAACACGGGGACTATCACTCCGGCAATCTTCTTCGTCGAAAGCGATACGTCCTTCACCCGAATCAGCTGCGGATTGAATTCATTCCACAAAGCCATCATATTTTCGTAACTTTGTATCTCGTGCTCTAATTGAAGTTCCAACTGCGTCACTTCGTCCTTGGTCCGCTTCACCTCCATGCGCAATGCGCTCTCCTTACTCTTGATCGTAGGGAGGGAGCGTTCACGCACCTTCAGTTGCTTCTCCAATTGCTGAAGAGATGTCTTGTTATATTGAAACTTGATAGCCATATCCTATTATTTATCGGTTGGAACGGATTCGTTGCCGTCTTTCTTCCAATATTTATCGATCAATGCCTGTTTGATGTTCACCTCGGCCGGCTGGAAATATTTGCCGAACAAGCCCCAAGCCACATCCAACATCTCGGTAGTGTCCAAGTTGACATCGATAGCCAACAGCTTCGATGAGTAGTCTTTCGAGAAGGCCAATGCACGGTTGTCGTAGTCCGTCAGGTCGAAACCGTTCTCCATCTTTGTCTTGGCATTTGCTGCGTCGGCATACAAACGGACGGCAGCATTCATCACTTGCGGATGGTCTTCGCGTGTTTTCGTGCCTGTTACCAACTGTTTCAGACGAGACAAGCTGCGGAATGGGTCGACAATGACCTTTCCTACATCACTGTCACGGCGCAAATACAACTGGCCTTCGGTAATATAACCCGTGTTATCCGGCACGGCATGGGTAATATCTCCACCCGACAAGGTCGTCACGGCAATGATTGTGATAGAACCTCCGTCAGGGAACTGAACAGCTTTCTCATAAATCTTGGACAAGTCGGAATACAACGAACCGGGCATGGAGTCTTTCGATGGGATCTGATCCATACGGTTGGAGACAATCGCCAAGGCATCAGCGTAATTGGTCATATCTGTCAGCAACACCAATACCTTCTCATGCTTCTCCACGGCAAAGTATTCGGCGGCACACAAGGCCATATCCGGAATCAAGATGCGCTCAACGGAAGGGTCTTCAGTCGTATTGATGAAGCTCACGATGTGATCGAGCGTTCCTGCATTGCTGAAGGTATTCTTGAAGAATAGATAATCATCGTTGGTCATACCCATACCACCAAGGATAATCTTGTCGGATTTCGCACGCAAGGCTACCAACGCCATTACCTGGTTGAAAGGTTGGTCAGGATCGGCAAAGAACGGAATCTTCTGCCCGGTCACCAACGTATTGTTCAAGTCGATACCGGCAATACCGGTGGCAATCAACTCGGATGGCTGCAGACGGCGGACAGGGTTCACTGACGGCCCGCCAATCTCTACCTCTTTTCCTTCAGGAATAGGTCCGCCATCTATCGGCTCGCCATACGCATTAAAGAAGCGGCCGGCCAGTTGGTCGCCCACTTTCAGCGACGGGGCCTTGCCCATGAACACGACTTCGGCATTCGTGCGGATGTCATCCGTACCGGAAAAGACCTGAAGGGTCACCTCGTCGCCCACAATCTTCACCACCTGAGCCAACTTACCGTCGACGGAAGCCAACTCGTCATACCCTACACCAGTCGCCTTCAATGAGCAGGTAGCTTTCGTGATCTGGGTAATCTTTGTATATATTTTCTGAAATGCTTTTGTTGCCATACTACTTTCTATTATTTCGTTCTTTCCTTTAACAATGCATCCAACTCAGCATTGAACCGCTGGAATTGCTCGCTTTCGTAGGTTGAATAGTTCATCTGCTTGAAGAGGTTGATCATCTTCTTGAAATAATCCATCACTTCGAGGAAGGTCTCGAACTTGAAATCTGTACGACAGATAGACACTACCTTGTCCAACATGAACTCCTGACGTACCAATGGAGTAACGGAATCGACAGCATCGAATGCATCTTGCTGCAGAATCACGAAGTCAATCAACTCAGACTTCCAGAACGTTACGTGATAATCAACCGGAACGCCATCGTCACCCAAGATGTTGATTTGCTCGGCAATCTCTTTGCCTCGCAACATACGGGTCTTGACTTCATTGACCTTGTCAATCCATTCCGGAGAGATATGTTTGGCAATATATTCTTGAAACTCCGGATATTCCAAGTATTTCGAATAACTTTCGATCGGGTTGACAGCCGGATAACGCTTGCGGTCAGCACGCTCCTGCTCCAAGGCATAGAAACAACGGGCAACCTTCTTCGTGTTCTCCGTCACCGGCTCTTTCAAGTTACCACCTGCAGGTGATACCGTACCGATAAAGGTAACGGATCCTGTTGCGCCATTGTTGAGCTCTACATAGCCGGCGCGCGCATAGAAGTTGGCAATGATGGCGGACAAGTCCATCGGGAAGGCATCCGGTCCCGGCAACTCTTCCAAGCGGTTGGACATCTCACGCAATGCTTGCGCCCAACGCGAAGTGGAGTCGGCCATCAACAATACTTTCAAACCCATGCTTCGGTAGTACTCGGCAATGGTCATGGCCGTATAGACTGATGCTTCGCGGGCTGCCACCGGCATGTTGGAGGTGTTGGCAATGATAATCGTTCGTTCCATCAACTTTCTACCTGTATGTGGGTCGACCAACTCAGGAAACTCAGTGAAAACTTCCACTACCTCGTTCGCACGCTCACCGCAGGCTGCAATGATCACGATATCAGCTTCTGCCTGTTTTGAGATGGCATGCTGCAACACGGTCTTGCCGGTACCGAACGGTCCGGGGATAAATCCGGTACCACCCTCTACAATCGGATTGACCGTATCAATCGTACGAACGCCTGTTTCCAACAATTTGAAAGGACGTGGTTTGACTTTATAACACTTGATGGCTTTCTTTACCGGCCATTTTTGCACCATGGTCACCTTCACTTCGTTGCCATCTGCATCGGTCAGGACGGCCATCGTATCGTTGATCGTATATTCACCTGCCTCGGTCACTTGCTTGACGGTGTAGGTTCCTTTAAGGGAGAAGGGCACCATGATGCGGTGGGGTTGCGAGTTTTCATCCACTTCGCCCAACCACGATCCGGCAACAACCTCGTCGCCTGCCTTTGCCAATGGTTTGAAAGCCCACTTCTTTTCCTCATCCAACGGGAAAGTATACTCGCCTCGCTTCAAGAAGACGCCTTTCATCTTGTCCAGGTCGTTCTGCAGACCATCATAATTGCGCGACAGCATACCGGGGCCCAATGTAACCTCGAGCATGTGACCTTCGAACTCTGCCGTGTCGCCTACGCGCATACCGCGTGTACTTTCAAATACCTGAACAAAGGCATTCTTTCCTATTACTTTGATGACTTCGGACATCAGGCGAACACCTCCTACCGAAATGTAACAGATTTCATTTTGAGAAACCGGTCCGTCTACCTCAACAGTAACCAAATTGGAGACGATTCCTCTCACAATTCCTTTTGTTGCCATAATTATTTTTCGTTATTTCTTTTAAACTCATTCAAGGCCAACTCGCTGCCTTTCTTCATTTCTCCGACAATCTCGCGGAAGGTTTTCTCGCCCGCCGCCTTATCGAGGGTTACCCAACGCTCCAACATGTCGATTTTGAGCAGATAGGCAAAAACGCTTTCTATATCAAACACTTTGAAGAAGGTATTCTCTTCGAGCCAGTGCCACTTCAACCAATCCACCTTTTTCTCTCGAGCCATCAGATCGGGCTCATCGGCAATCTGCTGTAAAGTGGGGAGGTAATCGATCTCATCTGCCGGCTCCATGTCGCGGATACCATATCGGCGCAAAGCATCTGCCACCTTGTTGTCGCCTACAATGTACTCGTTTTTATCCAGCTTATGCTTCTGACAAGTGATGGCCGTCAGCATATTGTTGATGTTCAAGTTCAGTTCGAACCAATCTGCCACAAACTTGTTTTTGTTTTTCATAGCATAAGCGTAGTAGAATGCCGACAATCTATCTTCCCAAGAGACACGGTTGTTTTTCTCTTCTTCCGCTTGACCGGCCACATACTCTGCCAAAAAATCAGCTATATATTGCGGGAGGTGCGTTTTCTTGGCCACCTCTTTCGCTCTCTTCTTCAGCAAGCCGAGGGTGTCAGTATAGATTCCTACGACAAAGTGGCCCTCCTCTTCTTCCACTTTTTGGAAGAGAGCGATAGCGGCCGCATAGTCGTCGGCAGTGAATGATCCGCGCGCATCCCATTTGCCTTCGCCACCTTTCAGATAAGCCAACAGATTGTTGTTGTCAAATTTCAGGAAGAAGAGGTCCACCAACTGCTTATCCTTGGCCGTCAACACAGGAGCAAGCTCCTGCCGGAAAGCGGCCACCGAGTAAGTCAGCTTGGTATCCTCCAAGGCTATATGCGGAAGTCCTGCTATCAAGCAATAGTATTTACTCATAGCGTCCGGTATTTAGAACAGTGCTTCTACCAACTGAGGGCGCAAGAACTCTTTGAAGAATTCGATGAATTCATCCTCGCCGAATGAGATCTTATAGGATCCGTCGGCAGGAATCACAGAGAAAGAGGTCTTCTTGCCGTTCACCTGTTCGATCTTCACTCCTTTGTTGAGCAACTCTTTCGCGTTCGACAAGAAATAGTTCTTGAGAGAAGCAGCATCGGCCGTTTGGATGGTCAACGCCTCTTCTTTCGGCCAATTTTCCACCAAAGTCAAGATTACTTTTTGCATAAAAGCAGGATCCGTCGCCGAGGCTTGGATATTACTCTTTACGACTTCGCCGGTAATCATGTTGATTACCTCACTTTTCAAGGCTTCAACCGATTGAGATGCAAACAGTTTCAACTCGGATTCGGTATTCTTTTTCAATTCCGAAGCCTGTTTTTCAGCAGCAGCCACTATTTCTTTGGCTTTCAGTTCTGCTTCTGTCAACAAATTCTTCTTGGTCTTTTCTGCTTCTGCAATGATGCGGGCAGCCTCTTGGTTACCTTTTTCGACACCGTCTTTGAAGATTTTGTCTGTTAATTCCTGAATTTTCGTGTCCATATCTCTGGTATATGTATAATATGTTATAATTTCATGGTTTGATTGCCCAAAGTTAATACTATTTTTGAATACCGAATCAAAATATAATAATAAATTTGTAATCAATGATATTTAAATCAATTCATAGCCTATGGAATTAGTTTTGCCTCAAAATAGTAACCATAAAGAAACACATATTGCCACTTCACGCCTCGTTGTCATCGGCACGAACGGCATCGGAAAGAGCTCTTTCGGCAAAGAACTTGCACGCCGTTACCCGGACAAGGCTATGATCCTCGCGGGGTTGCACGCTTTGTTCATCAACTATCACCCGGAATCTCAAAAGAATACCGAAAGTTGGCTTCAGTTGCAAACGCTCCTTCAAGAGCGAATGTCTATTCCTCATATCACAGAATACGAAAAACTGATCATCCAGTTGCAGCAGGAAGAGTTCGAAGAGGCGGTCAAATTCAAGGAATCGTGCAAAAAAGAGAAGGGATTGCAACCGCCCCTCTCGAAGTTGGATCTGATCCAATGCGTATGGGAAGAGATGTTTCCGCACAATCGTTGGGTGCGAAAATCGGGCTTCATCGAGATAACTTCCTCCTCCCATCGCGGCAAACCCTATACAGCCAACCGGATGAGCGACAGCGAAAAGTTGGTTTTCTACTGGACCGGTGCCGTCCTTTCTGCTCCTTCTGAAGGATTGCTAATCATCGAAGGACCGGAAACATTGCTGCATGCCTCCATCAAAAACACGTTTTGGAACCGCATCGAGCAGCTACGCCCCGACTGCACGTTCGTCTATCTTACGCACGACATCGACTTCGCTCTCTCCCGAAGAATGTGCAAACGGCTATGGATCAAGGCATGCGATACGGATCAAGGCTATTGGGATTATGAACTGATTGAGAACAGCAAGAGCTTGCCGGAGGAGCTTTATCTCGAAGTATTGGGCAACCGCAAGCCGATTCTGTTTATCGAAGGGACGGAAACGAACAGTATAGACAACCGACTCTACTCGCTCGTCTTTCCCCAATACATGGTCAAACCGATGGGGGGCTGCCAGAAAGTGATCGAAACAGCCAAGGCTTTCAACCAAGTGAAGGAGTTCCACATGCTCGAAAGCTTCGGTATCGTCGACCGTGATCGGCGCACAGACAAGGAAATCGCCTACCTCAACGAGCAACATATCTTTGTGCCGGACGTGGCCGAGGTGGAAAACCTCCTGATGCTGGAGGATGTCATCAAGACAGTAGCCAAGCGACTGATGAAAAACAGCAACGAAGTGTTTGCAGCCGTCAAGAAGAATGTCGTCCAACTCTTCAAAAACGATTTGGAAGAGCAGGTGATTCTCCATGCCAAACACCAGATAAAGAAACGGCTGGAGACGGCTTTGAACTACAAGATCCGCTCTTTGCAGCAACTCAGTGAGCATGTCGAAGAGATTCAAGAGCGGGTTCCTGTCCAAGAGATCTATCAAAAGATCCGCAGCCGCTTCGAGTCGTATATCGAGACGCAAAACTATGCGCTCATCCTTCGGGTCTACAATCAGAAAGGAATGCTTCCGCAAAGCCGCGTCTGCCAATATTGTGGTATCAGCTCGAAGGAGAACTACATCGAATTCATCCTCTCTTTGCTGAAAGAGAACAAAGACGATGCCAAAGTCATCCGCAAAGCCATCAAACATTCACTGGGAGTTGACAAAAAATGAGAGGAGGGGGAGAAGAATCCTTCCCCACCCCCCCAAACAAAGCTCGAGAGGTTTGAAAAAGTTTCTCGGCATAAAACTCCGGTTTTCTCCCGACCAAACTGCAGTTTGATCGGCATGAAACTGCAGTTCTATCCGCAGAAACTTTCACAAAACTAACGAGTTTTCTTCTTTTTTATGCCAAGTTTTTTTTCAGGCTCTCTTCACTATCCTTTCAGAAAGCGCTGTGTCAAGCCTCCGTATGCCTCGATGCGGCGATCACGGAAGAAGGGCCACCAACGACGGACTGACTCACATCGTTGCATATCGACGTCAACAACCTGTACATCGACGCTGTCTGCCGGAAGAGAAGCGAGCAGTTCTCCCTGCGGACCCGCCACGAAACTGCTTCCCCAAAACGTGATGCCACCGGTCTGTCCCGAAGGATCAGGTTCATAGCCGGTACGGTTGACAGCCACCACGGGCAATCCATTCGCCACTGCATGGCCTCTTTGTACGGTGATCCATGCTTCGCGCTGCCGTTGCTGCTCTTCAGCGGAATCGGAACTCTCCCACCCGATGGCCGTCGGATAGATCAAAATCTCCGCTCCTCGCATAGCCATCAAACGGGCTGCCTCGGGATACCACTGATCCCAGCACACCATCACTCCGAGACGTCCCACCGAAGTGTCAATCGGCTCGAAGCCCAAGTCGCCGGGTGTGAAGTAGAATTTCTCGTAATAGGCGGGGTCGTCCGGAATATGCATCTTGCGATACTTACCGGCGATCGAACCGTCTCTCTCAATGACTACCGCCGTGTTGTGATACAATCCGGCAGCCCGCCGTTCGAACAGAGACAATACCAGTACCACTCCCAGCTCTTTGGCCAGTGCTCCGAATGACTCTGTCGACGGACCGGGGATAGGTTCTGCCTGATCGAACACGGCCGTCTCTTCCGTTTGGCAAAAATAAAGTCCGTTGTGGAGCTCTTGCAAAACAACCAATTCGGCACCCATCTCGGCAGCTTTGCGGATATTTGCCTGCAACAAGGTCACGTTAGCGGCTATGTCTGCACTGTTTTTTTGTTGAACTAATCCAATTTTCATATCTTTATGCTATAAAACCGGCCGGATACTGCATCGTGACGCAATGCAACGACCCGTGTTGTTTGATTAATGGTAAACAGTTGATGCCGACAACCTCCCGATCCGGAAATGCCTCTTGCAGCGCCTTGCGGGCTGTTTCATCCTTCGGCGAGTTGTAAAACGGCAACAAAACAGCTCCGTTGACGATCAGGAAATTGGCATACGTAGCCGGAAGATGTTCGCCGTTCCACACTACTTCGTCGGCCATCGGCAAGGCAATCAACCGATAAGGCTCGCCCGTTTCCCGGCGGAAGGCTTGAATCTCTTTCTCCATCTGCTGCAATTCGGCAAAATGTTCATCGGCCGGATCGGTACATTGCACATAAGCAATGGTATGTTCATCGCAGAAACGAGCCAGCGTATCGACGTGGCTATCCGTATCGTCTCCCGCCAAATAGCCGCTCTCGATCCAAAGAACACGCTTCAATCCGAACACATCTTTCAGATAGTGCTCGATCTCTTCGCGTTGAAGATACTCGTTTCGGTTGAGAGAGAGCAGACATTCGGCCGTAGTCATCAAGGTCCCTTTCCCATCCGACTCGATACTTCCGCCCTCCAATACATAGGGAGCCATGTTGATCACCTGAACATCCTCGGCAAAGATGCCATTTTGGGCCACTGTTCTCGTGATCAGATTATCCTTGTTGGCGGCAAATTTCATGCCCCATCCGTTGAATACAAAGTCATATACGATACGTTGTGAACCATCCACGACCGAAATGCCGCCATGATCACGAGCCCATGTATCGTTGGTATCCATCTCGATGAACGTTACTTGCCGTTCATCCAGCTCACCCAATTGCGCCCTTACCGTATCGGCATCGCGACATACAATCAGCAGATGCTCACGTTTCATCACCTCTTTTGCGATAGCCACGAAACAGGCCACCACCTCATCAAGAATAGGTGCCCAATCCGTCTCTTCGTGGGGCCATGTCAGTTGGATGGCACTCTGCGGTGCCCACTCGGCAGGCAGCACCGTCTGATTTATTATCTCTTCCATGTTGGATATAGAAATTAGAAGTTTTTCAATTCTTGATACAAACGTTGTACCGGAAGCCCCATCACATTATAGAAGCTACCCGTTATACTTTCCACCCCGACATAGCCGATCCATTCCTGAATGCCATACGATCCCGCTTTGTCGAACGGTTTGTATTTGTCTACATAATAGATGATTTCGTCATCCGTCAGGGGTGCAAAACGGACGGTGGAGGTGACCGAAAACGCTTTCTGCTTCTCGATTGTCGACAAACATACGCCCGTCACCACCTGATGCTCGTGACCTGACAATTGCTGTAACATCACAATGGCCTCCGCCCGATCTTTGGGTTTGCCGATCACTTGCTGACGGTTCCAAACAATCGTATCGGCGGTGATCAACAAAGTCTCCTCTTTCAAGGACGAAAGATAGGCGTTCGCCTTCAATTTGGCCAAGAATACAGGAATCTCTTCGGGAGCCAATCCGGCAGGATACTCCTCTTTCAATCCGGGGATCACGCACACTTCAAAATCGAGATCCAACCCGGCCAACAACTCTCTGCGGCGGGGCGAGTTGGAACCTAACAGAATATGATAATTTTTAAGCATAGGATTTATTCTTATTGACACTATTACCAACCAAAAGCTTCGCCCTGCATCCAGCGGCCTTGCGCCTTCAGCGTCTGCTCAATCACGTCCCTTGCGATACCGTCACCGCCATTAAAGCGGGAGATGTAGCGGGCAATCGCTTTAATTTCAGGAGCAGCATCGGCCGGCGCTACGGGAAGTCCCGCCTCGCACATCACATCATAGTCGGGAATATCATCCCCACAATAGACAACTTCCTCGGCCTGTACACCCGTTTTCTGCAGAAAGTCGTGGTAATCGTGTATCTTGACGGCGCTCCTCATGTAGATGTGTTTGATACCCAAACGGGAATAGCGCAAGCGAACGGCTTCAGTATAGCCGCCTGTGATGATCGCTACTTCATACCCAAGCTTCACTGCCAATTGAAGAGCATACCCATCTTTGATATTGACGGTCCGCATCGGGTCGCCGTTCGGATGCAACGAAACGACATCTCGTGAGAGGACTCCGTCCACATCAAACGCGAAAGCTTTTATCTTCTTCAAATCATAATTGATACTACTCATCTCTTTGCTCTTTGGTGAATACTTTGACTTAGCAACTGATAGATCGCTTGTAGGTTCGAATCGTCCGACAACAGCTCCAAATGCTTCCGAATGACATTCTCATCGTATCGCACAGCCGGACCTGTTTGTGCTTGGAGAGCGGGCAAATCATGCACCTTTGCGGCTGTTTCGTCAATCAACGGGAGCAAAACATCGGCCGGAATATTCTCTTTCTCCAGCAATTGTCCCGCCAAGGCATACATATGATTGGTAAAGTTGCAGGCGAAAACGGCGGCAAGATGCAATGATCGGCGAGCTTCCGACGAGAGGAATTGCACACGATTCGACAACTGATGCGCCAAACCTTCCAGCAAAGTCCTGTCTTCTTCCCGCTTCCACTCGATAAAGAGAGGGATCGCCGAGAAATCGACTGCCCGCTGTTTGGAGAAAGTCTGCATAGGATAGAGCACACCATAGCGGGTGGTATATCCGTTGAAGAGCTCCATCGGCATGCTTCCTGCCGTATGAATCCACAATCCTTCGTTTTTCGGAATGGAAGCAATGATCTGCTCCAGTGCAATATCCTTCAGCGAAAAGAGGTACAAGTCGGCATCCGGACGGACAGCAGTCGGATCGTCTGTCGACAAGCACGACAAACGGCCGGCCAGCTCCTCGGCATGCGCTTTCGTCCTACTGTATACCTGTACGATTTCCATGTTCGGCAATCGGTTCAAAGCCAACGACAAGTGTGTAGCCAGATTGCCGGCTCCTATCATTACGATCCTCATTCGGCTCCTCCTTCATTGGGTTCGGGCAACCGATACTTGCCCAAATGAATCTTTTCCCATTGGAGACGAGACTCGTCGAATGGCTTATTGGGTTTCTCTTTATAGCCGAATCCGATGACAGACAACACCTCCAACTGGTAAGGGATATCCAGCAATCCGCGAATATATTGCGAAGCATCCTCTTCGTTTTCCGTCTGTCGGTTGCGAATCTGACACCAGCAACTGCCCAAACCCAGGTCTTCGGCCTGCAATTGCATGAAGATCGAAGCGATAGAAGCGTCTTCAATCCACACATCGCTCTCCATCACATTGGCCAAAACCACCACTGCCAGGGCGCAACCTTCCAGAAATGCGGCTCCGTGTGGCTTGCAAAGCGACAGTTTCTGCAACATTTCTTTGTCTTCCACCACCACAAATTGCCACGGGTTCTTCCGCTTTGAAGCGGGAGCCATGAGGGCTGATTTTAAAATGGCCGCCACCTGTTCCGGATTCAGTAACTGATCGGTAAACTTCCGGGTGCTTCTTCTATTCGTTATTAACGATGCAAAATTTTTCATTTTATTTCTATCTTTGCAAAGAAAAACTACATTTTGGACAAAGATAGGAATAATATTTTAAACAGGCTCTTATACGCTTTCTCCTTTTTTGACGTTAGAATAATGTAGTTTTATAATCATTAAAAAGTATAATATCATTGTCAATATGATCATTCGAACCTTAGCCTGCTGGCTGTTCATTATATTTTCTCTTCCGTTGTTTGCCCAAAAACGTGTGCAGGTAACAGGGTATGTCCGCGATGCAGACGGCAACCCGCTGGAATTGGTCAACGTTCTTGTAAAGAATACCTTAAACGGAACGATGACAAACGAGAAAGGTTTCTATTCATTGAACGTAGCCACGGGCGATTCCGTCACCTTCCTCTACTCGTGTATTGGCTACAATAAGGCGCAACGTATCGTACCGATCCTGCAAGGTGACATGCGGTTGAACGTCCAGATGAACTATTCGTCGATCGATTTGGGCGACTTCTCCGTGACGGCTATCCGCAAACAGACCTCGACCATGGAGACGATGCAAGCCGACAAAGTGAAGCTGTTGCCCGACCCCTCGGGGGGTAGCATCGAAAGCCTGGTGGTGACGTTCGCCGGGGTATCCTCCAACAACGAATTGAGTTCGCAATATTCCGTCCGCGGTGGTAGTTACGATGAAAATATTGTCTATGTAAACGGTATCGAAGTGTTCCGCCCTTTGCTGATTCGCTCCGGCCAACAGGAAGGATTGAGCTTTGTCAATCCCGACTTGACGGAGGAAGTCAACTTCTCGGCCGGCGGATTCGAAGCCCGTTATGGCGACAAGATGAGTTCCGTATTGGATGTACGCTACAAAAAGCCGAAACTGTTTGAAGGAAGTGCCTCCGCCAGTCTGTTGGGAGGCAATGTATCCGTCGGCAGTTCGACGGGAAATTTCACTCAGGTGACGGGCTTCCGCTACAAGAGTGGCAAGTCGCTTTTGGGAACAATGGATACAGATGCCGAGTACGACCCCCGCTTCATGGATGTACAAACCTATATGACTTATCGGTTTTCGCCCAAGTGGGAAGCTACTTTCTTGGGCAATGCCGCCATCAATACCTACCGTTTCACACCCCATAGCCGGGAAACGAGCTTCGGAACGATCGACAACACGCAGAAGTTCACGGTATACTTTCCGAACAGCAACGAGAACGACCGCTTCCAAACCCTCTTTGGTGCATTGACTTTGGCCTACAAACCCAAGACAGACATTGAGGTAGGAATCCAGGCTTCTGCCTTCGATAGCCAAGAGGAAGAGCGCTATGACATCATGGGCGAATACTGGCTTAGCGACGGAACAGACAGTAACAGCGGATTGGATGCCGGCAGCTCTGCCATGTCGGTAGGCCGCTATCAGGAGCATGCCCGCAACCGGTTGCATTCAAACATCATGAATATCGGGCACTATGGCTCCGCACGGTTGTGGAACAACACCCTGCGATGGGGCTTGCAGGTGCAGCAGGAGCGTATCAACGACAAGATTATCGAATGGGAAAAACGCGACTCGTCCGGCTATTCGCTACCTTATACCGGCCAAGGGGTCAACTTGATCTCCAACCTCTATTCGAAAAACAAGCTGGAGAGCACCCGCCTCTCGGCCTATCTGCAGGATGCTTTCAAATTCCGTACCGAGCAGGGGCTTTTCACGATTGTGGGCGGTGTGCGCGGAAGCTACTGGAGTTATAACAAAGAGTTCATCTTCAGTCCGCGCGTCTCGCTTGGATTCATTCCCAATTTCAACCAGCAACTTACATTCCGTGTGGCGTCCGGCCTCTATTATCAGTCACCTTTCTACAAAGAGTTGCGCTTGATCAAGACAGACGAGGAGGGGAATGATTACGTGGAGCTGAACGATCAACTCAAATCACAACGCTCCATCCATATCATTGCGGGAGGCGACTATACTTTCCGGGCATCGGGCCGTAACTTCAAGCTGACCACCGAACTCTATTACAAGAAGTTGGACAATCTGATTCCTTACACGGTCGACAATGTGAAGGTACGTTATTATGGCGAGAACTGCGCAAAAGGGTATGCAATGGGAGTCGATTTAAAATTCTTCGGAGAGTTTGTTCCCGGCACAGACTCATGGATCAGCCTTTCGTTGATGAAATCGGAGCAGACAATCCGCGAAACGACAAAAGCTCCCCTACCTAATAGTCCGGGATATAACCTGAGCCTTTTCTTTCAGGACTACTTCCCCGGCTACGAACGTGTCAAACTGAATCTGAAAGGTGTCCTGTCAGGTGGGCTTCCTGTCACGATTCCCAACAAAGGATATGAGGATGGCTTCTTCCGCACGCCGGCTTACAAACGTATTGACATCGGTCTCTCGTACGAGTTGGTCTCGAAAGAGGACGTCATTCGCAACCGCACTTTCTTGCGATATATCAAAAGTATTTGGTTAGGGGTGGATGTTTTCAACCTGATGGACATGAAGAATGTCAACTCCTACTACTGGATTACGCGAGCTGATCAAAACCAATTCGCTATTCCTAACTACCTGACCGGACGACAGATCAATGCCCGTCTCATCATCGATTTCTAAAGCAGAAAAAAAGGTCGTGAGCTTTTCAAAAAAAGGTCGGCATGAAAATAGAAAAAGCTCGGGAGCTTTTTTATAAATCATCCCGAGCTTTTTTTACGGGCAAAGGATGTTTCCAAAGCCGTTGCACGCTCTTCCAATCCTCCTTCCTTTTTTCTTGTTACATTTTGCATACAAACCCGCTATAAAGTGGTACAATCCTTTCATTGTATCAAAATTTTGTATATCTTAGCTACCAACATCTAATACGATCACCACCTACGATGGTGTGATGGATGAAAAATGAAACAACAGAATTATTAATTTAAAATGATATGCCATGAACAGTTTTAATCAAAAATCCGCATGGGGGGGGGTGGTAATAACCACCTGAAAAACAACGGTATACAAGACAACAATACAAATTTCCAAAGTCTTTCTTCTCAAAAAGATATAGAAAAGGCTTACCAAAAGTTGCAGCAGATTTTGATGGACACGACCGATGCTGTCAAAAGTTTGCAAGGAGTCAATACCCAATTCGACATCGTAAAGGAGACCATTGCCAAAGCTTTGGAGCAACAAATCTCGGAAGCCAAACAGGAGTTGTCCTCAGCTTTGAAGAATACGACATGGGACAATCTCGTCATCGCCTTCTTCGGCGAGACAAATGCCGGCAAGAGTACGATCATTGAGACCTTCCGAATCTTGTTCGACCCCCATCGAAAAAAAGAAGACGGGCTTATCGTTGGGGATGGACATCAAGACTTCACCAAGACATATGCCGAATATAAACTTTCCATTGCGGGGGCACCTTTTACATTGATCGACGTGCCCGGTATTGAAGGAAACGAGGATGAATTCAAAGATACCATAAAAACCGCACTGCACAAAGCACATTCTGTTTTCTATGTTCACGGAGATAATACCAAACCGGATACAGCCACCGCCGAAAAAATCAAGAAGTACTTGGGGGATTGGGTGAAGGTTTACTCTATATATAATGTACGGAACGACGCAAGCTATTACGACGATATTTTTCATCATCTCCAACCAATCGTTGGCTATTGGATGGAAATATCTTATTTCTT
>CAVKMU010000010.1:0-72299 GCA_963657455.1 bacterium
GCCATTCACGGCCGCCTTGTATCACAAAATCCCAATGATGAGCCTGCCGGCGAGCTGCTCCGCCGCATCAATCCGAAGGCAGAAATCGGTTTCGATAATGTGCCGTTTGAAGTGCCGAGCTCGTGGGTGTGGACGACGCTGGGGGAAATTAGCGATTATGGAAAGAGTGTCAATGTAGCGGTTAATGACATTGGTGACAATGAATGGGTTTTAGAATTGGAAGATATAGAAAAAGACACCGCTAATATAATCCAACGTTTCAGTAAAAGCGAACGACAAATAAATGGGGTTCGCCACAAATTCAAAAAGGGAGACGTGTTATATTCTAAGTTGCGCACGTATCTCAACAAAGTATTGATAGCTTCAGACGATGGATATTGCACTACAGAAATAATGGCGTTCAGTACTTATGGCGGCTTGTTGAACGATTATATTTGCCACATCTTGCGCTCGCCGTATTTTCTTGATTACACATTGCAATGCGGATATGGCGTAAAAATGCCACGACTAAGCACAACTGATGCTTGTAAAGGATTAATCCCCCTTCCCCCTCTCGCCGAGCAACACCGCATAGTGTCAAAGATAGAAGAGCTTTTTGCCCGGCTTGACCGTATTGAAAAGGAGCTATAGTCGCATTTCATAGGAGGTGCGGCGCCCTCTCTATACTCGCACGTTGCCAATAAACATTCTCTCAGAAACGGGCAAAGGGGATCGCTTCGTTATTATGGTTACTTTGAACTGTATCCGTAATAATGAGCAAGTGGGTCATATACCTGTTACAATCTCTCCCTTCCTCTTTATTGTTTCAAGGCATTTGGCTCCATCAAGAAGTCAAGTAGACCTATAGTCAAGATACCGTTCTCATCCCTCCATGGCTTGATGTCGTCTTTTACTATGATTATTTTCTTGAATGAGTCATTGATTCTGAGCAGTGAAGCCGTCTCTTGCTTCCGCTTTTCCTCATCGGGCAATGCCAAAGCTGACTGGATGTAATATCTCAGATTTCCTTCATTCACCACAAAGTCCACCTCTAACTGCTTGCGTTGCCACTTTCCGTCTTTGTCCACAAGTCGTTGCTCCATCATTCCAACATCCACCTTGCACCCTCTACGGCGCAATTCGTTGTAGATGACATTCTCCATAATGTGTGTCTCTTCCTGCTGGCGAAGTCCCAATATAGCATTCCGGATACCCATATCCGAGAAATAAAACTTGGCGAGACTTCCTATGTATTTCTTTCCCTTGATGTCATAGCGTATTGCTTTCTCTATCATGAAAGCATCTTGCATAAAGCTAAGATAGCGATCTATGGTGTTGGGACTGACGGCAACATTCTTGATGCTCTTGAACGTATTGGATAGTTTGGCAGGATTAGTCGGAGCTCCTATCCCTGAAGCGATGATGCGCACCAACTCTGCAAACTCCGACTTGTTTTTGACATGATGACGCTCCAAGATGTCTATCAGATAGACACTCTCGAAGAGATTGTCCAGGTAATCAAGCTTCTTCTTCTCTGTTTCCAAGGACAAGACGTGAGGCAATCCCCCATAGGTGTAGTAATTCTTCCAAGCTTCGGAAGGGGTCTGTCCTGTTCCTTCACAATATTCCGACAACGAGAGAGGATAGAGATGAATCTCGTCTCCACGTCCCCTGAACTCCGTGATGATGTCGCTGGAGAGAAACTTAGAATTACTACCTGTCACATAAACATCAGCGTTTTCGATACGAAGCAAACTATTCAACACTTCCTCAAAACGAGGAACCAGCTGCACCTCGTCCAAAAGAATGTAATACAAGTCCTCATCTACCATCTTTGATTTGATGAACCTATAGAGCGACAGAGGTTCACGCAATTCGGCGCTTTCGATGTCGTCAAGCGCAACCTTTATAATATGGTCTTCCTGAACGCCATGTTCTTTCAAGTATTGCCAGAATAACTTGAATAACAGATAAGACTTTCCGCATCGTCTGATACCTGTTACAATCTTGATTAGACCGTTTTGCTTGCCCTCAATCAATTGCTGTAAATAGAAGTTTCTCTTTATCTGCATACACTAAGCTTACGAAGTTTTTTTGGCAATCTTGCCACTTTTTGTACGCAAATATATTGAATATTTTCTATTTCCAAAGCAAAACAAACAAAAAACATCTCTATTTCCAAAGCAAAAACTTACGAAAACAAGAGTATATCCAAACTATAATCTACTCTTTACCAGGCTCGACTTCATGGAAGCGAAGTCGTAAATATCCTGTTTAGCCTCTGCAAATGACGAGTTATCGGACGAACCAATGAAACGGAGGGCGTTTACTTAAAATGGCCGTGTGGTATCTTTGATGAGTTTACAACGGATCCGAAACTCGGAGGTTTCCCGTTCAAGGTCAAAAGCGTTCGCCATGAAAATCTTACAGGTATGAGAATTTCTGAAAATTCTCTCGGCGGAAAACTGCAGTTTGTTCGGCATGAAACCGGAGTTTACTCCCGAACAAACTGCCCAAAACTCGGATATTGTCCATCTTTTGTTGCCGATCGCTTACGCGAAGTGTCCTCAATCCATCATGCGTTTGATGATACTGTAGGCGTTGATGATGCCTAACTCGCCCGCTTTACTCAAGTCGGCTATGCCTTGTGTCGTATTGCCTTGCGACAGACGGGCCAGACCTCGGTTGAAATAGGCCTCGGCAAACTCCGGATCGCGCTCGATGGCTTCGGTATAGTCTTCGATGGCGGCACGGTAATCATGCAGCGCACACCGCAGATTGGCCCGATTGAAGTAGGCATAGATGAAGTCCGGATTGAGACGGATCGCCAAGTCGTAGTCGCGTGTTATCTGCTCATGTTTGTAGGCATGCTCTTTCTCTTCGGCATCCTGCAGTTGCTCGCGGGTCGGTGTTGAGGCAATCCGCTGCGTTTTTCCTCCGAAATTGAAACTCATCGTCAGAGGAGATGACTGCGAGGTCAGGTCCATGATCTCCGATTTACGGTTGGAATCTTCGTATTGCAGCTGCTTGTAGCGGACAACGGCGCGATTAAAGTAGGCAATCACCATGTCCGGATCCAGTTCGATCACCTTGTCATAGTCTTTTATGGCCGAAGCAAAATCCTGCACTAACATATAATCGATGGCTCTGCCCAGGTAAGCGTTCACGTTGTTCGGGTTGCGGCCGATCAAATCCGAGTAGTTGTCGATCGATGCAAAGTGCGAAGCGATCTGATCCTCGGTAAGGGCTGCCTCCTGGTTGGTGACGAGCAGCTTCATCCGCAATGCCATTTGCCGGTTGAAATCGTCGATCATCTTGCTGTAGTAGAGCTGTTTCTTCACGGCATCTGCCTTCTCGTAGAAGGTTAATATGAATTGAGGCTCGAGATCTACGCGCACGTTGCGGTCTTGCACTCGTCCGCGCACCTCGCTCTGATACTTGTTTTTGCGCTCTTCCTCCTTGTCGTATACCACCAAACGGTTGAACTTGTCGATGCTCTTGTCCGAGCGTTCGCGCGTATTGTCGCCATTCGTTGCCGCTTTCCCCGTGTTGTTGCCGGAAGCGGTCGAGGTGGATTTGCCGGCTGCCCGCTCTTTCTTCAGCTGTTCCTCCTTGCGATAGGCTGTCCAGATGTCTTTTTCCGCCCCGGCTTGGTCGTGCAGTTTCTTCTTGGCATCCGAACGGCTGTAATAGGCTGGCAAGAAATTGGGGTATTCTTCCAGTACTACGTCATAATCGGATACGGCTCCGGCATAATCGCCCGTCTCGTAACGCAGCAAAGCGCGGTTGTAGTAGGCCATATAGTTGTCCGGTTCGAGTTGCAACACCACGTCGAAATCCTCGATCGCCCGGTTGTTGTCGCCCACTTGATAGCGAAGCAATCCGCGGTTGAAGCGTGCAATCAGGTTGTCATGATCCATGCTGATCACCTGATCATAGTCATCCATCGCCCCGCGGAGGTTGTTCTTTTGGTAGCTTACCAGGCCGCGGTTGATGAAATAGCCGCTCTCTTTCGGATTGAGACGGATGGCATCGTTCAAATCGGTAAGGGCATTGTCGAAATCTTCCAGCTGATAATAGAGAATGGCTCGGTTGCCATAGGCAGGAGCGTAGTAGGGATCGAGTTGGATCGCCTGGTTATAGTCGGCCAAAGCCTTTGTCGTATCTCCCTCTTCAAGGTACATGGCACCGCGCGAGAGGTAGGTCATGGCGTATTTCGGGTAGGCTTTCAGCAGCGTTTCAAACACGGTTTTGGCACCATCGTAGTCTTTCTTTTGGATATAGGCCACGGCTTGGTTCACCAACATCTGCCGGTCGTCGCGCCTGAATTCCAATCCTTTCTGATAGTCGGAGATGGCCCCGTCGTAGTTTTCCATGCTTTGGCGGGCAATGCCGCGGGCATAGTAGGCTTGGGCCAGGAACGGATTTCTCTCGATACATGCCGAGCAGTCCTCTTCCGCTCCTTGGAAATCGTCCAGACTGATCTTGGCTACGGCACGGAAAAAATAGGGTTCTGCCAACCAAGGTTTGGAACGAATGACTTGGTTGAAGTATTGTATGGATAAAACGTAATCCTCAAAGTAAAGGGCGTTGCGACCGATTGCCAGCACACGGTCCGTATTGATTTGTGCGAATGCCGAGAGTGTGCCGAATTGGAGCGCAAGCCATAGAATCAACTTCTTCATCAAACTAATATCTGCTTACAATTCTTATTGGGAACAAATGTAATAAATTATCATAAGCATCCGTCGTTCTGTCTCTTTTTTTACCCTATTTTCACCTTTTTATTATCTCTTCAGCCTGAAAAGGATCTCTCTTTGCTTCTCAAAGGGCGTTTCTATAGGCTTCGTTGGCATCGCGAACGGCGAAATAGTGCTGCAAGAAAGCAAAGGCTTCTTCCACTTCTTTCGGAATGTCGACGTGGGCGATGTAGCCTTTTCCTCGAGGGCCGTAGCCCTTTTCATTGTCGGCCAGGCGAGGAATCTCACCCATCAGCAGGGAGATATAATGCTCCACGCTCCACATTCCCCTGATGGTATGGGGAGCCAATACGAGGCGACCCTCTTCGACAATGAAGTGCGGACGGTAGGAGGCATAGTTGATCAGCAGCGTTTCCCGGGGCCACATCTTTCGGAATCCGGCGTCCATGCGTCGTTGCATGGAGGTATCCTGCATGATGAGGAGGGAGGTGGGCGCGATATTCTTGGCTTGCAATAGAGCCAGTGCATTGCTTACGTTGTTGCCGCAGTTGGTCGATTTTGTTTCGATGATGATATCCTTGATGCCATATTCCGCAGCGAAATAGGCCGCGATCACTTCCGCTTCCATCTTATTGTCGGTCTCAATCTCCGGGCGGAGGGCATGGATGGTGCGGC
This sequence comes from bacterium, assembly GCA_963657455.1. Classification (GTDB taxonomy): domain Bacteria; phylum Bacteroidota; class Bacteroidia; order Bacteroidales; family Tannerellaceae; genus Parabacteroides. The sequence goes on from CAVKMU010000010.1 coordinate 5,355, forward strand.
GTAGGGTGGGAGTGGTGTGCCCTTCGCCGCCCACGATCATCAGCTGTTTCGCCAATCCTTTGAGATAGGCTTGGGCGGCTTTGTCGCATCCCTCCACGATGCTTCCGCCGAAAAGTATCAGCAGATCCACTTGGCGGAGGTGACAGTGTTGCATCAAGGCGGCCTCGCTCAGCTCATTTATATCGCGGAGTGCCAACCAATCGCTTAGCCTATTGAGCTTGTTTGCAATCTCGTTTTTGTTTTCCATGAGGATAGTTTATATCTTTGTTGTCCGATTTCAAAGGAACTTTTCATTTACCAACTAATTATTTATTCGGATGAATCAACAAAACAGTCCAATCCGTTATACGACCGACCGCGTATTTACGAAGAAACAGGTGCAGGAGCTGTTTCTTTCGGTCGGGTGGGTGTCCGGCACCTATCCCGAACAACTCTATCAAGCCTTGCTGCACTCCTCCTATCTGTTGACGGCCTGGGATGGCGATCAACTCGTGGGGTTGGTCAGAGGTCTCGATGATGGCTGCATGACGGCCTTTCTGCATTATCTGTTGGTGCGAGCCGATCATCAACATCAAGGCATTGCTGTCCGACTGATCGAGGAGGCAAAGGCCCACTATCGGGATTTCTTTTACCTCAACCTGATGCCCGACGAGAGCCGTAATGCACCCTTTTATCAGCGGCATGGCTTTCAGATTCTGCCCGACGGCGTAGCGATGCAGTGGTGTAATCCCCGCTTTTCGCAAAACGAATAGGGAGGAATTCGGCGGGATGGCCTATTGCGATTGTATTTGGAAGCGCCATTGTGCGCGACGGATTCCCTTTTGCGGGCCGTTTTGCTCCGGGGGTGTCTCTCAAATCTTTTCTTTTCCCTGATGAAAGAACGATCTGTTTCGGCTCAAAGGTAATAAAAAAATCTCATTTTCCGGTACCTGAAAAGGGGTCAGATACTGAAAAATGAGATCCTTCGAGCTATGTGATTAGCGCAGACGCTCCAACGAACGGACCAAAGCCTCGTCCGCTCCGATGTTGCGGATGGCGAGATAGTCCAAAATGATGCTGACGACCGGGAAGGTCAATGCAATCTTGAGGTTCAGGTCGAAGGCGGTTCCGGCAACCTTTTGGGCATTCCAATAGTAATAGCCCAGCAACGCATAGAAGCCGATCATCAGGATGGCGTTGAAGATGCAGAAGCGAATCTGCAGGATGCGGTTGCGGAACAGGAATATCGTGATGAATGCCACCAGGGCAATGACCGCCACTAAGGCAAACAGTCCCCATGTCGGGTAGAGAAGCTCCTTCTCCGGCGAAGCGACACCCGTCACATCAAACTTGCAAAATGCTCCGTCGATCACCACATTGGCCAACGGCAGGAACAGCATCGTTGCCATCAACACAACGATGATCAGTAAATAAACAGTCTGTATTCTCTGGATCATATAGATTCAAATTTAGCAAATCAACCATAAAAAAAGGGCATATCCGAACCGGACGGTTCGATGCCCTTGCTGTCTCTTTTCCTTAGAAATTATCCTTGTCCTTGGCCGGATTTCTGTAATATACCTTTCCGTCTTCGTATTCTTTGGCTGCAATCAAAGTTGGTTTCGGCAACTTCTCATAGTAGCGAGAGATCTCGATCTGCTCTCTGTTCTCGAATACTTCTTCCAAATTATCGTTATAAGAGGCAAACTCTTGCAGCTTCTTTTCCAAATCCTGTTTCATTTCTACTGCAATCTGGTTAGAACGCTTTGCAATGATCGTCACCGTTTCGTATACATTGCCCGTGTCTGCACAAAGCTTCATCATGTCGCGGGTAATCGTATTTGCCGGAGCATTTGTTTTTCTGTAATCCATACTTTGTTTATATTGAATAATTCAGTTTTTAAAACGTGTTTTTGATCCGCTTGTTCGCATATTCGAAATACTTGTTTGCATCCTTCATATATTTTCCTTGCGGATACTCATTTGCATAGTTGTAATATTCGTCCAATACATCGCGGTAACGTCCCTGCAACTTCTCGTCGACACTGACAAGGGCCAACTCGTATTTGGCACGCAATGTCAGGTACATGAACTCTTCGCGATACATGGAGTAGGGGTAATTCTTCAACGCATTCTCGGCGGTCACGACGGCCGACAGGAAATTGTTACCCATATACGTGCCCAAATGGAAGTACAATCGTGTTGCCATCAGCTCTTTGAATGCCAGCTTCTCCTGCAGTTCGAACATGATGCGTTGAGCTTCCGTCGCGCGTTCGCTCTGAGGGTAGTAGTCCAAATAGAGCTGCAACAGTTCGATAGCCTTGTAGGTTTCCGACTGATCCAGGCGCGGATCGGGCGAATCAAGGTACATTCCGTAGCCGGCATAGTAACGAGCCAACTCTGTATACTCGCCCTTCGGATACGTCTTGTAGTAGGTTTCGAAATATTGCGAGGCCGATTGGTAATCTTTCTGCCCATAATAGCTCTGCGCCAACAGGTAGAGCGATTCTTCAGCATAGGCCGTACCTTTAAAGATTGTAACCAATTCATCCAAGAGAGTCGCAGCTTTAGAGTACTGGCGCGCATTGAAATATTTCTTTGCGTACGAATACTTCAACTCATAATCTGTGCTTTTCAATATCTTGTTGTACTCTCCGCAAGAAGAGAACAAGATCGTAGCACTCATCATCCATAAAAATACAATCTTTTTCATCCGATATGAATTTATCGTGCAAAGATATAAATAAAATCCGTTGCTCAAAGGTTTTTTACGTCGATTTTCATGCTTTCCGAAAATCATGCCCATGATCCGAAAAAATCATCGGCATCTTTTTGAAAAATCATGCCGAGCTTTTCAGAAAATCATGCCGAGCTTTTTTGAAGTAAACAGGGGCTGTTTTCTGTCAAATCCCCGTGCTTTCCCAAAGATGTATATGTGGTTGGTTTTCAGCGTGCTGTGGCGCTTCTTTTCTTTTCGTCACAGATGAATGGCGAGAAGAGGGGGGCGGAAAACTTTTTTCTATATAACAGATGAGAATATTCCGCGAAAGAATGTTTGTCTTACAGAATTTTTCATTATATTCGCACTCGAATATGATAGTGCATTGAATGGAAGTTTTTATAATTCTTGTTCTGATCCTGCTGAATGGAGTGCTCTCCATGGCGGAGATTGCGTTGGTGTCTGCCAGAAAATCGAAGTTTGAAACCGAAGCCCAAAAGGGAAGCCGCGCGGCCCGAACGGCCTTGAAGCTGGCGGAAGACCCGGACCGATTCCTTGCCACGATCCAAATAGGCATCACGCTGATCGGTATCTTGACCGGTTTGTATTCGGGCGAAGCGTTTGCATCGCGACTGGCTGTCTACTTGAAAGAGATCCCTTGGCTGCAGCCCTATGCCTTGGGTGTGGCTGAAACGATTATAGTGGTGGTGGTAACCTACCTGACGCTCATCTTTGGAGAACTGGTGCCGAAGCGAATCGGCATGAATTGTTCGGACAGGGTGTCGATGCTGTTGGCCCGCCCCATGCATATGTTGTCGTTGGTGGGTGTGCCGTTCGTATGGCTGCTCTCGAAGAGTACGGCACTGGTGGTCAAACTGTTGGGGTTGGACAAGGTAAAAGACTCGAAAGTGACAGAGGAGGAAATCAAGGCAATCGTCAAGGAGGGATATGACGACGGTGAGGTGCAGGAGGTCGAACAGGACATAGTGGAGCGCGTCTTCACGCTGGGCGACCGGCGGGTGGACTCCATCATGACGCATCGGAGCGAGATGGTCTGGCTCGATATCACAGATGACGCTGCACAGATCCGCAAGAAGATCGAGTCGCATCCCTTCGGTATCTATCCCGTATCGTCGGGCCGGTTCGACGATTTGCTCGGGGTGGTCTACCTGAAAGAGCTGTTCATGCAGATCGATTCGCCCCACTTCCGGCTGAAAGACTTGGTGCGGAAAGCGCAGTTCGTGCCGGAGACGCAAAGCGTTTACCGGACACTCGAACAGTTCAAGCAGACACGCATCAAGTATGCCATCGTGACCGATGAGTTTGGAGGTATCCAAGGCATCGTGACATTGATGGATATCATGGAGGGACTTGTGGGGCAAGTCCCCGGCCAGGGCGAGGAGGCCGATATTGTAGAGCGGGCAGACGGCAGCTATTTGGTGGATGGCCAGTATTCGTTCTACGACTTTTTGGCTTTCTTCGATGTGGAGAATTTATATGCCGAATCCGATTACAATACCTTGAGCGGCTTGATTTTGGCAGAGTTGGGCCGCTTGCCTGTGACGGGAGAAAGGCTGCACTGGAACTGTTTCGACATGGAAATTGTCGACATGGACGGGGCGCGCATCGATAAAGTATTGGTGAAAAAGAGCGGCAAAGCGGAATGACAGTCAGAAAACAGACATTGAAAAAACAAAGAATATAGCAAACGAATCGAAATGTATTTGTTAGGTTGTGATATAGGCTGCTCATCTGTCAAGGTATCCATCGTGGATGCCGAGAGCGGACAGCCTGTAGGTTCGGATTTTTATCCCAAGAGCGAAGCCCCGATTCGGGCGATCCATCCGGGTTGGGCTGAGCAGAATCCCGAAGATTGGTGGCTCTATGTGGTCAAAGCCATTCGTGGCGCTTTGGGAAAGTCGGGAGTCAGAGGCGAAGATATCGCCGCCATCGGGCTGGCATATCAGATGCATGGCCTCGTGGTTATCGACAAAGAGAAGGCGGTGTTGCGTCCTTCCATTATATGGTGCGACAGTCGTGCGGTACCTTATGGCGAGTGTGCCTTTCATGCCATCGGAGAAAAGCGCTGTTTGTACCACTTGTTGAACTCGCCGGGTAACTTCACTGCGTCGAAACTGGCGTGGGTTAAGGAGTATGAGCCGCAACTTTATCACTCGATCTACAAGATCATGTTGCCGGGCGACTATATCGCCATGCGCATGACGGGCGAGATTTCGACGACGATACCGGGGTTGTCGGAGGGCATCTTTTGGGACTTTCAGGAGAACTGCATCTCGGAAGATATCCTTTCCTACTTCGGGTTTGACAAAGGGGTTATCCCTGATCTCTGTCCGACGTTCGGACAACAGGGCGAACTGCTCGGCGCTGTCGCCGCCGAATTAGGGCTGAAAAAGGGCACACCGGTGACATATCGTGCGGGCGACCAAAGCAACAATGCACTCTCTCTTAACGTATTGAACCAAGGAGAGGTGGCCGCTACGGCAGGAACTTCCGGCGTGGTGTATGGCGTAAATGACAAGCTGAATTTTGATATCTCCTCGCGAGTCAATATTTTTGCACACGTCAACCATACCAAAGAGCAACCGCGATTGGGAGCATTGCTCTGCATCAATGGCGTGGGAATACTGAATTCGTGGATCAGAAACATGATAGCACCCGAGGGAACCGGCTACGACCAGCTGAACCGATTGGCCGAGAGTGTGCCCATTGGCTCGGAGGGTATCTCCATCTTGCCGTTCGGCAACGGAACGGAACGTATGCTGGCCAATAAACAAGCCGACTGTGCTATCATGGGAATCAACTTCAACATCCATTCGAAAGCTCACTTGGCAAGGGCCGCCCAAGAGGGGATTGTCTTCTCGTTCAAGTATGGAATGGATATCATGAACGAGATGGGTATCGACATTCAAGTGATCCGTGTGGGCAATTCGAACATGTTTCAGAGCCCGATCTTCCGCGAGGCGTTGGCCTGTGTGACCGGAACCGTCATCGAAGTGTTCGACACCAACGGCGCTATCGGGGCAGCCAAAGGGGCAGGCATCGGGGCCGGTGTTTACCATTCTCCGGAGGAAGCTTTCGCATCGTTGAAGAAAATCGACGTGATCGAGCCGGACGGGTTGAAAGCCAATAGTTATTGCGGCGCATTTGATATATGGAAAGAGCGGCTTGAAAAGGTGATAGGCGAACAAACCATTTTAATATAAACTAAATAATAGACAGAAGACTCATGAAACAACTTGCAATGATGTCAGCAGCAGCCTTGGCGTTGGTTGCCTGCAGTGAGAAGCCCGGTTATCAGATCAATGGTACGGTTGGCAACGCCGCATTGGACGGAAATTATGTATATCTCTATTCGATGGACGAGGAAGCGCAGGCTTTGGACAGCGTCAAAGTAGAGAATGGCACGTTTACCTTCAAGGGAGTACAGGATTCGGTCGTGTTGCGCAAAGTGGCTTTTGCCGCAGATGTAGTGGAACCTGCCCGTTCGGAAGCCGGAGAGGATGCACCTTTCTCGGCCGTATTCGCCTTGGACAACAGCAAGCTGCAGATCAAATTGGATACTCTCTCCGACGTTACCGGCTCAGCCGCCAATGATGCCGTGCAGAACTTGAAGGTGGATCTGCGTGGTTTGCGTCAAACGCAAGAGTCATATATAGCAGACATGAAATCGGAAGATGCGGAGACGAAACGTATCGCCGGAGAGAAATACGATGCCATCGACGAGGAGATTGCCGACAAGGCCGCAGCTTTCATCTTAGCCAATATGGGGAATCCGGCGAATGGCAAGCTCTTTTTCGACTTCCGCTATTATATCCCCGAAGAGAAACAGTATGAGATCATCGACCTTGCCGACGAAGCATTCTTGACAACCCCGGGGGTAAACCGTGTGGCAGAGCGTTTGGAAAAACTGAAAGCGGTGGCAGTCGGAAAGTCCTATATCGACCTGGAATTGACAGACGTGAAAGGAAAACCGGCAAAACTCTCCGACTATGTGGGCAAAGGCAAACTCGTTTTGCTCGACTTTTGGGCAAGCTGGTGTCCTCCATGCCGTCGTGAAACGCCGAAGTTGGTGGAAATCTACAAACAATACAAGGACAAAGGATTCGAAATCGTAGGTGTTTCGTTCGACAGCAAGCAGGAAGATTGGGAGAAAGGTATCCATGATTTGGGCATCACATGGCCGCAAATGTCCGATTTGAAAGGATGGAAGACAGTCGCTGCCGAGGTATACCAAGTCAACGGTATCCCACACACGATCCTGGTAGACAAGGACGGTACCATCATCGCCCGCAACATCCACGGCGACAAGATTGCAGAAAAAGTGGCTGAAATCCTGGATAAATAAACCGTCCGGGTAAAGTATAGAAAATAAAGGTGCGGACACCTTCCGAAAAAGGTGCGCACCGTTTGTAAAAAAGCTCGGCATGATTTTCCAAAAAGATGCCGAGCTTTTTTGTGTTTGTTCGGCATCTTTTTTTGAACCATCACCTAACATAAATCAATAAATGGAGTAGGCGGGGGCGGCTTTCATCCTCTTTTTCCCGATCTCCCTCCAAAAATGTCTATCTTTGCGAGCAGAAAACAAGCAAGTATATATGATAAAAGCAGCATTTTTTGACATTGACGGTACGTTGGTCAGCTTTACGACCCACGTTGTCTCGGCCTCGACACTGGCAGCTGTTCGGCAGTTGCGCCAAAACGGAGTGAAGGTTTTCATTGCAACCGGACGACACCCGTTGTGGATCGACAACCTGAAAGAGATGGAGGTGGACGGTTACGTGGCACTTAATGGCGGACTTTGCACAACGCCTTCTGGGGACGTGCTTTATAAAAAGCCGATGGCGGCAGAGGATATTGAGGCGATGTTGGACTATCAGCGCATTCATCCTTTCCCGGTTGCGTGCGTGATGGAAGATGCTATCCTGATGAATTACCGCGACGAGGCGGTGGACATCGTCTACAAACAACTGAACATCGTGAAGCCGGATATGGGCGATTTGGAGAATATCCGCCATAAGGCTGTCTATCAGCTCATCGCTTTCTTTACGGCAGATAACGAGGCGCCGATCATGGCGACTATGCCTCATTGCGAAGCCACCCGCTGGAATCCCTACTTTGCCGATGTCGTGCCGCAAGGAAGTAGCAAGGCGGTGGGAATAGACCGGGTGATCGAACATTACGGCATTCGCCCGGACGAGACCATTGCGTTTGGTGATGGCGGAAACGACATTGCCATGTTGCGCCATGCGGGTATCGGCGTGGCGATGGACAATGCCGAAGACGATGTGAAGAAAGCGGCCGATTATGTCACGGCTTCAGTCGACGACGATGGCATTCGGAAGGCATTGCTGCACTTCGGACTGATTTGAAAGCGAAGCATTGTCGGACGTTTCTCATAAAGAAAAAGAAGCTGTTTTTGGATGATCCCACGGAATCCGAAAACAGCTTCTCAAGTATGGTATATCAGTTACTCCTTTTCCTTTATCAGGCGGATGAGCAAGGCTATGACACTATCTGCGGCCTGCTCAATGTTTTTTTGGCGGTTGCCCTCGAAATGGTGGCACGCTGTCAGGACTTTCCCTTCGAAGAAGGCAGCCATCCATACCGTTCCGACCGGCTTTCCCGGCACGGCTCCTCCCGGACCGGCGATGCCCGATGTGGCAACAGCACAGTCGCAATCCAGCACGCGTGCGGCACCGCATGCCATCTGTCGGACAACAGGTTCGCTGACGGCCCCGTATGTCTGCAGATCAGCTTCCGATACGCCTAAAAGACGGTGCTTGACCTCATTGCAATAGGAGACGATACCCCCCTTGAAATAGGCAGAACTGCCGGGGCGAAGGGTAATGAGATGGGCGATATATCCGCCCGTACAACTCTCGGCAGTGCCGACAGTCCGGTTGTCGGCTTCCAACAACCGGGCCAGTTCTTCTACTCGATTCATATCTGTACACGTGAGAAAGGTGCGGCCTCAACGGGACAAAATTCCTTGTCGAGGTACTTGTAATAGCCGGTGATGGCCACCATTGCCGCATTGTCAGTCGTAAAAGAGAACTTGGGAATATGTACTTTCCAGCCGAAACGCTTGCCATGGTCGATAAAGGCATCGCGCAGTCCGGAATTGGCTGAGACACCACCTGCCACGGCCACCTCCTTGATGTGGAGATCTTTTGCGGCCATCCGTAGCTTGCTCATCAGAATATCAACTACCGTAGCTTGGAGCGAAGCGCACAGATCCTGTTTGTTTTGCTCGATAAAGTCGGGATTCTTCACTAACTCGTCGCGCAAGGTGTAGAGAAACGATGTCTTGAGTCCGCTGAAGCTGTAGTCATATCCGGCAATATGGGGCTTGCTGAAAGTGAATGCTTTCGGGTTGCCTTCATTGGCCAGACGGTTGACAACCGGCCCGCCGGGGTAACCCAATCCCATCACTTTCGCACACTTGTCGAACGCCTCGCCGGCAGCATCGTCGATAGTCTGCCCGATCACCTGCATGTCGTTGTAGGCATTGACGCGGATAATCTGCGAGTTTCCGCCTGAAACCAAAAGACAAAGGAACGGGAACGAGGGCGCATGGTCGTCGTCGGCCGCCTCCTTGATGAAGTGGGCAAGGACATGAGCCTGGAGATGGTTGACCTCAATCATGGGGATATTGAGCGAGAGAGCCAGCCCTTTGGCGAAGGATGTGCCGACAAGCAACGAACCCATCAGACCCGGACCACGGGTGAAAGCAACGGCGCTCAGTTCGGATTTGTCGATTCCGGCCCGCTTGATCGCTTCGGATACGACGGGGATAATATTCTGTTGATGGGCACGGGAGGCCAATTCGGGGACCACTCCTCCGTAGGCTTCATGTACCGCTTGACTGGCAATAACGTTTGAAAGCATGACACCGTCGCGGATCACCGATGCCGAAGTATCGTCGCAAGATGACTCGATTCCTAGAATAGTTACACTCATAGCTGTTAAATTTTCACGCAAAATAACGAAATCTATCGCGATAATGTCTTATTTTTGTCGATAATTTTTAAAAGCGAAGTCATTAAATTCATTCGATACATAATTATTGTGCTCCTTGTGGCCGCGTGGGTTCTCTATGCCGTACCCGCTATGATGGTCCGAATTCCCTGGGTGCAGTCGCAGGTAGCCCGGACAGCCACTGCTGTGCTTTCCGAGAAACTGGGCGTTCCTGTCCACGTCGAACGGGTGAATATCAAGTGGTTGCGTCACTTGGTTCTCGAAGGGCTCTACCTGGAAGACCAACAGGGGCGGGTGATGTTTACGGCCAATCATGTGGCAGCCGGATTCGAACTGTGGCCATTGCTTGACGGAAAGTTCGTCTTCAACACGGTGCGTCTGTTCGGTCCGAACGTATCGTTGAGCCGTCCGACGGCTCAGGATCCGCTGAATCTGCAGTTTGTGATCGATGCCTTTGCCTCGAAAGATACGGTGCCCAAACATCCGAACATCGACCTTCGCTTCAATACGGTGCTGATACATCAGGGCCATTTCCGCTACGATATAGCAGAAGCCCCGCTGACGCCGGGACGTTTCAATGCCAAGCATGTCGACGTTCATGACGTGAGTGCGAAGATTTCCATCAAGGCTTTGCGCAACGACAGCATCAATGCCCAGATAAAAAGACTGTCGCTCAAGGAGGCTTCCGGCTTTGCGTTGGATCGTTTGGCGCTGACGGTTGTCGGCAATCCTGATTCCCTTTTCCTGCAACAGTTCGAGATTAAGCTGCCAAAGAGCACACTGCGTATTGCCGATGCGGAGATTGCCCTTCCACAAGCCGGCATCGATACCTCATTTGTTGACAGTGCTGCCCTGCAATTGCGGATCAATCCTTCGAGTATATGCTTGAAAGATCTCTCGGCATTCGTGCCGGCATTCCATAACTTCACCGATTCTGTTGTCTTGACGGCCAAGGCTCATGGGGATGTGAACCATATCGACTTGGAGAATCTTACGCTGAAATACAGCAATAAGATGCTGCTGGTGGGACAGATGAAGCTGCAAAATGTGACGCAACCGAAGAGCGCCTACCTGCTGGGACGTATCAATAAACTCTATCTTACCACAAACGGTATGGAGGATCTGGTGAACAATTTCCGGAAAGAGAAGCATTCCCTGCCGGAAACGGTCGAACGGTTGGGCACCATCAACTTCACCGGCGAGATCGGAGGGTATATCCATCAGCTGACAGCCCACGGAAAACTCTCGACAGCGGTGGGGTCGTTGCAGACAGATATTGCGTTCGCTTCTTCGGAGGAGAGCGGAGAATCCATCAAAGGGCAGGTCGCCACGAACGAGATCCATCTCCACCAACTCCTGGCAGACAACAATCCGTTTGGCATGGCGCAGTGCAACATTGAACTGGATGCCAAGCGGCCGCCGAAAGGAAGTTTTGCCGGGAATATCCGTTTGAACGTGGAGCGTTTTGACTATAATGGGTATACTTACAAGGATTTGTCGGTAGGGGGGCACTTCGCGCCGCAGGCTTTCAACGGAACGGTCCGGTGGGATGACGAGAACGGTTCGCTTGTGGCCAACGGCCTTCTCGAAAACAAAGGGGCCAACTCGGTGTTTAACTTCACGGCCGCCCTCAACCATTTCCGCCCCGATCGGCTGAATCTGACGCAAAAATACGAGGAGCCGGAGATTTCCCTGACACTGAATGCCGATTTCGTCGGCAACAATATCGATAATATCAACGGTACAATCGACATCGACAGCCTTGATTTCGCTACAGCGCAGAGCCGTTTCTTCCTTCCTCATCTGGGGATCGAGGCCGGTGGCTCGTCGGCCGATCGCAATCTGACGGTCTCATCGGAACTGATCAATGCGGAGGTGCGTGGCGCCTATTCGTTTGCGACCATCGTGCCGAGCCTGATGAATACACTGAAAGGGTACATACCTGCCTTGATTAACTTCTCTTATCGGCCGAAACGGGTCGAGGAGAACAACTTCTCTTTAGTGCTGACTGTCAACAATACGGAGGCACTTTCGCAGACATTGAAGCTGCCGTTTACGGTCATTGAACCGGTGCGCGTGCTCGGTTCCTACAATAACAATTACAACCGGTTCCGCTTCGAGGCCAATCTTCCTCGCTTCAATGTGGGCAAGGCCTGCTTCGAAGAGACCTTCCTGCACTGCTCGAATGCTTCGGACCGTATCGATTTGGGCGTAAAAGCAACGCAGTTCAATGCCCTGGGGCTTCGTAATTATCTGTCGCTGACGGCCGATGCGCAAGAGGATCATCTCAATACCCATCTGCAATGGGCGAACAATAAGGAGCGAACCTTCAAGGCGGATCTGATCGCCTCGACGCAGTTCACCACGGATACTACCGAACAGGGCAAGCCTTCGCTGCTGACAGAGATCAAACTGGCGGAGACTCCGCTGGTGATCAACGACACGGTATGGCAAATCCATCCGTCGACCATCTCCATCGAGCAGGGAAAAGTGGATATCGACCATTTCAGTATCTCGCGCAATCGTGAGTACCTGCTGATGAACGGTGTCGTGTCGAACGACATAACTGACACACTGAACCTGGAGCTGAACAACATCGAGCTGAGCTATATATTCGATGTCTTGAATATTCCCGTATTGCAGTTTGCCGGAAAGGCGACAGGAAAATTCAATATCTGCGACCTGATGGGGAGCCGCATGCTGAACACCGACCTCGAAGTGCGGGACTTCTCTTTCAATCAGGTGGCACTGGGCCGTCTGAACCTCTTCAGTGAGTGGGACGATGCCCAGCGGGGAATCCTGATGTTGGGCACCATTTATGCGAACGATACGACGTGGAGTGACGTAAGCGGTTACATCTATCCGGTCAAATCGCCCCTTCGCGAGGCGGGTCTTTCCCTCTATTTTGATGCCAACGACGTGAATGTGGCTTTCCTTCATCCGTTCATGGAGAAGGTTGCCGAGAACATTCAGGGCCGTGGATTCGGCAATGTGCACCTCTACGGTCCGTTCCATTCCTTGTCGGTCGAGGGGGATGCCTACGTGCGGGACGGTGGTATGGGGATCCCGTTCCTGAACACCTATTACACTTTCTCGGATTCCATCCATATGGATTCGACATCGATCCGGGCGAAGAACATCATGGTGTACGACAAATACCACAATACGGCGAAGGTGAATCTGCAGGTAAACCACAAGCATTTCCGCAATATCGACTTTCAAGTCAACGTGCAGGCAAACAACATGTTGGCATACGATGCCGATGTGAAGCACAATCCGCTGATATACGGTACGGTCTTCGGGTCGGGCAATGTGGATATTCAAGGAAACGAGCAGCTGATCAATTTCGACATCAATATGCAGAGCCGGCCGAAAACCCATGTCTATATGGATTTTATGGGCAACTCCACGGCCACGGAATATGACTTCATTACGTTTGTCGACCGCCGGAAACGAGCAGAAGCCGATGCGAAAAACGATCCGCAAGCTGCTGCCGTCGGCGCGACAACCCCGCCAAGCGCGGGAGCCGAGATGCGGATGAACTTCCTGCTCGATATCACCCCCGATGCCTACATCGAGTTGATTATGGACCCGAATGCGGGCGACAAAATCAAGGGTACGGGAAGCGGTAGTATGCAGATTCAGTATGGAACGACGGGCGACATCCGAATGTACGGCAATTATGTGATACAGGAGGGCGTCTATAACTTCAGCCTTCAGCAGCTGATCCACAAGGATTTCAAGATCCGCGAGGGGAGTCTCGTCTCTTTCAATGGCGACCCGTTCGATGCCAATCTCGATATCAATGCCATTTATAACCTGACGGCCAACTTGAGCGACCTGGATCAGAGCCTGGCGTTGGAGAGCCCGCGCACCAATGTGCCGGTCAACTGCGTGCTGCTGCTCGATGGTATGCTGCGGCAGCCGAACATCAATTTCGACCTTGAGCTGCCGGGTTCGAACGAAGAGTTGCAACGACAGATGAAAAGCTTGATCGATACGGACGATATGATGACCCGCCAAATCATCTATTTATTGGTACTCAACAAGTTCTATACGCCGGAATATACGGGGCAGAACAGCAACGATTTCACGGCAGTGGCCTCGTCGGCCCTCTCGTCTCAGCTCTCCAGCCTGCTGAGCTCCATTACAGACAAGGTGCAGATCGGCACCAATATACGCGCAGCCGAGGACTGGGGTGTGAAAGATACGGAGGTGGAGATGCTGCTCTCGAGCCAGTTGCTGAACAACCGTCTGCTCTTCAACGGTAATTTCGGCTATAAGAACAATGCCACGCAGAAGAATGCCTTCATCGGCGAGTTCGACCTCGAGTATAAACTGAACCGAAGCGGGGATATCCGGCTGAAGGCTTACAATCACATGAATGATATGTATCAGTACCTGAAGCAGGCACTTACGACACAGGGCGTCGGCATCGTTTTCAAGAAAGACTTCAGCAATCTCTCCGACCTCTTCCGGCGAAACTACAGAGTCCTTCGCCCTTCGGCCGCCGACTCGACACGGATCGTACAACCGACAGACAGCGTCAGAACCAAATAGGAGAGGAGGCGAAAGAAAGCACCCGAACGAGCAGTCGTCTGTTCCGCAGTTTCGAAAAGTTTGTTCGGCACAAAACTCCGGTTTCATGCCGAACAAACTGCAGTTCACTCCCGAACGAACTATACTTTTCACCCGTATAAACTCCGCTTTTCCCGACAGCTGCTTTTTTAAATCTTTCGACCTGTTCCGAACAACTACCCGACGATGAAAAAATGGTTGGGGAAAAAACATTGTTTTTTTGAAGTAAAAGAGGGTTGGAAATGGCGATATTGTGTTGTATATTTGCCATAGATTTGAAACTGTATAAACGAATAAGAATGGAAAAACAGCAGATTCTTGACAATTTGTCTCATGGCTTGGCAAAAGACCAGACCTATTTCCCGTTGCCCTTTTTCTTGGAGGATATTTATCATTCTTGCAAAAAAAACGGACGAGACTTCGTTTCAAGCATCACCATCCCGATACGTTACGATATGAACCCATCGATCGATCCGTTCCGGCTTGCAAAAGCGGTGGCCGATGCGGTCGGAGCGCATGCCTGTTTCTCGGCTGCCCTTACGGAAAAAGAGGGGAAGCCTTATTTGGTGCGCTCACACTTTGGGGTGCCGTCTGTCCCCGTCGTAGAAGCCGACGGAGAGGAGGAGGCCGAGGCACTCATCCGACAAATCCAAGCATCGCCCATCAAGGCAGAGGGGCCATTGTACCGGTTTGCGATTGTCTCCTCCCCATCAAAAACCTATCTTGTCGGGGGTATTAACCATACGATTTGCGACGGCGCGAGCATCTTTTCCCTCTCCAGAGAGGTGTTTGCCCGGTATGATGGCAAAAAAGTCAGCCCCGAAGAGGTTGATATGTATGATTGGATTACCTTTTATGAAGATTTTATTCAAAGCGACAAAGCAAAGGATTTGGTAGAGGAGTTCGGGCAATTGTTGGAAGGGTTCGATCCGATTGTGCCCCATTCGGAGCATGCCGAGAGAGCATCCCTTAAGAAGCAATTATTGGGCAAAGACGAATATACGCAGTTCGGCCAATTTGCCAGAAAAACAGGAATGAGTGCCGGCAGTATCTTCATGGCCGCCTTTACGTTGCTTCTGATGCGGGCCGAAGGAAAACGAAACTGTTTCCACATGACTACCTATCACAGGCGGTTGAACGGCCGGATGCAGCAGCTTCAATCTTGTGTCGTCGGACGGGCTCCGATTGCGGTTTCCCTTCCGGAGTCCGATTTGGTGGCAGACTATCTGACCCATTACAATGAACGTTTCAAGCTGTTGGCGAAAAAATACAGCCTGGTTCATACGCTCATTGAACACAAGTATGCGGCATATATCGACACGCCGAACATCAACATGGTGTCAGTCCCCAAGATGGAAATAGGCGGCACGGAGACCTTTCTCGAATTACCGAATTTATCGATACAGAAGCATTCTCTCTTTGTCTATTTCTTTTTTAACCCCGATGGAACGGTACAACTGCTCATGATGTCAACCCGATACGATGCGGAGCAGCTGAAGGATTTGTTCAATGACCTGCGGCATATCCTGGACAGTTTGCGGACCGTGGAAAAATTGTCGGAGATCTGATCTGAAAATGACCGTTTTTTTACGGAATAAATTGAAATAAAAACAAAAAACAGAGATCGAAGAATTCAAGAATATTCCCTATCTTTGTAGTCGCAATAAACAATAAAAAGAAAAACAATGGCTTACAAAATCGCTGTCGTTACTCCATTTCACAATGTGAAAATGGACCTTTTTGAAAAATGTGAAGCCGAAATGCGTTCTCAAAGCATCGGTTTCGAGAATGTTGAATGGGTTATCGTGGTGCACAATTCTGAGCCACACTATTTGCCTGAGCTCCAGCAAAAATTTGCAAATGATCCGAACGTGGTGATTGAACCGCTGACGGACAACCATCGCACGCCGTCATCTCCACGCAACTATGGATTGAAGTTTGTGACGGCTCCCCTTGTGGGCTTTTTGGACGGAGACGACTATTATACGCGGAATTGCTTGGAAGAGGTAGTGAAGAACGCAGCCGAGACAGGAGCCGATGTTGTCAATGTCAGGCGAGAGTGCATAGAAAAGACGAAATCAAACGTACAGTTAAAAATATTGTCCCTCTTCAACAATACCGAACGCCGCATAGTGATGGACCGCGGACATTGGAAGACGGAGATGATTTTCAATATGCGCTATGGCATCTCCACCGCCTACTTTATAGATATGTCCCTTATTCGCACAGGATTGGCTTTCAACAATGAAATCCTGATGGCCGAAGACTATATGTTCATTATACAATGTTTGGCCCGGTCAAAGCGTATTTGTTTCCTGAATCAATTGATCGGTTACGAATATATCATGAACGATGGCTCCTTGCTGCAGTCGAAAAAAACGGCGGCATTGGTGCAGACTTATGCCCAAGGCTTTAAGGAAATATTTGAAGAACTGAAGAAGTGCGGTGTGGACAATCGCATGACAATTGTTCTCTTGTTGAGCCTTTTGAGCATTTATATCATCAATTGCCCGGATATGACCCTCGAGATTCGCCGCAAGATAAAGGAACTGTTGTTGCCGTACCTGACGGATCTCACTTCGTTAAAACCCAACAAAGCAGTCCCCGAGGATGTATTCCATTTGAAATTGTCCCTTATCTATGAAGTCATATTCAACCCGGAAAGGACCATCGAGTCGATCATTCAGGATGAAGTGGCCGGAGTGGTTGAGATGCGAAAGATATTATCTGGCAACAAAAATACGGATATCGGCCTCCGAAACGGATTCGAATCGATCAACTTGTTGGACGCATACCAGTTCCGGATGCCGCTGACCGATGCCGCATTTTATAAGCCATTGGTGGATCTGCAGTGTAGGGTAGGCGAGGTGAACCTCTTGACGCACCATTCGCCGATCATCTATTTCCGCACAGCAGCAGACGTACTTGTCCCCTGTACGGAAGAACATTGGAAACCGTACCACGAAGCAGTCGACACGATCGTAAGCGGTCATCACAATTTGTTCCTTTCACAAAGCAAAGAGATTGAGGGTACCACGGCCGACGATGCCGAGATTGATACGCTGGGCAATGCACTTGTCAAGGCCTATTTCCGGCGTCATTATATGAAAGAGGGCCGTATCACTGCCCGTTTCGCTTCCTCGATCGAGAACTATTTTGCCCAAGGTGAGGGCGATGGCAGCTATCAACGGTTGGCAGCCGAGAGCTTGGCCGATACGGAAGCAGACCAGATTGTGGCCTTTACCTGCGAGGAGGTGGTGGACTTCTTCCGCTATTTGGAGCAGCATTGGCAGCAACTGCTGGAGATGGCCCCCTGTTCAGAGAGCCGGAAGGCCGAGTTGAAAGCCCTCTTCGAAGGAGGTTTTGCCGAGCCGATTGCCACGAAGATCTGGCCGAAACTGCAGAAGGTGGTAGCCTTCGGATCGGGCGAACACTATCCGGCTTGCGAAGAGATGAAAAAATATACGGGAACTCTTACGCACAATCACGGCTACTATTTCACCGAAGAGGCGATCTTGGCGAAGGCTTCGGCCGACGAGTCGAACCTGTTCGAGTGTGTTCGCGGCAATAACTTCTACGAGTTGATCCCATTGAAAGAGGAGTCTGCTCCGGTTTTGTGGACACAAGTCGAAAAGGGAGCCCCCTATCAATTGGTGGTAACCAACAAGGCAGGTCTCTATCGATACACGACCGAGCACTTTATCTGTCCGCAGGAGGTCACGCGTGAATCCATCCTATTTACCATCTATTGAGGATGAACAGCCAAGAAGAGGTAGAGTCATTAGGCTCGGGGCCGGTCGGAAAACTGTTTTTCCGATTGGCTTTGCCGGCAATCTTCAGCCAATTTATCGTGTTGGCCAAGAACTTGTTGGATCGTTTGTTTGTAGGACATATCGCGGAATGCGGCGGCGATTCACTCACGGCTATCGGTGTGGTGACACCCATTATCCTGTTTTCTACGACGATTGCGGTGATCATTGCCGGCGGAGCTCCGCTGATGTCCATCTTTTTAGGACAGTGCGAAAACGATAAAGCCCATCATGTGGTGGGCTCCAGTCTGACCTTTATTGTCGTTGCCAGTCTGACATTTGCCGTCGTGGTGCGGCTCTTTGCAGAGGATATTCTCTATTTTGTGGGCTCCAGCCCTACCATTTACCCCTATGCAGAATCCTATCTTACGATTGTGGTTTGGGGCTTTTTGCCCGTAAATCTGATGGTGGGATTGTGCAATTTCCTCACCGGGCAAGGCCTTATCCGCCGTGTGATGCGCTTGATGACGCTATCTGTTGTCTTGAACATGGTGCTTGATCCCATCCTGATCTTCGGGTTGGACATGGGAATACGCGGAGCCGCGTGGGCGAATGCCCTCAGCATGATCCCCTCGTCCCTCCTTCTTCTCCGCGAATTGGCAGGAAGAAGGGGCAACACCATCACGTTGAAAAGGCAACATCTGCTGCCGCATTGGAAACTGTTGGGGAGCTGTTTGGCGTTAGGCTTCAGCCCTTATCTTGCATTGTTGTGCGACACGTTTGCCTGTACCCTCTATAACCGCTCGCTTTTATCCTACGGAGGCGATACGGCCGTGGGGGCAATGGCCATCTTTTATCTGCTCTATCAGATCTTCTATAACCTGTTTTTGGGATTGGCCGTCGGCATGATGCCGATCATCACCTACAGTTTCGGCCAAGGAAATATCGGGCGCGTAGAACAATGTGCCCGGCTGTTGTTCCGTTCATCGTTCGTCATGAGCATTTCGATATGGTTGATTTTGATGATTTTCCCGTCGGTTATATCCCATCTCTTCACCAACGATGCCGAATTGGCAGCGTACACCGCACACTATATCCGACGTTACTTCAGCTGTGGCTGGCTGTTGGGCGGTTGCCTGGCAGGGATCAATATCTTACGCTTCCTTCGCCAAGTCAAACGCTCCATCTTGTTGGTCGTATTCCAGAAGATCCTATTGACCATACCCTTGCTGCTGTTGTTGCCGCGCTTGTGGCGAACCGACCCGGTGGCCTCGATCTTTTCGGTAACCCCTACCGTCGATACGCTGACTGCGATAGTGGCCATCGTACTGGCTATTAACGTGATTAGGAAATTAAAATCAGAGAAAATATGAAACATGCTGCGTTATTGACCCTGCAACCCCATACCAATTATGGAGGATTGCTCCAGGCATACGCTTTACAAACGTTATTGACAAGAAAAGGATATGCTGCGGATATCCTCTCACCCAAGCCCGTAATTCCAGGACTTCCTTGGTATAAAGGAATGAAAACAGAAGATATTCAGACCATTATGCAGCATACGGATGCTTTCATCCGCGAGCATCTGCACGTGCGCGAGATCCCATTTTCCGCTATCAAGAGCACGGATTACGATGCCTATGTGGTAGGCTCGGATCAAATATGGCGCTATCATTATGTTGACATGCTGGTCGGAGATTTCCGGGATGTCTTCCTTGCTTTCACAGAAGGGTGGGACGTGAAGCGTGTGGCCTATGCACCTTCCTTCGGATTGGACACGTGGGAGGCTCCCGAAGAAATGATCCCTGAGATTACACGCTTGCTGTCTCGCTTCGATGCCGTCTCGACGCGCGAAGACTCCGGTGCCGAGCTTTGCCGGACATTGCTGAAACGATCGGATGCACAGCAGGTACTGGACCCGACGATGATGTTGGACACGGCCGATTATGAGGCGCTGATCGAAAACTACCGGCCGGCGGAAAAGGGCGGAGACATGGCGTGCTATGTATTGGGGCGCGACGAAGAGAAAGAGCAACTCATCCGGAAAGTGGCAGATCACAAGGGCTTCACGCCGTTTGACCTTCAGAGCAAGGTGGAGCAGCAATCGGCACCTATCGTGGAAAGGATCCAACCGCCCCTGGAGCATTGGCTCTACTCCATCCGCAACGCCAAGATGGTCGTGACCGACTCGTTCCATGCTACCGTATTCAGCATCCTTTTTCATCGGCCGTTTATCGTGACAGGCAACCCCAATCGCGGCCTGGCCCGCTTGCAGTCTATCCTGAAAGCCTTGGGACTGGAGCGCCATTTGGTCTTGACATCTGCCGACTATGATCCGAACTACGACTACAGTATACCGGACGAAGCCTATCAACGCCTGGCAACGCTCCGCCAACAATCGGCCGATTTCTTGGATCATGTCCTGTAACAATGGATCGTATATAAGATAAAAGAGAGGTGTAGAACAGCAACGATTCTGCACCTCTCTTTTTTATGATGCCGAACATAATGAAAACAACTCCCGAGAGAAATTTTGTTTTCTCCCGACCGAACTCCGGTTTGTTCGGCATAAAACTACAGTTTTCTCCCGACTGAACTCCTGTTTCATGCTGAGAGAACTATCCGAAACTCGTCTGTTCCTTTCCGGATGCTCGCCATGATTTTATTTATGGGTGTGTTAAATATCTCATAAATAGTAGAAAAGAGAGAAAAAAGTGGTATATTTGTAAATTAAACATAAATACATTGCGTATGAAAAAAATTCTTACATCTATTGTAGCATCTACATTGTTGGCGGCTCCGATGGCCGACCTTTCAGCTCAGACAACCCTGCGCTCGGCCGATAAGGAGTTGATCCGCAAGGAAGTTGTCCCGACAGTCATCAAGCAGATCAAGGATAAGGCCGGCATTGATATCCTCGGTTGGGCTTCTCCGCAGGTGGCCAACGCATCTGTCAGCGGCTTCCCTCTCTTCGAAAACTCAAGTTTGTTGCGCTCGGGCGGGAGCAACGCCATCACGATCCATCCGGACAGTATCCTTGTTTCGACGGAAGATATGGGCAGTGCCGCCACATTCTTGGGCGATAAGATCAAGATTACCTTTGCCGATTACCAATCGCGAACCATTGATATTCCGGATCTGTTCACCGTGAATGCCGACCTTCCCCGGCAGATTATCATCTCATCTCCCACAACAGGAAACATTGGTAAGATGGATTTCAATGTGACCAAGTTGCGCTCAAGCATCTATAATCTGGACGTGACATTGACGATTTTAGGCACGAAGGTGGAGTTGTTGACGCTCAATATAGCCACGACCGATGCCGGTTATGGGGCAACATTGACGTTGAAAGAGGGATTGAAAGAATTGATCACTCGCATGGACGAGTCGTTGCAACTCCCGGATGCTTATCAGTTGGAGATGGCTTTGGTCGACAAAAAAGGGTGCTATCCGTTCCGTCTCTATGCACAAGAGGATGGCAAAACCTTGCCGGTGGGCGATGCCATCGTGCAGTTGAATCCGGAAGAGGGTGCTGATTTCGAAGTGGATTCCGTACAGGTGACCGGTTATGCCCAAGGCGTGGCCAACAAATGGACATCGCTGAAGATGGTCTACGAAGATACGGACGATGACGACGAGGCCATTACCCGCGTTTTCAAATACGACAATAACAGCAGTTTCACACAACCGAAGTTCAGCCGCCAGACGGTCATCACCACCAATGTGGAAGAGGCTGCGGGAATTCGCTCTTTTTCGCCGAAGGTGACGACAAAAGCGTTCCCGGGCAATGGTATCTTTACGATGGGCATCTCGCCGAAGGTTGGTACGAAGGGCTTGCTCAAGGGGCTGATAAGCACAATGGTATTCGACAAAGCACTCAGCCGCGTTACCTTCGATGTACAACAAACGTCGGAAGAGTCGCTTACTCCGACCACATTTACGGATGTGTTCCATGGCACAGTCGACTTGGGTATCTCCGGTACTGACATGATTGCCTGGATCAATATGGATACATACGAGAACGATGAGCTGAGCGAAACCGATCAAATCAAGGTGACCATGGACATGATCAAGAAGCAAACAGCCGTAGTGGAGTTCTTGGATGAAGACAAAGCTGTCGCAACAGCCTACTACAGCACCAATCTTGCAGGCATCTTGACGGCCAACGATCAGGTAACAGCCGACGAATGGAGCATTATCCCGTCGAAGGACTACATTCGCGTGCAGCATGTTGACCGGGCAGACTATCAGATTGTCAGCATGCTCGGCTCCGTAGAGGCTGCCGGAACGATTGCAGGCGATGTACAGATCTCGACCGCTTCCCTCCCGAAGGGCATGTATATCTTTGTGGTAAAAGCCGACGGCAAGCAAAAAGCAGTGAAATTTATACACTGAACCTATTGACAGAAATAGCGGGAGTTCATACCTTTGTCAAGAAGGGTATGAACTCTTTTTTAATGTAAATATGACAAAACAATGAAGAAATTAGTTCCTTTTTGGATGACTCTTTGCCTCATGTGGGGGCTTTTGACAGCTTGCGACAACAGTAACCTCGACGGATTGGGAAAGGAAGCCAACGGCGCTTTCAGTGGCGATCAGCTTACGTTGACCTATTCCGGCTCGACGATGCTCGGAAAGCAGGCTACTTTTTATACCTCCGACGGCAAGAAGGCACACATCAAGCTGACGGGATTGCTCGATGTCAACACACTTTTCCCGGGTTCCGGCATACCGGCTCTCTCGATGATGGTGCCCGGCGTGGTGCCCGGCGAGATCGAAACCGACCTGAATAACGTACGTCTGACGCTTAGTGCCGACGGAAGCTACTATTCATTCGAGGGAAGTGACTCCGCCAATGGCCGCGAACTGACCTATAAAGGCGAAGTCTCTGCCTCACACATGACACTGGCCGTGCAAAATACGATGCCGACTACCGACTGGAACGGCATGTGGAAACCCGCCTCAAGCAACTGTTTCTTCCTGACGTGGGAGTCGAGTGCAACCGTTCCCTTCAACGGAATGAACCTCCCGACGAGTACATTGGCCTCCATGCTCAGTCCGATGGTATCGAACCTCGTGGCCGCTTCTCTGCAGATGGTCACCTTCCAGGACGATGGCAACGTATTGATTACCTATACGAAGGAGGGAACGAAAAAAACATCGCCGCTCAATGGCGCCCACTACTATGTCAAGGAGGGGAAACTTTACATCCAGCTTCAGCTTACGCAACTGTTGGCTGCTCAACAGACGAAGGCTTCTGCATCGGATATTGCGGCGATGGTGAAGTTGCTGACGGGAATGGCAGACTATCTGGCCGGGGGCATTCCTCTGCAATATGAGCAGGATGCCGATGGAAATGCCAAGGTTTGGCTCGCCACCAAAGAGGCAAAAGCGTTGCTGCAGTTGCTGACAATCGAGGCAGTACAGGAGAAATTGGTGGCACTGTTGCCCGCCGAAGCATTGGCTTATCTGCAACCGGTTCTGGCCAATCTCTCATCGTTACTCGATGCTACGACCACGTTGGAGATCGGCTTACAGCTTAAAAAAGATTGTTGCAAGTAGGAGAGGAGAAGCCTCGACCGGAATATTTCTCCATTTTTCCTGTAAAATAAGTAGGGGAAATGTTTGGTTGGAAAGAGGAAAATCCGTACTTTTGCACGCGAAAATGCTAATACAAACAGCTAATTAAAAAAATTATTTCAAAAAATGGCAACAAAAATTAGATTACAAAGACACGGTCGTAAGGGTTATGCCTTCTATCAGATCGTAGTTGCAGACAGCAGGGCTCCACGTGATGGAAAGTTTATTGAGAGGATAGGTTCATATAATCCGAACACTAATCCTGCTACAGTAGATTTGAAATTTGAGAGAGCTTTGTATTGGTTGCAGGTAGGCGCACAGCCAACGGATACCACTCGTAACATCCTTTCTCGCGAAGGTGTTTGCTTGAAGAAACACTTGTTGGAAGGCGTTAAGAAGGGCGCATTCGACGAAGCTGCCGCTGAAGCAAAATTCCAAGCTTGGAAAGAGAAGAAACAGGTTTCTTTGGAAGCTGTAAAGACGAAAGATGCTGAAGCTATCAAAGCTGTAAAAGCTGCTCGTTTGGAGGCTGAAAAGGAAGTCAACAAGGTAAAAGCAGAAGCATTGGCTCAGAAGAAAGCAGAGAAAGCTGCCGCTGAAGCTGCTAAACAGGCGGAAGAAGCTGCCGCAACTGCTGCCGCAGCAGAAGAAGCTGCTCCTGCAGAAAGCGCAGAATAATTCTGTTACTTGCTTAACGAAACAAAAGGATATCTCACTCCGAGGTATCCTTTTTTTGTTCATGACCCTCCCGATACCGGCCGGCATTCTCCTTCCTTTCCGGTAAAAACAGCGGAGATCCGACGGCCTGTTTCGGGATGAAACAGATGAGACGTGGGCAAAAGAAAAGAGGATGCGCTTCCCTAAGAGTACATCCTCTCATTAAATCCCGGCAGGGTTGTCAGGAAAGACTCCCTATCCGATTTATAGCAAGTTTATAAATAGGCAGAAATATAAGTTCGGATATTCCCGACCTCTCGTCGAAAAGAACAACCTTTTGCCGAGATTTTATGGTTGAATAGCCGAGTCTCTTCAGGCTTTCCCGGAACGAATCTTGCGATGGTGCCGGGAAAAGTCGAGTAGCCTCTTATTCGTTTTCGGGTTTGTGGGTCTCGTTTCTGCTGCCCAAATAGCGCAAAACACCCATCACGACACACAATACGGCCAAGGCTCCCATGATGATGTTCTTGGTCATTTCAGAATCGAATGTCGTTGTTCCGACCAAAACCAATACGATAAAAGATACCATCATAGTGGCATCTGCCAAATCTTTATTCACTTTCATAATTCTTTCAGTTATAATTAGTTGATAAATAGACCGAGGTTGGAAAAATTACCACGGATTCTTTGTTATTATTCGTTTTCGATAGTGTTGTCTTCTTCCTCGCCCGAGGAGCTCAACGATTTCATGATGCCGTACAGACCATACGCCAATGCACCCAAAACCAATAGCAGTTTCAGATAATCGTTGCTGATAAGTGAACTACAAGCCAAAACGCAACCGACAAGAATTAGAGCGATAGATATAATCAAGTTTGCTTTTCCGGATTTTTTAGTCATAACTTTCTTCTTTTAAATGGTTTATAATGATTGAATAAGGGGAGGAGAACAGCGGAAAGAACATAACACCTCTCCTTCCGGCCATGACGAAGGCCGACAGTTATCCTCGCAACGTGCGGGGCGATCCCCGAATCGTTTAAACAAATAAAAGAAGATGGGCTAAATCAGAAGTTTACGCAGAGCAAAGAGATGATAGCCTTTGCTGCATAGAAGGGCAGTGTAGTTGACGAAATGATCTATGGCCGTTATGGCTGTCAGCTTGGCCAATAAATCACATCCTTTTAAACGAAAATATTGGATTTGTCTCTCTGATTGCGTGATACAACGGACATTTGTCTGGATGGTGTTGACTTGAAATGTGCGGTTACGGGTGAGCAAATTCCCGTTTTTCAACTCTTCAGACAGAATGGCTTTGCATTGTTCCTGATGTCGTTGGGCGGTTTCCTCCACGACACTCTTCCCTTCATTCATCGTAATGCGATCCGAATGAAAGAAACAGCTATCGCTATCCATGCCAAATAGCAGGAGGGCTGCCAAAATCCCGATGACGTACAGACAATGTTTCATGCCGCAAATATAAAATGTTTTTTCATGAATGACATTTTTTTTGAAGAAAAAAATTATGTTATTTTGTAAATAAAAAAACAACTATGCAGATGAATCAATGGAAAATATGGCGTGATGCCGCTCGTCCGAAGACACTTCCCGCCTCGTTGAGCCCGGT
This sequence comes from bacterium, assembly GCA_963657455.1. Lineage (GTDB taxonomy): Bacteria > Bacteroidota > Bacteroidia > Bacteroidales > Tannerellaceae > Parabacteroides. Next base: position 31,240 of record CAVKMU010000010.1, read on the forward strand.
TTTGGTCGGGTGTGCGGTGGCCTACCGCGATGGAGCCTTCCAATGGCTGCCGGCTCTCTTGTGTTTGTGTGTGGCACTTTTTGCACAGATTGCCAGCAACTTCGCCAACGATTATTTCGATTTCAAGAAAGGGGCCGACGGGGCTGACCGTCTTGGTCCGGAAAGGGCCGTGGCACAGGGCTGGATCGAGCCGGCAGCCATGCTGAAGGCCACGATGATCACGTTGGCTATCGCGTGCCTTTGCGGATGTATGCTCCTCTTTTTTGCCGGTTGGTGCATTATCCCGGTTGGAATCCTGATTGCTTTGTGCGTTTTGGCCTACTCGGCCGGGCCGTTTCCTTTGGCCTATAACGGATTGGGCGACGTCTGCGTGTTGCTTTTCTATGGTATCGTTCCCGTTTGCTTCACCTACTATGTACAGGCCGGAACGTTCACTTTGTTGCTCTTTCTGCTCTCATTGGCCGTAGGTTTCCTGTCGACCAATATCTTGATCGTCAACAATTACCGCGACTATCGCCAGGACAAGGCCAGCAACAAGCGGACTACCATCGTGTTGTTCGGCCGACGGTTCGGCCGGATAGCCTACTTGCTCAACGGATTGTTGGCTGTTTTGATTGTTCTTCCTCTGTTGATTATGACAGCGATCTGGATGCAGGTGCTGTTTGCTGCCTTTTTTGCCTGTTTCATTGCTGCATGGAACGAGCTGCGGATGACGGAAGGACGGGCATTGAACGTCACGTTGGGGCGTACGGCTCGGGTTCTTCTTTTCTTCTCGCTGTTGGTTTCGCTATTGCTGATCCTCTACTAATCGGTTCCCGATCGCATTGATTTCCGCATCACTCAGGCAGACTTGCCGATAGATGTCGCTGAGCAGCGGGGCGGAGATGCGCTCGAAATCCTGCGGACGTACGGTGATGAAAAGTCCGCCGATATCAGCTGCTCCGGGACTGGTGAGGAGCTGTTCATCTCCGGCTTCCGGGAAATACTGCCGGGGGCGATGGCTTTTGCGCGGGATGACGACGAGTTGTGTCTCCTCTCCTTGGCAATGGGCAAACAGATTCATCCGTGGTTCATCGCCGGCAGATGGCATCGGCAGATGGCGGTACAGGCGGTTGAATCCTTTTCGGAGGGCTTCAAGCGAGGAGGCGCGTAGCACAAACCCATTACGAAGATAGCCCGTCAGACGGAAAAGGTGTGCTCCTTCCATCTCACCCATCGGCACAATGAAATCGTTTACTTCGCGGTCTATTGGCATCTGTCCGAAGGGAGAGGCTTGAAAATGCGCATGATCCGGCGCGGAAGCTCCGCATTGCGGCCCATTATAGAACAGCGTGAAGTCGGGCAAGAGCGTGGCCAATTCCAGTAAATCAGCGATTCTTGGCAAGATGCGTTGCGGAGCATGCTCCAAAGCGGGCACCGTCAGATGCTGCGGAAATATGGGATAAGGGTTGCACAACAGCTGATAATGCTGCAAGACGGGTAGCCTCAACTGTGCCTCCGGCAGGTGATCCGGACAGAGAAAGCAGGGGCGTTGCCGGATGGAAGCCTTGTCTGTGGCAGCAGCTGTCGACACCACACGTGCCGGATTGAACTGCACGTTGATTTGAAACCCATCTATTTCGAAGGAGCGGGTCTGCACCTGTTGCAACGCTTCGTAGTTCTTTCGGGCCAATTCCCATTGATCCATCTGTCGGGTCAAGAGCAACTTCACCTTTTCTTGCAGGTCATTCATAATGAATTGTTTTGATGAATGCGGGCGGCCAGCTCCCATGTGCGCAACCGATCCTTGTAGGTATTGTATTGGTTCAGTTTCTCTTGCGACAGAGAAGCATCTGAATTTCCTTCCCATCGACGGCAGCAATAGAGCACATCATAGATGCGTCCGATACGGTACTCCCGACTGATGCGCAAACCCACGGCATAGTCTTCGCCATAGCTGGTGTTCGGGAAGAGAATCGAGCGGATCAGCGGCGTGAAGAAAGCGCGCGGTGCACCCAAACCGTTTACACGCAAGGCATTGTTATGCCCGTTTTCGGCCGTCCATTCGCGGTGGTCAATGATGCCGGGCGGTATCTCATTCATCTTGAAGTCGGTAAGTCGGTATGAGCCTACCAGCATGCCGCACTTTTCTTGATGGAAGGTATCGACAATCTTTTGCAGGGTATCCGGCCCGCTGTAGACGTCGTCGCTATCCAACTGAACCGCAAATTTCCCGCATGCCGGGTGGGTAATGGCCATGTTCCAGCATCCGCCGATACCATATTCGTCGGTGGTCGGGATGAGATGCACCACCCGCGGGTCGGAAGTCAACGAGTCAATGATCGCTGTTGTCCGGTCGGTCGAGTGGTTGTCCACCACGATGACATTGAAAGGAAACGTTGTCTGTTGCGAAAGGGCCGACTGAATGGCATCCGCAATGGTGCGCTCCCGGTTCCGGACCGGGATAATCACCGATGCTTCGATGGCAAATGGCTCGGCATCAGGCTCGATGCCTTTCAGGTTGGCAGCGGGGATATAGCCGCCATGCATCTGAAGAAAACGTGTAAAAGCCAGCTCCATTTCCTGCTGCACGGCCCTGTTTTTGGGGTCGACATAGGCAAAATGGGCATCCCCCTCGTTGGTTTTCTCCTGTTCGAACCGATAGAGGGGTTCATTGATATGGACGATGCCGTACAGATTGGAAAGGGTCAGGCGCAAAGCGTAGAAGCCGGCATAGGCATAGTCGGAATGGATCTCGCCTAACGCGTAGCGGAAGGCTTTCGAGCGGATCAGTACCACCTTGCCGAAGTCGAAGTCGTCCCGAACGCTCCCTTCCTGATAGTCGGCCAATGGGTGCGGGTGCCGTTCGCCATCCTTCACCTCTGTGAAGTCGGCATACAGGATGCCGGCTTTGGTTTCGTCGGCAATGCGGAGCATCCGTTCGAGGGCATGATCATTCCAACGGACGGCCCCGTCGCCCGACAACTCCACGAGGATATAGTCTGCCGAAGCCGTTTCCGCTATTTTCTGCAAACATTCCGAGCTGCACCAAGCGGCGGCTTTCGCAGTTGTATACGATTTTTCTTTCATATAGTCAATAACATTATCTCCCGACAAAGATAGATAATCTTCTTCATATTCCTCTCTTATTTGGCCAATGAAAAACGTCCGGGAAAAAGCTCCCGAACATTTTGTAAAAAGTTCGGCATGATTTTCCAAAAAGCTCCCGAGCTTTTTTTTGAATGCCCGGCACCTTTTTCGGCAGGGTGTTTTTGCTTTAATAATAATGTAGTAGTAGGTTGGGATTTTCCTCGAAAGAGGGTGAAATCTATTTCGAAAAAAACAGAACGGAAGCTCTATTTTGAAAAATTTTTTATCTTTGCAAAAGTGGCATCTCTTTCAGTCCTTTATGGCTAAAAAGGAGGCATGTCAAGATGAATGATAATCAAAAAACGGAAAGAATTATGGAGAACAGGATTTGTGAATTGTTTCATATCAAATATCCTATTATACAAGGCGGTATGGTATGGTGCAGTGGTTGGAGACTGGCCGCTGCGGTAAGCAATGCAGGAGGTTTGGGCCTGATCGGGTCAGGCTCGATGCACCCCGACGTGTTGGTCGAGCACATCCGTAAATGCAAGGCCGCCACAGACAAACCTTTTGGCGTAAACGTGCCGCTGATGTATCCCGAAATCGAGAAGATCATGGAGATCCTGATCGAGGAGAAGGTGCCGGTTGTCTTCACTTCGGCCGGCAATCCGAAGCTTTGGACCAAGCGATTGAAAGAGGCAGGTTTGACAGTCGTGCATGTTGTCAGCAGTTCGAAGTTCGCCATCAAGTGCGAAGAGGCCGGAGTCGATGCAGTCGTGGCAGAAGGCTTCGAGGCCGGGGGGCACAACGGTCGGGAAGAGACCACGACCATGTGCTTGATTCCGCATGTGCGCCGGGCCACGAAATTGCCGTTGATCGCTGCCGGAGGTATCGGAACCGGGGCAGGGATGGCGGCCGCATTTGCCTTGGGTGCCGAAGGTGTTCAGATCGGTACGCGCTTTGCCTTGACAACGGAAAGCTCCGCGCACGAGGCATTCAAACAACTTTGTCGGTCGCTCAACGAAGGCGATACGAAACTGTTGCTGAAAAAGGTGTCGCCCACGCGGCTGGTGAAAGGTACATTTACCACACAGGTAGAGGAAGCAGAAGCGCAAGGAGCCTCGGCCGACGAGCTGAGAGCCTTGCTGGGAAAAGGCCGTGCGAAGAAAGGAATCTTTGAAGGGGATCTCGAAACGGGAGAATTGGAGATCGGACAGATCGCATCCCTTTTCCGAAAAGAGGAGTCGGTCGAGGAGGTTATCCGTGAAATCGTCAGCGATTTCGAAACGGTTGTCGGTGGATTGTCAAACTGCAAATTCTGAATTATATGGCAGTAAAAGAGTATATTGCAAAAAATGAACAGCGCTTTTTGGAAGAGTTGTTCTCGTTGATCCGCATCCCTTCGGTGAGTGCCAAGAAGGAACATAAGCCGGATATGGAGGCATGCGCCCACCGATGGACGGAAATTCTGCTGGCATCGGGAGCCGACAAAGCCGTGGTGATGCCGACAGAAGGCAATCCGGTTGTCTATGGCGAGAAGATCATTTCGCCCGAGGCCAAGACGGTATTGGTGTATGCACACTATGATGTGATGCCGGCCGAGCCACTCGACCAATGGAAGAGCCAACCTTTTGAGCCGGAAATACGTGACGGACGTATTTGGGCACGCGGGGCAGACGACGACAAAGGGCAGGGAATGATTCAGGCAAAAGGATTCGAAACGGCATTGAACGAAGGGCTTTTGCAATGCAACGTGAAGTTTATTTTCGAAGGAGAAGAGGAGATAGGCTCGCCAAGTATTGCCACTTTCTGCCGGACCCACAAGGAGTTGCTGAAGGCGGACGTGATCTTGGTGTCCGATACCAGTATGGTCAGTGCCGAAACACTTTCGCTGACAACCGGCCTTCGCGGATTGGCCTATTGGGAGGTCGAGGTGCAAGGTCCGAACCATGACTTGCACTCGGGCCATTTCGGGGGAGCCGTAGCCAATCCGATCAATGTGTTGTGCAAACTGATTGCCGACATTACCGATGCGGATGGACGCATTACGATCCCGGGCTTCTACGATGATGTGGAGGAACTCTCGGAAGCCGAGCGGGAGATGATTGCCCGGATTCCGTTTGACGAAGCCAAATACAAGGAGGCACTCGGCGTGAAGGCGCTCTTTGGCGAGAAGGGCTATTCCACTCTTGAGCGCAACAGTTGCCGCCCCTCGTTCGATGTGTGCGGCATTTGGGGAGGGTATACCGAAGAGGGCAGCAAAACCGTCTTGCCGTCGAAGGCATATGCCAAACTCTCCTGCCGACTGGTGCCCCATCAGAACTATGAGAAGATATCGAAACTGTTCGAGTCGTATATACAGCAGGTGGCACCCGACTGCGTGACGGTGCGTGTTACACCGACGCATGGCGGCGAGGGGTATGTCTGTCCGATTGACCTACCGGCCTATAAGGCGGCAGAAAAGGCTATCGAGGTGGCCTTTGGCAAGAAGCCGTTGGCAGTCCGTCGGGGTGGAAGTATTGGAATCATCTCCATTTTCGAGCAGATTTTGGGCATCAAGACGGTGTTGATGGGCTTCGGACTGGAGCAGAACGCCATCCATTCCCCCAACGAGAGTTGCCGGTTGGATTTCTTCTTCAAGGGAATAGAATCTGTCGCCGAATTTTATCGTCTCTATCAATAAAGGTAGCGGAGAGGATAAAATTTTTCGAACAATAAAAATAAATTGTAAGTTTTTCTTGTTATTTTCAATATTTATGGTAACTTTGCGACCATAAAAGAAGAACATTTGAAATGAAACGTATCTATGTACATCATCATCATCATTGTGACAGCGGGCAATCGTTCGGTGAGTGAGATGGTATGTACGTTACTATAAATCAAAAAGAGGCTTGCCGGAACGGGTGAGCCTCTTTTCTTTTTTATAAGAAGTTCGGCAGAAAACAACAATTAAAATAGAAAGCTTATGTTACGAATTGCAGTCCAGTCGAAAGGACGCTTGTATGATGAGACAATGATGTTGCTCGAAGAGGCAGGCATCAAACTGAAGAGCGGAAAGAGAATCCTATTGGTGTCGGCCAAGGACTTCCCCGTAGAGGTATTGTTTTTGCGTGATGATGACATCCCGCAGTCGGTAGCCACGGGCGTGGCCGACGTGGGTATTGTCGGCGAGAACGAGTATATCGAGAAAGGAGCCAAGGCCAAATTGGTCAAACGGTTGGGCTTTAGCAAATGCCGCTTGTCGCTTGCCATTCCGAAGGACGAAAAGTATGAAGATCTTTCCTGGTTCAATGGCAAGACAATCGCCACCTCTTACCCGGCTATTCTGCAAGATTTCTTGGATAAGCGCGGTGTTTCAGCCGATTTGCACGTCATCACCGGCTCAGTTGAGATCGCCCCCGGCATCGGTTTGGCGGATGCTATTTTCGATATCGTCAGCTCCGGCAGTACGTTGATCAGCAACCAGCTGAAAGAGGTCGAGGTGGTAATGCAAAGTGAAGCCCTGCTGATCAGCACACCGAGCCTGTCTGCCGAGAAACAGTCGATACTTGACGAACTGCTCTTCCGCTTTGAAGCCATTCAACTGGCCGACGGAAAGAAGTATGTGCTGCTGAATGCCCCGAAAGAGAAGCTGAACGATATCATAGAAGTACTGCCGGGCATGAAGAGTCCGACCGTAACACCGTTGGCAAACGGCGAGTGGGTCTCTGTACAATCTGTCATATCTGAAAAGCATTTTTGGGAGATTATCGGCAAACTCAAGTCGTTGGGAGCAGAAGGAATCCTTGTTCTTCCGATCGAAAAGATGATACCCTGAGTGTGAATAATTTGAGTAACAACCTGAAAACAAGCGAATGAAATGGAAATTATAAAGTATCCGGACCGGACAAAATGGAGCGAATTGACCCGCCGTGGCACGATGGACGTGACAGCGCTGTTCGATACCGTCCGCAACGTGTTGGACGATGTGCGCAGGGAGGGCGATGCTGCCATTCGTAAGTATGAGAAACTATTCGACAAGGTTGACCTTGACGCTATCCGAGTCTCCGAAGAAGAGCGGAATGAGGCGCGGAACCTTGTGTCGGACGACCTGAAGAGGGCCATCTTGAATGCGAAGCAAAATATTGAAACATTCCATGCGGCCCAGCGCTTTGAGGGCAAGAAGATAGAGACTGCTCCCGGGGTTGTCTGCTGGCAAAAGGCGGTGCCGATCGATAAGGTGGGACTTTATATCCCGGGCGGCACGGCTCCTCTCTTCTCGACCGTGTTGATGTTGGCGGTTCCTGCCCACATTGCCGGCTGTCGTGAGATCGTTTTATGTACGCCTCCGGGAAAGGATGGGAAAATCCACCCCGCCATTCTCTTCGCTGCCGAGGCGGCCGGCGTGAATTGTATCTGCAAAGTGGGTGGAAGCCAGGCGATTGCCGCCATGGCATACGGCACGGAATCGGTGCCGAAGGTGTATAAAATTTTCGGACCCGGCAACCAATATGTCACAGCTGCCAAGCAATGGGTCAGTTTGAAGGAGGTTGCCATCGATATGCCGGCGGGTCCGTCCGAGGTGGAGGTGATTGCCGACGCAACAGCCAATCCCGATTTCATTGCAGCCGACTTCCTTTCGCAAGCAGAGCACGGAATAGACAGTCAGGCAATGATGATCACGACCGACGAAGCTATCGTCGAACCGGTCGTAAAGGCCATTGATCGGCAACTGAGCCGGTTGCCTCGAAAGGAGATCACGGAGAAGGCGCTGGCGCACAGTCGGATCATTGTATTGAAAGATCGGCAGGAGGTGATAGATTTCACCAATTTGTATGCTCCGGAACATTTGATCATTCAGACGAAAGAGTATGCTCTTTTGGCTGAACAGATCCGGAATGCCGGCAGTGTTTTCCTGGGTTCTTACACGCCGGAGAGCGCCGGCGACTACGCTTCCGGCACCAATCACACGCTGCCAACGAATGGTTATGCCCATGCTTACAGTGGCGTGAATTTAGATAGTTTCATTAAAAAAATGACATTCCAGGAGATTACAGCAGAGGGCATTGCGCAATTGGGCGATACCATCCGAACGATGGCGGCCAACGAACAGCTGGAGGCTCACAAGAATGCCGTAACCGTTAGATTGAATACGCTATGAACCGGAAGAAAACAATCGATATTGACCGTTGGATGCGGCCCAATATCCGTGCGATGGAGCCCTATTCGTCGGCACGTGATGAGTTTCAAGGAGAGGCTTCCGTCTTTCTGGATGCCAACGAAAACCCCTACAATACGCCTTACAACCGCTATCCTGATCCCATGCAGTGGGCACTGAAAGAGCAGATCTCGACTCTGAAAGGCGTGCCGAAAGAGTCCATTTTGCTGGGAAATGGCAGCGACGAACCTATCGATCTGATCATCCGTGCTTTTTGTGAGCCGGGAAAAGAGGCCATCTTGACGATTGACCCGACATACGGCATGTACCAAGTGGCGGCAGATATGAACAATGTGGCTTGCCGAAAGGTGAAGCTGACCCCTGATTTTCAGATTGACAAGGCGGCTCTCTTTGCAGCGGTCGATGAGACGGTCAAGGTCATCTATCTCTGCTCTCCCAATAACCCGACGGGAAACAGCCTGCGTCGCGAAGATCTCTACGAGGTGCTTGACCGCTTCGACGGCTTGGTGGTGATCGATGAAGCTTACATTGATTTCTCTTCTTCAGCTTCTTTAAGTAAAGATTTAGGTAAATATGGCAATATGATTGTGTTACAGACGCTTTCGAAAGCGTGGGGAGCGGCCGGAATCCGCCTTGGAATGGCTTTTGCAGCACCGGAAATCATTGCCGTTTTGAACAAGATCAAATATCCGTATAACGTCAATCAGCTGACACAGGAGAAGGCTTCCGAACTGTTGGACCGCGCCGACCGGATGAAAGAACAGCTTGCTTTGATCCTTTCCGAACGGACTCGTTTGCAACGCGAGTTGACAACGCTCCCGATCGTCCGCATGCTCCATCCGACCGATGCCAATTTTATTTTGGTGAATGTGGGCGACGGAGCCGATACTGTCTACAAAAAACTTGTAGAACGGGGAATAATCGTTAGAAACCGCCATCGGGTGACGCTCTGCGCCGGCTGTTTGCGCATCACGGTCGGGACGCCGACAGAGAATGATGCTTTGTTGAACGCTTTAAAAACGCTGTGATCTATGAAGAAAAGAGCATTGTTTATCGATCGGGACGGCACGATTGTGATCGAACCGCCCGTTGATTACCAGTTGGATAGCTTTGAAAAACTGCAATTCTACCCGAAGGTGATCCGAAACCTCTATTTTATTCGCAAAAATCTCGACTTCGAGTTGGTGATGGTGACCAACCAAGACGGATTAGGTACCGACGCTTTCCCGGAAAACAGCTTTTGGCCGGTCCATAACCTCGTGATGAAAACGCTCGAGGGCGAGGGCATTACGTTCGACGATGTCTGTATCGACCGCTCGTTTCCCGAAGAAAATTCGCCCAACCGCAAACCTCGGACGGGGATGCTTGCGAAGTATCTGACAGACGAGTATGATTTGTCCGCAAGCTTCGTGATAGGCGACCGTACCACTGATATGCAACTGGCCAGAAATTTGGGAGCAAAAGGTATCTGGTTGCATAAAAACGACGATTCCATCGAGGATTTTTGGTCGGAACTACCGGAGATACCCGCCTTGATCACTGACGATTGGGACCGTATCGCGGAGTATCTTTTTGCGGGTGAACGCACAGCTTCTGTGCAGAGAACGACAAAGGAAACAGATATTTTCGTATCTTTGAACCTCGATGGAAAGGGAAAAACGGAAATCTCGACCGGATTGGGCTTCTTCGACCACATGTTGGAGCAGATCGGCAAGCACGCCAACATCGACTTGACCGTACGGGTCAAGGGCGATCTCTATGTGGATGAGCACCATACAATCGAGGATACCGGCATAGCGCTGGGAGAGACGTTGCTCAAAGCCTTGGGCGAGAAGCGGGGAATCGAGCGGTATGGATTCACTTTGCCGATGGACGATTGCCTTTGCAGTGTGGCCCTCGATTTCGGCGGCCGCCCATGGTTGGTGTGGGATGCCGAGTTCAAGCGCGAGAAGATCGGGGAGATGCCGACCGAGATGTTCTTCCATTTCTTCAAAAGCTTGAGCGATGCCGCCAAGATGAACCTCAACATCAAGGCGGAAGGGGTGAACGAACACCACAAAATCGAGGGTATTTTCAAGGCTTTTGCCCGCTCCATCAAGATGGCCGTGCGACGTGATATCTATCATTATGCGTTGCCTTCGACGAAAGGAATGATTTGAAAATAAACGAATTGGAATAAAAAAACGACGAATATGGGAAAGAAATGGTGGATCTCCTTGGCCGGAATGTGGCTGTTGGCGGCGTGCAATCAGATGACGACCGACATAGAGGGGAAATGGCAGTTGAAGCAAATCGAATCGGAAGCCGGAACGGTGCCGGTCGACACGGTGTGGTATAATTTCGAAACTACGCTGTTTGACTACCAACTTTACCAACCATCGACCTCCACCTACCGCTATTGTTATGGCTTCAGCACCTACGAAGGGAAGCATCTCCACCTGAAGTTGCTCTCCAACCCGGCACCTGTGGCGGAGTTTCTTCCGTTGACCGACTGGGAAGCAGCCGAGCGCGACTTCGAGGTGGTCGAGCGGACGAGCAAACGCCTTGTCCTCTCGAGCGAGGGAAAGCTCTACCATTTCAAAAAATTTTGAGAGCCTTTGCGAAAAGACTCGGCAGCCGATAGCCGACCCTTCGGCAGTTGTGCAAAAGTTTCTCCCGATAGAACTGCAGTTTGTTCGGCATAAAACTGCAGTTCTATCGGCATGAAACTGTAGTTTTCCCCGATGAAACCGCCCAAAATGGCTTAACTTTATGAAAAAACATCTTCACCGACGACGCACCTGTTCGCCACGAACCGTACGGGCGGCGGCATGCTTCCCCCATTGAAAAAGTGCACACTTTCCTGCCTCAAGCGATGAGTCTGCCAAATAAGGTGGACAATTAAGGAATTTTTTCAGTAATTAATCGCAAAATAGCAATGAATAAATATGAAAAATTCTTACTTTTGCGGAAAATTACATTAAACAATTTTAGTTATATCATGACAAATGTGATTACGATTAAAAAGGGTTTAGACATTAATCTGAAAGGCAAAGCGCCTGAGACGATGCTAAAAGGCGGAAAGAGTGCAAGTTACGCAATCGTTCCGGACCATTATGTAGGCATCGTTCCTAAGGTGGTTGTCCGTCCCGGCGACAAAGTAAAAGCCGGAACAGCGTTGATGGTCGACAAAAATCACCCTGAGATCAAGTTCGTTTCACCTGTTAGTGGTGAAGTAGCTGCCGTGAATCGAGGCGAAAAGCGTAAGGTGTTGAGCATTGTAGTGACACCGGACGCCCAAATCGAGTATGAAGAATTCGGCAAGAAGAGTGTTACATCCTTGAAAGCGGAAGAGGTTAAAGCTGAATTGTTGAATGCCGGAATGTGGCCGTTCATCAAACAACGCCCGTACGACATCGTGGCATCGCCAAGCGATACACCGCGCGACATTTTCGTGACAGCCTTTAATTCTGCTCCCTTGGCCCCGAACTTCGATTTCTTGGTAAAGGGTAATGAAGCTGACTTGCAGGCAGGTCTCGATGCATTGGCCAAACTGACAAGCGGCAAGGTTTACGTAGGCGTAAAGAAAGGCTCATCCGTGAATGTGAGTGGGGTTGAGACGGTTACATTCGAAGGCCCGCACCCTGCAGGCAACGTAGGCGTACAGATCAACCACATCAAGCCGGTCAACAAAGGCGAAGTCGTATGGACCGTCAATGCTGCCGATGTTATTTTGATGGGTCGCCTCTTCAATAAAGGCGTGGCAGACTTCACCCGTTTGGTAGCCATCACCGGTTCTGAAACGAAAGAGCAGGGTTATATCCAAACAATCGCCGGCTGTACGATCGAAAGTTTGGTAGGCGACAAGGTGAAAACCGACGTTCATACCCGTATCATCAGCGGCAACGTATTGACAGGAACAAAGGTGTTTACAGACAGTTATTTGGGAGCTTACGACTGCCAGATCACCGTGATTCCGGAAGGAGACGAAGTGAACGAATTCCTCGGATGGGCGGCTGTCGGTTTCAACAAATACAGTACAAGCCATTCTTACCTGACATGGTTGATGGGTAAAGGCAAGGAATATGCGTTGGATGCCCGTATCAAGGGCGGCAAGCGCGCCATCATCATGTCGAACGAATACGACAAAGTATTCCCGATGGACATCATGCCGGAATATTTGCTGAAGGCTATCATCGCATATGACATTGACAAGATGGAAAACCTGGGCATCTATGAAGTGGCTCCTGAAGACTTTGCCTTGTGCGAGTTTGTGGATACATCTAAAATAGAGATACAGCAGATCGTCCGCAACGGCTTGAATTTGTTGTACAAAGAAATGAATTAATAACATTAAAATCATAAAACATTGAAAGCGTTAAGGAATTATCTCGACAAGATTAAACCTAACTTCGAGGAAGGTGGAAAGCTGGCGATGTTCCGTTCTGTTTTTGAGGGCTTCGAGTCCTTCTTGTTCGTTCCGAACGAGACATCAAAGACGGGCGTACATATTCACGACAGTATCGACTCTAAACGAACAATGACCGTAGTGATCATTGCTTTGTTGCCCGCTTTGCTTTTTGGTATGTACAATGTCGGTTATCAGCATAACCTGGCAGTAGGAACAGACCCGGGCTTTTGGATGACATTTATTTTTGGCTTCTTGGCCGTATTGCCTAAGATCATCGTCTCTTACGTGGTTGGTTTGGGTATTGAATTTGCCGTGGCACAGTGGAAGAAAGAAGAAATCCAGGAGGGTTTCCTCGTTTCCGGTATGTTGATCCCGATGATCGTGCCGGTCGACACTCCGTTGTGGATGATCGCTGTGGCAACAGCCTTCGCCGTTATCTTCGCTAAAGAGGTATTCGGCGGAACAGGGTACAATATATTTAATGTAGCATTGGTGACACGTGCCTTCTTGTTCTTCGCCTATCCGGCAGCCATGTCGGGCGATCAGGTGTTTGTCCGCACAAGCGATACCTTCGGTATGGGTGCTGCAGCCGGTACAGTCGACGGCTTTACGGGTGCAACTCCGCTGGGTCAGATAGCAGTAGCCGGCAAGGAATTGATCGGCAACTTCCAAGTAACGGACGTTATGGGTCATGCTATTTCAACGTGGGACTACTTCGTAGGTTTGATCCCGGGATCCATTGGTGAGACATCCGTCATTGCCATCCTGATCGGTGCAGCCATTCTGTTGTTTACAGGCATTGCAAGCTGGAAGACAATGGGATCTATCTTCGTAGGAGGTGCCGTTATGGCCGCTATTTTCAACATGATCGGAACGACAGTTGTCATGACTGTTTCGCCGGTTGACCATCTGTTCTTGGGCGGTTTCGCCTTTGGTGCAGTTTTCATGGCTACCGACCCTGTTACTTCAGCCCGTACGGAAACCGGCAAATACATCTATGGTTTCTTGGTAGGAGCAATGGCGATTATCATCCGTGCTCTGAACCCCGGCTATCCGGAAGGCATGATGCTGGCTATCTTGTTAATGAACGTGTTTGCTCCGCTGATCGACTACTATGTAGTAGAGGCGAACATTTCACGCAGATTGAAACGTAGTATTACATTGAATAAATAAGAGGATATGGCTAATAATTTAGACGAAACAAAAGCGGTTAAGAAAGGAATCGACCGCGACAGCAATGCATATACTGTAATCTATGCTGCTGTTATGGTACTTTTGGTAGCCGTTCTTCTGGCATTTACTTCACAATCGTTGAAAAGTACGCAGAAACAGAACGAAGACAACGACAAGCGTCAGCAGATCTTGAGCTCCATCAATGTGAAAGATATCGCTGCTTCTGAAGCGGAAGCCAAGTATAACGAACTGATTACCGATGCTTTCCTGATCAATGAAAACGGCGAGAAGGTGGGCGATGCACAAGATGCTTTCGATGGAATCAAAGAAGGATATCCTGTGTTTGTAGCAACTGTCAACGGCGAAACCAAATACATCATGTCATTGCACGGCGCAGGTTTGTGGGGTCCGCTTTGGGGCTACATCTCAGTAAATGCCGACAAGAACACCGTGTTCGGTGCAAACTTCAGCCATCAGGGCGAGACTCCGGGTCTGGGTGCCGAGATCACGAAGCCGCAATTCAGCGAGCCATTCGCCGGAAAGCAACTCTTCAAAGAGGGCGCATTCAAGTCGATCGCCGTGGTGAAGAAAGGCAAGACGGCCGAAGGTCAGGACTATGTCGACGGAATCTCGGGCGGTACGATCACCAGCCAGGGAGTAAGCAAGATGCTTTTCGACAGTCTCAGCAAATATGAGAAATTTTTAACATCAAAGCAGTAAAAGAAGATGGGATTATTATCAAATAAAAATAAAGAAGTTTTAGTTGGCCCATTGAGCATCAACAACCCGGTCATCGTCCAGATGTTGGGTATCTGTTCTGCGTTGGGTGTCACTTCGAAGCTGGAACCGGCCTTGATTATGGGTATTTCCGTAACAGCGGTTGTCGCTTTTGCCAATGTGATTATTTCATTGCTCCGCAATACGATTCCGAACCGAATCCGTATCATCGTGCAGCTTGTCGTGGTTGCCGCATTGGTTACCATAGCCAGCGAAGTATTGAAAGCCTATGCCTACGACGTCAACAAGCAATTGTCTGTCTTTGTCGGCTTGATCATCACCAACTGTATCCTGATGGGTCGCTTGGAAGCCTTCGCATTGGGCAACGGTCCGTGGGAATCATTCCTGGATGGTGTCGGCAACGGTTTGGGTTATGCCGTGATCCTTGTGATTGTGGGTTTCTTCCGCGAGTTGCTTGGTTCGGGTACTTTGTTCGGCATGCAGGTCATTCCGCAAGTATTCTACGATTGGGGTTATGTAAACAATGGTTTGATGATTTTGCCACCGATGGCATTGATCGTTATCGCCGTTATCATTTGGGTTCACCGTTCTCGTAACAAGGAACTGCAAGAAAAGTAATTAACCATTATAAATTAGAAAAAGAATGGAAGAATTATTAAGTACGTTTGTCCGCTCCATCTTTGTAGACAACATGATTTTCGCATACTATTTGGGTATGTGCTCTTTCTTGGCTGTTTCGAAGAATGTGAAGACTGCAATGGGATTAGGCTTGGCAGTTACATTTGTTTTGGTATGTACATTGCCCATTAACTATATGCTCGAGAACTATGTTCTGAAAGAGGGCGCTCTTTCATGGCTGGGCGAGGAGTTCAAAGATGTCAACTTGAGCTTCTTGGCATTTATTCTCTTTATTGCCATCATCGCATCATTCACGCAGTTGGTCGAGATGGTTGTCGAGAAATTTGCTCCGGCACTCTATTCATCGTTAGGTATTTTCTTGCCGTTGATCGCTGTAAACTGTGCCATCCTCGGTGGTTCGTTGTTCATGCAACAGAAGGATTTTGCCAATGTTGGTGTAGCAACAGTCTACGGTCTGGGTTCAGGTATTGGTTGGATGCTGGCCATCGTCGGTATGGCTGCCATCCGCGAGAAGCTGACCTACTCGGATGTTCCTAAACCATTGAGAGGCTTGGGTATTACCTTTATTATTACCGGTCTGATGGGTATGGCATTCATGTGCTTCTCCGGTTTGAAGATTTAATATTAACGCATAAAGATTTAAGTAAAATATGACTTTATTAATGTCGGGCGGACTTACAATCATAGCCAGTGCAGTCGTCTTTTTGTTGGTGACGATGATATTGGTGGGTGCGTTGTTGTACGCAAAAGCAAAATTGGTGCCGTCAGGAAATGTGAAATTGACGGTTAACGGAGAGAAAGAGATCGAGACTCCGATGGGTGGAACCTTGCTGGGTGCGCTGCAATCGGGCGGTGTGTTCTTGTCTTCAGCCTGCGGTGGTGGCGGTAAATGCGGCCAGTGCCGTGCACAAGTGCTCGAAGGCGGCGGCGAGATCCTGCCGACCGAGAAAGGTTTCTTCTCACGCAAACAGCAGAAAGAACACTGGCGTTTGGCTTGCCAGACGAAAGTGAAAGAGGATATGAAAGTGAAAGTTCCGGAAGAGGTGCTGGGCGTAAAGGAATGGGAATGCGAAGTCATCTCCAACAAGAACGTCGCTACCTTCATCAAAGAGTTCATCGTACAGTTGCCGAAAGGCGCGCACATGGACTTCATCCCGGGTTCTTATGCACAGATCAAGATCCCTGCCTACGAGATGGATTACGACAAGGATATCGACAAGAGCCTGATCGGCGACGAATATTTGCCGGCATGGCAGAAATTCGGTCTCTTCGGTTTGAAGTGTAAGAATACAGAACCGACTGTCCGCGCCTACTCAATGGCCAACTATCCGGCCGAGGGTGACCGTTTCATGTTGACGGTTCGTATCGCCACTCCGCCGTTCAAACCGAAACCTCAAGTAGGGTTCCAGGATGTAATGCCGGGTATTGCCTCATCCTACATCTTCACCTTGAAGCCGGGCGACAAGGTAACGATGAGTGGTCCTTACGGCGATTTCCATCCGATCTTCGACTCGAAGCGTGAAATGATGTGGGTCGGCGGTGGTGCCGGTATGGCTCCTTTGCGTGCACAGATCATGCATATGATGAAGACATTGCACACGACAGACCGCAAGATGTCGTACTTCTACGGCGCACGCGCCTTGAACGAAGTGTTCTATCTGAACGACTTCCTCGAATTGGAAAAGGAATTCCCGAACTTCTCGTTCCATTTGGCACTTGACCGTCCGGATCCTGCAGCAGATGCAGCCGGCGTGAAGTATACAGCCGGTTTCGTTCATCAGGTAATCTACAACACTTACTTGAAAGATCACGAAGCTCCGGAAGATATCGAATACTACATGTGTGGTCCGGGCCCGATGTCAAAGGCTGTCGAGAACATGTTGGATAGTCTGGGCGTTCCTATGGAAATGCTCCACTACGATAACTTCGGCGGATAATTCCGGCCGCGTAGGAAAACAGATAAAAGCGAAAGCGTGCACTCCCGTTGGGGCGCACGCTTTTTTCGTTGGGGACGAATGCCCGTGAAGAGACGGACAATGGAGCCAACAGAATGGCATCGATTTTTTTGTCGTTGGGGGATCACTCGCGTGCAGCCCGCCGGCATCTTTCAGACAGCTCCGGAGAAACAGGGAAAAAAGAGGCCTGCTTAGAAACGGTTTCTCGGGTGAAAACGACAGTTCTCTCCCGTATAAACTGTAGTTCTCTCGGCACAGAACTGCAGTTTCATGCCGAACAAACTCCGGTTCTGTGTCGGAAAAATTTTTCAGAACTACCGAGAACCGTTCTGTTTCGTCGGCAAGATATGTTTTGAAAGCAGGCCATGCAAATGGTCCGAATGAGGGGCAGACACTCCGTAAACCAACCATTTCCACCCGAAGTATCAGCCCCCGTTTCGGGGTAGTTCTGTAGGCTTAAAACAAAAAGAGGGCGAGAACCAACAATCATTCCCGAAACGCAGTGGCTCTAAAACGGCAAAATAAGGCGCATGGAACGATTTTCAGATGAAAAACGAGCCGTTGATCGCACCGAAAGTTTTTATACTTTAAAAACAGTCTTTAAAAGGGTCGGCGAAAGGAGTGGGGTCGCTCTCCGAAAAGGGGGGGCTGTTTGCCGTCGGTTGCAAGCCGAAAAGAAAAGAGGCACCGGGAGCGATGTCGGGCAAAATCTTTTTTGTAAGTTTGCAAAAAGAAACACGAACGAACGATGGCAAAGAAAGAATATACCTTCGACGAGGTCAGCCGCGACATCCGAATGCGGAAGTTCCAACCCGTTTATCTGCTCATGGGCGAGGAACCCTACTTCATCGACCAGCTGATGATGCTCTTGATGAACGGCGTCCTGACCGAATCGGAGAAGGATTTCAATCAGATGGTCTTCTACGGACTCGACACGGAGGCGTCGAAAGTGATCGATGCCGCCCGCCGTTTTCCGATGATGGCCGAACACCAGCTCGTCGTCATACGCGAAGCGCAGCTGATGAGAGACCTCGAACAGCTGGTCAGTTACGTCCGTCAGCCCATGCCATCCACCGTTTTGGTGATCGAACACAAATACAAGAATGTCGACCGCCGGAAGTCGTTGGCCTCGCTGATTGAAAAGAACGGCCTCATCTTCGAGTCGAAAAAAATTCCCGATTACCGAATGGGTGCCTACCTGACCGACACACTGAAGAGTCGCGGAGTGAAGGCAGACGCCAAGGCTTCGCAGATGCTGATCGACTACCTCGGCAACGACCTCAGTCGGTTGAGCAAGGAGCTCGACAAGCTGGCGATCGTCATGGCCGAAAAGGGCTTGCCTTGCATCACGGCCGAGATGGTAGAGCAGTATGTCGGCATCAGCAAAGAGTTCAACAATTTCGAATTGTTGCGGGCTCTCATCCGGCGCGATGTGCTCAAGTCGAACCGCATCATCCGCTACTTCGGTGCCAACCCCAAGAAGAACCCGATCCAGTTGACGCTGGCCGTGCTCTTCAACTACTTCTCCAATCTGCTGATCTGCTATTACTCGAAAGACCGCTCGGCTTCAGGTTTGGCACAAGAGCTGTCGCTCCGTTCGCCGAAGATGGCCGACGACTATCTGCAGGGGATGCGTGTGTTTCCGGCAATGAAGGTGTTCGCACTGATCGGCGAGATCCGTCAGGCGGATGCCCGTTCGAAAGGTGTGGACAACGCATCGGCCACCGACGAGGATATCCTCAAGGAGCTCGTCTATAAAATCCTTCATTGATCGGGAAGGCACTCCTCCAATCCCCAACAGAGTCCCGGTCACTCTCGCTCATGCTCCTCAAGCAGGCGGTCAGCCTATTCGTCCGCCATTTTTCCCGGAAGAGAGGCTGATCGAAACTCGAAAATAGGAGTTATCCGTCTGAATTTCTATATCTTATACCAAAAACAAGGCTCGAAAACGGCCCTTTTTCGCCGGCTACTGCTCCGGTGGTCGAGAAAAAGTGCCAAAAGTGGGAGATAAGCCCCCTAACCCTTCCCGAGCCCCATTTTTTAACATTTCCATCCTTTCTGCGAATGCTGCCAATCTGTCATATATACTTGCGATCATTTCTTCGCATGGTGGCGATTTGTGAACAAAAGGAGGGGAGTTTACAATTATAACGTATACAAAACAACAATTTCAGAGGGTGGTTTTGCTGACAATATAGAGCTGTAACCGATCAATCTGTATACAAAAGGATATGATACAAACGTAAACAATAGGAGAGGACTCCCCTTTTTGCGCCTGTTTTATCTAATGCTTAAGTTAAAATAATCCAATTTTTTGGGGTTGTATAGTGAAAGTTTTAGTGTAAATATACAGAAGTCAAAGTTTACAACAGTACAATTATAGAAAAATATACCTATACAAAATGTGGCTTAAGTGATAGATTTCCAATAAAATAACAATCATATACAAACGGATACTTCAACCATTTTCGGCCCTGTTTACCGATGTGTGTTTACAAACATGGATTCATTGTTTCCAAACCTATCCGTATATATTTATAAATGTTGATTGTTTTCTTAGAAACAAATGTATATCTTTGCAAAAGGAATAGAGGAGCCTATTTTCCTCTATTTATCAGTCAAAATGTCACATTTCTATACGAAAGGAATCGGTTATGAAGGATAGAATTTCAGCCATTATGGAGCATGAACAGATGACGCAGGCACAGTTTGCCGCTGCGATCGGCATCCAACGCGCAGCCATGTCGCACATCATGTCGGGACGCAACAATGCAAGTCTCGATGTAGTCCAGCGAATCTTGAACACCTTTCCCGATATCGCTCCGGACTGGCTGCTGTTCGGTAAAGGCGAAATGATGCGGAGCGACAGCGTGCAACCGGACCTCTTCGGACAGCCTTCGGCGGCTCCTGCGATTCATGTCGTACCGGACGATTCCACCCCTGCGGAGGCTCCCGCACCCGAGCCGGCAGCTCCTGTTCAACCGTCGGCACCCCCGGTTGCAGAGCCCTCGTTACCGCCCAAACATGTGACCAAGATCATGATTTTCTATTCCGACAATACGTTTGAAGTGCTCCGTCCCAGTTCGGAAAACGAGCTGTAACGGATCCGCATTTTTCGGCATCCTGCCGACTGTTTTTGCAGCGAAAAAGGCTGCTTATTGCGCAGTTTGCGATAGTTTGTTCGGGAGAAAACCGGAGTTTCATGCCGAACAAACCGGAGTTTTGTGCCGGACAAACTGTCTCATGATGCAGAGCTACTTTTCTGCGGGTCGCGAACTTTTCCGGGCGGGGATGCCGTTTATCTCTTCGCTTTGCATTATCTTTGCCAAAACTTTGTAATCATTCCTTATGAAGAAGTATATGCTTGATATGAAGGTGGTGGAGAATGAACGCCTTCATCAGAACTATTGCCTGTTGAAATTGACGGCCGACGAGGCATTGCCGCCGATTCTTCCGGGGCAGTTTGTCCAGGTTCGTGTGGACAATTCGGCAACGACCTTCTTGCGCCGTCCGATTTCTGTCAATTATGTCGATCGGGAAAAGAACGAATTGTGGCTGTTGATCCAGTTGGTGGGCGACGGAACCCGCAAACTGGCCGAGTCGGAAGCGGGCGAACGTATCAATATTGTGTTGCCTTTGGGCAATGGATTTACACTCCCGGAGGCTGTAAATGAGCAAAAACTCCTCTTGGTGGGTGGCGGCGTTGGTACGGCTCCTATGCTTTATTTGGGCGAATCGCTTCGGAAAATGGGCTTTAAGCCGACGTTCCTGCTGGGTGCCCGCTCGAAAAACGACCTGCTGCAGCTCGATCAGTTCCGGCAAATCGGCGAGGTTTATGTGACAACTGAAGACGCTTCGCTCGGTGAAAAGGGCTTTGTGACGAACCATTCCATCCTGAATGCGGTTCGTTTCGACCGGATTTATACCTGCGGACCGAAGCCGATGATGATGGCAGTGGCCCGTTATGCGGCCGCTCAAGGCATCGATTGCGAGGTATCGCTCGAGAATACGATGGCATGTGGCATTGGCGCTTGCCTCTGCTGTGTGGAAAAGCTCAAGGACGAGCATCATGTTTGTGTCTGTACCGACGGACCGGTATTTAACATCAATAAATTATCATGGCTGAATTAAATGTAAACATTGGGGCACTTCAGCTGAAGAACCCCGTCATGACGGCGTCAGGAACGTTCGGTTATGGCATCGAATATGCCGATTTTTTCGATATTTCCCGCTTGGGGGCAATCATAGTGAAGGGTACCACCATCCAGCCGCGTGAGGGTAATCCTTATCCGCGTATGGCTGAAACGGCTTCGGGCATGCTCAACGCCGTGGGTCTTCAAAACAAGGGTGCCGACTATTTCAGCGAGCATATCTATCCGACAATCAAGGATATTGACACCAATATGATCGTCAATGTGTCGGGTTCGTCGGTCGAAACCTATGTGGCTTGCGCAGAAAAAATAGCGGAGCTGGAACATATTCCGGCCATCGAACTGAACATTTCCTGTCCGAATGTCAAACAGGGCGGCATGGCTTTCGGCGTGACTTGCCAAGGGGCAGCCGAGGTGGTTCGTGCCGTGCGTAAAGCTTACCCGAAAACGTTGATCGTAAAGCTGTCGCCTAACGTGACGGATATTACCGAAATAGCCCGTGCCGTCGAGGCAGAAGGCGCAGATGCAGTCTCTATGATCAATACGATGATGGGAATGGCCATCAATGCCGAGAAGCGGAAACCGGTTCTTTCTACCGTTACAGGCGGATTGTCCGGCCCATGTGTCAAGCCGGTAGCCTTGCGAATGGTATGGCAAACGGCAAAGGCTGTCCGGATTCCGATCATCGGTTTGGGAGGTATTGCCGGTTGGAAGGATGCTGTAGAGTTCCTCCTTGCGGGTGCTACGGCCGTACAGATCGGCACTTACAATTTCGTCGATCCGACCGTCTCTGTCAAGGTGATCGAAGGCATTGACGACTATTGTAACCGTCACGGTTTCCACTCCGTCAAGGAGGTTATCGGAGCCCTCGAAGTGTAGGAGACTATTACAGGGAAAAGATCTGTTATTGATAGGAAAAGCCAGGCTTGAACGCTTGGCTTTCTTGTTGTATGGCGGTGATGAATGGGAATCCGCAAGGGAGATATTGGTAAGAGAGGAACCCCCTTTTGCCTGAAAACGGTAGGGCGACAAACAAAAACGGCCCGGACAAAATTGTCCGAGCCGCCTGTTTTATATTGGAAATCCTCCGTAATTATTCGCCCTTGATAGCTGCGATTCCCGGGAGAACCTTACCTTCGATAGCTTCCAACAAAGCACCGCCACCCGTTGAGATGTAGGATACTTGGTCAGCCATACCGAACTTGTTGATACAAGCTACAGAGTCGCCACCGCCAATCAACGAGAATGCGCCCTTGGCTGTTGCTTCAGCAATGGCGTCAGCGATAGCACGTGAGCCACCAACGAAGTTATCAAATTCGAAAACGCCGGCAGGACCGTTCCACAAGATCGTCTTTGCGTCCTTGATAGCTGCCGCGAATGCTTTGCGGCTCTCAGGACCTGCGTCCAAACCTTCCCATCCTTCCGGGATATTGTTTGACGGACAGATCTGAGTGTTGGCATCATTTGAGAAAGCATCTGCAGCAACGCAGTCGGTTCCCAATACCAAGTTAACGCCTTTTGCCTTAGCTTTTTCGATGATGTCGAGAGCCAATTGCAATTTGTCGTCTTCGCAGATGGACATACCGATCTTGCCGCCTTGTGCTTTTGCGAATGTAAATGTCATACCGCCGCACAAGATCAAGTTGTCTACCTTATCCATCAGGTTCTCGATGATACCGATCTTGGTAGAAACCTTCGAACCACCCATGATAGCGGTGAAAGGACGTTTGATGTCTTTCAATACGTTGTCGACAGCTTTTACTTCCTTCTCCATCAAATAGCCCAACATCTTATGATCAGCATCGAAGTAGTCTGCGATAACTGCTGTAGAGGCGTGTTTGCGGTGTGCTGTACCGAATGCGTCGTTTACGTAGCAGTCTGCGTAAGAAGCCAATGTCTTTGAGAAATCTTTCTGACGAGATTTCATCTCTTTCTTGGCTGCATCGTAAGCAGGATCTTCCTTTTCGATACCTACCGGTTTGCCCTCTTCTTCCGGATAGAAGCGAAGGTTTTCCAACAAGAGAACTTCGCCCGGCTTCAAAGCTGCGGCTGCTTCGCCTGCCTTTGCGCAGTCCGGAGCAAATTTCACGGGAGTACCCAGCGCTGCAGCGACAGCGTCTACGATCTGACCCAACGAATACTTTGCATTGACTTTGCCTTTTGGTTTACCCATGTGCGACATGATAATCAAGCTGCCGCCGTCTGCCAAGATTTTTTTCAATGTAGGCAGTGCGCCACGGATACGAGTATCGTCTGTGATTTTGCCTTCTTCGTTCAATGGAACGTTGAAGTCTACACGTACAATTGCCTTTTTACCAGCAAAATTAAACTGATCAATTGTCATAATTTCGATATTTATAAAATAGTTTTCTTATTACTCTTGCGATGCAACGACACCACTTTCCAACCGTCTGTTGCCACGTTGCGGTGAAAACATGCAGATTGTCGGGTGAAGTCTTCACATTGCGGTTACAAAATTACACAAAATATTTGGATTAAACCACGCGTTGGCTTCATTTTAGGACTGTTTTAAATTTTTTGACCTTGCTCATTTGTCGGATCAATAATGGCCAAAACAGTTCTTATTCGGTCAGTTTAAACCGGATGCGAAGCCGACCGTCGGCATAATCGGTCGAGATGATTTTGAAATGTCCTATCTCGGAGGTGTTTCCAACGTGCGTACCAATGCAAGCGCAAGCATCGTAGTCGCCGATCAGAACCAACCGCAATGTCTGGCTGGCATCGGCGGGCAATTTGCTGAGATCCACCAGTTGGGCGGCTTCTTCGTGCGATACGAAGCGCGTTGTGACGGGCAGATGCCGGTCGATGACG
This sequence comes from bacterium, assembly GCA_963657455.1. Lineage (GTDB taxonomy): Bacteria > Bacteroidota > Bacteroidia > Bacteroidales > Tannerellaceae > Parabacteroides. The sequence goes on from CAVKMU010000010.1 coordinate 55,345, forward strand.
GCATTGACTTGCGCCTCGATGGCCGCCATCTGTTCATCGGTCGGGCAGGTGGCCAGCTCGTAGTCGCACTTGCTCTTCTTGCGCTCGATATGAGCGTTGCGCGAACGCGGGCAACCGAACATCCTCACCATCGTCTGGTTGAGGATATGCTCGGTCGTATGCATCGGAGGATACTCTTGTTTGTTGTGCTCGTTGAGCTGTATTTCTGCCTCCATCGTCTGTTTAGCAGTGTTCGTTCTCTACATCTTCGGCATGAACAGGGATCTTCTTACCCAGCAGACGGGCACCGTCTTCGGTGATCAGGTAGTCCTCTTCGTTGCGGATACCGCTGAAGTCCTTGTATGTCTCCAGTTTGTCGTAGTTCAAGAACTCGGTGAACTTGTTCTCTTTACGCCACAAATCCATCAATTCCGGAATGAAATAGATACCCGGCTCGATTGTCAGGACGAAGCCCGGCTCGAGCTCTCTGCCCAAACGCAACGACTTGCGGCCGAACTGTGTGCTCTTCGGCTTGCCGTTGTAACCAACGTATACCTCGCCCAAGTTCTCCATATCGTGAACGTCGAGACCCATCATATGGCCCAGTCCGCATGGCATGAACATGGCATGCGCACCGGCTTTGACAGCCTCCATAGGATCGCCTTTGGCGAAGCCCAAGTCTTTCATACCTTGCATGATGACGGCGCAAGCGTGTTCGTATACATCCACGAAGTTGACGCCCGGACGAAGGTCGGCTACTGCGGCTTCGTGGGCAGCTACCTGGATATCATAGACGTCGCGCTGGCGTTGAGTGAATTTCTTGTCGGCCGGGATGGTGGATGACATATCGCCTGCATAGCCCATTTCTGTCTCGGCACCGGCATCCAGCAACAGCATGTCGCCGCTCTTGATCAGGTGGCTATGGTCGTGGTTGTGCAATGTCTGACCGTTGACAGTCGCGATGATCGGGAATGACAACGGATAGTTATGACGCAAAGCTGCCTCGGCAACGGCTGCAGCCACTTCACTTTCGCGGATTCCCGGACGAACGGTGCGCATAGCGGCCAGGTGCATGTCGGCAGTCACGATACAAGCTTTGTCGATTTCTGCAATCTCTTCAGCACTCTTGTAGTTACGTTGGTTGACAACCCCCATGATGAACGGAACAGATGGCTGCTCGCCTCCGAGGGGAACTCCCAGCCATGCGTTCAGTTTGATCTGATGTTCGGCGCGGTAGGTCGGCAAGTAGTGGATCGTCTGTCCGGCCTGTTGTGCTTTTTGCAGGTAGTCGATGACGGCGTTGAACGGGCGAACATCTTTTACGCCTGCGGCCTCGCTCTTCTCTTTGAGGGTAGGTTGTGTGCCCATCCATACGATGGCGTCGATCGTCAGCTCGTCTCCGAAGATGATTTCACGGTCATTGTCGATATCGATGATGGCACTCAGTCCTGCGTAAGGCAAGCCAAAGAAATAGAGAAATGTTGAATCCTGACGGAAATCGTAGGTGTTGTCGGTATAGTTCATACCACACTCTTCGTTGCCCAAGAAGAGCAACAACCCCGAACCCACTGTCTTTTTCAGCAGGGCACGGCGTGCTATATAAGTTTCTTTTGCAAACATAATAGTTGTTGTTTATATTATTTTGAAACCAAAGGTAGGGATTTTTTCATTTATTTGTATCGCTTCTCTTGTTTTTTTATGGGGAAAATAGAAGCTTCTCCCTTTCCCCACGCTCCAACCCGCATCTTTTCCGGTCGGTTTGCTGCCGGAACATCATCGGAATCATCCGAAAAAAGAGAGAGCTTGTCGGGGGCTGATGGGAAAATTTACCCGTACAAGCTCCCGGTGGTTGCTGTATCATGAAAAATTTACCGGGCAGAAAACTTGAGTTTTCTCCCGAATAAACTGCAGTTTCATGCCGAGGAATTTAGGAAGGACTCGCGAGAAACGTCTATTTTTCTTCCGGCTTCAATTGGGCTTCCCATCCATAATCGATGTATTCCCAGCTGAATGTGTTGTCGTTATGTACGTGAACGAGGAGATAACCCTCTTCGGTGTCGACCAGTTCGCCGCGCCACCAGTTGGCACATACGGCACCGCCTGTGACGAACCAATGGCCGCGTTCGCGCAACTCTTCGTGAATATGCTGGTGTCCTTGCAGAACGACTTGGATATTGTAGCCTTTCAGCATGTCGACCACCTGCTTGGTGTTGGCGATCATGTCATAGGGTTTGAAATTTCCTTCGACAACCGGGTAATAGAGCGATAGCATCGGCACGTGGAGAGAGATGACGATCGGTGTCTCTTTTCCCGTCTTTTCCAGGTCTTGGCGCAACCATTCCAACTGTTCTTTGCCGATCTGATACTCCTCCAGTGGGCCGTCGGTCGAGTTAAGGATGATAAAGTGAACCCCTTTGTGGTCGAATGTCGTGTGGGCCGGACCGAAATATTTCTCGAAAAGCTGTGTGCCATAGATGTCCTCTTTGCCGTCGCGGAAATAATAGCGGTCGTGGTTGCCCATCGTGAAGTGGCATTCGATGGCTGCCTCATCGACGATATTGCGGAAATGAGCGTGCATCTTTTCTGCCAATTCCGCCTCCTCTGCCTTCATGAAATTGGTAGTAACATTGTCGCCGCCGAAGAGAATGAAGTCGATGCCGCGGCTCTTGGCGTCGGCCATTGCCTTGCGCATGCCGTTATCGCCGTCGCCCGGATTGTCGGGGTAGAGATGAACGTCCGTCAAGAAGGCGAAGGTGAATTTATCCGTTTGAGCGGTGTCGCTGCTTTTTTCGGCACTCTGTTGCTCTTTCTGCGGCACGCATCCGATGAAGGGAAGCGGCAAGAGCCAGCCGGACATTTGTAAGAATTGTTTTCTATTCATACGTTATTGTTTTTTTGTTTCGTATAGGAGTTATCACAAAGTTCTGTATTTGTTTTGAGATATGCAATAGCCAGCGGTTATTGCCGTCTCTCTTGCCGTTGGCATTGACGAGCCAACCATTTTTCGAAGAGGTTTATTTAAAAAAAACATGCCGGGATTTTTCGAAAAAGGTGCCCATGATTTTTTTGTTTCTTCCGCACCTTTTTTTGTGAAAGAAGCGAGTGACGGGCGGAAAAGGGTTTACTTGCCCTTTCGACGGTAGTCATTGAAGCGCGCCATCACATCGGCAACGTAGCGGACTGTCTCCGTCCCGCGGAGATAGCCGTGCCGGCAGATGGTGTCATTATAATAGGCAGGGTCGCTCTTCAGACGAATGAATTCGGCAACGTTTCCCTCCCAAACATGGGGGTCCTTGCCATATTTTGAGGCCAACCGCTGGGCATCGTATACATGACCGATGCCGGCATTGTAGGCAGCCAACGTGAAGCGGATCTTCTCGGTCGGGTCCTTTACCTCCGAAAATCCCTGGCGGAAACGTTGGAGGCAGCTGACGGCCGTCTCGATGGAGCCTTCCGGTGTCTTCAGTTCGTGGGGCATGACGCCCAACTGACGGGCGGTGTTGGGCATGATGCCCATCAACCCTTCGGCGCCTGCCCACGAGACAGCCTCCGTGTCGAAACGTGATTCCTGGTAGGCGATGGAGGCTAAGAGGCGCCAGTCCCAGCCTAAGCGGCGGGCTTGCTTTTGGAACAGCTCGTCGAATGGCGAGATATGTCCCGCCTGAAGGGTTGTTTCCGTCATGTTGTTGCTCGCTTTGCTCGATTCGAAATAGCGTTTGTGGATCGACTTGAACGACGGATTGTGCCGTTTGTCGTTGGCCCAGGCGGTAATGGCCTCGGCCAACAAGGGGGTGTCTTGGCGTACGGCCCACGATGATCGTTGCGAAAAGCTGATTTGCAGACGAATGTCGAGATTCCAATAGTAGGTTTTGTTGAGTTTGGCCACGTTGTCGTCGCTCACGGTATAGGCTATTTCACCTTTCGAGACCATGGCCATGAGGTCCTCGTTCGAGAGAGAATCCTTGTTGGAGTAGAGGATCTCGATGCCGCCTCCCAACTCGTCGTTCAGATTGCGGAGCCGTTCGGCATATTTCGTTTGCGGAAGCACCACCACCTGCTTGCCGATCAGCTGCGTGACGTCGGTCAGTAGCGTGTCGCCCGTGTTGGCCCGTTGCACGATCACCTGGTGTGTCAGTTGCTCATGTCCGCAGAAGCGCAGTTTTTGTTTGTTTTCATTGCTGACAAAGATCGGGTAGGCAATGACATCGGCCTCGCCCTTTTCGACCATTTCTATCAGTTCGGTGTCGTTTTTTGCGATCTTGATCTCCAGCCGGAGCCCTTCCGATTCTGCAAAATCCTTGATCAGATCGTATTCATAGCCCATGTCTTGCATTTTATATTGGAAATAGGAGGTCGAACTGTAGAGGGTGGCAGCCGTGAGGGTCCCCTTTTCCTTGATGGAAGGTAAATCGAACGGGGCATTGCCTCCCTTCTTCACTCGCGGAAGGAGCCCGCAAACAATGGCTCCTACAAGCAATAGAAAGATGATGACAATGCCCCGTTTCATATATTATGCCGGTTGGGTCGTGTCACGTGCTTCGAGCAACACGACATTTTCTACGTGGTGAGTATGCGGAAACATATCGACCGGCTGTACACAACGTACGGCGTAGGCCTCGTCCAGCAGGTTAAGATCGCGCGCCTGGGTGGCAGGATTGCAGCTGACGTAGACGATGCGCTTCGGACGGGTGCCGAGGATGGTCTTGATTACGTCGTCGTGCATGCCGGCTCGTGGCGGGTCTGTGATGATCACGTCCGGACGGCCGTGCTCGTTGATGAACTCCTCGGTCAGGATATCCTTCATGTCGCCGGCATAGAAGAGGGTGTTCTCGATGCCATTCAAGGCAGAGTTCACCTTTGCATCCTCAATGGCTTCCGGCACATACTCGATGCCGATCACCTTACGGGCCTGCCGTGAGACGAAATTAGCAATGGTACCTGTTCCCGTATAGAGGTCATAGACCAGCTCGTTGCCCGTCAGCCGGGCGAAGTCGCGAGCCACCTTATAGAGGTTGTATGCCTGCTCGCTGTTGGTTTGGTAGAACGATTTCGGCCCGACCTTGAACTGCAGTCCTTCCATCTCCTCGATGATATGATCCTTTCCCTTGAAGCAATGCACCTCCTGGTCGGTGATCGTGTCGTTACACTTCTCGTTGATCACGTAGAGCAAGGAGGTGATCTGCGGAAAGCAGTCGGCGATGTGGGAAAGCAGTGCCTCGCGTTTGGCTTTCTCTTCGTGGAAGAAGACAAGCACCACCATCAAGTCGCCCGTCGAAGCCGTGCGGATCATCAGGGTACGCATGAACCCTTCCTGGTTGCGCAAGTCGAAGAAGGGGTAACCCTCGTGCGACAAACAGTAGTTTTTCACCTCAAGACGGATCCGGTTCGAGATGTCATCCTGCAACCAACACTTGTGGATGTCCAGCACCTTGTCGAACATGCCGGGAATATGGAAGCCGACTCCGTTCATGTTGTCGATAGCTTCGCCCGAATTGACCTGCTCCTCCAGCAACCATTTCTTGTTGGAGAAGGTGTATTCAAGCTTGTTGCGGTAGAACCGGGTACGGGCCGATCCGAGGATCGGTCGGACCTCCTCCATATGAATCTTGCCGATACGGGTCAGGTTGTCCACTACTTGCTTCTGCTTGTAGCGGAGCTGTGCCTCATAGGGTAGGTGCTGCCATTTGCAACCTCCGCACACTCCGAAATGTTCGCAGAAAGGTTGTTCGCGCTCTTGGGCATATTCGTGGATGGCTACCACCTTGCCCTCTGCATAATTATGCCGTTTCTTGAACAGTTGGATGTCGACGACATCGCCGGGAGCCGCAAAGGGCACGAAGACGACCATGTCGTCCACGCGTGCCAATGCTTTCCCTTCTGCCGCTACATCTGTGATCGTTACCTTTTCCAAGAGGGGTAACGGTTTCCTTTTTCGTGCCAATTTATGTGAGTTTTGTTATGGATTTACAAATTATTTCTTGATATTCGGCAATTCCAGGCCATAGCCTTTTGCCTTGTCTTCGCGTTTCAGCAGGATAGCCACGATGAGTGCTACGACACCGAAGCCCATGAAGATACACATCGGCAGGGTATAATCGTAGGCAGGGCCGCCATTGGTGGTGTCCAGCTTGCAGTATTTGTCCAATACCCATCCGATCAAAGCCGGGACACCCATGAGACCCCAGTTCTGAACCCAGAAGATCAATGCATAGGCCGTACCCAGTTGTTTTTCCGGAATGATCTTCGGAACGGAAGGCCACATAGCCGATGGAACCAATGAAAAGGCGATACCCAATACGATCATGACAATCGTGGCAAACCACCAAACATTCAGCAAGGGCATGGCAAACAGGAAGTGAACGCCGATCAGCATGACGGCTCCCAGCATCATGATAGAAGCACCTTTGCCTTTACGGTCGTACAGATTGCCGAAGAACGGGGTCAGGAAGAGGGTACCCAATGGCAACAAGCTTGGGATCAACCCGGCCAGTTCCTCTTCGACATTGTACTTGTTGACCATCAGGTCTGCCGCATATTTCAGGAATGGGAAGACGGCAGAATAGAACAAAACGCAGAGAAGGGCGATCAACCAAAAGCCCTTGTTCTTGATGATGAGCAATACATCCGACAGGCGGAACGGCTCTTCGCTCTCCTCTTCCCGGCTCGGCATGGAAGCATCCAGCTTGCGGTCCATCACAGTGTAAACCATGAAAGAGATGGTTCCGATGCAGAGCATGATCAAACAAAGCAAGATCGGTGCGGAAACGCTCTGGAAGTATTTGGCAAAAGGAACGGTAACAGCCATCGCCAACATCGTACCGATACGCGCCGTGGCCATCTCCAATCCCATGGCCAACGCCATCTCTTTGCCCTTGAACCACTTCACAATGATCTTAGATACGGTAATGCCGGCGATTTCGACGCCGACTCCGAAGATGGCATAGCCGACGGAGGCCAGCGCTACTTGCGACTTCATGCCCAAGATCAGGCTGTCAGGCGAGCCGATCATCCCGGCAACGGCCGCATATTTGATGGCGCAACCGATTACCATGAGGAGGCATGAGCCTAATCCTGTGAAGCGGACGCCCATCTTGTCGAGGATCATTCCGCCGAAGATCAGCATCAAAAAGAAAACGTTGAACCAACCGTAGGCGCTGGTGAAGAGACCGAAATCGGTACTGCTCCAACCCAATTCGGATTCCAGCATCGGCTTTAAGGGTGACATGACGTCGGTCAGGAAGTAACCGCACAGCATGGTAAACGCCACAATGGCGAGAGCTGTCCAACGCGCTGCCTTGGACTCGCTCAGTTTTTGTTGAATAATTTCTGTCATATGAACTTGTTTTTAAATTTTGAAATAGCTTGTTTGTGTCAAGGCATCCGCCACGATGAATGTACTGCCGCCGATAAAGATCAGGTCGTTCGGCTCGGCATCCTGAAGTGCTTGCCGGAGCGCGTCGCCAACGTGGGCATAGGTCGTTCCTTTCAATCCGTGGGTGGCTGCTTGTCGGGCAAACTCTTCGGCGGGAAGTGCCCGAGGAATGGCCGCTTGCGTGAAATAATAGAGAGCCTCTTTCGGCATCATGGCCAGCACACCGTTGATATCCTTGTCGTTTACCATGCCGACTATCATCCGGAGGTGGGCATCGTGTGGGGATTCGGCCGCCAGTTGCCGGGAGATGTACTGCCATCCGCCGGTGTTATGTCCCGTGTCGCACACCACTCGTGGCGATTGTTGCAAGGTTTGCCAGCGTCCCATCAGTCCGGTGTGTTCCACCACATGGGCGAAACCTTCGCGGATGGCTGCGGCAGGTGTGGCAATGCCGAGGCTGTTCAACACACGGATTGTCGTAAAAACCGTAGCGGCATTGTGGGGTTGGACCATGCCTCCGAGCTCGTCGTCGACCATGCCATAGGGCGTTGTAAAGTGCCATCGCCCGTCGTGACCCGCTTCGCCGGCTCTGATCGTGTCGTCTTCGGTCGAGGCAAAGAGCGGTGCTTCCATCTCTTCTGCCTTGTGGCGGAACACTTGCATCACTTCCGGCTCGTGTACGTCGCCGATCACCACGGGGACATGTGGCTTGATGATGCCCGCTTTTTCCGCAGCAATAGCCTCGAGGGTGTTACCCAAAAACTGCACATGATCCTTGCTTATGTTGGTGATGACGCTTACTATAGGGGTAATGATGTTCGTGCTGTCCAGCCGTCCTCCCAATCCTACTTCAATAACAGCGATATCTACTTTCATTTCTCTGAAGTAGGCGAAGGCGATGGTCGAGGTCAATTCGAAGAATGAGGGGTGAAGCGGTTCGAATGTCGTGCGGTGTTGTTCCACAAAACCGATGACATAATCCTTGGAAATCATCTCGCCATTGACGCGGATCCGCTCCCGGAAATCCACCAAATGCGGGGAGGTAAACAATCCCACCCGGTAGCCGGCCTGTTGGAGGACGGAGGCCAGCAGATGACACGTCGAACCCTTTCCGTTGGTACCTGCCACATGAATCGTGCGGTATGCCCGATGGGGGTTGCCCAGTTCGTTATCCAATGCTATACTTGTCGCCAATCCCGGCTTGTAAGCCGAGGCCCCCTGGCGTTGAAACAGGGGCATACTGGTGAACAAATAGTGTAATGTCTCTTCGTATGTCATTTCTTTAGTACCTAATATAAGGGGCAAACTTACTTAAAAATATCGAAAAAATGAAACAAGAGAGCAAAACGTTCATGAAAACGGCTCCTTTTTTGCATTGGGAAAGCGGGGAGAGGGGGTCGATCTCCCCGTCTGTTTTTGGGATTATCCTACTGAATCATCGTCTGATGCTCCCCTTGTTTTGTTTCGGTATTGCTCGGGGGTACACGCTTCGAACGCTTCGAACAGATCGGTCAGCTGCCGGTAAGAGGAGAATCCTAACCGACTGACAATCTTGTCGATGGGATGATCTGTGTTTGCCAACTGCTCTTTGGCGAGGAGGAATCGGCGTCGGAGAATGAGACGTTCGGCCGATTCGCCTGTTTGCTGTGTCACCAGGCTGTCAAAATAGGCTTCCGACATGTGGTGTTCTTTGGCAAAATAGGCGATGATGATCTTCGGGTTGTTCAGGCAGATACAGCCGCTCAGGATCCAGTTGTCGAGATCTTTTGTCACTTTGGCGATGACCGGGTCGTAGCGATGTCCGCGGGTAATAAACTGCCGGTCATAAAAACGGCGGCAATGGTCGAGGAAAAGTTTGAGATACTCCGTCGCGAGCAGTTCCGAATAGCGGTCGTATCCCCGGCTCATCTCGTCGACAATGTGCCGGATAGTGTCGTCGAGTACGGCTTTTTCCCGGGCCGACAGGTGCAATGCTTCGTTCTGTTTATAGTCGAAGAAGGGGTATTGCGTTATTTCGCACGAGACATGAAACGGAAATATACGTGCCCGGAAACAGACAGCCACGGCGTCGGCCGACTCGTTGTGCTGCAGCAGTTTGGCGTTGGAGTCGGAGGGTTGGAGGAAAGAGACGGTGCCTTCCTGAAAGTCGCAGCGCAAGCGTCCGCTTCCGGGCAGGCACTCTTTCCCCTGCAAGACGATGATATGTCTGTTTTCTATCACCTCGTTCGTCAGCTCTGCCGGCGGAGCAACGCAAATATCCGACGGGAAAAACGGCAACATTATACGGCCAATTTACGGAAATCGTTAGGCGTATAGCCCGTGTTCTTCTTGAAGATACGGTTGAAGTGTTGCGAGTATTGAAACCCCAGCTCGTAGGCTATTTCGCTGATGCTCTTACCGGTGCCCAAAAGCATCTCCTTGGCCATGTCCATGATCTTGTTCTGTATGTACTCTTGAGCCGTCATTCCGGTCTCTTTCTTGATCAGATCGCCGAAATAGTTGGGCGACAGGCACACTTTGTCCGCGAAATATTTCACTTTGGGCAGGCCCTCTTTCTCTTGCATTCCCTCGGTATAGTAATTTTCAAGGAGATCTTCGAAACGGGTGAGGATATCTTTGTTGGCAACGGTGCGGGTGATGAACTGGCGCGAATAGAACCGCATGCAGTAATTAAGGGCCAGTTCGATGCTGGTGGCGATGAGTCTTTTGCTGAACTTGTCGATGGGTTGGCTCAACTCCAGCGCGATTTTGTTCAGACAATCCGTAAAGATCATCTTTTCTTCGTCAGAGAGATGCAGTGCCTCGTTGGAAGAGTAGGAGAAGAAGCCGTAGTTGCGGATCTCCTTGCCGAGGGCCGTCCCTTTGATCAGGTCCGGGTGAAACAGCAGTCCGCGGGCCGCCATCTTCATGTTCGGATCGATGTTGGCTTCCACCACTTGCCCCGGGGCAAAACTGGTGATCGTTCCCTCCTGATAGTCGTATGTCTGTCGGCCATAGCGGATATCGCCACATTTCAACTCTTTCAAGAACAGGGCATAAATGCCGTAGTTGAGCACGATACGGCCCGGACGGCGAGTGGCTTTCGACAGGTCCACCACGCTGACGAGCGGGTGCATTGTCTCCAATCCGAACAGTTCGTTGTAGGCGGTGATGGTGTCCAGTTTGTAGATCTCTTCCATATTCCTCTTGTTTTTATTCCATTGGCAAAGATAAAAGATTCATTCATGCGAACATAACATTTCGCCAACTATCCGTAAAAAAGTGAAGAGAATCCGCAAAATGTATCCTATTCCTCTTTTTCGAGGGTGGGGGATGATACGGCAAAGAGCCCTCCGAGGAGTAATTAGCTCCGGGGAAGGCTCTTGCGGTGTGGTTACCTATTTATTGTTAATGCTTTCTAAATCAATGGATCAGCTCGACACTGCGCTTGATGAAGTTGCTCAATGCTTCGCCTTTCAGCAAACCGTTGCTCAAGAGGGCCAAGTCGATCAGCTGGCTGACCTTATGGTTGCCGGCGGCATACTCGGCAATGATCTTGTTGCTCTCGACGCGCAACTCGGCAATCTTCTTGTTCGTGTTGGTGACATCTTCCTTTTCGGCTTCGGTGATCTCTTCCTCTTTCTTGCTGTTTTGTGCCTCGCGGAGGTCTGCCTGACGGGCTTTCCAGCCTTTGAGGTCGGCCAGAATCGGCTGCAACTTCTCGTTGCATGCGCTCTCTTCGTCGCTCAAAATCTCTTTTACAAGGGGATGATCCGTGTTGACTACGAGATTGTAGCTGTCCGGCATCTCACCGTAGAACGACATGCCCGGCTGCATGGCCGACATCTGACGCATACGGCGCATATATTCGCTTTGCGTCAAGACAACCGGGTTCGTGGTTTCGCCCAACGCTTCAAGCGTCACGTTGAAGTCGGCCTTCTCCAGTTTCGGGGTTTGGCTCTTGAACACCTCTTGCAAAGCTTCGCGCTGCTCGTCGCTGAGTTGAACGTGGTTGCTCTCCTCTTTCGGGATGAGTCGGTCGATGGTCTCGCTGTCGACGCGTACAAAACGAACCTTTTCCCATTTCTGTTCCAACTGTCCGATGGCGTGCACGTCCAGTTGTCCGTTCATGATCAGCACGCTGTAGCCCTTGTCTTTCGCCGCTTGGATATAACTGTACTGTTCGTCTTTGTTGGTCGTGTAGAGGTATACCAGCGTCCCCTCCTTGTCGGTTTGGCTATCCTTGATCAATGTCTTGTACTCCTCGAAGGTATAATAGTTGTCGTCGATATCCTTGAAGAGCGTGAACTTCGAAGCGCGGTCGAAGAATTTCTCGTCCGTCAGCATACCGTACTGGATGAAAAGCTTCAGATAGTCCCATTTCTCTTCAAACTGCTTGCGGTCGCTCTTGAAAATCTCCTCCAGACGGTCGGCCACCTTCTTGGTGATATGGTTGGAGATCTTCTTCACATTCTGGTCGCTCTGCAAGTAGGAGCGGGATACGTTCAACGGAATGTCCGGCGAGTCGATTACACCATGCAACAAAGTCAGGAATTCCGGCACAATACCCTCGACCGAGTCTGTCACAAACACCTGGTTGCAATAGAGTTGTATCTTGTTTCGGTGCAAATCGATGTTGCTCTTGATGCGCGGGAAGTAGAGGATTCCGGTCAAATGGAACGGATAGTCGACATTCAGATGGATCCAAAACAGCGGCTCTTCCGACATTGGGTAGAGGTCGCGGTAGAACTTTTTGTAGTCTTCATCCTTCAATTCCGACGGTTTGCGCACCCAAGCCGGCGTGACGTCGTTGACGATGTTGTCCTCTTCCGTATCGACATACTTTCCATCTTTCCATTCCTGTTTCTTTCCGAAGGCAATGGCCACCGGCAAGAAGCGGCAATATTTGGTCAAAAGGCTCTGGATCTTCTGCTGTTGCAGGAACTCCTTGCTCTCGTCGTCGATATAAAGGATGATGTCCGTACCGCGGTCGGCCTTTTCTGTCTCCTCGAGCGTGTAGGTCGGCGTGCCGTCGCAGCTCCATTTTACGGCAGGTGCCTCTTTATAGGACTTCGAAACGATCTCGACTTTCTTCGAAACCATGAACGAAGAGTAGAAGCCCAGTCCGAAATGGCCGATGATGGCTGCCGTGTCGTTCTTGTATTTCTCGACAAACTCTTCCGCACCGGAGAAGGCGATCTGGTTGATGTATTTGTCGATCTCTTCGGCTGTCATACCGATACCGCGGTCGGAGATGGTGAGGGTTCCGGCGCTCTCGTCCAGCTTGATGTGAACGGTCAGGTCGCCCAACTCGCCTTTGAATTCGCCCACCGACGAAAGTGTTTTCAGCTTTTGGGTGGCATCTACGGCATTCGAAACGATTTCACGCAAAAAGATCTCCTGGTCGCTGTATAAAAATTTCTTGATGATCGGAAAAATGTTCTCACTCGTTACTCCGATATTCCCATTCTTGCTCATTGTCTTATTTCTTTTTTTATTGTTTGCTGTTTTATTCATTGTGTCCTTTTAAGGGCACACTTATGCTATAGCAAATAGGATACCAAACCTTTTCCGCCGCCCGCTTTCTGCCATTCTTGCACGGAGATATGAAATATTGTCATACATTCGGCCGCACGTGGCAGAGGAGAGAGTTTGCCATAGCCCTTATATACTAATGTATAAGCGTACATCTGTCACACTCGTCGGCGTTCCGACAAGAAAGGGTGTGGGGCTTGAAACTATTTTCTTGCGTGTGCTTGGCAGTTTGTTCGGCATAGAACTGCAGTTTCATGCCGAATAAACTCCGGTTCTATGCCGGGAAACTTTTTCGAAACAGGGATGTTTTGTTTTTGTCCGTCGAACCATTCTCTTTCGTTCATCCTTATTTCCGATTACGATACCGGGGTAGCATCTTTATATTGCCGTCAGGCATCAGCCAAACCTTCCCATCAAAAAGAGCGGTTTTTCACCGACATCCGGCCGCTTTCTCCGTTCAACCTCCGTTTTTGCTCCTTTATTCTATAATCACCATTATGTTAAATAGAGTATGGAATGCGGAGGAAAACGGATATTTCGGAGCACAACCCGTCTCCTTTTTGGAGAAAGTCTCCTTTCGGGCTCTTGGCAGCCGGGTTCGTCTTTCTATGGTTCGCTCTTCTGTGTACGGACGTTTCAAAAAAAGCCCTCGGCTGTTTTGCTTTGAACATAAACAACCGAGGGCTTCCAAACGGATGAGTGTTCTATACGAACATCAGCCGACGGGCATTACAACCCCAGATCCTTGAAGGTACGCGGTGCCGGCGTCTTGGGCAACGGCTTGCGCTCTTTGAGCTGCTGCAAGGCCACCTCGATCGCCTTTTCCAGTTGCTGGTCTTCGCCCGCCTGCTCTTTGATCGGATCGTTGTCGAGCAGAATGTCCGGATCCACGCCATGGTTTTCGACGATCCACTGCCCCGTTTGGGCATCGTAGTTGGTGAAGAACGGAACGCGGATATCGGTGCCGTCCATGTAAGGAAGCGATCCGCTGATGCCGATGATACCACCCCAGGTGCGTGTACCGATGATGGTTCCGATCTTGTTTGCCTTGAAACTCCACGGGAACAGGTCGCCGTCTGAAGCAGAATACTTGTTGATCAACAGGATCTTAGGACCATATTGCGTAGCGTCAGGGATGGTTCCGACCGTACTTGACGTGCGCGACATCGTCATGCGGTACGGTTTTCTCAGCAACCGCTCGATGATCATCGGCGAGATATTGCCGCCTCCGTTGGCGCGGTCGTCGATAATCAGCGCCTCCTTGTCGAGTTGCGGATAGAAATAGCGGGCAAACTCCCTCAATCCTTCCGGTCCCATATCGGGGATATAGATATAACCGACGCGTCCGTTGGAGGCCTCCTCTACCCTTTTCAGGTTGTTTTGCACCCAGTTGTAGTGATAGAGCGGATGCTCGTCGGCGATCGGACGGATGACCACCTTGCGGCTTCCCTCCTTTTGGGCTTTATGGTTGATTTCCAACTCGGTCATGACATTCGCTTTCCCCACGAGCAATTGATAAATATTCCCGACCGACGAGGTAGGAACACCGTCGACCGCTGTGATGTAGTCGCCCTCTTTCACCTCCAAGCCCGGCTCGGTGAGCGGCGAACGAAGCGACCGGCTGTAGGGAGCGCCGGCAATGATCTTCTCGATCTTGTAGAACCCGCTCTTGGCGTCACGGCTCATTTCCGCTCCAAGGAGGCCCATCGGGATCCGTTCCGGCTTCTTGTATTCGCCCGGAGTGACGTAGGCATGGCCGCAAGCCAGCTCGGAAATCATCTCGCCAATCACGTAGTTCAGGTCGAGGCGTGTGGCCACATAGGGCAGCAGTACGGCATATTTCTCCTTGATGGCCTTCCAATCCACGCCGTGCATGTTCTCCAAATAGAAGCCGTCACGGAAGGCGCGCCATGCTTCGTCGAAGATTTGCGCCCACTCTTGCGGATAGTCGATCGTGGCGGTCATGTCGTTCAGGTTCACGGCCTTCTCTAACGAAGCCTTTGCTGCCGTGAGATCTGTCACATAGAGGCTTTTTTCTTTGTAGAACAGTGCTTTCTTGCCGCCGGCGGCCACCTCCATCTGGGCGTTTTCGGCTACGGTTTCCTCCTTCTGATCGGCCAGTTTATAGGCATGGACGTTGTTTTTTCCGTCCGAATACCACACCGTTTTGCCGTCGCTATAGAAGTTTCTGTAGTAATCGGCCGATAGCGGGAGTTTAACGATTCGTCCCATTAACCCTTCGGTGTCGATCTGAACGCTGACCGTTCCCGGGGTGGTTGTCGTATCCTCCTTTTTAGGGCTGTTTTTTGCCGAGGATTCCTCGCTGATGGTTGCTGTCTCATCTTCCGGCAGGAAGGGAGACGGGGTGTTGTTGCTCAGCATGGCCAGGTAGATACCTCCTGTCTTCGTGTAGACATGATTCCATTCCAGCTCGCCATAGATCGGGTTGAAATCGCGGTTGGACGAGAAGATCAGGTATTTTCCGTCCTCGCTGAAGGTCGGATTGCCCGAGTTGTACCACTTCTCCGTAACGGGATATTCTTTCTTTTCTGCCAGATTGTAGAGATAAACCACCTGCATCTCGTTGACGGCCGGTCGCGTATAGGTAATCCATTTGCTGTCAGGAGAATAGGCAACGTGGTAAAATTCGCGTTCGGGACACTGCACGATGGTTTGCTTGCTCTTCGAGGCCACGTCGACCACCACAATACGGTTTTTGCGGTCGGTATAGAGCAGTGATTTGCTGTCGGGCGACCATTGCAGCCGGCGGATATAGGTATCGTTCTCTTTCGTCAGTTGAACGGGCTCTCCCCCGTCGGCCTTTTCCAGCCAAACCTCCGTCTCTCCGGTACGGTCTGAGATATAGGCGATGTAACGGTTGTCGGGGCTCCACGCAGCGCAGCGGTCGTTGGCCCCCGGCGTACGGGTGATATTGTAGGTAACGCCCTTTTCGGCCGGCACGTTGAACACCTCGCCGCGGGCGGTCACTGCGATCCGTTTGCCGTCGGAGGTCAGAGAGGCGTCCGTCAGATAGCCGGCCACTGCCTTCCGTTCTGTGCGGGCAATGCTGTTTTCGCCGTTGAGAGTGATCGGAATGCGGGTGGCTTTCTGCGTAGAGGGGTCGAAGCGATAGAGATATCCCCCCTGCTCGTAGACGATCAGTCGGCCGTTCGAGCTGGGAAACTTGATGTCGTAGTCGGTATAGTTCGTCACCTTTTCGGTCTTTCCCGTCGTCGTATGGTAGACGAAGAGGTTCATGGTCATGTCGCGGTCGGAGATGAAATAGATGTCATCGCCAATCCACATCGGGGCAATGTCCTGAGCCGGGTTGTCGGTGATGTTCTTCACTGTTTTGGCACTCTCGTCGTAGATCCAGATATCATCGGCCATTCCGCCCCGATAGTACTTCCAGGTACGAAATTCGCGGAAGACGCGGTTGTAGGCCAAGCGCTTGCCGTCGGGCGAATAAGAGCAGAAACCGCCTTCGGGCAGCGGCAGTTGCTCGGGCATGCCGCCGTTTTTCGAGACGCTCCACAGCTTGCCGGGGAAGCCGTCGCCGATACGGTTGCGGTAAATGATCTTCTCCCCGTCGGGCGTCCAGGTGAGGGCGATATTGTTCGGTCCCATGCGGTCGCCCACATCGTCGCGAGCATTGGTTGAGGTGTAGGTCATGCGGACAGGCGCCCCACCGTCGATCGGGAGCGTGTATACCTCGCGGTTGCCGTCATACTCGCCGGTAAAGGCGATCGTTTTCCCGTCCGGCGAGAAGCGGGCGAAGAGTTCGTACCCGACATGCGACGTCAGGCGTACGGCCTCTCCCCCATCGATCGGTGCCTTGTAGAGGTCGCCGCCATAGGTGAACACCACCTCGCTCCCATTCGTTGTCGGGAAACGGAGCAGGCGTGCTTCGTCGGTTGCCGCCAACGTAGGCAAGGCATAAGCCACCAGTAGCGTGGCCAGAATTTGCTTTTTCATAGGCTTCATGTTATTATACGTGTATACATTTTCGATTTCATCTCTCAAAAGTAACGCTTTTTGTCGAAAAACGAAATGTTTGTTCGCCAACTTTCGAAAAAGCATCGGGAGCACC
>CAVKMU010000011.1:0-68398 GCA_963657455.1 bacterium
AACGTCTGTCAGACAGTAGCCGGTTTAGGAAAACCTAAATCGGCTATTTCTGTTTGTATATTTACTATTAAAATCCTTGGCAATAGATGAAATCAACAATACATCATATTCGGAAAAGTCTCTCTTCCTTGTATTCTGCCGAAGAAGTGAATTCGTTCGTCCGATGGATAATGGAAGAGATTGCAGGTGTGCCTGCCTATCATATTCCTATAATGGATGTTGTATTGGATGAAAATACCAAACATCAGATTTCTATTGCTATAGATCGGCTGGAGCACTTTGAACCAATTCAATATATCATAGGGAAAACAGATTTTTGTGGTTCCCCTTTTCTTGTATCTCCTGATGTTTTGATTCCTCGGCCAGAAACGCAAGAGTTGGTGCAATGGATTGTTCGTGATTATTCTTTTCGCAAGGTCTCTATATTAGATATAGGAACAGGAAGTGGATGTATTGCAACGTCTTTGGCCTTGAAATTACCATTGGCTCAGGTATTTGGTGCTGATATTTCAGAAAAAGCTATTGCTGTTGCAAAGAAAAATGCAGTGATTAATCAAGCAAAGATTGATTGGTTGTTATTGGATATATTATCACAAGATTCATTATCTTTGTTACCAAAGGTTGATTGTATAGTCAGCAATCCTCCATATATTATGAATCAAGAAAAAAAAGACATGGCTCTGAATGTGGTAGATTATGAACCTCATTTGGCTTTGTTTGTACCAGATGAAGATCCGCTTTTGTTTTATCGTCGCATAGCATTCGTAGCGAAACAAAAATTGAAAGAGACCGGTTGTCTTTATTTTGAAATTAATGAAAAGTTTGGTGAAGCAATTGTTGAATTGTTGCAATCTGAGAATTTTAAACAAGTAGAATTGCATATTGATTATAATGGAAAAGATCGATTCATAAAAGCACAAAAATGAAAAAATATACAGAATCTGAAATGTTGTATAAGATGGCGGCTTATTGCTCAGTAGCCGAACATTGTCGCCAAGATATAGTTCAAAAAATGAATGCTGCCGGCCTTTTAGCAGAAGAACAAGAACGGATATTAGCCAAACTTATCAGTGAAAAATTTTTGGACGAGGAACGTTATGCTCATGCTTTTGTGAATGATAAATTACGATTTAATCAATGGGGTCGTGTGAAAATCTCGGTTGAATTGCAGAAAAAGAAAATACCTTCAACTATTATTGACGCAGCTTTGGCTGATATTGATGAGAGGAGTTATGCTCAAGTGCTCCACGCTTTATTGAAATCAAAGTTAAAAAACATAAAAGCAAAAGATGATAGAGAACAATTTTATAAATTGCTTCGGTTTGCTTTAGGGCGTGGTTTTACTATGCAAGAGGCTACCGTTTGTTTAAAAGAAATATTATCATCAGGACCAACCGATATAAACTATGAAACTATGGAATGATTTCTTGAATTTGTTTTATCCTCCCTTGTGTTTGCTTTGCCAAAATTCTTTAGTTGAAGGCGAGCAACATATTTGTACCCATTGCCTTTATAGTTTGCCTCGTTATCGAATGATTGATGAGAGTCGGATTTTCTCGTTGTTTTTGGGAAAATCTGAAATTTCTAATTTAGCAGTTGCTTTTGTTTTTGAGAAAGAAGGGGCTGTCCAACGGTTAATTCATGATTTGAAATATTATGGCAATAAAGAACTTGCGGCATATCTTGCACGACTTTCTTTCCTTGATTATCTAAGTAGGAGAGAATCAATTTGCAATGCTGATGTATTATTGCCCGTACCATTACATCCCAAAAGAGAAAAAGAACGTGGTTATAATCAGTCAGAATGGATTGCAAAAGGCATCAGTTCTGTTTTGCATATACCAATTGATACGACTTCATTGAGGCGATGTGTACGAACAGAAACTCAAACAAAACGAAAGGTTTTTGATCGATGGCGTAACATGGAAGACGTGTTTGAGTTAGTTGTGGAAGATAATTTACTGGGAAAACGTATATTATTGGTCGATGATGTACTGACTACCGGTGCAACTTTCAATGCTTGCGCCCGAGCTCTTCAAAGCATTCCTGACATTGCGCTTTCCGCTTTTGCTCTCTCAATGGTGTAGGATATTTTGTTGTAAAGCAAAAATAATTCTATCAAGAAAAGGATAAATCCATTACTTTCTTTATTTTTGCAAAAAAATATAACAGATAGAGGATAGTATGAAAACACTGGAAAGATTAGTAGCAGAGAAACTGTTGAAGATTAAAGCAGTAAAATTGCAACCGGCTAATCCCTTTACATGGGCATCAGGTTGGAAATCTCCGATTTATAATGACAATCGTAAAACTCTTTCATATCCGGCTGTCCGTTCCTTCATAAAATTGGAATTGGCACGCATGATCAGTGAAAAGTATGAGAATGCTGACGCTATAGCAGGTGTTGCAACCGGCGCAATTGCTCAAGGAGCTTTGGTGGCCGATTTGTTAGGTTTGCCTTTCGTATATATTCGTTCTACACCCAAAGACCACGGATTGGAAAATTTGATTGAAGGTGAACTGAAGCCGGGATCGAAAGTGGTAATTGTTGAAGATTTGGTTTCTACTGGTGGCAGTAGTCTGAAGGCTGTGCAAGCTGTTCGTAATTTTGGCTGCGACGTAGTAGGTATGGTTGCTATCTTTACTTATGGATTCCCTGTTGCAGTTGATGCATTCAAGAATGCAAAAGTAACATTACATACGTTGAGCAATTATGATGCAGTGTTGGAAGAGGCTGTTCGCACAGATTACATTGCAGAATCAGAGATTGAAGTATTGCAAGAGTGGAGAAAAGATCCGGCATCATGGGATCCTGACAAATAAAATTCATAATCAAGATTAGATGGCAGATTTTGTAAGTGAGATCAAGCAGATCCCACAGAATGACGATCGAATCTTTTCCATGTTGTCAGATCTTTCGAATTTGGAGAAAGTAAAAGATCGTGTTCCTCAAGATAAGATAAAAGATTTTGAGTTTGACAAAGATTCTTGTAGTTTTTCGGTTAGTCCTGTTGGAAAGATCTCTTTTCAGATCGTGGAGCGAGAACCGAATAAGACGATCAAGTTTGCTACGACGAACTCACCTCTTCCCCTTTTCTTGTGGATTCAATTGAAACAAGTAGGGGAGATGGATACTCGAGTGCGACTCACAGCGCGGGCAGAACTCAATCCATTTATTAAACCGATGGTTGAGAAACCTTTGCAAGAAGCCGTAAATCGCATCTCAGATGTGTTGGTATCATTGCCTTATTGATATAATTTAAATTGGAAGAGGAGTGTCATGTCGGTTGGAAACGGCTCTCCACTTCCAATTTTTTTATTTTATTATCTCATAACTTCTAAAATAGAATAATCATGGCACAAAAACTATGGGAGAAAAATGTACAAGTCGATCATGAAGTCGATGTATTCACAGTTGGAAGAGACCGCGAAATGGATCTCTATTTAGCCAAATATGATGTATTGGGTTCCATGGCTCATATTACCATGCTTGAAAGCATTGGGCTGTTGCAAGCAGATGAATTGAAAATTCTTCTCCATGAATTGAAAAATATATATGAAATAGCCGATAAAGGAGACTTTGTTATTGAGGAGGGCATTGAGGATGTCCATTCTCAAGTCGAATTGATGTTGACTCGCAAGTTGGGGGATATTGGCAAGAAAATTCACAGTGGTCGTTCACGCAATGATCAAGTTCTGGTGGATTTGAAACTTTATACTCGAGCTGAAATTCAGACTATTGTACATATGATAGAGGAATTGTTCTCGGTTTTGCAAGAACAAAGCGAACGCTATAAGCAAGTATTGATGCCGGGTTATACGCATCTTCAAATAGCAATGCCTTCTTCCTTTGGCCTTTGGTTTGGAGCTTATGCTGAAAGCTTAGTAGATGATATGCAGCTCCTTCAAGCAGCTTATAAGATTTGTAACCGTAATCCGTTGGGATCGGCTGCCGGATATGGATCATCTTTCCCGTTGAATCGACAGATGACTACTGATTTGTTAGGTTTTGACTCCATGGATTACAATGTTGTATATGCTCAAATGGGGCGTGGAAAGATGGAGCGAACAGTTGCTTATGCCATGGCGGGCATTGCAGGAACTTTAGCCAAGTTGGCGTTTGATTCTTGTATGTTCAGCAGTCAGAACTTTGGATTTATCAAACTTCCTGATCAGTTTACAACCGGATCAAGTATCATGCCTCATAAGAAGAACCCGGATGTCTTTGAACTGACTCGTGCCAAATGCAACAAAATTCAAGGATTGCCCAATCAGATTACAATGATTTTCAATAATCTTCCTTCTGGATATTTCCGTGATTTGCAGATTATTAAAGAAATATTCTTGCCCTCTTTTTCAGAATTAGAAGATTGTTTGCGTATGGTAACCCATATGATGCGTCAAGTGAAGGTGAACGAGCATATTTTGGATGACGAAAAGTATGGCCCTATGTTCAGTGTGGAGGAAGTAAACCGTTTGGTTTTGTCAGGCGTTCCTTTCCGCGATGCTTACAAGCAAGTAGGATTGGCTATTGAGGAGGGGAAATTCGTCCCGAATAAAGATATCCATCATACACATGAAGGAAGCATAGGTAATTTGTGCAACAGTGCTATTTCTGCTTTAATGCAGAAAGTGATTGAGGAATTTCATTTTGAGCGTGTGAATGCAGCCGAAGAAACATTATTAAAGAAAGCATAAATGTGTACGAGAACCCGCCCTTGGCTTTTTTTTCTTTTGATGCTTGTCGCAGCATGTACCAAGACAGAGCAGAATTATTTCCCTACCTACCCGGTCTATTTGGAGCTTGACTTGTCATATGAAGATAAAGATTTGAAGTCATTGATGGCCTATAAAAAATTCATTTATGGGCAGACATCAAGTTTGTCGGCTGTTGAACGTACCGGATTGGGAGGCGTTTTGGTTTATTATGCGTATGACGGCTATCATGCTTACGATTTGGCTTGTCCGCATGAGGTCAAAGCCTCGGTTCGTGTTGATGTGGATGATAACCATATTAAGGCAATTTGTCCCAATTGCGGTTCGGAATTTGGAATTTATGAAAATGCAGGAGCTGTTCTAAAAGGACCAGCTACACAGGGGCTTAAGCGATACAATGTATCGGTGAACGGAAACAAATTATATGTTTCTAATTAAAAAAATTGCAAAATAGTTTGCACGTTTGAAATATTTATCTACCTTTGCAATCGCAATCGGGAATGATAGAGATCATTGACCGTTTTAAGTAATGCGGAAGTAGCTCAGTTGGTAGAGCATAACCTTGCCAAGGTTAGGGTCGCGGGTTCGAGTCCCGTCTTCCGCTCATCACTTATACGAAGGGATGCTCGAATGGTGGAATCGGTAGACACGAAGGACTTAAAATCCTTTGGCTATTGCAGCTGTGCGGGTTCAAGTCCCGCTTCGAGTACGATTTGCGGAAGTAGCTCAGTTGGTAGAGCATAACCTTGCCAAGGTTAGGGTCGCGGGTTCGAGTCCCGTCTTCCGCTCTGCTTCCATAAAAGCCCTATGGTTCTTCGGAATTGTAGGGCTTTTTTTATGTGCTATTGGTTCATATATAATGCCATAATTGTTCCTTTTCTTGTCGTTATAGGCTTACAGTAACACCTTCATTGGCAAGAATTGTATTGGGAAATATCTCGTCAGCCTCATTTTTTAGGGGGATTATCTCTTCGTAACGGGCAGAATAGTGGCCTATCATCAATCGTTTGACGTGTGCATCGCGGGCTATTGTGGCGGCTTGTTTTGCGGTTGAATGGAAAGTTTCATAGGCTTTTGCCGAGTCGGCTTCCATGAATGTCGCTTCGTGATAGAGTAAGTCCACTCCTTCTATATAGGAAACGATCTTGGGATAGTAGGCTGTATCTGAGCAGTAGGCGTAGCGCTTGGCAGGATCGGCAGGGCGAACCAGACGATTGTTCGGAATGAATTCTCCTTCTTCGGTAATAAAATCTGCACCTTGTTTGATTTTTTCGATTTGAGAAACGGGAACGTGATAGAAATCTATCATTTCTCGGATGATATGAGGTGAGCGAGGTTTCTCTTCGAATAGATATCCGCAACAAGGTATCCGATGCTTCATGGGGATGGCATAGACGGAGACGGAGCGATCCTCCATAACCAAAGCATATTGGTTTGTGTCGACTGCCTTGAATCGTACTTGAAAAGGAATACCCCGACCAAATGTTTTCATGATCGATTCGATATATTCGCCCACTTCGGCCGGGCCATAGACGAACAGGTCGCCGTTTCGTCCGAGCAAAGCCAAGGTTGAAATCAGTCCTGGCAATCCGAAACAATGGTCGCCATGCAGATGAGAGATGAAAATATGATTCAGTCGGCTGAACTTAATATGCATCTTTCGCATTTGCAGCTGGGTGGCTTCTCCACAATCGATCATATAAAGTTTGTCTCTCAAATCGACGATTTGCGAAGAATTGTTGTGTCTCAAAGTGGGCAGTGCGGAGCCGCAGCCCAATATGTTCAAATCGAATATTGCCATCAGTCTCTATTTTTAATCGGAACATTCAGCTTAGCTGATATGTATCAGAAAATATTCAAAAATAAAAAAATACAAAAAAACGACCTTGTTTTTGATTTTTGTCAATTTTCTTGTTATATTTGTTCGCTATTCAATTCATGATAGCTTTTGGAATCATATTTTACATAAAACAAAGAATTGCAACGATAAACCTTAACTTAAACTTTTTCTTTTTGTTTAAAACGGTTAAATGTGGAAACGGTTCAGCGTGATGCTTCACCGTTTCTTCTTTTTTTGTAGGATCCCTTCCCCTGTTACCGTCGATATTCCTGCATCTATTTTCCGTTTGCAAATATAGATAAAAAACGTGGATGCCGGAACCTCGTCCATGGTATTCCATCCATCCAAAAGATGTTCGAAGGGTTGGGAAATGCTTCTCCGCACTTATGAAAAAGTTTCTCGGAGGAAAACTCGAGTTTTCCCCCGACTGAACTCCGGTTTTGTGCCGAATGAACCGGGGTTTTCTCGGCAATAAATTTTTCGGAACTCGGCAACTGTTTGTTGGTGGGTGGGGAGCTTTCAAAAAAAAGAAGACGAAATTTGGATTATCCGCATATTCTATTTACTTTTGTGGTCGAATGGTTCGGTAGCTTAGCTGAATAGAGCGTCAGATTCCGGTTCTGAAGGTCGTGGGTTTGAATCCCACCCGAATCACAAGATTGATAAAATGAATGGAGGAGGGGTTGTCTATGAGGGCAACTCTTTTTTTGTTTTGATTATGCGTAAATTTAGGATAGCATGGAAACACAAACAGCATCGCCCGTTCAGCGCCGCTTGGAGTCGTTGGACGCATTACGAGGATTAGACCTTTTCTTTTTAGTAGCATTTGGCCCATTTGTCAGGAATCTCATTCGTGCGGCTGATGCACCTTGTTTAGAAGAACTTCACCATCAGTTGTCGCACGTTGCATGGGAAGGTTTTGTGGCCTGGGATTTGATCATGCCTCTCTTCCTTTTTATGTCGGGTATTAGCATTCCATTTGCCTATTCTCGCTTCAAGCAAGCGGGCGACCGCAAGCCGCTTGTCCGTCGGCTCGTCAAGCGTGTGTTGTTGTTGTGGGTATTTGGAATGATTGTGCAAGGGAATCTGTTGGGCCTCGACCCTAATCATATTTATTTTTATACCAATACATTGCAGACAATTGCGGTCGGCTATCTCTTTTCGGCACTCTTCTTTTTGTTTACAACCCTTCGTACGCAAATCATCTCGGCCGTGGCCTTGTTGTTGCTTTACTGGGCTGCGATGGAATGGGTGACGATTGATGGCTTTGGTGGTGGCGACTATACGCAAGAAGGTAACTTGGCAGAAGGAATTGATCGGATGCTGATGGGCCGTTTCCGCGACTCGGCTGAGATGGTAGGCGGAACAGTTGTCTTCGCAAAAGGATATTATTACACCTGGATATTGAGCAGCTTGAATTTTATCGCAACTGTTATGTCGGGAATGTTTGCCGGTTATATAGCCAAAAGCAAGACATTGGCCGAGAAAAATAAAGTACTGCTCTATTTCGGCATTGGTGCCGCATCGGTGGTTGCCGGTTGGTTGTGGGGATTATGGCTTCCGGTCATCAAAACGATATGGACCAGCTCTATGGTGCTCGTGAGCAGCGGCTACTGCTACCTACTCATGGGTGTCTTTTACTATTGGATCGATTATAAAAACCATCGGAGGTATCTCACTTGGCTGAAAGTATATGGTATGAATTCCATTACGGCCTATATGTTGGGCGAAGCTGTGCACTTCAGCTGTGTTGGCGAGTCGTTGCTGTATGGTTTCGAGCAATATTTGCGAGCTTACTACCCTGCGCTGATCGAATTGAGCAACGTAGCAATTGTTTTCACGATCCTCTTTATTCTCTATCGCCGGCGCATTTTCTTAAGAGTGTGAGATTGCGGCAAAAAAGAGTGTGCGAAAATTCTTGTCAGTATGCTTTTTACTTCTATGAAAAGTTGTACCTTTGTTTCGAACCTAAAAAGAAGTGCAAATGCAAATAGAAGAAAAATTTATGGCGCGTTGCATTGAACTGGCACAGCATGGAGCCGGACATGCTGCACCAAACCCCATGGTTGGGGCAGTGGTGGTTCATCAGGGCGTCATTATAGGGGAGGGCTTTCATCGCCGGTGCGGTGAGGCTCATGCGGAGGTGAATGCAATTGCATCGGTTAAAGATGAGTCGTTGTTGCGCGATGCGACAATTTATGTCAGTCTTGAACCTTGTTCGCATTATGGTAAAACGCCTCCATGTGCAGAGTTGATCATCCGAAAAGGTATTCCACGGGTGGTGGTGGGTTGTTTGGATCCATTCCCTGCTGTGTCGGGCCGAGGCGTTCGGATGCTGCGCGAGGCGGGTGTAGAAGTGGTAACGGGTGTTTTGGAAAAAGAAGCCCGGGCACTGAATGAAGTGTTCATGACATTTCAGACAGAAAAACGGCCGTTTGTAACCTTGAAATGGGCAGAAAGCGCAGATGGCTATATGGATATAAACCGCACCGACCGTACGATTCCGCCGGTGGTATTCTCGAATGCTGTGACAACGGCTCGCGTGCATAAATACCGTTCCGAATCGGCAGCCATTTTGGTGGGCACCCATACGGCACTCTTGGACAATCCCTCGTTGACAGTCCGCCGTTGGGCTGGGAAATCGCCAGTCCGCTTGGTTATTGATCGGGAAGGTCTCTTGCCAAATGATTTACACTTGTTTGATGGTTCTCATCCGACAATAGTCTTTACTTCTCATCCGAAAGAGAACCGTCCGGGCGTTGAATACATTCAAGTGGACTTCAAAATGTCGTTGGTGTATCAGATTTTGCAATGTCTTGCCGAACGGAATATGACATCCCTGCTGGTAGAGGGCGGTGCATCAATATTGCAACAGTTTATTGATGCCGGTTTATGGGATCAAGCCATCGTGGAAAAATCAACACTTTGCCTTGGTGATGGTGTAAAAGCTCCGGCCGTTCGTTCTTGTTCGGTCACTTTCGAGACGTTTGGCGGAAACACATTTGCACACTATCGGCATGTTGGTGTGGAAGCCGATCCTAAAAATATTTTAAATAATACCGTTTATGAGGCATAAAGAGAAAATTGTTTCTACTTTTGTGCCTTTATATGAACAAACTATGTTTTGGATGAAAAATAAAATAATTCTATTAATAGCGGGAAGCGTCTTGATGCTGTTGTCGTCTTGCTTGGGAAGCAATGAATGGGAATCATACTACGAGATCGACAAGAATATTCAGATCAAGACTTTCTCTTTGACGTCTGACTCGGTAAGCGCCTTGTCAAGTGTAGCGTTTACTATCGACCAGTTGAACTGTCGCATCATGAACTTGGACTCAATGGAGTATGGAACCGTAGTGGATAAAGTGCTCTGCACGATGACCTATGGCTCATATGCCAGCACAATCAAAGTCATTTCATTGGCCACAGGCGATACTACTACTTATAGTTCGACCGATACGCTCGATATTTCGAAAGCATTGAAAATTCTTGTATATGCGAACGATGGAACAACCGTCCGTTCCTATTCGGCACAAGTGAATGTGCATCAGGTCGTTCCCGACTCAATGACATGGCATCCATACGAAAAAGCTTCATTGGCGTTGGTGCAAGACGATCAAAAGGTGATCAGTATGGATGATACTTATTTTATGTATTCTCACAACAGTGCGGGATATCGTCTTTATTTGGCTGATAATGAGATGAGTCAATGGTCGGAGCAATCGCTTAGCGGACTCCCTTCTTCCGGTTTGCAGTTGTATCAGCTTGCCGGATTCAATGATAATTTGTATCTTGCCGCTTCCGATGGTTCATTGTATCGCTCAGCAGACGGTGCAAATTGGAGCAAGATTGCCAATGCACCGATGGTGAAAGCCGTTTTGGGTGGTATGGCGGCTCATACCAATCAGCAAGCGCGTTTGGCATTGCTCGTCAATGATCAGAATACAGTGAAATACGCGGTGATGGATGCTGATGGTGAATTTACAATCGGAAATGCAATCTCAGCACAGTTTCCTGTTGAAGGTTTCGCAGCCCAGCCTCTTTACTTGATGTATAAGGATCGTGTTGTTGTGGCCGGAGGTAAGGATGACAATGGGGATTTGCTTTCTACGACATGGTCGACGTTGGATGGCTTGAATTGGGCAAAGCAGACAGATGAGCTGTTGGGCGCGAAGATGTTTACGGCTCGCGAAGGCGCATCCTTTGTTTATTATGATAGTCAATATTACTTGATCGGTGGCTTCAATGCGGCCGGTGAACCGTTGAAAGATATTTATCGCTCGTCCGATTATGGTGTTACCTGGACGCTGGCCGATGAACTGATTATCTTTCCGGAAGCTTATCAGGCAAGAGGCTATGCCTCATTGCTTGTTGACTCGGATAATTTCCTGACGATTATCGGCGGAAAGTCTACAATTGGCGGGCAAATATTGGATGCTAACTGGAGAGGCCGCGTCAACCGATTGGGTTTTGATCGTCAATAAATATTGATGGTCGGCAAGTAATTTTGAAAGAAATTCAGCGTTACAAAAGAAATATGTAGAATGAAAAATGTGTTTTTTATGAAACTATCTCTTTTACGGCGCATCATTTGTTTGCTTATCTTCGTCTGTGGTTTATCTGCAATGAGGGTAAACGGGCAAGAATATAAATATGAAATCGGCGGTATGGTGGGCGGCGCTTACTATATGGGCGATTTAAATAAAAATTCGTTCTTTAAAGGTATGCATCCTTCGTTGGGAGCAGTGTTTCGTTACAATCCGAATTTTCGGTGGGCGGTCAAAACAGATTTATTGTGGGGGCGGGTCTCGGGTAGTACGGATGGTTCGGAAAATGTTTTTCCTAACGAACAAACGGGATCGTTCAGCCGAAGTTTTATCGAAGCGGGCGGACAAATGGAGTTCAACTTCATGCCCTATAGCGATAAATTCGCTTACTTGAACACAAAACGGTTTACTCCCTACCTGTTGATAGGTCTGGGCGTTACGGTAGCACCCGGCAACAAAACATTTGCTTCGGTGAACCTTCCGCTGGGTGTAGGGGTAAAGTATAAGGTGAAAAACCGATTGAATTTAGGTTGTGAGTTCTCCTTCCGGAAGCTGTTTGGCGATGGATTGGATGTGACGGACGATAATAATGCCTTCTTGAACAATCCCTATGGGGTGAACGGAAGCCTTTTTAAGAACAAAGATTGGTACTCATTGTTGATGTTCTCAGTGACATGGGACTTCGGAAAGCGGTGTGAACCATGTAATAATAGATTTAGCGGATCAACTAAATAAGTCAGAAACGATGTCTTTATTGGAACAAATTGATACAAAACGTTTGCCGAAACATGTGGCTATCATTATGGACGGCAATGGACGCTGGGCGAAATCGCATGGCGAAGAGCGTTATATGGGACATCAAGAAGGAGTCGTTTCTGTCCGTAAGGTAGTCGAAGCGGCATCAGATTTGAAGATTCCGTATTTGACGTTATACACTTTCTCGACCGAGAACTGGAACCGTCCGAAGTCGGAAGTGGATGCGTTGATGTCGTTGATGGTTACTGCCATCAAACATGAGACTCCCGATTTGATAAAGAACAATGTGCGTTTGGATGCCATTGGCGATCTGTCGCGTTTACCTGCCGCGACCCTTGCCACCCTTCAAGAGTGTATTGCTGACACGGCAGCGAATACGGGGACGACGATGATCTTGGCTTTGAGTTACTCTTCTCGTTGGGAGATAACAGATGCTGTTAAGCAAATTGCAGCTCAAGTGAAGAGCGGAGAGTTGGATCTCCAATCGATTACAGAAGAGACTGTCAGTGCCCATTTGGCTACTTGTCATATTCCGGACCCGGACTTGCTGATTCGAACAGGCGGCGAGCAGCGCTTGAGTAATTTCCTCTTATGGCAATTGTCATATGCGGAGTTTTACTTTACGGATATTTATTGGCCCGATTTTAGAAAAGAAGAATTGTATAGTGCTATCTTGTATTATCA
This sequence comes from bacterium, assembly GCA_963657455.1. GTDB lineage: Bacteria > Bacteroidota > Bacteroidia > Bacteroidales > Tannerellaceae > Parabacteroides. The sequence goes on from CAVKMU010000011.1 coordinate 12,544, forward strand.
ACAGCGAGAAAGACGGTATGGTAAAACGAGCGAGCAATTAATTTTATAAACAATAGCTGTTACTATGTACAAAGGAATAGTGCTGTTTTTTGTTTTCTTGGGTATATCATTTGGAATGTTTGCCCAAGAGAATGATACTGCGAAGGTTGAGACACCGACAGAATTGCCGGTGATATCTTACTCTTTTACTCCGAAGAAATACAAAATCGCGGACATAAAGGTAAGTGGTGTTGAAAAGACGTATGAGGATTATGTGCTGATTGGTTTTTCAGGCCTTTCAGTGGGCGATGAGGTGTCTGTGCCGGGTGATGAAATCACAGCAGCAGTAAAAGCCTTTTGGAAGCATGGTTTGTTTTCAGACGTAAAGATTTTAGCGAACAAGATTGAGGGTGACAAAATTTGGTTGGAGATCCAACTGAAGCAACGCCCGCGTATTTCCGAGGTGAACTATCACGGCATCAAGAAAGGAGAACGGGAGGACTTGGAGACAAAATTGGGTTTGAAGAAAGGATTTCAGATCACCCCCAATGTCATAGATCGTGCTAAAATCTTGATTAAGAAGTTTTTCGACGGAAAAGGATTCAAGAATGTGGATGTCGATATTCAGCAGAGAGATGACTTGGCTCACGAAGGTGAGGTGATAATGGATATTTACATTGATAAGAATGAAAAGACGAAAATTCACCGTATATACTTCGATGGTAATCGTGCATTGTCTGCGCGGACATTGAAGAAAGCGATGAAAAAGACAAATGAAAAGTTCAGTTTGTACAATGACTGGAAATCAAGTATCCTGGAGATGTTCAGCACGAAGAAATTCACCACCGAGGAGTATGAGAACGATAAAAAGAATTTGATTTCGAAATACAATGAATTTGGTTATCGTGATGCCGTCCTGTTGCAGGATAGTGTCGTTAATTTCAATGACAAGAAAGTAGATATTTACTTGAAATTGGAAGAAGGTGACCAATATTATTTGAAGGATATTCGTTTTGTTGGTAATACAAAGTATTCGACCGACTACTTGTCTGCCGTATTGGGTATGAAAGCCGGCGAGGTATATAACCAAAAGAAATTGGGCGAACGTCTGCAAAGTGATGAAGATGCCGTTTCAAATGTCTACTTCAACAATGGTTATTTGTTCTTCAATGCCGATCCGGTTGAGACAGATGTTGACAATGATTCTATTGCGTTGGAGATCCGTATTACGGAAGGTCCTCAGGCGACAATTAACCGTGTTATCATTAATGGTAACGACCGTTTGTATGAAGATATCGTTCGTCGTGAGTTAAGAACGAAACCCGGACAGTTGTTTAGCCGTGAAGACTTGATGCGTTCTGTTCGTGAAATCGCCCAAATGGGACATTTCGACCCTGAAAACATGAATCCGCGTCCTATTCCGGATGCAGAGAATGGAACAGTTGACATTGAATACAACTTGGTTTCCAAGGCGAACGACCAGATCGAGTTTTCTGCCGGTTGGGGTCAGACGGGTGTAATCGGAAAGTTGAGTTTGAAGTTTACGAACTTCTCAATGAAAAATTTCTTGAACCCGAAGACATACAAGGGCATCATCCCACAAGGTGAAGGACAGACATTGACATTAAGTGGTCAGACAAACGGACGATACTATCAGGCTTATAGTATCTCTTTCTTGGATCCTTGGTTTGGAGGTAAGCGCCCGAATACCTTATCTGTCAGTGCCTATTTTTCAAAGCAGACAGATATCAGTACTAACTACTATAGTAGCCGTCTGAGCAGTTTGGGCAGTTACTATCCATATTATGGTTATGGATATGGTTATGGAAGCTATGGTTATAACAGTAGTTATTACAGCAATTCATATGAGTTGGCACTTGATCCGGACAAGTCAATCATGATGTTCGGCCTTTCTGCCGGTTATGGTAAGCGTTTGAGCTGGCCGGATGACTATTTCCAGTTCATGGCAACCTTCAACTATCAGGTATATATGATGCATGACTGGAATTATTTCTTGGTTCGGAACGGAACGTGTCACAATATCAATTTGGAATTGTTGTTGCAACGTAACTCAATCGATAACCCCTTGTATACTCGTCGCGGTTCACAATTCTCCTTGTCTGTAGCATCTACGCCTCCCTATTCTTTATTTGACAAAAAGGATTATGGTGCAATGAGCAGTACTGATCCGGAAAAATACAAGATGATTGAGTATTTCAAGTGGAAGTTCAAAGCAAAGGTCTTTACTCCGTTGGCTCCGTTGACGGTAAAACGTACTCCGGTCTTGATGAGCCGTGCAGAATTCGGTTTCTTGGGAGCTTACAACAACGACAGACGTTCTCCGTTTGAAACCTTTTATGTCGGTGGTGATGGTATGACCGGTTACTCAAGTACTTACGCTACAGAAACAGTAGGTTTGCGTGGTTATGAAAATGGTTCTATAGCAGGTGGTAACTATTATAGCTCTGCGGCTTATGCCTATACTCGTTTCTCTATGGAATTACGTTATCCGTTTGTATTGGAGCCATCTTCAACCATTTACGGTTTGGTATTTGCCGAGGCCGGTAATGCTTGGATGGATATGAGCAAGTACAATCCATTTAACTTGAAACGCTCGGCTGGTGTTGGTGTTCGTATCTTCTTGCCGATGATCGGTCTGATGGGTATTGACTGGGCATATGGTTTCGACACACCGAATATCGGTGATACGAGCAAGCGCAGCGGAAGCAATTTCCACTTTATTATCGGTCAGGAATTCTGATGTTGATATCTTGCTGAATCAAAATAGTATATAAAATAACGTAAAATATAGCCGAGCGTTTTAAAACCTCGGCTATATTTGTAGTCAGAGTATATGTTAACACAAAAAAGACAATGGATATGAAGAAGTTTTTTTTATTAGGTTGTATGCTGATTATGGTCGCATTTAGCGGATCAGCTCAGAAGTTTGCCTTGATCGATATGGAATATATCTTGAAAAATATTCCAGCTTATGAAATGACAAACGAACAGTTGAGTCAAGTCTCTCAAAAATGGCAAAATGAGGTCGAGGCATTACAGCAAGAAGCTCAGAATATGTATAAAACTTACCAAAGCGATTTGGTTTTTCTCTCGGCGGAGATGAAGACCAAGCGTGAAGAGGAAATTGTAAAAAAAGAGCAAGAGGCCCAAGACTTGAAGCGGAAATATTTTGGAGCTGACGGCGAATTGTACAAGAAACGTGAGAGCTTGATGAAGCCGATTCAGGACGAAATCTACAATGCAGTAAAGGATATTTCAGAATCGAAAGGCTATCAATTGGTAGTTGATAGAGCATCTGCCATGAGCATTATATTTGCTTCCCCCAAAATTGATATCAGTAATGAAGTTCTTTCAAAGTTAGGATATTCAAAATAAATGCGTACATTTGTGGCATTCTAGGGAATTACCCTATTCAATACACGTAATTAATTACAAAATTTTATAGTCAGAAAATGAAGAAACTTATTGCTTTATTGTTAATGCTCCTGCCTTTCGCAGGTGTGGTGAATGCTCAAGAAGTGAAAATTGCATTCGTAAACACTCAGGAAGTGTTTATGGCTTTACCGGAAGTTGCCGATATGCAGAAGAAACTTGAGGACTTGAATGCTAAGTATAAGAAAGAATTGGAAACAATGCAGAGTGAATACCAAAAGAAATATTCAGATTTCATTGCACAACAAGACTCTCTGACTGAGAATATCAAGGTAAGAAGAATGCAGGAAGTACAGGATATGCAGCAGCGCATGGACAACTTCGTACAAGTAGCACAGCAAGATGTTGCTAAACAACAGCAAGATTTGTTGGCTCCTATTCAGACAAAGATCCAGGATGCTATCAAGGCAGTAGGTACAGAAAAAGGATATACATATATCATTGACCCACAAGTTTTGCTGTATCAAGGCACAAATGCAATTGATGCAACTCAGTTTGTTAAGACAAAATTAGGATTGAAATAACTTATTTGGTGATTAATAAATTGAAATAGGGGTGTGCCTTTAACGGGTGCACCTCTTTTTTTATACAATACATTTATGGCAAATTTGTTCTCTTCATCAGATGGCCCGATAGGTATCTTTGATTCGGGCTATGGCGGTTTGACGGTTTTCGACAAAGTGCGCCAACTTATGCCCCAATACGATTATATCTATTTGGGTGATAATGCCCGTACCCCTTATGGACAGCGCTCTTTCGAGGTGGTCTATCGCTTTACGCGTCAGGCTGTCTTGAAGCTTTTCGAACAAGGATGCAGACTGGTTATACTGGCATGTAATACAGCTTCTGCAAAAGCCTTGCGCTCTATTCAGCAGAATGATTTGCCCGGGTGGGATCCTTCCCGCCGAGTTTTGGGCGTTATTCGTCCGACAGTTGAGCTGATGGATCAACTGAGCCATACGAAACATGTAGGGATTGTCGGAACGACGGGTACAATTTCCTCGGAATCCTATCAGATGGAATTGGCCAAAATGTTCCCCCATATTGTTGTAACGGGCGAGGCTTGTCCCATGTGGGTTCCTTTGGTCGAGAACAATGAATTTGCATCGCCTGGAGCAGACTATTTCGTGAAAAAACATTTGGATCGGCTCTTTTCGCGCGATGCTATGATTGATACTTTGATTTTGGGGTGTACGCATTATCCGCTCTTATTGGATAAGATCCGAGCATACACCCCGAAAAATGTTACGTTACTGCCACAAGGTGAATATGTTGCCCGTAGTTTGCAAGATTACTTGTGCCGTCATCCCGAGATGGACGCAAGGCTGACAAAGTCGGGAACAAGCCGCTTTTTTACCACAGAATCGGCTGAAAAATTTTCAGATACTGCCGCTATTTTCTTGAGCCATCCGATCGATGTCCAACAGATTTCGATTGATTGAAGAAGGCCTCCCGAACTGATTTTATTTTTCATCAAGAGCTTTCTCAAAAAAGCTCCCGAACATTTATAAAAAAGCTCGGGAACTTTTTGGGAAATGTTCCGCATCTTTTTTCGAAAGCTTGGGGTGGTTATTTCTGCCTCTTTTCGGTTGCATTTTATTTTGTCTATTCTTTATTTTTTACAAAAAAACATTCCCTTTCAAAAACTAATTCGAATTAGCCCATATCAGCGAGATAAAATGATGCTTTTTGTTGTACCTTTGTTCATGGAGCAAATAAAAACACGATGAAAACGAGTAATGTAAAAACAGTAATGATGCTTTTCTTCTGTTTATTGAACTTGGTGGTAGCTCAAGCAGAAGGAAAAGACGAGTTGGTATTGGGGGCAGAACGTTCTGATACATTGTCTGTTTTATTGAAAAACAAGCGGATCGGGTTGGTCGTCAATCAAACATCCATCATGAACGATGCCTCTCAAACCCACCTGTTGGATGCTTTGCTGGCTGATGGGTATGACGTGCGGCGTGTGTTTGCTCCGGAGCATGGTTTTCGTGGTACGGCCGATGCAGGTGCTGAAGTGAAAGACAGCAAAGATGTCAAAACGGGTATTCCTATCGTTTCTATATATGGAAAACAAAAGAGTCCGACGGCTGACCAATTAAAAGATATTGATGTGGTAGTGTTTGATATACAAGATGTAGGCGCTCGTTTCTATACCTATATCAGCACGATGCATTATTTGATGGAATCGTGTGCGGCAAACAAAAAAGAATTGATTGTTTTGGATCGTCCTAATCCGAACGATTATGTGGATGGCCCTATCCGTAAAGCAGGATTCCGTTCGTTTGTAGGAGTGGATCCGATCCCATTGTTGCATGGGTTGACCGTAGGCGAATTGGCCTTGATGATTAATGGAGAAGGTTGGCTTAAGACCGGGAAAAACTCCTGTTTGCTGCAAGTCGTCAAGATGTTGAACTGGAAGCATGGCGATCCCTATTGGTTGCCGGTCAAACCATCTCCCAATCTCCCGAATGATCAAGCCATTCGGCTCTACCCGTCGTTATGCTTTTTCGAAGCTACCCCTTTCAGCATAGGGCGAGGTACTTATCACCCTTTTCAAATGATTGGCTATCCGGACAAAAAATATGGTGATTATGCCTTTACTCCCACCTCATTGCCCGGTTTTGATACTAACCCATTGCAAAAAGAGAAGACATGCTATGGTGTCAATTTACAAGAGTATCCTTTTGAAGGGGGACTGACATTACGTTTTGTCATCGAATTTTTCGAGAAAAGTGGTCGTAATGCTACGTTCTTTTTCTCGCGAGCCGACTGGTTCGATTTACTGGCAGGCACTGACGTGTTGCGCAAACAGATTATAAACGGCATGAGCGAAGAGGAGATTCGGGCCACGTGGCAAGCCGATTTGGATTCCTATAAAGCTATGCGTAAGAACTACTTGCTCTATGCCGAGTGATAATCTTTTTGTGATATTTTGAATAAGTTGTGGACGATCAGTTGCGAGTCAATACCATAACTACATCTCCTTCTGCGTCAACAAGTAGCATCTCGTTGGGTGTGGAACCTGCTTTTACGGCTCTTACATCGGTCATTGATTGTAGAATTTTACTTTCGATATCCATGTCGGGGCAGTCCATCATGGTGGTCATTCCGTCTTCGATTTTTACAGAAGAAGCATCTTTTGCATCGAGCGTGATGGATGTGTTGAAAATATTGCAGCCGGCATTTCCATGCAATCGCTTCTCTTTCATATCAAACTCCATGAACGGAGTGTTTTCGGCTTTGATTTTTTCACCTTTCACTTCTACTACATTCCATCTCCCCTCCAGCTGTTTTGCTTCCGTCCGTGTGCCGGAACATGCCAACAATGCGCCGGCAAGGGCGGGGACTAAAATAGCGTTTACAAAAAATTTTTTCATATGACTCTTGTTGTTGTTTATGAATTAAACGACAAATAGTGTACCATATTTTCGGATGTCACAATTCTTTAACTTTTATTACGGGTTACTTGTGGCTTTGAATCAAGTCTCTGCGCTTCCATTTCTGCGTTCTCCAGCGTAAACAGAGCACTACTCCGCGCGAACTTTCGTCGAGAGCTAAGCCAACCCAGATGCCTGCCAGTCCAAGTCCTAAAGCAATACCTCCAAGGTAGCCTACCCCGACGGCGAAAACCCACATGCATACCATTTCGATAAGTACGGGAACAACCACATCTCCAACCGAACGAAGACAGAAGAGAAACATCAATACAGTGGCTCGGCCATGCTCTAAAAAGACATCTACGAAGAGGGCGCTCATGGCGATCTCAATAATGGTTGTGCTGGAAGTGAAGCATCCCAATAAGAATCGTCCGCCTAAATAGACGCCGAAGCTGGCGATGAAAGTAATCATCAGAGAGCGCTTCCACGCATACCAGCTTAGGATATATGCTGCTTGTTTGTGTCCGGCTCCTACTAAATTGCCGGTGCAGACAGCGGTGGCTGATGCCATAGCCAAGGAAAAAATATAGCCGATAATAACGATATTCGTAATATATATACGAGCAGTGAGCACCTCGTTGCCGAGCATATTGATAAAATATACAACGCATACTTGAGAAGCATCATAAGATATCTGTTCAGCAGCCGATGGCATGCCTACTTTCAAAATATCACGTAGCTTTGTCCAAGGAAAAGGACGGAAATAATTCAAAGGAAGTCTATGAACCAATCGTTTGAACATGACGAATAGCAAAAAAGTCATTCCTACTCCGCGACAGATGGAAGTCGAAATGGCGGCTCCAGTTACTCCCAACTCCGGCAATCCAAAATGGCCATAAATCAGCGAGTAATTGCCGAATATATTGATAATGTTGATGAGCAGTGTCACCTGCATGGCATAGTTCGGCTTGTTAGCAGCACGAAGAACGGCAGAAGCCGTGAAGCTGATGGCTTGGAAGAACCCCAATCCGCCGACAATCTTCATGTATGACATTGCCATTGGCATTAAGTCCGCGCGAATATTCATCCATACCAGCATTTGTTTACCGCCAATGGTCAAGGCTATACTGATGATCAATCCGACGAATGCGTTGAACAAAAGGGAAACACCTACCACTTGCGAAAAACTTTTATTGTCATTCGCTCCAAAATAGAGGGCACACATGACGGAAGTACCGACGGCCGTCACGTTGAACAGCAGGAAAACCATGTTGAGTAGTTGGTTGACTACCCCCACTGCTGCCACAGCATTGTCAGAATAGTGACTTAACATCAGCGTATCGACCACACCCAATGTCATAACCAACAAAGTCTCAAGAAAAATAGGTCCGGTCAGTTTCCATAGTTTCTTTTTCAGACCGTCCGAATAGTGAGGAGTATAGAATGTCATTAATCTTACACTTATAATTTGTGTGCAAAGTTACAAAAATAGGTTGTTGGAATTCTTGAAATTTCTTATATTTGCTCAGCGTTAAACTTATTAGTTGATATCGGTCAAATATATGAACAAACAGATAGGAATCCTTGTCATCTTTGCCACAATCGTTTGCTGGTTTTCCTTTTTCGGATGCCGGCCTTCATCTTCGGAGGGGGAAACACTCATTGTTGAGGACACGATTCCACACATCTATGAGTATGGTATTTGTATCGATTCTCTCAATCTTTCGGAATACGATATCAAGTCGGGTGATAATCCGGCTACGATCTTTGCCGGCTTGGGCTTTACACCCTTGCAAGCCGATAGCATGAGTCGCGCTTCGGCGGTGGTGCTCGATCCGACAAAACTTAAAGCGGGAATGCACTATCTCACACTGACAACTCAAGACTCGCTCGAGACGATTCGTTACATAGCTTTTGCCAAAACCCTGACGGATTATGCCATCATTGATTTGACGGGCGATACAATCCGCGCTTATGCTTATCAGAAAAATGTGACGTTGCAACGGAAATATATCGAAGGGAACATTACCTCTTCGCTTTGGAATGTGATTGTTGAGAGCGGTGCTTCGCCTTTGTTGGCGTTGAAAATATCGGATGTCTATGCCTGGCAGATTGATTTCTTCGACATAAAGGTGGGCGACTCCTTTCAGGTTATATACGAAGAGGCATTTATTGACAGTACGACCTCGTTGGGGATAGCCTCGATCGAGGCAGCCCTCTTTAGCCACGATGGCAAGACGTTTACAGCTATCCCTTTTTTGCAAGACAGTATTATGGAACATTTTGATGCCGACGGATTCAGTATGCGCAAAGCATTCTTGAAAGCTCCGCTGGATTTCTTCCGCATAACTTCCCGTTATTCCAACGCTCGTTTCCATCCTATCTTGAAACGTTATCGGGCACATCATGGTGTAGATTATGCAGCTCCGACCGGTACCCCGGTGAAAACTATCGGCGAGGGTAAGGTCGTCTTCAAAGGTTTTGTGAATGGTGGCGGAAATACGTTGAAGATACAGCATAACTCGATGTATACCACCAGCTATATGCACCTTAGCCGCTACGCAAAAGGTATCCAAACCGGATCGCATGTGCAGCAGGGAGAGGTGATTGGCTATGTGGGATCTACGGGGCTTGCTACGGGCCCTCATTTGGATTTCCGTGTCTACAAAAATGGAGAAGCCATCAATCCGTTGGCTATGGAGGCACCTCCAACAGACCCAGTTCGGCCCGAGTTGATGGACAGTTTCATGGTGGTGAAAGAACATTATTTGCAAGAGTTGGACAGCCTGCACCGCCATTATAGAGACACGATCATGACTGTTGGTCGTCCATTAGGTCTCGATACGTTGCAAACTGCCGGGGCTACAGCTATGCAATAGGTGAAGGTCGGGCGGAAAGTCGGCTTGACGATGAAAAAAATACGAATGTTTTTTGAGATAATAAATACTCTTTTCTTCGTGTGGTGATGCTCTTTTTTGAAAAGGGCAGAGAGGGTACTTGACAAAGGGAATCACATCAAGATTTTCCTCTTGATGTAATTTCCGCTCATTCTTTGATAATTAAAAGAGATTCACTACTTTTGTCAATTAATCAAGAAGAATTTTAACTCATAAAAATAGGGTGTGATGAAAAAAATACTTATTCCCTTATGCCTGATGTTGGGTTCTCATTTGGTGGCAGATGCGCAACGCTCCTATCAATCGGGGACTCCGGAACAATTGTTTGTGGAAGGCAAGGAACTGTTCAATTTGAAGAATTACTCAGGTTGTATAGATAAATTGGAAGCCTATAAGACACGTTCTTCGGATGCAGACTTGATTCAAGAAGCAGACTATATGTTGGTTTATGCCGCTTTTGAGCAAGGACGCTCGAATGCTGATGAGCTTTTGAAAACATATATGGAGGCTTATCCTGATTCTCGCCATGCGGATGTGGTCAATTTCTTGATCGGTTCCTCTCACTTTGGCAAAGGAGAATATGAAAAGGCAATCTATTGGCTCCAACAATCGGACATTGATATGCTGACAGCCGACGAGCAGGAGGCTTATAGCTTCCGTATGGCCTATTCATTGTTGCAGACGGGTGACCGGCAACAAGCCTACAACTATTTCAACCGAATCAAGCAAGTCGGCCATACATACAAGACAGCTTCAGCTTATTATGTGGCTTATATAGATTATGTCAACGGAAAATACAGCCAAGCCTTGAGCGAGTTTGAAGCGTTGAAAAGCGATCCTGAATATCGTGAGCAGTCGTCTTATTATATGACGCAAATCTATTTCATCCAAAATAAATACAAGCAAGTCATCAAAGAGGGCGAGGCTTTATTGGTGGATTATCCGCAGAGCAAAAACAAAGCTGAGATGTATCGTATGATTGGTAACTCGGCTTATCACCAAGGAGACGAGTTGAAAGCGACCAAAATGCTTTCTCGCTATGTGTCGGAAACCGATTCTCCACTGCGTGGCGACCTCTATTTGCTGGGCGTATGTAATTATAATCAGGGCGATTACAGCAATGCCGTGAACAACTTCGGCCAGGTGGTTAGCGTGAATGATGCTTTGACGCAAAACGCTTACCTCTATTTGGGTCAAGCATATATGAAGCTGAACAGCAAGAACAATGCGCGCATGGCATTTGAATCGGCTGCCACTTCCACTTATGACAAGCAGATACAAGAAACGGCAATGTACAATTATGCCCTCTTGATTCACGAGACAGCGTTCACCGGATTTGGTGAGTCTGTGACCATCTTCGAGAACTTCTTGAACGATTTTCCCAATTCACAATATGCTGATCGTGTCAACGACTATCTCGTTGAGGTCTATATGACAACGAAGAACTATGAGTCGGCCTTGAATTCGATTCAAAAAATCCAGCACCCCAGTACGAAAATCTTGGACGCCAAGCAAAATATTCTGTTTCAGTTGGGAACGGAGGCTTTTGCCAATATGAAAATGGACGATGCGATCCAACGTTTTTCGCAAGCTATTCAGATGGGTTCCTACAATGATGAGGCACGTAATGACTCTTACTTCTGGAGGGGCGAATCGTACTACAGAAAAGGGGAGTACAACAATGCCTTGTCCGACTACAAAACCTATCAAAACAATGCGAAACAGAAGAGTACCGACATGTATGCCCTCTCGTTCTATAACTTGGGCTACTGCTATTTCAAACAGCAAGATTATGAAGCTGCTTTGAGCCGTTTCCGTCAATATACAGACGTGGAAAGTAACCATGCCGCTGCCTCCTACGCGGATGCTTACAATCGTATAGGCGATTGTCTTTTCCATAACCGTCAATTCTCGGCAGCCGAGGAGAATTACAATCGTGCATCGCAGATTCTTCCGTCGGCCGGTGACTACTCTGTCTATCAAAAAGGATTTGTTTTGGGCTTGCAGAAAGATTATCAAGGCAAGATCAAGGCGATGGATCAGTTGATATCTCAATATCCGGAATCGCAATATGTAGACGATGCCCTGTTCGAAAAAGGACGCAGCTATGTGTTGTTGGAGAACGATGCTATGGCAATGCAGAGCTTCAAAAAGTTGATGCAAGAGTATCCGGAAAGCAGCTTGGCAAGAAAAGCGGGTATACAGTTGGGTTTGATCTATTACAATGCCAACCAACCGCAGAAAGCAGCCGACGAATATAAGAATGTGATCAGTAAATACCCGGGATCAGACGAGGCGAAGGTGGCATTGCAAGACTTGAAGTCGGTTTATATTGATATGAACGATATCGAATCGTATGCTTCCTACGTCAATTCGTTGGGCGGAAATGTCCATTTGAACGTAAACGAACAGGATTCATTGACCTATATCGCTGCTGAAAAACTCTTCATGCGTGGCGACAATGAAGGGGCTCGTCGCAGTATGCAAAACTATTTGCGGAGCTATCCGAATGGAGCTTTCAGTACGAATGCCAATTTCTATTTGGCCAGCATCGCCTTCAACTTGAAAGAATATGACGAGGCTCTTGCCTTGTTCAAGCAAGTAATCCAAAGCGGTGACCGCAAATTCTTGGAAGAGTCGTGGGCTCGCAAGGCAGAGATCGAATATTTGTCGGAAGACTACTCGACAGCATTGACTTCTTTCAAGCGGTTGAACGAGGTGGCTGAAAACGTAGACAATAAAGAGGCTGCAAGTTTGGGATTGATGCGTTGCGCCTTGAAAGTAGGAAACCAAAAAGAAGCATTGGAAGGTGCTAATCAGTTGTTGAAAAATGCAAAGGTTTCTCCAGAGGTAGCCAATGAAGCACGCTATGTTCGCGCCAAGGCTTACATGAACTTGGGACAAGAGTCGAAAGCATTGGCAGACTTGAAACAGGTGAGTCAAGACACGCGTACAGTCGAAGGTGCAGAGGCGAAATATCTGTTGGCGCAATTGTATTACGACACGAAAGACGATGCGAATGCAGAAAAGGTCTTGGAAGAATTTGCCAAGAACGGAACAACGCATCAGTATTGGTTGGCGCGTGGGTTCATCTTGTGGGCAGATATCTATATCCGTAAGGGCGATCCCGTTCAAGCACGTGTCTATTTGAACAGTCTGAAGAAGAATTATAAAGGTGATGACAATATCAGCGAAATGATTGAATCTCGTCTGGCGAAACTAAACTAAAAGGAAAATGAAGATGAAAACAGCATATCAAAAGGTACTTTGCGTAGCGGTTTTGTTAGGCTCGACTGCTGCGGTCTCGGCTCAAGAAGATGCCGACAAGAAAAAATTGGATCGTGAAATGACATTGGAACGCGAGTATGCGCCCACGGTTCAAGATGCCAACAAGGTGAATACCTTGCCCGAAATCAAAGAACCGACCGTGACAAAACGCGCCATCGACTATTCATCATTTACGCAATCGACAGATCCGGAAAAGCAAATCACGATCTTGCCGTCGGGCAACATCATGACCGATATGGCTTATAACAAGCGTCGCGGCTATTTGAACTTGGGTGCAGGAATGCGTATGAACTTCAGTGGCGATTTCGGTTATCATATTTTAAGTACGGAGACAGACCAATTGAATTTCTTCTTGTCGCACCGCTCGATGAATGGTAATGTGAATTACATACAGGTCAATGATAAGGTAAAGGCAAAGTTGAACGATAATTTGGGCGGATTGAAGTTCCGTCATGCTTTCGATCGGGCTGATCTCAATATGGGTGTCCGGTATAATTATACCGGTTATAACTATTATGGTTTGCCGATGAGCAGTGTTAATCTTGACAACTACCAACAATTTGCTCCAAAAGCTGATCGTGAAACGAATCAAGTTGACCAGACCATCAAGGCGAATATCGGAGTGGAAGCCAAAGAGGATGCTCCGTTGTTCTATTTGATCGATGTAGATTATACTAACTTCTCCCATAAATATGGTGTCACTCCGCAGTTGGATGGCATTACCGAGCATACGTTGGGCGCAAAGTTCGACTTTAGTGCAGGCTTTAACGGCAATCAGCGGGTAGGCGTTGGGGGCGAGGTAGAATATCTTGCTTATTCTTTGCCGACATATCCACAAGAAACGGAGCAATGTGTGTTTGCCAACCATGCCGAGGTGGTGTTGACCCCCTATTATAAAGTAGAGGGTGACAACTGGAATGTGAAGTTGGGTGCCAATGTGATGCTGGTGACAGGCGAAGAGAGTACCTTCAACGTCTCTCCGAATGTGGCCGCTGATGTGGAAGTGGCCGACAAAACGGTACTTTATTTGAAGGCAGACGGCCATCTCTATTCCAACAGTGCTTATGAAATGTCTCGCATTTGCCGATATGTCAATCCGATTAAAGAGTTGGCTCCAACCCGTAATTGGTTAGATGGTCAAATCGGATTGAAATCAGGTGTGGCACCGGGTTTCTGGTTTGATATCTTTGCCGGTTATAAGATTAACGATGCAGACTTGATACTTGTCCCGTCTCGTTCGTTTGAGGAGAATGGATTTGGAAACTTTGTGGAAAGTATGGGTGATATCAATACGACATGTTTCTTTGCCGGAGCTGATCTGAAGTATAGTTATGCCGGCTTTTTGGATATCAGCTTGAAAGGTATCTACAACAGTTGGAAAGGCAAGTACGGAGATTCGTGGATAGGCAACACTTCCGAAGATTTGTCGTATGTCTATGGCAAACCGAAGATGGAGTTGACCGCCGGCGTAACAGTCAAGCCGATTCATAACCTCGCCATTGATGTTAATTACTATTTAGGCACCGATCGCTACACATGTCTGTTCGGTTCGCAAGATGTTAAGTTGAATAATATCAACGAGCTGAATCTTCAGATCGGATATACATTCAACGATACGTTTGGTGTCTATGTAAAGGGCCTCAACTTATTGAATCAGAAGTATGACCTCTATTATGGCTATCCGTCGCAAGGCATCACGGCCATGGGTGGCATCAATATCAACTTCTAAATTGATGGGTTGAAAATATCACGGAAATGAAAGCTGAAAAAATACGGGACCTTTTCAGAAAAAGGTCCCGTATTTTTTCAAAAAAGCTCGGCACCTTTTTTTAGAAAGATACCGATGAAAAATATTGCCGAGAGATAGAACTGTCCGTAGTATGCTATTTTTTATCTGATTATGTTTAAAAATATGGTTGGATGCCGTATGAATCAGAAAAAAAGTTTACCTTTGCGAAAATTTTTGAGAGAGGCAACATAAAGTCTAACTTACTAATTAAAACAAACTTAGTATTAACAATTTTAGAATGGAAAATTTAAAAAACATTCAACCGATCGAGAACTTCGATTGGGATGCTCTTGAAAAGGGCGAATCTTACGGAAACGTAAGCAAGGAAGACCTTGAAAAAACGTATGACGAAACCCTGAACACTGTAAAAGACAAAGAAGTGGTTATGGGTACTGTTACTGCAATGAACAAGCGTGAAGTTGTAGTAAACATTGGCTTCAAATCTGATGGCGTTGTTCCAATGTCAGAGTTCCGTTACAATCCGGATTTGAAGATTGGCGACGAAGTAGAAGTTTATATCGAAAGCCAAGAAGACAAAAAAGGACAATTAATCCTTTCTCACAAAAAAGCTCGTGCTTCTCGTTCTTGGGAACGTGTTAACGAAGCACTTGAAAAAGATGAAATCATCAAGGGTTACATCAAGTGCCGCACGAAGGGTGGTATGATCGTTGACGTATTCGGTATCGAAGCCTTCTTGCCGGGTTCTCAAATCGATGTTAAGCCTATCCGCGACTACGATGTATTCGTTGGTAAGACAATGGAATTCAAGATCGTTAAGATCAATCAGGAATTCAAGAACGTTGTTGTTTCTCACAAGGCTCTTATCGAAGCAGAGTTGGAACAACAGAAGAAAGACATTATCTCCAAATTGGAGAAGGGACAGGTTTTGGAAGGAACTGTCAAGAACATCACTTCATACGGTGTATTCATCGACTTGGGTGGCGTAGATGGTTTGATCCATATCACAGACTTGTCTTGGGGTCGTGTTTCTCATCCGGAAGAAATCGTTCAGTTGGATCAGAAGATCAACGTCGTTATCTTGGACTTCGACGACGAAAAGAAACGTATCGCTTTGGGCTTGAAGCAATTGACTCCGCATCCATGGGATTCTTTGGATCCTAACTTGAAGGTAGGTGATAAGGTTAAGGGTAAAGTAGTCGTTATGGCTGACTACGGAGCATTCATCGAAATTGCTTCTGGCGTAGAAGGCTTGATCCACGTATCAGAAATGTCTTGGACTCAGCACTTGCGTTCAGCTCAAGATTTCATGAAGGTGGGCGACGAAGTAGAAGCTGTTATCTTGACTTTGGATCGTGAAGAGCGTAAAATGTCTTTGGGTATCAAGCAATTGAAACCGGATCCATGGGAAAACATCGAAGAACGCTTCCCGGTTGGTTCTCGTCACACTGCAAAAGTTCGTAACTTCACTAACTTCGGTGTATTCGTAGAAATCGAAGAAGGCGTAGATGGTTTGATTCATATCTCTGACTTGTCTTGGACTAAGAAGATCAAACACCCATCAGAATTTACTCAGATCGGTGCAGATATCGATGTTCAAGTATTGGAAATCGATAAGGAAAACCGTCGTTTGAGCTTGGGTCACAAACAATTGGAAGAGAATCCTTGGGATGTATTCGAAACAATCTTTACTGTAGGTTCTATCCACGAGGGTACTATCATCGAAATGTTGGATAAGGGTGCTGTTATCTCATTGCCTTATGGCGTTGAAGGTTTTGCAACTCCGAAGCATTTGGTAAAAGAAGACGGCTCTCAGGCTCAAGTAGACGAGAAGTTGCAGTTCAAGGTAATCGAATTCAACAAGGAAGCTAAGAGAATTATTTTGTCTCATAGCCGTGTATTCGAAGACGAACAAAAGCTCGCTAAGAAAGAAGCTGCTGCAGAAAAGAAAGCTAAACACAGCAAAAAAGAAGAGAACAATGTATTGTCAACTCCGGTAGAGAAGACTACATTGGGCGATATCGAAGAATTGGCTGCTTTGAAAGAAAAACTTTCCGGTAAATAATAATCTTCTATAAATACAAGTAAGAAAGCCGATTTCCTGTGGGAGATCGGCTTTTTTTAGTCGCAATAAAATAGTATTCTATGAAAAAATTAATTATCTTTGACTTGGACGGAACGTTGCTGAATACAATAGCTGATTTAGCTCACAGTACAAACTTTGCATTGGAAAGTAATGGCTTTCCTACGCATGAGATTGAGGAATACAAATATTTCGTCGGCAATGGCATCAATAAATTATTTGAACGGGCATTGCCGGAAGGGGAGAAAAGTGAAGAAAATATCGCAAAGGTAAGAAATGTGTTCTTGGTGCATTATGACCGGCACAATGCCGATCATAGCAGACCCTATGAGGGAATGGTTGAACTGTTGGAACAGTTGCAGAAGAAGGACATCAAGTTGGCGGTTGCTTCCAACAAATATCAAGCAGCTACAGAGAAGTTGGTGCCGCATTTCTTTCCTACAGTCTCTTTCGTGGCAATATTGGGCCAGCGAGAAGGAATCAATCCCAAACCGGATCCTACAATTGTTCATGATATATTGTCAGTTGCAAATGTTACGAAAGAGGAAACTTTGTATGTGGGCGATTCAAATGTTGATATGCAAACGGCCATCAATAGCGGAGTGGATGCTTGCGGAGTGGCTTGGGGCTTCCGGCCCGTTGCAGAGTTGGGGGCATACCATCCGAAATATATAGCCCATAAGGCAGCGGATATTCTTTCGTATATCATTTGATATAACTGAAGGTTTCATTTTTTTCATTATCTTTGTGCAAGAGATAAAGTGTACAGAAGAATATGCAAGATACGAAAATACAATTTGAAAAAGTTATCTCAATTTGTCGGGATTTGTATGAGAAGAAACTGAAGGATTATGGTCCTTCGTGGCGAATCATGCGTCCGACATCGATCACTGATCAGTTGTTTATCAAGGCCAATCGGATCCGTAGTTTGGAAATCAAGGGGATAAGTATGGTCAATGAAGGGATTCGTCCTGAGTTCATGGCCATTGTTAATTATGGTATTATTGGACAGATCCAGCTCGCTTTGGGTTATTCTGACACTACAGATATTACAACTGAGAAAGCTTTGGAGTTGTATGATAAATATATGACGCAAACGAAAGAACTGATGTATGCCAAAAATCATGATTATGATGAGGCCTGGCGCAGTATGCGAATCAGTTCTTACACGGATTTGATCTTGATGAAGATCTATCGGACCAAGCAGATTGAAAGCCATGACGGGAAGACGTTGGTTTCTGAAGGAATAGATGCCAACTATATGGATATGGTCAATTATGCGTTGTTCGGACTTATCAAATTGGAATATGGTGAAACTCAAGCATAATTGAGATTGTATGGTTGCAACTTCGGCATCTAAAGAGACCAAAGAGAGAATCCTCTCCGTTATAGTCTTGACTTGCCGTTTCCTGTTGGGGCTGGTCTTCCTCTTCTCAGGTACAACGAAGGCTATAGATCCAATGGGCGGGGCAGTTAAGATAGGAGAGTATTTTTCTGCTTTTGGCTTTCCCGATTGGGAATGGTTGGCTCTCCCGTTTGCCATCAATTTGGCAGCTGTGGAGTTTACCTTGGGCGCTTGTTTGGTGTTGGGTGTATATCGGAAGTATACTGCCTTTCTTTCCTTGTTGATGATGTTGTTCATGACACCGTTGACTCTCTATTTGGCATTGAAAAATCCTGTGGCAGATTGTGGTTGCTTCGGCGATGCATTAGTGCTCAGTAATTGGCAGACTTTCTATAAGAATATCGTGTTATTGGCAGTTGCCATTGTCGCTTTTGTGTATAATCAACGTGCTGGCTCCGCTTATTCTTATCGGGCTTATTGGTTTGTTGCGTTGTATGCCTATCTTTTTTGTTTGGCTTTCTCTTTGCATAATTATTGGCATTTGCCGGTAGTAGACTTCCGTCCATTTCAAATTGGAGCGAACATCACCGAAAAAATGTCAGTACCGGATGATGCTCCTCAAGACGAATATTCCTATTCTTTCATATATGAGAAGGAAGGAAAGGAAAAAACTTTTTCGTTGGAAGAGGCTCCGGCAGCTGATTCAACATGGCATTTTGTACGTTCTGAATCGCAATTGGTGCGCAAAGGATATACACCTCCCATTTCGGATTTCCTCGTGCTGTCGCTCGATGGAGATGATATGACTGACATTATCTTGCAAGATACAACCGGCGTCTTTTTGTTGATAGCGCATGATTTGAAAGAGGCCAGCGATGATAAGATTGATGAGATCAATAATACATTCGACTATGCCCAAGATAAAAAAATGAAATTTTATTGTCTGACGGGGTCGGATGAAGAGACAATAACACAGTGGGTCGATTATACGGGAGCTGAATATCCGATTCTCTTCTGCGATGGCGTTGTGTTGAAAACGATGATCCGCTCGAATCCCGGTCTGATGTTATTAAAAAAAGGTACAATATTGGCAAAATGGCATTATAATGATATTCCCGATGAACAGCACATCGAGAAAACTGTGACGCATTTGCTTCAATCAGGGGGTATATCAAAGAAAGAGGGACAGATTTTGACCAACATATTGACTTTTACTGTACCTTTGCTACTCATTTGGGTGGTAGACTTTGGCCGTAGGCGAAAGCGTCATCAGAAAGCTGAAGAGTTATCCGAAAATGACGAATGAGATAATTATATTACATAATTTATAAATTATACAAACATGAGAAAGAATATTGTTGCAGGAAACTGGAAAATGAACACAACTCTGCAGGAAGGTCTGGAGTTGGCAAAAGGCTTGAACGAAGCATTGAAGAACAAAACAACAAATTGTGATGTTATTATCGGCACTCCGTTCATTCATTTGGCAAGTGTAGCTGCTGCAATCGATACAAACAAGATCGGTGTCGCTGCTGAGAACTGTGCAGACAAAGAAAAAGGAGCTTATACAGGTGAAGTTTCTGCAGCTATGGTTGCTTCAACGGGTGCTAAGTATGTAATCTTGGGTCACTCAGAGCGTCGTGCTTACTATCACGAAACTCCGGCTATCTTGAAAACAAAAGTTGAATTGGCTTTGGCTAACGGCTTGACTCCTATCTTCTGTATCGGTGAAGTTTTGGCAGAAAGAGAAGCTGGCAAGCACTTTGAGGTCGTAGATGCTCAGATCAAAGAATCATTGTTCGACTTGTCTGCAGAAGACTTCAGCAAGTTGATCTTGGCTTACGAGCCGGTTTGGGCTATCGGTACAGGTAAAACGGCAACAGCTGATCAGGCAGAAGAGATTCACGCTCATATCCGTGCTACTTTAGCTGCCAAATATGGTGCTGAAATCGCTGATAACTGCACTATTCTTTATGGTGGTAGCTGTAATGGTGGCAATGCAAAAGAGTTGTTTGCTAAGCCGGATGTTGATGGAGGTTTGATTGGTGGTGCTTCATTGGCAGTTGAGAAATTCATGCCGATCATCGAGGCTTTCGATAAATAATCAACATGACATAGAGTTGGAAACGGGAAAAGAAATTGTTTCTTGTTTCCAACTTTTTGTTTATTAATCATCATCATCCTATTTGAATCTTATGAAATCAGTATTAATTGCATTCTGTTTGTTTTTCTTATCTGGAGCTTTTGTGGCAGCTCAAACGGTAGGACGTCCGACTACTATCTTTGATAAATTGTCGAGCAACGAAGTGGGAAAAGGGACTGTTTCTATCCATCAGGCAGATGATATTCGGTCTATGGTGGGAGCGCATCGCTATGGAGAAAATGTTGAGCAGAATGGAAATGATCTGTTTTTGAAGATTCAAGGATATCGAACTCAAGTGTTTTCCGGTAATAATCAACGCAAGTCGAAAGACGAAGCTTTTAGGAAGGAGACAGAAATTAAGGAGTTGTTCCCTAATATCGCCACTTATGTGACTTATAATGCTCCCTTTTGGAAATTACGCGTCGGGGATTTCCGTTCACACGAAGAGGCATATCAGATGATGAGACAATTGATGGCTGCATTTCCGTCCTATGCAAAAGAGATGTATATCGTAAAAGAAGAAGTGAAAATCCCATTATATTGAAACATGGAGAATATTAGCGAGGAACAATTATTGAAGAACAGAGACGCTTTGGCTGACCATTATGCAGGTGTATTGGATTTATTGGGAGAAGACGTCAATCGTGAGGGGTTACTGAAAACTCCGATGCGTGTCGCCAAGGCAATGCAATATTTGACAAAAGGATATAGGGAAGATCCGGCAGCTGTACTTCGTTCGGCAATGTTTGAAGAGGAAAACTATAAGCAGATGGTCATTGTGAAAGATATTGATTTTTTCTCGCTTTGTGAACATCATATGCTTCCATTCTTTGGTAAGGCTCATGTCGCTTATATTCCGCGTAAATACATTACAGGTTTGAGCAAGATACCGCGTGTGGTAGACATCTTTGCACGTCGTTTACAGATCCAAGAGCGCTTGACAATGCAGATTAAGGAGTGCATTCAAGAGACTTTGAATCCGTTGGGAGTCATGGTCGTAATTGAGGCCCAACACATGTGTATGCAAATGCGGGGAGTCGAGAAACAAAATTCATTGACTACCACGTCTGATTTCACCGGATTCTTCCAGCAAGCCAAAACGCGTGAAGAATTCATGAATTTGATCAAGAATAGCGGAAGGTAAATATTGTAATTGATACAGTTTATTTCAATTCCTTTTCTTTAGTTTGTTTAGGAATGGAAATAAAAAAGTGGGGAAGAGCAGATCTGTTCTTCCCCACTTTTTTATGGATTGGTCTCAACTTTTTATCCTAAGAAGGAGATTAATACCCCGGCTGCTACGGCAGAACCGATCACACCTGAAATATTACTTGCCATACAATATTGGAGTACGTGATTCTTAGAATCGTATTTCAGGGCAATTTCATTGGCTACACGTGATGCCATAGGAACGGCACTTAAGCCGGTTGCGCCGATTAGCGGATTGATCTTCTTTTTGGAGAAGAGATTGACAACCTTGACAAAGAGAATACCGCCGGCGATTGACAAAGCGAAGGCCAAGAAGCCGCCGATTACAATACCGATCGTTTGTAAGTTGAGGAAAGCTTCAGTGGTCATAGTTGCGCCGACTGACAATCCCAAGAAGATTGTGGCCGTGTTCATGATACTGTTAGATGCAGCATCAAACAAACGAGAGGTGTTGGTTCCGATCTCTTTGATCAAGTTACCGAACATCAACATGCCGATCAAAGGAACGGCACTTGGGACGAAGAGTGCCACAACAGTTGTTACAACAATCGGGAAGATAATCTTCAATACACGCAAGTTTTTGATTTCTACGGCTGAAGGATATTTCTTTTCTTGCTCTTTCATGTTGATGCAAAGCTCTTTCTTCGTGCAAAGCAGTTTGACAACTAACGGGATGATTACCGGCACCAATGCCATATAGGAGTAGGCGGCGATGGCAATCGGGCCTAACAGATGAGGAGCCAATTTAATGGTTGTGAAGATGGCAGTAGGACCGTCAGCACCACCGATAATACCCAACGAAGCAGCTTCTCTCGGAGTGAAACCCATCAGAATGGCAACCAACAATACGGTAAAGATACCCAACTGGGCCGCGGCTCCGAAGATAGAGAGGCGCAAGTTTCGCAACATCGGTCCGAAGTCGGTCAAGGCTCCTACACCCATGAAGATAATCGGCGGCAAGAATCCGGTCTTGATCAACAGATAATAGAGAAAATTCATCAATCCCAACTCATGAGCAATGTCGTGCAACGGCATCTCCCATATATTCTTCATGACGCCGTTTACATTGATCAGTCCATTTTCGTCTGCTTGGATGACGCCCATTTCTCCTCCTGGGAAGTTCGCCAACAGTACACCGAAGGCGATCGGCACCAACAGTAGCGGTTCGTATTGCTTCTTGATACCCAGGTAGAGCAATATGAAGGCGATGGCATACATGATCAAAAACTGCGGTTCAGCAAAAATATTGCTGAACGCAGTCATTTCATATAGATTTTGAAATATCTCTTTCATTATTGAATCTTCATTAATACATCATCTTCAGAAACAGCATCGCCCGGGTTGGCACAGATGGCAGTAACCGTACCGTCTTCCTCTGCGCGAACAGCGTTGTAAGTTTTCATGGCTTCGATGTAGCAAATGACATCACCTTTCTTAACGGCATCGCCCACCTTGACCGGAGTGTCAGATGCACTCTTCACCAAGAAGAACTTGCCTTCCAGCGGAGAGAGAACCTCTTTGCCTTCGCCTGAAGTGGCTGCCGGGGCGGCAGTCGGTGCAGCTTGAGGAGCGGCCACGGCAGTAGCTTGAGCTTCGGCTGCTGCATTCTCTCCGAAGGCCACCACAACACGGTAGTTTTGTCCGTTGACATTGACGCTCATTGTCTGCGGCGTTGTAGGCAAAGCAACTTGTGCTGTTGGCTTAGCAGCCTTTGCCTTTTCGGCTTTTCGCTTGGCAACATCCACCTTGAAGTCAACTTTTGCCTTACCTGAGCGGTAAGCTTCATACTGAGCAGGGTGCATAGCGTATTCGAACAACTCTTCGTCGTCTTCGCCTGTCTCCCACTGCTTTTCATTCATCAGCTTGCGGTATTTGTCCAATGCATTCGGATAGTTGTCTTGAGGATTGCCGGTAAAGAATCTGCGGCCCTCGGCTTTTGCTTTCTCAACCAGTTCAGGAGCCAACTCGCCCGGCAGACGCCCGGCTTTTCCCAGTAACATATCCCAGATGTCATCGGCAATCATGCTCCAACGCTCTTTGCCTTTTTCCATCTGCATGACGTTCATTAATGACAAGTTTTTGACATATTGGCTGAACGGTGTTACCAAAGGAGGATAACCGACACGAGGCCAAACGTAAGCCACTTCGTTGAACAGTTTGATCAACAGTTCGTCTTGTGTTATGATTGGTTTGTTGTGTTTCGTGTTGTACTTGTTCAATGATTCCAAGTTGGTCTCCAAGTCGGACATCAAGCTGCCCATCATACCGCCGGGAAGACCGGGGCCGATCAGCAAGGAGTTCATCATGCGGTTCTTCGGACTGATGTAGTAGCCCAAGAAATCGTCCATGAATTCTTGAATCAACGAGCGAACCTTCATGTAGGCAGTCATGTTGATTTCCGGAACGATGAAGCCGGCGTCTTTCAACATGGCTTGAACGGCCAAAATGTCGGCATGGCCTGTACCCCACGACAATGGCTCCATGCCCACATCAATGTAGTCGCAACCTGCTTCGCATACTTCCAAGATGGAAGCCATGTTCAAGCCCGGGCCGGCATGGCTATGGTATTGAACAGGAATATCAGGATATTTCTTTTTGATGTTGGCCACGATCTGACCCAATGAATGCGGGCGACCGATACCGGCCATGTCTTTGATACAGATCTCGTCGGCACCTTTTTCGATGAGCGTGTAAGCCAAGTTGGTGTAATATTCCACTGTGTGGATGGGGGAGTGGGTGATACACAAGCAACATTGTGAGATCATCCCTGCGTCTTTGGCATATTTGATGGAAGGCTCGATGTTGCGGACATCGTTCAATCCGCAGAATGTACGGGCGATGTCTGTGCCCTGCGCTTTCTTTACTTTATAGAACAACTGACGGACGTCGGCCGGAACCGGGCTCATACGCAAGCCGTTCAGCGCACGGTCAAGCATATGTGTTTGAATACCTGCTTCGTGAAATGGTTTTGTCCATTCGCGAACTGCTTTGTTTGGATTCTCTCCAAACAATAAGTTAACCTGCTCGAATCCACCACCGTTGGTTTCAACACGGGCGAAACAACCCATGTCGATGATGGCTGGAGCCACTTTTGTTAATTGGTCTACTCTTGGGACATATTTTCCGGCTGATTGCCACATGTCGCGGAAGAGCAAGCTGAATTTGATTTCTTTTTTCATCTTATGCTTTCTGTTATATTTTTTCAATTTTAATGACTTTTCCCATGCCGTGAGTTGCTAAACTGACGGCGGAAACAATGACGGCAGTTTCCTGTTCCGATACCCCTGCTTTACCGGCAGATGAGGCTGTTGATACCGGTCGCTTCTTCTCGACCACCTCTTCGGGCACGTATTTGTTGACAAATGCGATCAGCCCTTTGCTTAAATAGATGACAATAAGAAGAATTGCGAATACGGTTGCCATTCCGACAATCATTAATTTCAATGCAATTTCTAAGTTTTCCATATTGAGAATTATACTATAATTTTTTATGGGTATGAGTAGAATTTTGATTTCCATCAAAAAATATTCGCAAATATACTAATTTCGAAGTATATAATCTACTTATAGAATCTAAAAAAGTGCAAAATGTAAAGTCTACTTGACAATTACACGGTTGTAGATATTCTCCCCTTGAAAAATCAAGTGGAGTTCCCTCCTTTTTGATAGAAGAAAATAGTTTAAAAAAGTTAACAGCTGCACCGCGAAAAATAATCTTAGCATTGGCGGCTGAAAAATACGGCTGCTTTTCAGAAAAAGCTCGGGAGCTTTTTCGGCAAAACTCCCGAGTTTTTAATCAAAAATACGGGAGCTTTTTTTCGTGGTACGAAATGCCGTTTTCCGAGTATGAAACCTTTTGTTTCGAGGACAAAACAGATTCTACTGCTATTTCAGTATACCCTTGGAAAATTGTGGTAAATTAACGGTTTGAAAGATAAGTTAAGACATAAATTCCGCTCTTGAAAAAAACTTTGCGGATATAGGCTTTTGTCTATAAAAAAGGTAGGAATAGTTCATAAACGAGTATATTTTGTCGAATAAAATTTCTTTTTTTTGAAATAATTCCTATTTTTGTAGCGGATCTTATCCATGGAAGATGAGAAATTGTTTTGAACCGAAAGTCCGGCAGCAGAAGAAGCTGTGTACAATTATTCAAAACAATTTCCAAGAAGGTTTGAATGCGTACAAGAAAAATAAATTTAATATGCTTGAAGAACTCAAAGATAAAGTATTCCGGGCAAATCTTGATTTGGTGAAACAAGATTTGGTGATATTCACATGGGGTAATGTGTCCGGCATAGACCGTGAGAAAGGTTTGGTTGTGATCAAGCCCAGCGGCGTAAGTTACGACACGATGAAACCGTCCGATATGGTAGTAGTCAGTTTGGAAACCGGCGAGGTGGTCGAAGGCGATCTGAACCCTTCGTCCGATACTCCCACCCATTTAGTCCTTTACCGTTCTTTCCCCAATATACAAGGGGTGGTACATACCCACTCGACATACGCGACGGCTTGGGCACAAGCAGGCAAAGACATTCCGAATATCGGCACGACACATGCCGACTATTTCTATAAGGATATTCCTTGTACGGCCGACATGACGCGCGAAGAGGTCGAAGGAGAGTATGAACTGGAGACGGGCAATGTTATAGTGAAACGTTTCGAAGGAATCAATCCCGACCATACACCGGGTGTTTTGGTGAAGAACCATGGCCCGTTTACATGGGGAACAAGCCCCGCCAATGCCGTGTATAATGCCAAGGTGTTGGAGCAATGCGCCAAGATGGCTTTCATCTCGTTTATGGTCAATCCCGAAACAACGATGAATCCATTGCTGGTCGAGAAGCACTATAGCCGCAAGCACGGCCCGAATGCTTATTACGGACAGAAAAACAGACATTAAAATAACAAGTTGTCCATAAGATGGATTCTCCTTTTTATGGCAAGGCTTAAAAACTTTAAATATTAAATACAACATGGAACATTTTGAACAATACGAAGTATGGTTCGTAACAGGTGCTCAGCTCCTGTACGGCGGTGATGCAGTAATTGCAGTAGATGCACATTCAAATGAAATGGTAAAAGGCTTGAACGAGTCCGGCCGTTTGCCATACAAAGTGGTTTATAAAGGTACAGCCAACTCTTCTCGCGAAGTGGAGACCATCTTCAAGGCTGCCAACAACGACGAAAAATGTGTGGGTATCATCACTTGGATGCATACTTTCTCTCCGGCAAAAATGTGGATTCACGGCTTGCAACAGTTGAAGAAGCCGTTGTTGCACCTTCACACTCAGTTCAATAAAGAAATTCCTTGGGATACGATGGACATGGACTTCATGAACTTGAACCAGAGTGCCCACGGCGACCGCGAATTCGGTCACATCTGTTCACGTATGCGTATCCGCCGCAAATTGGTTGTCGGCTACTGGCAAGACGAAGAAACTCAGCGTAAGATTGCCGTTTGGATGCGTGTTTGCGCAGCTTGGGCCGATGCTCAAGATATGTTGATCATCCGCTTCGGCGACCAAATGAACAATGTGGCTGTAACGGACGGCGACAAGGTTGAGGCTGAACAACGCATGGGCTATCATGTTGACTACTGCCCGGTTAGCGAATTGATGGAATATTACAAAGCTGTAAAAGATGCAGATGTTGAGGCATTGGTGGCAGAATATTTCCAATTGTATGAGCACGATGCGGAATTGGAAGACAAGAGCACGGAAGCTTATAAGAAAGTATGGAATTCGGCCAAAGCAGAATTGGCATTGCGCGCTATCTTGAAAGCAAAAGGAGCCAAGGGCTTTACGACCAACTTTGACGACCTTGGCGATGTAAATGTAGAAGAGACAGGCAACGGATTCGATCAGATCCCGGGTTTGGCTTCTCAGCGTTTGATGGCGGAAGGCTATGGTTTCGGTGCAGAGGGCGACTGGAAATCTGCAGCACTCTATCGTACCGTATGGGTAATGAACCAAGGTTTGCCAAATGGCTGCTCATTCTTGGAAGACTATACGTTGAATTTCAATGGCGACAGAAGTGCCATCTTGCAGGCTCACATGTTGGAGGTTTGTCCGCTGATCGCAGCAAAACGTCCACGCTTGGAAGTACACTTCTTGGGTATCGGTATCCGCAAGAGCCAGACAGCTCGTTTGGTGTTCACCTCAAAGGTAGGCTTCGGCTGCACAGCTACTGTCGTGGATTTGGGCAACCGCTTCCGTTTGATCGTAAACGACGTGGAATGTATCGAACCGAAACCGCTGCCAAAATTGCCGGTAGCAAGTGCATTGTGGATCCCGCAGCCTAACTTCGAAGTAGGTGCCGGGGCATGGATCTTGGCCGGTGGAACCCATCACTCTTGCTTCTCTTACGATTTGACGGCAGAGTATTGGGAAGATTATGCTGAAATCGCCGGTATTGAAATGGTTCATATCAACAAAGATACCAAAACTGAAGAGTTCAAGAAAGAACTTCGTTACAATGAGGTCTATTACATGCTCAATAAAGCTCTTTGCTAATGAAACAGAATGCTAAATCGACGATCGAATCCGGCAAAGCTATCTTGGGCATTGAGTTGGGATCAACTCGCATCAAGGCGGTTTTGATCGATCAAGAAAACAAACCGATCGCACAAGGAAGCCATACGTGGGAGAACCAATTGGTGGACGGACTGTGGTCATACAGCATTGAT
This sequence comes from bacterium, assembly GCA_963657455.1. Lineage (GTDB taxonomy): Bacteria > Bacteroidota > Bacteroidia > Bacteroidales > Tannerellaceae > Parabacteroides. Next base: position 40,756 of record CAVKMU010000011.1, read on the forward strand.
GCCATATGGAGCGGATTGCAGGACAGCTACGCTGATCTGCGTCATGACGTTCAACAACAGTATGGAGTCGAGCTTGAATCGTTGGCTGCCATAGGAGTCAGTGCTATGATGCACGGCTATATGGCTTTCGACAAGAACGAACAGATTTTGGTTCCGTTCCGTACTTGGCGTAATACCAATACGGGCGAGGCAGCTGCCGCTTTGTCGAAGTTGTTTGTCTATAATATTCCATTGCGTTGGAGTATATCTCATCTTTATCAAGCCATCTTGAATGGTGAGAAACATATCGACCAAATCGACTTCTTGACTACATTGGCCGGTTATATACACTGGCAGTTGACGGGTCGTAAAGTGCTGGGTGTAGGCGATGCTTCAGGAATGATTCCGGTCGATCCGGAGACGAAGAACTATTCGGCTGAGATGGTGAAGAAGTTCAATGAACTGATTGCTCCGAAAAACCCGGCTTGGAAGTTGGAAGACATCTTGCCGGAAGTGTTGCTGGCCGGCGAAAATGCCGGTAGTTTGACGCCGGAAGGAGCGAAGAAATTGGACGTATCCGGCCATTTGAAAGCTGGCATTCCGTTCTGTCCGCCGGAAGGAGATGCCGGAACAGGTATGGTGGCTACCAATGCTGTTAAGCAACGCACGGGTAATGTCTCGGCAGGAACTTCTTCTTTCTCGATGATCGTATTGGAGAAAGAGCTGTCGAAACCCTACGAGATGATCGATATGGTGACGACTCCTGACGGTAGTTTGGTGGCAATGGTTCACTGCAACAACTGTACATCCGACCTTAATGCCTGGGTAAACCTCTTCAAGGAGTACCAGGAACTGTTGGGCGTTCCCGTTGATATGAACGAAGTATTCGGCAAATTATATAATGTGGCATTGACAGGCGATGCTGATTGTGGCGGATTGATTTCGTACAATTACATCTCAGGTGAGCCGGTTGCGGGCATGGTAGACGGCCGTCCGATGTTCCTCCGCTCAGCAAGCGACAAGTTCAATTTGGCGAATTTCATGCGTTCTCACCTCTATGCTTCCGTTGGTGTACTGAAGATTGGTAACGATATCCTCTTCAACGAGGAGAAAGTGAAGGTCGACCGTATCACCGGCCATGGTGGTTTGTTCAAGACGAAGGGCGTTGGCCAGCGCGTTTTGGCAGCAGCCTTGGCTTCTCCCATCTCGGTGATGGAGACAGCCGGCGAAGGCGGTGCGTGGGGTATTGCGCTCCTCGGCTCATATTTGGTACATCATGCTGCCGGTCAGTCCTTGGCTGATTTCTTGGACGAGCAAGTCTTTGCCGGAGATGAAGGTGTTCAGGTTGAACCGACAGCCGAAGATGTTGCAGGATTCAATGCTTATATTGAAAATTATAAAGCCACATTACCGGTCGAAGCTGCTGCAGTGCAGTATAAAAAGTAGACCGTTTGTAATGAAAGCATAAAATGTTGGAAACCGAAGGTCGGCAGACGGTCGTTTGCTGACCTTTGGCTTCTTTGTATAACCTCCGTTTCACACCCAAGATGAAACGGGTTTTTATGAAAAAATAGAAATAATGCGTATGAAAAAGAAACTATTGTTTGGTGGCCTGATGTTGGCAGCGACCTTGTCAATCTCCGCTCAAAAATCGGCTACTATCACGTTGGATGCAGACAAAGGAAAGCAAATTATTCCGAAAGAGATCTATGGTCAGTTCGCCGAGCACTTGGGCTCTTGTATTTATGGAGGATTATGGGTTGGCGAAGATTCTGACATTCCCAATACGCAAGGCTATCGTACGGACGTATTGAACGCCTTGAAAGAGTTGAAAGTACCCGTATTGCGCTGGCCGGGTGGCTGTTTTGCCGACGAATATCATTGGATGGATGGTATCGGACCGAAGGAGAATCGTCCGAAAATGGTGAACAACAACTGGGGCGGAACTATCGAGGACAACAGTTTTGGTACACACGAATTCTTGAATTTATGCGAGCTGTTGGGCTGTGAACCCTACATCAGCGGCAATGTCGGTAGCGGAACAGTAGAAGAATTGGCGAAATGGGTGGAATACATGACCTCGGAGGGCGATTCGCCTATGGCCCGCTTGCGTCGGAAAAATGGTCGTGACAAGGCTTGGAAAGTGAAGTTCCTTGGCGTAGGAAACGAGAGTTGGGGATGCGGAGGCAGCATGCGTCCGGAATATTATTCGGATCTGTACCGCCGATACTCCACCTATTGCCGTAATTACGATGGCAATCAACTCTTCAAAGTAGCGAGTGGCGCCAGCGATTATGATTACAATTGGACGAAAATATTGATGGAGAATGTCGGCCGTCGGATGGATGGTCTTTCTCTCCACTACTATACGGTCACCGGTTGGAATGGAAGCAAAGGATCGGCAACCGACTTTGATACGGACGATTATTATTGGACTTTGGGCAAATGCCGTGAGATCGAAGATGTTCTCAAGAAGCATATAACCATCATGAATGTCTACGATCCGAACAATCAAGTGGCCTTGCTTCTCGACGAGTGGGGCACATGGTGGGACGTAGAACCGGGCACCAACCCCGGCCATCTATTCCAACAAAATACATTGCGCGATGCTTTGGTGGCTTCGCTCAGTTTGGATATTTTCCATAAATACACGCAGCGTCTGAAGATGGCGAACATTGCTCAGATTGTGAATGTGCTTCAGTCCATGATCTTGACCGAGGGCAATAAGATGGTGCTCACCCCGACCTATCATGTCTTCAAGATGTACAATGTTCATCAAGATGCCACCTATTTGCCGATTGAGGTGAATTGTGACGTGGTGAAGTTAGCCGGCGACCGGAACAAGAATCGGGAATTGCCTTTGTTAAGTGCAACGGCTTCGAAGAATGCGGAAGGAGTGATCCACGTATCGCTCTCGAATGTCGATCCGAAAGAGAAGCAGACGGTATCGATTGAGCTGGCGCATGTGCAGGGAAAGAGTGTAACGGGTGAGATCCTGACCTCGGCCAATCTGTCCGATCACAATACTTTCGACAAGCCGAATCAGGTCAAATGCGAGGCTTTCAACGGAGCAAAGCTGAAAAACAATACGTTGACGGTGGAATTGCCCGCCAAATCAATTGTGACACTTGAAATAAAATAAACGGAAAAGAGCGGTGTTTGCGAACAAAAAACGCCGCTTTTTTATATCCCTTTGCAGACTCATTCTAAAGAAAAGCAGACAGAATAAGAACAAAATGTAAACAGTTGATTATGAAGAAGCATACAATATTTTCAACTATCTCCCTTGTGGGGCTCTTTTCATGGGCAACTCTCTCTGCCCAGATCCATGAATTGCCCCGTGTAACGCCTGAAGCCGTGGGCGTTCCTTCAAAAGCCGTTATGGCCTATTTCGACTCTATTATGGGATTAAAGACAACGGAAATCCATAGTGCATTGCTGATGCGTCACGGAAAAGTGATAGGAGAAATCTATCCTGCTCCCTTCTCTGCCGAGTATGGACACACCCTTTTTTCTTGTTCGAAGACGTTTACCTCTGCAGCAGTGGGCATTGCCATCGGTGAGAATCGCCTTCGTTTGACAGATCGAGTGGCGGCTTTCTTCCCGGAATGCCTGCCTGATTCCATTTCAACGAGACTCGCTTCGATGACAGTCGAGGATCTGTTGACGATGCGCTCGGGCTTCGAGGTCAATGGGGTAATCAGAACGGCGGAAAAGGAGTGGGTGCGGAGCTATTTGGCCGTGCCGATTGTGGCCGAACCGGGTACGCGCTTCGCCTACGATTCGATGGATACTTACCTGCTCTCGGCTATTGTTACGAAGGTGACCGGGATGAAGGTGTTCGATTATCTGAAACCTCGCCTTTTTGAACCACTGCATATCGAAAAAGTGAACTGGGAATATAGCCCGGAGAATGTCACAAGTGGCGGTTGGGGACTCTACCTGCAAGCCGAATCATTGGCAAAGTTTGGACAGTTGTTGCTCAATAAAGGTCTCTGGAACGGCAAGCAACTGATACCGGCTTCGTGGGTGGAACAGATGATGACCATCCATACGCCGACCGGCGGAGACAGCTATTGCTATCAGATGTGGGCATGCGACCATCCGAACACGGCGCGGGCCGACGGCGCTTATGGCCAATATATCATCGTTATGCCCGATGAAGATATGGTGGCTGTCATTACGCAATCAGCAACGGGTGACGATGGCGCGCATGAACAGCGCTTTTTGTTCAAGAACCTGTTGCCGGCAATCAGCAACGATGCCCTTCCGACAAGCCGTGAAACCCAACAACTTGCCAAGAAACAGACAACATATCAACATCCGTTTGCCGAAGGGAAATCCTCCTCTGCCAAGGTCGCGAACTATGCCGGTCGCTATTATCGGTTGGAAAAGAACAGTATGCATTGGAAAGGCTTTTCGATCGAACAGAAAGGAAAGTCGATGGTCTTGACGATTGACGCCGAAGAGACGGGGAAAAACCAACTGAGTTGTGGCTATCGCTCCTGGACAAATTCCTCGGTGGCTACAAGATTCCCCTTGAATGCCCGCCGAACTACTTTGGGATCCTTCTCCGGTTTCTCTGCGCCTTTCACGGCAAGCAGCAGTTATGGATGGAAGAGTGCCAACGAATTGGAGGTGAAGATTCACTTTGTGGATTGGATGAGTGGCGTTGATCTTACCTTCCATTTCGATGGAGACCAACCCTATCTCCAAGCAAAGAAGAACTACGAAAGCGAACCTTTTACCGTTCCTTTCCACGAATAATGTCCGCTGTTTGAATGATAGAAGGGGTGTATCATCGAAAATAATCGGTTGATACACCCCCTTTTTATGCTTGTTCTGTTTCGTTAGAAGCGGAATGATGCTCCGGCTCTTACCCAAATACCCGGTTGAGGAATGTTACCATGGTCGTAATACGTTTTGTTGAGGATGTTGTTCGCTTCGCAATAGAGCGTATAGCGTGTGGCATCCCACGAGAGACGCGCATCCAACAATGAATAGGGATCATACGAAACCAGCTCCGAACCTTTCTGATAATTGCCGATTCGATCCTGCCAACGGTAGGAAATATTCAAGTTCAGCTGTCTGAAAAGGTGCAAATTGGCTTGTGCCACAAACTTATGTCGCAAATATTCAAGGGCATAGCGCGATTGGATATTGGGCGTAGATTCTTTGTCTTTGTCGATATAGCTGTAGGCGATATTGACATTTCTGACGAAAGACTTTTCGCCGACCCAATGCGTAATGTCGAACGTCAGGGAGGCTTCTGCCCCCATCGTGTTCATTTTGGTATGATTGACCGATTGCCAAGGGGCCTCTTCTCCCTGCGAAAAATCCTTGATCCAGTCGATCATGTTCGTACCATGATGGCGATACAAGCTCAATGTCCCTTGTATGCCCGGGGTCAAATATTTCAATCCGACTTCAAATGCGCTCATCTCTTCCGGCTTCAGATATTTGTCGGCCTTATAACCTTCGACCGTATAGTAGAGCTCGGTGAATGTCGGCATGCGCAATGACGTGTTGTACGATGCATATACTTTCCAGTCGCGTCCGATTCGGTAGCTCGCATCGACGCCCGGATAGAAGTGAAATCCGGCCTCGTCCCAGGTGTTTCTGACGGCAATCACGCCGGCCGATACGGTGAGGCGGGGTAACACTACGGTATGCTCTAAGTGAAAACTCATATTGGTGCGGTTCAGACCGACCGTATATTCGCGCTCCGTGCCGTTGATGGGTTTTGTCTGATTCAGCGGTTCGCCCAGTTTCGTACTGATGATTCCTTCGTTGCGGAACTCGGCGCCGAAAGCTGTCTTTCCGAGAAATGTCTGAATATAATTGTTCAGGTTGACGCCCAACACATCGCTTCTCCCATAGTTGTAGGGAACTTTTGCCTCTGTGCCACGGAAATATTCGAAGCGGTCCTCGCCGCGATTCCAATAGACAGACGGCTTGAAATGATAGACAGACCCCTTCGTTTCGGCTTGTACGGCGGTAAAGAATTTCCGTGTGTGCTCGAACTGGTCGTCAGAGCTGGTGCCGTAGAAGGTGTTCGAACCGAAGTTTTTGTTCGAGATACCTGCATGCCAGTTCAAATCGATCATCTCATCACTGTAGCTACCCTGGTAAAATCCTTTGGCATTGTTGAAGTCGGCGTTCAGTTTGCCTGCCTTGTTGCGGCTGTAACCGTCGCTACGCGTATAGCCGGCCGATACCTGGTTGCTCACTTTTCCATGGCTGTAATTCACACGGCCGCCCCCATTGAAAAATCCATACGATCCACCCTCGGCATGCACTTCACCGCCGCTTTTCTTGTCCGGCTTCGTTACGATATTGATCGCCCCTAACAGCGACGACGTACCATATACGCGCCCGGCCGGTCCTTCCAATACTTCGATGCGTTCAATTTCGTTGAGATCAACGGGGAAATCTGCTACATTGTGTCCCGTTTGTGGGTCGCAGATGTTGATTCCGTTCAACAGGATGGTGATTTGATCGTACGTACCCCCTCGGATACTGATGTCGGTTTGCACGCCCATGTCGCCTCGCTGGCGCACGTCCACTCCCACGGCGTACTTCAAAAGGTCGTTAACACTTTGCGCAGGGGCGGCGGCAATGGCCTTCCGGTCCAGCACAGTCACAATTCTCGCTGCCTGTGCCACGGTCAGTGGGACACGGCTGCCTGTCACTTCTACCTCTTCCAGCTCGAGTTGCTTCTCCTGCTGTTTGTTTTCCGTCTGGGCTGAGATCGATTCCACATTGGCGAATGTCAGGGTTGAAACTGTCAGTACACCAATGCTGATCTGTCTGTTCAGCGAACGGAAAACCGCAAACGGGCAATGAGAGAAGTGGCGAAAGCGCACAGACTGATTGCTTTTCTGTTTGTTAGTTTTCATGTAATTTTAATAAATTATTCGCCTGCAAAGGAAACAATTCAATTTGGATTATGCAATACTTGGGGTAGGAGGTTGGAAGAATATTTTCAGATGCAAGCTGATAGTGAGATGGTTACAATTTGTTCTTTGGCTTGAAAAGAGAGGAGGCGGGGAGTGGTTGGGGAATAATTAACGGCCCTGAAAAAATTCATGCCGAACAAATGAAAAAAAGCTCGGCATGATTTTTTCAAAAGGTGCCGAGCTTTTTTCTGATTCATGCCGAACAATTTTTTTACCACTTTACCGGTTCGTTCAAGATCACGCCGTCGGCCGCATCATCGGCCGTGAATGTGTTGCCACGATATTGCACACACAACATTACGAGCGGCTCAGTGCCGTTGTTGCGGACAGAGCGGACGCCATCGGGAGCTACACGAACGACCGAGCCTTCGCTGATGGCAATGATTTGGCCATCCACCTGAAACTCACCCTCGCCTTGCAAGAAGAAATACAACTCTTCGTGTGTTTTGTGGGTGTGTAAGAAGCCTGTTTCGGTGCCCGGTTGAAACACCTGAAACGAGAACTCGCCGCCTGTGGCCTGAAGGGCTGCGCCGCCGAACACCTTTCCCGGGATTTTGATCGGACCCAACTCCAAAACATATTCGTTCAACTCGCTTAATGGGCCAACATTGATGGCACTGAAATTGGTTGCATTGGCAACTTGTTTGATCGTCTTCATACCTTTACTGCTAATTTATTGTAATACGTTGTTTTTGTTTTCGACACCACAAAGTTCTATTATAGTTTATTCAAAAACAAGAACTTACAAGGCAGTCGGTTACTTACCTTGAGGTTGGTATTGCTGAGGATGAATGCTTTGCAAAACTGACTTTTATGTTTTTTTTTAGAAGATGCCGATTGTGACAAAAAAAAGAAAAAACAGTGTCGCAGCTTGCTTTTCAATTTATTGTTTTTATATTTGTAGAACTATATGAATTTAAAAAGTACACAGATGAAACAGATTGCGTTAGTATTGATTGGTTGGGTGCTCAGTATGGCAACTGCCTTCGCGCAGGTCGAGTTTGGTGTGCGGGCTGGCGGCGCATATTCTTCGCTGATTCAACAATTGGACAAAACATACGAATCGGGTGGTCGGTTGGGCTTCAGTGTAGCCGGCTTGATGCAAGTCCCGATCTACAAAGGCTTGTCGTTCGTGCCTGAGGTCGGATTGATCTATCAGGGCGGCGATTACTATACATATCCGGTAGGCGATGAGATGGGTGTGCACAACTTCTATAAATACTATTCGTTGCAGGTGCCTTTGGATTTGGCCTATACTTTTCAGGTCTCGGACGTACGTCTGATTGTTTTTGCCGGTCCGACGCTCGATTTCTCATTCGCGGGAAAGATGAAGAGCGAGGAAACGGGAGTCGAAACAGATATTCAGTTCGACAAGAAAGAGGAGCCCAATTTGCGGACAGTCGACTTGGGAATCAACGTGGGCTTGAGTGTAGAATACAACCGCTTCTTCTTCTCGATCAGCAATGTGGCCGGCGTGTTGGACCGCAGAACCGTCAAACGTAAAGACGAATCGATCCTTTTCCAAAACAATGTCACCTTCTCGATCGGCTACTTCTTCCGTCGTCCTTCAACCATGTGAGTACGACCCGGTAAAAGCGGTAGGAAACAGGAAAAAACAGTTCTGTTTTGCCATAGGCGATGATGGTGTACGATTCGGCAACTCTATCTTTTCGCTCGTGTGGTTATTGCTCCGGTCGCTGATTTTTCGCTTCTTCCGGTGGAGTGTGAAAACCAAATATAGTAACAGGAAAGAAACGAATTCGTTCCCTTCCTGTTTGCTTTTACGAATAATGGTTGTAGTAAATTATCCTACAACAGCGTAGATTCTTACATCAGGGGCCGCCTGAAAGTAAGGCTTCAGTTCTACAACAACATCCTGATTGAAGAGATCTGATTTGAGATAGCCTTCTGCTTCAGCTACTGAACTGAAGCCATGAAGAACCTGTACATCATCCTCACGCACCAACAGCTGCTTGCTGATTGCTCCCGAGATGGTGTCGAGGAAAGGCTGACGATACTTTGTATAAACTGCTGCTGCGGCAGCACGGTCACTGTCATTTACCTGTAAGGTAATCTGGAGGTAAGCTCCAATTTTGTTTTCTGTTGCCATACTGTTTAAAATTTCGATGTTGCAAAGATGTAAGTTTTCATTTCATCATCTGCTGTGTAAATAGGAGTAAAAAAGGTAAATATGAGAATGTTGCCACGGAAAATTCGACTCCATGCCGGAATTTACCATCCTGTTACGCATTTCTACCGTATGTATTGAGATGAAATATTTATCTTTGCCACCGATTAAAACAACGATATAACAACTGTGTCTGATGATGAAATAGTAAGGATTGCTTATGAGAAAGAATGCAAATTTGCCATTGTATCTGTTAGGAGACGGGGTGGAGGAAAGAGATTTCCGGTTTGAACTATTCACCATCGAGGAGTTATTAAGTTCGAATGGTAATCACCCTTTCGAGGCGCACTCACATGGTTTTTATCAGATTTTGTGGTTCAGAGATTGCAGTGGCATACACTCTGTCGACTTTAAAGAATACCCCTTAAGCAACAATTCTCTGTTTTTCCTTTCACCGGATCAAATCCATTTCTTTGACAGACAACAGGTACAGAAGGGTTTTGTGATACAGTTCAATGAGAGTTTTCTATCCGACGAAGGCAGCAGTGAGAATCTCTTTCTGAAGTATAATCTCTTCAATGCCTTTGATGCCGTGCCCTATTTTCATTTACCCGAGAATGCCATTGAACGGCTTGTGAATATCGTTGATGGTATGAAGGCGGAGAGCGCGCATACCGATCTGTTCGCTCATCGCGATTATCTGAAGTATCTTGTCAAGCTGTTTCTTATTGAGATCCAGCGCCTCGGGCGTCGAGGGACAGGCACTCCATTGTGCATAAACAATGCGGGGAATCGGCTGTTTATACGTTTCCGCCAGACATTGGAGTATCACTATAGGCAGATGCATACGGTAAAGGAATATGCCGGCTACCTGAATGTATCCGTAAAGACGCTCACGAATAGTGTCGGTGCAAGTTCGTGTTCAACCCCCTTGAAAATCATCAATGACAGAATCGTATTGGAAGCTAAACGCCAACTATGCTATACCGACCTTAAAATAAAGGAGATTGCATTCCTCTTGGGATTTGATGATCCTTCGTATTTCGTGAAGTTCTTTAAGCGGCAGACGGGCATATTGCCCGCCGAGTTCAGAGAATTATAATTGTCTTGCCGCTTCAATGATTCTCTCCGCCCCCCCCTCTTGCAATTCCCGGCGCTGTATTATTGTCCGTTTGCCGATGTTATCAAATCTGCCATTATTGTTGCTTGTGCCATAGCCCTTCTTCTGTTTTTTCTGTCGTAATCGTTTTTTTTGACGTAAGTTCTGTCCAAGTTCCCAATGGTCGCTCCACGCAATGTTATCATATCACTTGAAATGAAAGGGCTGATAATAGTGCAAAGCCATAAAATTCCGCGGTGGAGCCGACATATTATCCGATAGTATATATTAATGTATAGAAAAAAGGGGAGAGACGAGACGGATGGACAACTCCATTCTCCGAAGCAATTCAAAAAAATATTTGCAAAAAAAGAGACGAATATTTTATTATTCAATTATTCTCAGTACCTTTGCAAGCCGATTATTATCAATTGTACAAAAAGTTTAGTTCTGAGGACTTTGCTCTTGTCATGTGTCCGACGAGGCAGGGAACGAAGACGTTTTTGAATTATTAATTTATTAAACAACATTAAGCAAGTGGATACTTTAAGTTTTAAGACCATTTCTGCAAACAAAGCAACTGTAAACAAAGAATGGGTCGTTGTAGACGCTGAAGGCCAATCTTTGGGCCGTCTTTGCGCGAAAGTAGCTAAGCTTTTGCGTGGCAAGTACAAACCCAATTTTACTCCTCACGTTGATTGTGGTGATAATGTAATTATTATCAATGCAGAGAAAGTTAATTTGACAGGTAAAAAATGGACAGACCGTGTGTATTTGAGATATACCGGCTATCCTGGTGGACAGATCGAGTACACTCCGACCGATTTGATGCAAAAAGGTCCGAGCTACCTCTATCGTAAAGTAGTAAAGGGCATGTTGCCAAAGAATCGTTTGGGTGCGAAATTACTGGGTAACTTGTATGTTTATGCCGGAACAGAGCACAAACACGAAGCTCAACAGCCGAAGACAATCGATATTAACTCTTATAAATAATCAACATGGAAGTAGTAAACGCAATAGGCAGACGTAAAGCAGCTGTAGCTCGCGTGTACGTTCACGAAGGTTCCGGAAAGATTACGATCAACGGTCGTGACTTGATGACTTACTTTCCTTCTTCAATCCTTCAGTTCGTTGTAAAACAGCCTTTGACGACTTTGAATGTCGCTGAACAATATGATATCAAGATTAACTTGGACGGTGGTGGCTTCAAAGGCCAGGCAGAAGCAGCTCGTTTGGGCATCGCTCGCGCTTTGATCAAAGTTAATCCGGAAGACAAACCTGCTCTTCGTGCAGAAGGTTTTGTTACGCGCGATCCTCGTGAAGTGGAACGTAAGAAACCGGGTCGTCCAAAAGCTCGTAAGAGATTCCAGTTCAGTAAACGTTAATCTTGGGTTGATAGGTTCACTGATGGGCAAGCGGGGCACAACGATGATGCTCCGGGCTTGAAACTCAAGAGACCGGAAACTGGAAGAAAGCGTTTAGTATCTAAATTGTCCGGATTTATGTTACAAGTCGATTTGTGGGATGACTACCGGATGATTGAGTTAAACAAAAGAATGTAAACGAAATTAAGAAAGAAACAATGTCAAGAGTAAATTTTGATCAATTATTAGAGGCCGGTGTTCACTTCGGACACTTAAAAAGAAAATGGAACCCGGCTATGGCTCCTTACATCTTCATGGAGCGCAATGGTATTCATATCATTGATTTATACAAAACAGTTGCTAAAGTAGACGAAGCAGCGGAAATCATGAAGAACTTGGCTAAACAAGGCAAGAAAGTTCTTTTCGTTGCAACGAAAAAACAGGCTAAACAAGTTGTTGCCGACAAGGCTTCTGCAATCGGAATGCCTTACGTTATCGAGCGTTGGCCGGGTGGTATGTTGACGAACTTCCCGACAATCCGCAAGGCTGTCAAGAAGATGACAACCATCGATAAGATGACAAACGACGGTACATTTGATAATTTGTCAAAAAGAGAAAAATTGCAGATCACTCGCCAACGCGCCAAGTTGGAGAAGACGTTGGGTTCAATCATGGACTTGACTCGTCTTCCGTCCGCTTTGTTCGTCGTTGACGTAATGAAAGAACATATCGCAGTTCGCGAAGCGAATCGTCTGGGTATCCCGGTTATCGGTATGGTGGACACCAACTCTGATCCGAACAATATCGACTACGTTATCCCGGCTAACGATGATGCTACCAAATCAGTAGAAGTAATCTTGGGTGCTATCTGCGAAGCTATGAACGAAGGCTTGCAAGAGCGCAAGGCTGAAAAGGTGGATGCTGAGGCTGCAGGCGAAGCTGCTCCGAAGAAAGACCGCAAGGCTAAAGCGGCTAAGAAAGAGCGTAGCAAGAAAGAAGACGAAGAGGCTTTGAACGCTAACGTAGCTGACAAGTTCGCTAACGAAGAAGAGTAATAACCTAAGAAATAGTTTAAAAGATTATGGCAGTAACAATGGCTGATATCTCACACTTGCGCAAAATGAGCGGTGCGGGAATGATGGATTGTAAGAAAGCGTTGACAGAAGCTGAAGGCGACTTCGACAAGGCAATGGAAATCATCCGTAAAAAAGGACAGGCGGTAGCTGCAAAACGTTCGGATCGTGAAGCGTCTGAAGGTTGTGTATTGGCTGCTGACAACGGTGAATTCGCTGCAGTGGTTGCCCTCAAGTGCGAAACAGACTTCGTGGCAAAGAATGCTGACTTCGTAGCGTTGACAAAAGAGATTTTGGCTTTGGCTATGGAGGCTAAACCTGCTTCTAAAGAAGATTTGTTGGCTGCTAAGTTGGCTGACGGTCGCACGGTACAGGAACACATCACGGATCGTTCGGGTATCACAGGTGAAAAGATGGAGTTGGGTACTTACGAATTTGTTAACGGTGCTTCTACTATCTCTTATATTCACCCGGGTAACAAGTTGGCTACCGTGGTCTCTTTCAACCAAGCTGACATCGAACATCAGATGGCTCGCGACGTTGCCATGCAGGTTGCCGCTATGAATCCTGTCTCTGTTCGTCCGGACGAAGTGCCGCAGCACATCTTGGATCAAGAGCTCGAAATCGCTAAAGATAAGGCGCGCCAGGCCGGCAAGCCGGAGAACTTGTTGGATCGTATCGCTCAGGGTGCTTTGCAGAAGTATTTCAAGGAAAACACCTTGTTGCAGCAGGAGTTCATCAAAGACGCTAAGGTCAACATCGAACAGTACTTGCACTCTGCAAACAAGGAGTTGACCGTAAACGCATTCAAGCGCTTTACGTTGAACGCTGACTAAACAGTTTTGTTCATAACAATATTTTTAATTTGAAGAAGGGGGACCGGTTTCAGCCGATCTCCCTTTTCTTGTTTGGGTTCCTCTTCCAAAGAGTCCTCCTATACCATATATAATATATGGTAGATAGCGGAGCGTAAAAAAGAGGGGAGGAGAGAGGGAGACGGAAAAACAGAAAAAGCAAAAATAGCAGAGTTACATTTGGAGTATACGATGAAAAAAGCTACTTTTATGGCAAAAATCTGTGGGTTCCCACAGATTTTTATCATAAATCAGGTAATTACATAAGGCTTTCTATACTCTTCTTGTCGAGAAGAAAATCAAACAAGCCCATGGTTACCACTCCGTCTTCATCTATTTTGCGACGAATATCATCGCCAACAATAATAAGTTTGCGAAACGTATCATTTACCGTTTTCAGCGATCGCTTTTCTTGTTCTACTTTTGATGCATCGGGCATTCTGAAAGCTGATTGGATGTATACTCGCTTTGCTCCACGGTTTACCACAAAATCTATCTCAAGCGCGGTGCGTTTTCGGTTGCCTGCCGAGTCGGATGTCAATATTTTCACTACGCCTACGTCCACCAAATAGCCTCGGCTGCGTAATTCGTTATATATGATGTTCTCCATAATATGGGGTTCCTCCTGTTGGCGCATATTTAGGATGATATTACGAAGACCCATATCGGTAAAATAATACTTGTTCTCCGACCCAATATACTTGCGGCCTTTCACATCATAGCGCAGAGCTTCTTCTATCAAGTAGGCGTTTACCAGATGCTTGATGTATTCATGAATGGTTTTGTCTGACAGGATTATTTTAGAAGAAGAGGCAAAGGTGTTACTGATCCGCAAGGGATTGGTCGGTGCGCCAATGGCAGAAGCCAGTATGCGTACCAGCTGCTGCAGACCCTCTGCATTCTTTAACCGATTGCGGTCAATGATGTCTTTAAGATAGGTTACCTCAAAGATATCACGAAGGTAGTTCTCCTTTTCTTCTTCTGAGGTCAATTGCAATACTTGCGGTAGTCCGCCATAGGTGTAATAATCCTTCCATGCTTCATTGACTGAGCCGCCGGTTGCCGCATAAAATTCAGCAAACGTCAAAGGCCATACATGGATATCTTGACCTCTCCCCCGGAATTCAGTAACGATATCTTTAGAGAGAAACTTGGAATTTGAACCGGATACATAGATCTCTATGTTAGGCATATGCATAAGAGTTAGCAATATGCCGATGAAATTGTCGACCATCTGAATCTCATCCAATATGACATAGGTTACCTTTCCGTCATGTTTGAGGTGCGTATCTATGTAATGGAGTAATGTATCGGGATTGCATAGTTGGCGGTTACGCCAGTCATCGAGCGAGAGTTCTATCAAGTGGTCCGGTTCTACACCTTGCTGCAGCAAATGATGGTGAAACAGGGTAAAAAGCAGAAACGATTTGCCTGAACGTCTTCCGCCGGTTACGATTTTCACCAGTCCGTTGCCTTGTCCGCGGACGAGCATGTTTAGATATTTTTCTCTTTCTATGATCATTCTCTATTCCGAAAAAGTGTAACATGATACATATTTTCGGAACAAATATAGCGTTTTTCTTGAAATCTTCACGTAAAAATCAGAGAACTGTATATAAATTATACAGAAACTGACACAAAAAAAGGATAGGAGAACCCATCCTTTTGCATGATTTCAACCCTGTTTTCCCCCTTTCTACTCCGAAAAAGTGTAACATGATACACTTTTTCGGAGTAGAAAGGGGCTTTTCCTTTGGGTTTTGTCTGAAAAAACGCTGCTTACATCTATATATAATATATGTATAGAGGCATTCGCTTACTGACTGGCTTTCAAACCGCGGATGACGGACGAGGTGAAGCCCGACAGCTCCATTTCGTTCAAGCCGCGGATGGTGATGCCGCCCGGTGTGGTCACCTTGTCGATCTCTGCTTCCGGGTTGCTTTGGTTTTCGCGCAGCAGGTCGATGGCGCCCTTCACGGTGTGCACGACGATCTCTTGCGCCTCGCGCGGGTAGAAGCCCAACTCTACGCCTCCTTCGATGGCGGCACGGATATAACGCATGGCGAAGGCGATACCGCTGGATGCCAATGCAGTGCCGGCAGCCATGAGACGCTCCTCCACCAGAATGCTCTTCCCCAACTCGTTGAAGATGGAGAGAATCAGCTCGATCTGCTCTTTCGAGGCGTTGAAGGCCGAGACAAACGTCATGCTGCTCTTCACTTCGATGGCGGTGTTCGGAATCACACGGAAGATAACGGGGCAGATCTGCTGCTTCTGCATCTGTCCTTTGGTGAGGCAGTCGTTCAGTTGGGCGAAGGTGACGCCTCCGGCAAATGAGATGATGATCTGACGCTCCAGCTCGAGGGCGGGCTTGATCTCTTCGATGATCGACTCCACGCGCCAGGGCTTCACGGCGATAATGATCAGGTCGGCGTCGCGAACGGCGGCTGTATTGTCGTTTGTCAGATTGAACTCGGGGTTGATACGGCGCATCTTTTCGAGTGTGGCCTCTGTCTGGGCCGTACAGGTAATGTCTGAGGCGGTAAAGATGGTTCCTTGCGCCAACCCTTTGGCTGTCGCGCCACCCATGTTTCCTGATCCGATGATGGTGATCTTCATGTTACTTCTCGTTTAGTAAAACAAATGTTTAAACAATGTTTGCAAATGTATGAATTATTTCATTCTTTTGTATGGTTGACAGCCTTTTTTCGGCAGGCGGGAGGCGTTTGCTCTTTCCCGACCATCGAAGGCGCATAAAAAAAGAAATTTTTTTGTTGTCTAAACGCCTTGTTTGGTACTTGTTTCTGCCCGAATGGATAAGAAAACGCCCCTGTTCGGAAAAAAAGATAAATAAAATTTGCATGTAATAAAAATGGTTGTATTTTTGCAATTGATTAAGTGTCGTAAAGATGATAAGCAATTGAGTAATATCAAACCTTAACAATTGCGAGGAGGAAACCTTAACGATAAGTTGGAGGTCAAGACGCTTTACTATGAACCGTTAAAATATGTGAGTTTCAATAATTTATTAACCAAAACATTAATTTATCATGAACAAGAAAGTTTTTACGCTTTGTGCCGGCGCACTGCTGGCAAGTTCACTGACAGTTTCGGCACAGAGTATCCTTTGTCCGACTGATGGCGAGTACCCCTATCGTTCTCGTGTTGTCAAGTCGGCTCTCCCTGATGCCGGAATCAGTCAGGTAAAGCAAATCAATGGGCAGTATTACTATCAGTTGGAGGTCGATCCGCTTTCGTTGATGGACGCATTGGATAATGAAGAGGCACTAGACAAGAAGTCTAAACAGGAAGACATCATTAAGATGCCGTCACATTACGTGCTGACGGCTGAGCGCGACTATTCGACCGGTAAGATCTACTTGACGGCTAAGTATGCCAAAGATGCTATCCTGACCCACTCTTTGTGGCAAATCAAAGTGACGGACCAGTCTGTCAACGGACGCGTCTTCACTTTTGTAAACAAGGAGACGGGCTATGAATTGGCATTCGACCATACGGACGCCTTGCCTTTGGATGGAATAGGTAATCTTGATTTTAAGAAGGCCGGGAATTGGAAGTACGATATCAATGGCGAAGCCAATGGTTGTATTACGCATTGGGCGTGGTATACGACGAACCAAGACAATAAGACATTCGAGTATCGTCGTCTCTATTCTTATTTCCACAACCAAACAGACTCGGTAGTGGGTTTGATGGCTGCATCGGCCGCAATGGTGAAAAAGCATCTGGATAGAGAAAACATGCATCTTGCTTTGGAGGAAGCGATGGCACAAACGCTACCTCCCAGTGGTGCTATATCTCCTACGGTGTATATTATGCCGGTAAAGGACTCGAAGAAGAATGCCGGTGACCAATTGGATACCGAAGGAGGCCCCGAAAGCGGTTTTCCTTGGTTGGCTGTTCGTCCGATTGTAGCGGGTGCGAAGGTGTTGAATGCAGCTGAAATCAATACGATGATCGATGCGAACGACTCTTATTTGAGCTTCGACGGCGCGGGTGGTATCAGGAATTATGACGAATGGAAAGAGGCAACACTGAAAGAGAAGACAGGCGTTCAGACGAAGTTTACGGTTCACAAGCCGGGAACACGCGAAGTCATGACCTTTGCCAAAGATGCCAATCCGTTCTTGAGCCAAACATTCAGAGCCGTTGAATCAGCGGATAAGGCGTATCTAAGAACCTCTACCGAATCGACTTATGCCGGTTACAATGTGTTGTTTGAAGATGTTGCCAAGAAGAAGGGTTACCTTTATGCAAGCGGTACTACATTCGAAGATGCAACTTACCAGCAGATCTATAATGCCAATCGTGTAACCGTTGAGCCTTATCGCTACTTCTTGACAGTGGAAGACGGAGATACCGGCGAAAAGAAAACTTCCATCCAATCAACGTATGATTATGACAAGGACGTGAGGGCGAGTAAAGGAGTATATGATTGGGAAACATATGACGGAACGAAGGAAGATCAGTCTGTGCAAACGGTTGATGCTATCCAGGCTCGTTATCACTGGAAGGTGACCTACTATCCGACAAACGATAGTTTGGTGTTCGAACCGCTGAATGCTTCACGACTCTCTACAGTCGATCACCAGGCAGGTAAAAAGATCTGGGAAGCAGACGTTAATATGTTGACGCAAAAGCAATGGTTGAATACCATCAACCCGGGATATTCTTCTAATTATACAGATGGGAGCACCGATGAATATCCATACAATGCCGGCTCTGATAAAGGGGCAGGTGTGCCGGTGGCTTTGTATGTCGTGAACCTTCCCGGTTCTAATCAAGGCGATTCTGCACCTTTCTTGACGGTAGGTTATGCAGATGGCGATAAAGGGCAGACCGTGAACCCGGGAGATCCTAATGCAAGTGTTTTTGGCATCTACTCTGCAGTAGACAAGAGATTGTTTGCTGAAAGTGCAATCGAAGATGAAAACGCAAATGACGACAATCCGGCATGGGTGACGAATGGTGCGGACTATATGGATTGGAATGATGAAGTGGATCATGTTACCTACCAGGCGAAGCAGAAGTTGGTGGTTCGTTTCGACCATAACTATGCGAATCCGTACGAACGCACTTCGTTGAGCGATGGTTTGTACTTCATCAATATCAAGAACGTGAAGTTCGACAAGACGCAGACGGAAAACCGCGTGGAGAATGCTTTCATAGTGGAAGACATGAAGGGTCATGTGGTATACGATACGGAAGACCAGGCTCAGATCTTCTTGCACATGCCGGCTACTCAGTGGGTGGTTGAGCGGACTCGTTGCACGAAGGGCGATGATTTGAATAAGAACATCTATCCGAAGGTGATGATTCATAACCGCGAATTTGCAAATGAAGTATTCGAAGGTCAGTTGTTTAAGGATAAGAAGACGGACAACATTGTTATATTGAACCATCGTGACTACTGGCAATATGGCGGAGAGAGTGTTGACAGCCATTATAAGTATCAGCTCGCTTGTTCAGACCAGATGGCATTCACCAACATCACGAAGCAGCAGACCACATTCGGTTACTTCAATGCTTCTGAGGCTGAATTGCGCGAATCGACCTATATGTTCCAGCACATGTATGACATGTCCAAGAACTTGTATCTCGACGTGATGAGCAACAGCTTGATCAAGTTGACGAACGAAGGTACGGAATTCGAACTCTACCGCGCTAATGGTTGGACGCCGGTTAAGCAAGAGAATGGCACATACAACTTTATCTATAAGGATTCTATCGGCTACGGTTATGCAGTCAAGGGTCTTGTAGAACCGTTGTACAAGACCTACTACAAGATCAAAGTGAAGGATGCCAACTTGATCGACAACGATCATATGTTCTTGGCTATCACGAACCAGCACAAGTATGTGGTCGCCCATGAAGACGAGATCGCAAAAGATTCTACGTTGGTATTTGCAGTAGTGGAACTCAAGGAAAACAACCATTTGGAAGATGCTCACGGTTATGCATTCGTTAATGCACCACAGTACAGTGTTGCTACTACTAATTTGGATGCCCTGAAGGGGTTGACGCTGAAGGGTGATGGTAAATATTATAAGGATAAGACTGTCATGGTTGAGCCGATCATGCAGTATCAAGTATCCGGCAAGTTGACAATCGAGGGCATCTCTTTGAATGCTAAGATTGCAGACTTGTGCGAAACTTCAACCGATGCTTTCGCTATCATCCACGCAGACCGCAAGTTGTATCGTACATTGCCGACTGACTTGGTGAACAATCTGAAGATGGTGATCGACCTGAAGACAATCGACGAACAAGGTGCTGAAAGCTTGTATGAAGACTCCAGCTCGAAGTTGGCTGTTCAAAACATGTTGAACTATTTGGCTGCTGAAAACAAGGGCAAACCGACAACAAACGAAGGATTCTATGTTGACATGGTGGCTAAGTCTTCCAAAACTATCATGCCGCAGTATCTGTTGGTAGTTCATGCAGATTCTCTGCCGACATACACCTATTGTAATGATAAAGGCAAACACGGCATCAATCCGGGTTGCTTCCACGAAGATACGATTAAGGGTTATGTAGAAGGTCGTTTCTTGGTTAACTTCAACGACTCCATCAAGACAGCTGAGATCGACAAGCTGACGAAGAGTGCCGACAAGTATAAGTCAAGCAACTTTGTACGCTTGGGCTTCATCGAAGGTGTTCATCAAGGTGATACGCTCTACCTTATGAAAGGTGGCAACACTTTGGCTGAATGGAAAGAAAAGGAAGCACACGGTTCACGCATGTTCTTGAAGCCTGAATTCTATGACAAGAAGAATGTCGACAAAGTCTACACTATCGTTAAGTTGGACGGCAAGCACAATAACGTGGCCTTCTCATTCCGCGAAACAGGTGACGAGGACGGAAGCTTCTTGATCGAATCGAACGATCTGAATAATACTAACTCTAAGATTGGCGGCTTCGGCGGTGCTTGGATCAAGTTGCACAACAACATTCCGGTATTGACGCAGTACAGCAATGACAATGGTAATCACAATACAGGTGATTCGACCGACGCTTGGAAACAATATGGAGATTATTATTCTAAACAAACGTATGGTGAGACGATCAACCAGGCTGCACGCTTCACATTCAAGTCTCTTGAAAAGGATGCGATTGCAACAGGTAACGAAAATATCTCAGCTACTGACGTAACCGTAGCAGGCACAGCCGGTGCGGTGGTAGTCAAGGGCGCTGCAGGTAAGTCCGTAGTCATCACCAACATCTTAGGCCAGACATTGGCAACAGCCGTTTTGGCATCCGACAATGCTTCGATCTCAGTACCGGCAGGTATCGCAGTTGTAGCAGTTGAAGGCGAAGAGGCTGCTAAGGTAGTTGTTAAATAAGACTTTTTTGTAAATATAATATGATAATTAGTTGTCCACGGCTGAGAGTAACCCGCGAGGGCGAAAGTGGAGTAGTTATTAATAATAGTGTAAAAAAAGTTCTATTAGGCTTCTCGTCTCTGTGAAGGAAACGGGAAGCTGCACAAGAAAGCCCTTCAACTGCATTGTAGATGCAAGTCTAACAGTCAGTGTGGGGCTTTCTTTCTCTCAAACTTAGTAATAACATAATATTAAAAACTATGAAACAGAGAATAATTCATATAATCATGTTGTTGTTTGCCGCGGTTGGTCTGGCTTCTGCCCAGTCTTCAGCCCCACCGGCAGATATCAGCATCACAGTCCCGGCAGGGAAGGTGGTGAAGGTTAGGATGAACGGATGGGATCCTACCATTTCGCATACCTCTCCGCTACTGATTTTTCCGGATAATACACAACATGGCAGTAACGACGAGTACAGTTCCGCTCATGTGTTTACGTTGGATAACTCCGCGAGTACGACAGACGGTGTTTTCAAGTTGACGAAAAAGCTTGCAAATGCTCCGAGTTGGCCCGAAACGCTTACGATGGCAGTTGACGGCGCGGCGAAAGCTTTCGTGGTTGAAGCGACAACGGGGCCTCTGGCTTCCCGCCTGTCATCGTTGTCTTTTACGGATAACGAAGCGACCTTGACAACCTTCAACTTGGCGGATGTGGCGAACAAATGTAAGAAACTGACTTCGGTAACATTGCCGGATGCACGGTTGAGTAAGATTTACCCACAACCGAAATCGATCACGACGATCAACGCTACTACGCAGACTCCGCAGATCACACCGGTAAAGGTACAGGGTGGTGCGACGGACAATGCCGTTAGTATCCCTGCCGTCTTGACGCAATCGCAGCGGCTTAATAGTAATGTGAAGGACGGTTTTATAGTATCTGTAGAATCTCCTTTTGGCACTTCTATCTATCGTGACAAGGAAGCTACCGACTATCAGAAAGTCATATTCTATGATAATAACGGCCAACTTGCTGTCGGTGAGATCACACTGAAGGTGCAGTTTGCAGAAAATTCTCCTTATTATGGAACGACTCTTGTTCTCCCGATCAATTTGCAACAGCCTGCTTTCGAATGGAATGTTGCTGCAACGGAATGTACCTATGAGTTGCACCGAAACGGAGTGAAACTTGAAACTACCGATAAGGTTAGCAAAGGAGACAAGCTGACGCTCAAGCTGACGCCGAATCAACTGCAAGATCAATTCACCTCGTTGACTACTGAAGGCTTGTCGTGGGATATTACACAGCTGAAGAATCCGGTAGACCACACATTCGAGTTTACAGTCGACGGCGACAAAGCTCCGAAGATTACGGTGATTTATACGCATGTGGATCCACCGGTTGAGCCGGCAAAGCCCACGGCACTTGTTACGTTGGCGCTGAACGAGGGCGGAAAAGTCAAGGTGGTTAACTATCAAGGAAAAGAGAATGTGGTCGGAAATTATTTCACTGCTGACGAGAAACCGTTTACCCTGAAGGTTACTCCGGACTTTGGCTACGTTGTGGATCAGGTCTACTTCAATAATCAACTGATTACATTGGACCAGGATAATAAGGCAAAACTTCAGGTAGTTGCTACAGATGAGGTGAAGATCAACCCGATCGTGGTGATGTTCAAGCGCGCTGCTACGTTCAAGTTGGTATACGACAATCAACTTGTAGAGCCCACATTTAAAGTAGTGGAAGGCACGGAGTATAAGACCATTGCCACGGATGTGACCTATGCTGTGGGGCTTCCTATCGTCATTGACGCAAAACCGAAGAGCGATGCAACAGTTGTCATTGACCAGATCTTGGTGAATGGCGTTAAATATGAAACCGGCAAGCCCAAGACGCTGGTGGGTGTCAACTATATCGAGGTGACTACTCGCAGTGTATTGGCCACCGGCATCGACGTGATTGGCGCAGGTAAATTGAAATACGGAGAGGATTACCAGTTCTACGGTGGTTCCGCTAACACTACAATTACCAATTACGAGGATATTTCAGCCTTGAATTTGGTTAATGGCGACAACATGAAGCTTACTTTCAATAGTACCAAGCTAAAAGCCAAGAAGATCAAGGTGACGGATGTCTACATCAATGGCAAGAAAGTGGCTGAAACGAATGGAGAATATCTTGCTACCTTCGTGGCAGGCAAGAACACCGTGACTATTAACTCGGAAACCACGGCGGCTACGATCTCCGTGAACAGCAGCGAAATATTAACAGACGAGGTCGTTACGTTTACGGTTGAAGGCACTCAGGTAAAAGTGGCAGAAATCGCTACGAAAGAATTCAAGAGCGGCGATGCGTTGGTTATCAAATTCGACCAAAAATATTTAGATCTTCAGCGTTGGAAAGAATCTGCCGTTTATGTGAACGAGACAAAGCTTGTTCCCGTAGGAGATGAATTCACCTTCCAAACGAATTTGGTACCGGGCAGGAATGTTATCTCTATTCACTCTACGAGCACGAAGGCTACGCTCGCCATGAATAGCGATGCTGCCTTTGGAAACGAGGGCGCCATTGCCTTTTCTGTTGCAGGTAAACCTGTAACAGTTGCCCAATTCGCAACAAAAGACTTCCTCGTAGGCGACCATTTGATTATCACAATCACAAAGTCCAAGATGGATGTTTTGAAAATAGAAGAGACATCTATTTATGTGAATGATAAAGAACTGAAGGCAACACCAACAACTAATCCTGATATCGTTAAGTTCGAGACCGATTTGGTGGCAGGCCAGAATGTAATCACCATTCATACGACCAGCACGAAAGCAACTGTTTCCATGAACAGCGACGTTGCATTTAAAGAGAATGCTGTAACGTATACGATTGACGGAAAAGCGGTAACGGCTGATCAGTTTGCCTCCTATGAAACGATTAAAGGTAAAGAATTGGTTGTTACTTTCCACAAGAAACTGATGGATAAACAGAGACTGGAAACGATGTCTCTCTATGTGAATGAGACCCAAATCGAAGGAAAAGAAACCGAAGAGGCAATTACATTCACTTACAAGTTGCTTGCCGGAAGGAACGTCATCTCTATCCATACGACCAACACGGCGGCAACCATCTCTGTTAACAGCGATGAAGAGTTTATAAGCGGTGTTCTTTCATTCAAGGTGAATAATTCATCGGTTGCTATTGCAGATTTCGCAACCAAAGACTTCCTTCGTGGTGATGAATTGCTTATTACGATCAGTAAGACCAAATTGTATGAGCAGAAGTTGAAACTCAACTCTGTCTATTTGAACAGTACACCTCTTACGCCGGCTACTGAGGATGCCAATAATTATACATTCAAAGCAACGTTGAAGGCAGGCGAGAACGTAGTTACGATTCACACGATGGATGTAAGAGCTATCGTCAACTTGATGCCGCATGACACGGATGCAGGTTCGGTTGAGTACTACTATAATAATGATCCAAAACAAACAGCAAAAACCGGCGAACAAAGAGAGGCAGGCGAGATCTTGTACGTTAAGCCGACTATCACACCTTCGACGGAATACAAGTACATCACCGTAACGCAGAACAATCAGGTAATCACGGATACCAACAACGATGGTATCTACGAAATTACCTTGGTTTCGGGCAACAATAATATCTTCGTTTCATTCTCGAAAGAGAAACCGGGTTCATTGAAGGTTATCTTGAAGGGTGCGAAAGGCGAGATCACGAATGTAATGGTTCATGAAAAAGAGAGTTCCGATGGCGGCAATAAGATGAATGAAGCAGACAGTACATTCACGAACTTGCCAACGAAGAATGCGGTGAACATCTCGTTCGTGGCTCCTGCTCCGACGGCTCTCAACAAGCAAATCTCCGTTGTTTTGAATGCGAAGGCCTACACGCCGACGTATAACGAAACACTCAAACGCTATGAAATCAAGGAGGATATCTACCTGTTGAGTCGCAGTCGCTCTGTATTGCGCATCGACGTGAAGACGTTGAGCAACATCACGTTGGTACAGCCGAGCGTGAAGTCGTTTGTCTATAACGGCAATCCGCAGGCTCCTACCTTTACGACAAAAGTGGGTTCGAAAGAAGTCTACTTTGATGACATTACGCTCGAATATCAGGCAGAAGGCGGCACGCAAACCATCAGCAAGCCGACCAATGTGGGTAAGTATATTCTGAAAGTCATGCGTCCGGCCGACAATGAATATGTAGCATTCGAGGGTAAGATCGAATTCGAAATCACCAAGGCTCCGCTGATTGTGGTAAGAGTGCCGTCTCTCTCCATCACGTGGACCAATACGAAAGAGGCACAAGATAAAACAAATCCGCAACCTTGGAAGGGTGACTTCAAGATCGGAACTGACGGCAAGGTGGGCTTCAAGACTCCATCCGGCTATCAGTTGGTAAACGGCGAGTTCACTTTCTTCGGTTCGAACAAGTACGAAGAAGGAAAGATGACGTATGATTGGGTCGGCTTGAAGTTTGAGGTGGATGCCAACGACAAACATGTTGACAACATTTCATGGGACAAGACGAAAGAGATCAGCGCATTCTATACCGTTGGCAAACCTGTGGCTACAGAAAATCAGACGAAACCGCAGCTGACCATTTCGAAAACGAAAGACAGCGAGCCGTTTATCGGCAAGCGGGCGGGCGATCTGGTATTGATCGACCCGGCAATGGGCTACAATGTGAAGGTGCAAAATGCAGGTATCAACAGCTTTAACCTGTCGATCGACGAAGAGATGGTACCGGGCGTTCGTTATCAATTCCAGTTGGTGAGCACGAGCGGACATGCTACGGAGATAGGCGAATATACCGGCACTCCGATCAACTTCCCGATCACGAGTGATGTGATGATTCGCCTGGTGAAGAAAGACAACCGATCGGTATTGTCGTTGACGGAGGCAGTGGCCAACCAGACCTTTACTTATGACGGTACGCCGAAGGTGTTCGACTATAAGAAATTGCAGTTGGATGCCACGAACGCTATGGCAAAAGATAGCAAGTGGACGGTTACCTATTCGCAGAACGGTGTCAACATTCCGGAGCCGATCGATGCCGGAACCTATACGGTTACGATCGTTCGCGCAGCCGATGCGCTTTACAAGGAGTTCAAGACTACAGGCAAGCTGATCATCAACAAGATGAAGCTCGGCGGTCTCATTATTGAATCGCCCGAAGCAACACCGATTGCCGAAGGTGCTCCTTTGTCATCCTCTCAGTTGGAAGGTGCAGCTGAAATCGTTGGTTCGTACGTATGGCGCGATCATACTATCATTCCGTCGAAACCGGGTTCGGGTGGCGACCGTCAGGATGTACAGTTCGTTCCGTTCGACACGAAGAACTACGACTCTCCTTACAATGCGGGCGATGCCTTCCTGACCTTCTTGCCGAAGCAGCAGGTGATCACCTGGACAGCCGAGTTGGGTACGATCACCGTGACCGACGCCAGCGGCGTGAATGTTCAGAATGGTACGGTTATCACGAAGGGCGCAACCTACAAGGTCGTTGCTTCTCCGTTGTATCCGGGAAAGGTTGAGTTCTCGTCGATGAGCATCAACGGCAAGTCGTACGGCTCGACAGCATCCGTTACGGCCGACGGCGAAAATTCGATTGTGATCAGTGCGGTCTTCACGTTGATCCAACCGAAAGATCCGGATCCAATCTATGTTTATGACACGCACATCGTCAACATGCCGAACTTCGTCCGTGGTGCCATCGTCAGCAAGACGGGAGCTCACGAGGTGAAGCACAACGATTCGTTCGAATTTACGGTGACGACCCTCGATGCCGATACCGACAAGGTGGTGGTTCGCGTGGACGGCTCCGTATTGCAGAAGGAAAACGGCAAGTATACGATCAAAAACATCACGTCGCAACGTACCGTGGTGATCAATCTGCCGAACCCGACAGAGATCAAGCTCGACATCCAAAAGAAGTATCACTCTGCGAAGGGCAACACATTGGCTACCGTTGAGGTGGTGAACAACACCTCGAACGACGGCAAGTATTACTTCAACGACGATATCCAATTGATCGCCTTCCCGGCAACGGGCATCGAAATCAAGAGCTGGTCCGACGGCAACAAGAACCAGGTTCGTCAGATCCATTTGACCAATCCGGAGTTGACCTTGTGGCTCAACTTGAGCGGTGAACTGGTAGGTGTCGAGGATATCCAAGTGGCAAAGGTCTATGCAGGTACGGGTTGTGTGATCGTGAAGGGTGCAACGAATGCGCAGATCACGGTGACTACCTTCACCGGCAAGACGCAGGCCGTTCGCGAAGTAGTAGGCGATACAGTGATCGCTGTTCCGGCGGGCAGTTACATTGTAACGTTGGAAGATGGCGCACTCGTACAGCGCGTGAAGGTTGTTGTGAAGTAAATTGTGCACATAACAATACAATTTAAATATTCTCTCAAATTTCCAAGTCTGTAGATATTTGGGGATTTTCTATCGATCGGCCCGGCTGTGAAGTCGGGTCGATTCTTTTTTCTCTGCTTCTATACATATATTATAATAATACATATATTATATTATAGCTTTCCGCTTGCTTTTTGTTATATTGTCTCTCTCTCTTCTCTCTTCCTTTTTGTGTGAGCTGCCATTGTCATGGCATCGAGTACTCTTCTTTTTCCCCTTTATTATATTGTCTTTCTTTTTTTCTCTTCCTTTTTGTGTGAGCTGCATTTCATGCAGCTGTTTCCACTTCTTTTTGCTTGACCAAAAAGTAGGCAACCGAAGGTCATTTAGCGAAGCGTAGAATAAAAAGTCAAGGGCTGAACCTGCTTGGCTACTCCAGAGTTTCCGTTCGCTGTGCGCGTTACAGCCGTTC
>CAVKMU010000012.1:0-56290 GCA_963657455.1 bacterium
AAAATAGCATTATCTTTGAAAAAAATAGAAAAGTTGTATCGTTAAAATAGATACGCATTATGAACATAAAGAAGGGACTATCCGATTTTTGGACGCAGACACTCAGCAGCACGCTGGGCGCAATCATAGGCATCATCGTAACATTCGGCACGACGCTGTGGTTACAATACCGCGAGCAGCGAGCGACAGAGCGGACGGCGGCATTGATGATCATCCACAACCTCGACAATTTCTGCGACCATTTGGCAAACGACATCGAGGAGCTAAAGGTCGCTGACTCCATAAATAGTCTCGTCTGGCAGCACTCGCCCGACAATCTCAACCATATGCCAGACAGTACGCTGCAACAGTTCCTGAACAACCTGCTCATTCGCAATTACACGGTAGAAGACCAGACAGCTGAAAACATTTTCAGCACCAACATCGACACATGGAAAAGTATCAGCAGCAGCCAGTTCATAGAGTTGGCGGGCGAATGTTTTTCGGCCAAGCGTATGCTGACAAAGTTGCGCGAGGAATTGGATGAGGAGAAGCGACAGATATACAAGCCTATGATGACAGCAACGACCTACACAGACAATCCCGCCAAGACGCTACGCGAGGCCGTTGCACGGGTGTTCTGCTCGGCCGATCTCTGCTGTTTCATCAAGAAACAACATGACTATTACCTTGGTGGAATGCAGGCCGGACTGGAAGCATTGCGAGAACATAACGCACAAAACAAACAGCTGATGAACGTCACCGACGAGGAGTTGCAGCAGTTCGGTGACAACCAGGAACGTAGGACTTACATTTTCAAACAACATTAATTGCTAAATAAGATTGGGTATTATTTCCGAGGACAGTAGTGATCTTATCAACGCGCCAATATTATTTTTTTGATTATTTTCTTTCGCTGTTCTATAATACAATCCCTACAAGGTTGCCAACCTTCCTCGGTATTGTTGAGGATGTCAACTTGCTTACCATGAAGAACACCTAAATCTGCTTCAGCACAAATGGAAGTTGCATCATCCGGAGATTGGGTTGATAGGATAAACTATGGAATCCGGTAAGTAACCCCAACTGCAACATGTGGGTTCAACAAAACAATAGCGACTGTTACTTTTGGTTCATAGTGACGGTTGCTATTGTTGTATATATGTATCATCAACAGAGCAAGACTCAACCTTCTATACTTTCAGGAGGCTCTCCTTTCTTGCCTCTGTTCTTTGACGTAATAAGAAAAACGAATTCAAGTAAAGCCCTTGTTTTTCTTACAAAAAGAAGGCCCTTCCCCTCTTGTGGATGTATGGGGAAGAGCCTTTTATAAGAAGTTATAGCATGCTTAGTAGGCAGCGTCGTGTACGCCTTTGACGGCACGTCCGCTCGGGTCGTTCATGTTCTTGAACGAAGCATCCCAAGCGAGGGCTTCGGCCGTAGAGCAGGCTACGCTCGGTACGCTCGGCACGGAGCGAGCGGCGCTTTCGCTGGGGAAGTGTTCTTCGAAGATGGAGCGGTAGTAATACTCTTCCTTGTTCATCGGGGTGTTGATCGGGAAACGTTCGGCTGCATGCGCCATCTCTTCGTCTGATACTGCCTCAGATGTAACTTTCTTCAAAGTGTCGATCCAACTGTATCCTACACCGTCGGAGAACTGCTCTTTCTGGCGCCAGGCGATTTCGGCCGGCAGCATGTCGCTGAAGGCTTCGCGGAGGATCTTCTTCTCGATGGTCTTGCCCGGACACATCTTGGCTTCAGGGTTGATGCGCATGGCCACGTCGAGGAACTCCTTGTCGAGGAACGGAACACGTCCTTCAACACCCCAAGCGCAGAGACTCTTGTTGGCGCGGAGGCAGTCGTAGAGGTAGAGCTTGCTCAGCTTGCGGACCGTCTCTTCGTGGAATGCCTTGGCATTGGGGGCTTTATGGAAGTAGAGATAGCCACCGAACACCTCGTCGGCACCTTCGCCGCTCAACACCATCTTGATACCCATGCTCTTGATGACGCGCGAGAGGAGATACATCGGGGTAGAAGCACGGACTGTTGTCACGTCGTAAGTCTCAATATAGTAGATAACGTCGCGGATAGCATCCAAACCCTCCTCGATGGTGTAGTTGATCTCGTGGTGGACGGTGCCGATCGCATCAGCCACCTTCTTGGCTGCTGCCAGATCGGGGGCACCTTTCAAGCCGACAGCAAACGAGTGGAGTTGTGGCCACCATGCGTCGGACTGGTCGTTGGTCTCGATACGTTTCGAAGCGAACTTCTTGGCTACTGCCGAAGTGATGGATGAATCCAAACCGCCTGACAATAATACACCGTAAGGCACATCGCTCATCAACTGACGTTTGACGGCAGCTTCGAGGGCGTCATGCAGCTCCTGTACAGAGGCTGGGTTGTCTTTGACAGCATCGTATGTCATCCAGTCGCGCGTATACCAGCGAGTCAGTTTGTGATCTTCGCTATAGTAGTAGTGGCCCGGCTTGAACTGGTCGTATTCAGTGGCATAGCCTTCGAGTCCTTTCAGCTCGGAAGAGACCATCACATGGCCTGCTGCATCGTGGCCGATATACATCGGTATGACGCCGATCGGGTCGCGGGCGATCAGATAGACATCTTTCTCTGCATCGTAGAGAGCGAAAGCGAAGATGCCGCTCAAGTCTTCGAGAAAGTGGATGCCCTTCTTGCGGTAGAGAGCCAGGATCACTTCGCAGTCCGACCCGGTCTGGAACTCGTATTCGTCCTTGAGCTGTTCGCGGATCTCCTTATGGTTGTAGATCTCACCGTTGACGGCCAAGATCAGTTTACCGTCCTTGCTTTTGAGCGGTTGTCCGCCCGAAGTAGGATCGACAATGGAAAGGCGTTCGTGCGCCAGGATGGCTGTCTTTCCTTCGTAGATGCCGCTCCAGTCCGGTCCGCGATGGCGGATACGTTTACTCATGATCAATGCTTGCTTACGCAGTGAGGCTTCGCCCTCACGGATGTCGAAAATTGCAGTTATACCACACATGTTCTTATACTCCTCTTCGTTAATATGCCGGCATGCAGTCGGCTTGTATTTTGTTTGTTTTAATGTTTTGTTGTTTTATTTTGTCAGATATTGATCGATTGCTTCGGCTGTCTTCTTGCC
The DNA here is from genome assembly GCA_963657455.1 of bacterium. GTDB lineage: Bacteria > Bacteroidota > Bacteroidia > Bacteroidales > Tannerellaceae > Parabacteroides. The sequence goes on from CAVKMU010000012.1 coordinate 3,113, forward strand.
GGCTGCCATGGCTCTTACTACCAGACTGGCACCGCTGACGGCATCGCCGCAGGCAAATACCTTGAAGGCCGAGGTTTTCATTCCTTCGTCGGTGGCAATGTTCTGCCGTCCGTCGAGGTTCAAGCCCAGCTGTTTCACCAATCCGTCGTGCTCGGGGTGGACAAAGCCCATGGCGAGGAAGACGAGATCGGCTTCGATGGTCTCCACCTTGCCCGTCTTTTTCATCTGCGGACGCTCGCCCGCTGCACCGGGGATCCATTCCACCTCTTCCACTTCGACCCCTTTCAGTACACCCTGTTCGCTGATGAAGCGATTCGTGGCAAGCGACCAACGGCGGATACATCCCTCTTCATGGCTGCTGCTGGTCTTGAGGATCTGCGGATACATTGGCCAAGGAGTAGCGGGGTTGTAGTCAACCGGCGGCTTGGGCATGATCTCGATCTGCATGACGCGAGCTGCATGCTGGCGGTTGGCCGTCCCGACACAGTCGCTACCGGTATCACCACCACCGATGATCAGCACTTTCTTGCCCTTGCAGCTGATCAGTTTGTCTTGCGGCACAGGAATACCCTCCAACTGTCGGTTTTGTTGCGAAAGGAGGTCAAGGGCGAAGTAGACGCCTTTGGCCGAGCGACCCTCAATAGGAAGGTCGCGTGGCACTTCCGATCCGATTGCCAAACAGACGGCATCGAACGAGCGGACAATCTCGTCGGCCGATACGTCTGTGCCAACGAAGCTATTGACCTTGAATGTAACACCTTCCTGCTCCATGACGCGGATGCGGCGGTCGATAATGTTCTTGGCCAACTTGAAGTTGGGAATACCGAAGCGGAGCAATCCGCCGGGCTTCTCATTCTTCTCGTATACAGTCACTTCATATCCTTTATGGTTCAGGCGGTTGGCAACAGTCAGCCCTGCAGGTCCACTGCCGATTACTGCCACGCGATGGCCGTTGCGCACGGGAGTGATAGGTTGTACATATCCTTCGCGGAAAGCTGCTTCGATGATGGCCACTTCGTTCTCACGGATAGTCACCGGCTCGTGGCAGCTGAGGTTCAGCACGCAGCTCTTCTCGCAGAGGGCGGGACAAATGCGGCCCGTGAACTCGGGGAAGTCGCTCGTTGTTGTCAGTATCTCATAGGCTTCTTTCCAGTTGCCCTTATACAGCGTGTCTTGCCATTCAGGCTGTTTGTTGCCTAACGGGCAGGCCCAATGGCAGAACGGTACGCCACAGTCCATGCAACGCGATGCTTGCGTGCGGCGGTCGTTCGTGTTCAATGTTTGTTCCACTTCACTGAAATCGTCAATGCGATCATGTACCGGACGGTAGCCGGCCTCTTTGCGGTGTATAGTAAGGAATGCCTTAGGATTTCCCATATCTTTCTTTATTGTTTGGAATCGAACAATCTGTTAATAATCTCTTTGCATCTGTGCAATCTTCTCCTGCCATTTCTTCATCTGCTCTTCCTGCAGCACTTTCTTGTACTCAATCGGAACGACTTGGATGAATTCATCGACATACTTGTCCCATTTGTCAAGCATACGGCCGGCCAATGGACTGCCGGTGTAGTGATAGTGTTTGCGGATCAGCTCATGCAGCTCCTTGCGAGCACGCGAGTCTTCGATCAGTGACAACTCGACCATCTCCATGTTGCAGAAGAAGTCGAAGTTGCCCTCCTTGTTCCACACATAGGCTACACCACCGCTCATGCCGGCAGCGAAGTTACGACCTGTAGTACCCAGTACGACGACACGTCCACCGGTCATGTATTCGCAACAATGGTCGCCTACGCCTTCTACTACGGCTACGGCACCGGAGTTACGTACGCAGAAGCGTTCGCCTACGCGACCGTTGATGTAAACCTCACCGCTGGTGGCGCCATACATCAGCGTATTTCCTGCGATGATATTCTCTTCAGGAGCAAACGTCGAACGGGTAGGAGGCAGCAACGAGATGCGTCCGCCACTCAATCCCTTACCCAAATAATCGTTGGCTTCACCCTCGAGGCGGAAATCCACGCCATGCGCCAGAAATGCGCCAAAGCTTTGTCCTGCCGATCCCTTGAAGCGGATGTTCAGCGTGCTTTCGGGCAATCCTTCGTTGCCATAACGTTGGGCAATCTCGCCGGAGAGCATAGCACCTACCGAGCGGTCGGTGTTGATGATCGGATAGCTCAGCGAGATTTCCTGTTTCTCTTCGATAGCGGCTTTTGCATGGGCGATGATATCTTTGTCTTTCACCTGATCAATGAGGTGTGTTTGTGTCACTACATTATGCAAAGCACGACCTGTCAGAGCCTCTTCCGGCATATAGAGCAGACGACTGAAGTCGAGTGTGTCATGTTTCTCGATATGGTCTGACGGCTTACGGATGATCAAGTCTGTTCGTCCGATGATCTCTTCCATCTTGCGGAAGCCTAACTCGGCAAGGTATTCGCGTACCTCTTCGGCCAGGAAGGTGAAGAAGTTCACCAAATAGGCAGCTTTTCCATGGAAGCGCTTGCGCAACTCTTCGTCTTGTGTGGCGACACCGACAGGACAAGTGTTCATGTGGCATTTGCGCATCATCACACATCCCATGACGATCAAGGCAGAGGTGGCAAAGCCGAACTCTTCGGCACCGAGCAAGGCCATCAAGACAATGTCGCGACCTGTCTTGATCTGGCCGTCGGTCTGCACCTTCACCAGTCCGCGGAGGTTGTTGAGAACGAGCGTCTGTTGTGCCTCTGCCAATCCGATCTCGGTAGGAAGACCCGCATAGCGGATAGAGCTCAATGGTGAAGCACCGGTACCGCCCTCGGCTCCTGAGATGACAATACGGTCAGCCTTTGCCTTGGCTACACCGGCGGCAATCGTGCCGACTCCGCTTTCGGATACCAACTTGACACTGATTTCAGCGCGTGGGTTGACGTTCTTCAGGTCGAAAATCAACTGCGACAAATCCTCGATCGAGTAAATGTCGTGGTGAGGTGGAGGAGAAATCAATGAGATACCGGGGATAGAGTGGCGGGTCTTGGCAATGATGTCATTCACCTTATAGCCCGGAAGCTGTCCGCCTTCGCCCGGCTTGGCTCCTTGTGCAATCTTGATCTGTATCTCGTCTGCATTCACCAAATATTCTGTTGTCACACCAAAACGGCCTGATGCCACCTGTTTGATGGCCGAGCGGAGCAAAGTGCCGTCCGCTTGCGGAGCGAAACGGGCAGGATCTTCCCCACCCTCGCCGGTGTTGCTTCGTCCGTGGATGCTGTTCATGGCTATGGCCATCGTCTCGTGTGCCTCCTTGCTGATGGATCCGAAGCTCATAGCGCCGGTCACGAAGCGTTTCATGATCTCGGATGCGGGCTCGACCTCTTCTAAAGGAACAGCCTTCTCTTTCTTGAACGTGAAGAAATCTCTCAGGAAGATAGGCGACTCTTTGTCGTCAATCAGATGAGAGTATTCCTTGAATTTCTTATAGCTTCCCAAGCGGGTAGCCAACTGCAGAGTGGAGATGGTCTCAGGGTTCCAGGCATGTTTCTCACCATCTTTGCGGAAAGAATAGATGCCTTTGTGCTCCAAAACAGGAGAGATTTCATCGCAATAGGCAGCATCGTGGCGGGAAATGGCATCGGCAGTGATCTCTTTCAAGCCGATACCGCCCACCTTGCTGGCCGTTTGTCCGAAGTAGGTGTTTGACAACTCTTCGCTGATGCCGATGGCTTCAAACAATTTCGCACCTCGATAACTACGAATCGTACTGATACCCATCTTGCTCATCACCTTCAACAAGCCCTTGCAGAGTGATTTGATATAGTTCTTTTCGGCTGTCTCGTAGTTGAGTTGGATGGTCTGACTCTTTACCAAATCGTCGAGGATGGCAAAGGCCATGTAGGGGTTCACGGCACTGGCGCCATAGCCCAACAACAGAGCGGCATGCATCACCTCGCGCAATTCGCCTGTCTCGACCACCAACGCTGTCTGCACACGTTTCTTGACAGAAATCAGATAGTGGTGAACGGCACTCACTGCCAAGAGAGATGGGATGGCAGCATACTTCGGGTCATTGTTGCGGTCGGTAAGAATGATGTAGTTAGCACCGTCTGTAACAGACTGTGCCGCCTCTTTACAGAGCTCGGTGAGGGCCTCTTTCAAGCCTGCCTCGCCCTTGGATACCTCAAACAGCATCGGCAATTTCACGGTCTTGAAACCTTTATAGCGGATGTTGCAGAGAATGTCGAGTTGGGTATCACTCAAGATAGGGCATTTCAAACGCACCATCTTGCAGTGGGTTTCGCTCGGTGTCAATATGTTGTTGCCGACCGATCCGATATATTCCACCAGACTCATGACGAGCTCTTCGCGGATCGGGTCAATAGGCGGGTTGGTAACTTGTGCAAACTGCTGACGGAAATAGTTGAACAACAACTGAGGACGGTCTGACAATACTGCCAACGGAGTGTCATTACCCATCGAGCTGATCGGTTCTGCACCGCCTGTACACATAGGTACCAGAATCTTCTCAATGTCTTCTCTCGTATAGCCGAAGGCGCGCAGCTGTTTGTCGTACGCTTCAACAGTGTGGGCCACCTTACGGCCGGACTTCAATTCGTCGAGCTCCGTACAGTTGTCGGCAATCCATTGGCGATAAGGGTGCGCCTTTGCCAATTGCTCTTTCAACTCTTTGTCACGGTAAAGCTTGCCCTCTTCGGTATCGATCAAGAGGATCTTGCCGGGTTGCAGCTTTCCTTTCTCTTTGATTTGGCTCGGGTCGATGTCCAATACGCCTACCTCTGAAGCAATCAAGATCGTATCGTTGTTGGTGATCAGGTAGCGGGCCGGGCGAAGACCGTTTCTGTCCAGCATACCTCCCGCATAACGTCCGTCGCTGAACAAGAGGTCGGCAGGTCCGTCCCACGGCTCGGCCAAGATCGAGTGGTATTCGAAGAAAGCTTTCAAGTCGTCTGATATCGGGTTCTTCGCATTGAAACTCTCCGGCACTAACATGGCCATGGCATGAGGAATGCTCAGCCCTGAAGCGATAAGGAATTCCAAAGCGTTGTCCAACGAAGCACTATCACTCATGTTCGGTTGTATAATAGGACGGATATCATCCATGTATTCAGCCAGGTTGGGTGAAGTCAAGACACTTTCGCGAGCCGTCAACCACGCGCGATTGCCGCGGATGGTGTTGATCTCTCCATTGTGGGCTAACATTCTGAATGGTTGCGCCAAGCTCCAGGTTGGGAAGGTGTTGGTGCTGAAGCGTGAGTGAACCAATGCCAAACCACTCGTGAAATATTCATTGGTTAAGTCCGGGAAGTATTGGCGAAGCTGAAGCGATTCCAACATGCCCTTGTAGACGACGTTCTTCGTCGAAAGGGATGAGATATAGAAGTCATGGCGAGGATCTACCTCGGCTGCAGCCTCCATCACGCGTTTCTCAATGCGTTTACGCACGATGTAAAGCTTCAATTCCAACTCCTGTTGTTGCATTCCGCCCGTGATAAAGAACTGCTTCATGGCGGGCTCAGTAGCCAAAGCATCTTTTCCTAAAATAGATGAGTTGACAGGTACGTCTCTTACTTTCAATAATGAAAGCGAAGTGCGCTCAATCTCTTCGGTGATCATTCGCAGGATACTCGTCTGGTGCTTCTCTTCTTTAGGCAAAAAGAAAAAACCGACACCATAACGTCCCTTTTCCGGTACAGGTATTCCTTGCAACAAAATAAACTCATGAGGAATCTGAACCAAAATTCCGGCACCGTCACCTGTCTTGTTGTCTGCACCTTCTGCACCACGGTGGCGCATGTTTTCTAAAACTGTCAATGCTGAATCAACAATTTTATGCGATTTCTCTCCACGTATGTTGGCCAACATACCGACTCCACAAGCGTCATGCTCGTTTGCGGAATCGTATAAACCGCATTTCATGTCTAAAAGATTAGAATTTCGCTTCATCTGTTACCTAAAATTTAATTATTTCATTCGTTCTTGTCAAAATGCACGGCAAATATAGTATATATAAATCAAAATGTAATCAATAATAGAAGAAATTTTATTTTTTATTTTTTAGCTACCTAAAAAACGGTTACGATTATTTCTATAAATAGCGGAAATGATTACAGATAGTAATGGAAAACGGTTTTATTGCTTATATTTTGTAATAAGAATAAAAATAACCAATATTAAATAGTAAATCTTATTGTTGTTAGTACAAAATGATATATATTTGCGGAAAATTAAAACAGAAAAATATATTTCCAACAAAACAATATACAAAATGATATTTCAATTCACAAAGATGCAGGGGGCGGGCAACGATTATATTTATGTAGACACTTCGAAATGTCCGATTGCTGATCCGATAGAGAAGGCACAAATTTGGAGTGCTTATCATACAGGGATCGGTTCGGATGGCTTGGTGTTGATCGAACCGTCAGAAGTGGCTGACTTCAAAATGCGCATCTTTAATGCGGATGGATCCGAAGCTATGATGTGCGGAAACGCTTCGCGGTGTATTGGAAAATATGTATATGAGAAAGGTTTGACGCAGAAGAAAGTGGTTTCTCTTGAAACCCTCTCCGGAATAAAATATCTGCAACTCCACATTAATATATATAATAAGGTGGAAAGTGTGACGGTTGATATGGGTGAGCCGCAAGTTTTTGCCAAGGAGTTGCCACTTTCGACTGAAAAGGAGACATATACTGGTTCGTTTGTTTCGATGGGGAATCCTCACTATGTGCTGGAAGTGGACGATATCAGTCGTGTCGATCTGCCGACGGTCGGACCTCTTCTTGAACATCATCCCTATTTCAAGGATCGTGCCAACATCGAATTTTCCCAACGGTTGGCGGATGGTTCTATCCGAATGCGGGTGTGGGAGCGCGGTTCGGGCATCACGATGGCATGCGGTACGGGTGCTTGTGCGACGGCTGTGGCTTATATTGCCTTAGACAAGATGCCATTCGACAAGGAGGTGCCCATCGTTATGGACGGAGGACAACTCTCTATCTTGTGGAGTAGCAAAGATAATCACGTCTACATGACAGGTGCTGCGGAAATCGTTTTCGAAGGAACAATTGAAGGTTGAACAGACAACAAACAAAATAATAAATGACAGAGGCGTATGGCTTTAGTAAATGAACATTTTTTAAAACTGCAAAGCAATTACTTGTTTTCGGACATTGCGAAAAAAGTAAATAGCTTTAAGATTACCCATCCGAAGAACAAAATCATTCGTATGGGAATCGGTGATGTGACTCAACCACTGGCTCCTGCTGTTATCGAAGCAATGCACAAAGCTGTCGATGAGATGGCTTGCAAGGAGACATTCCACGGTTATGGACCCGAACAGGGATATTCGTTCCTGATCGATGCGATCATCAAAAACGATTATGAAAGCATCGGTGTATTCATTGAGCCGAGCGAGGTGTTTATCAGTGACGGAGCGAAGAGCGATTGTGGCAACATTGGTGATATGTTGCGCCATGACAATAGCATTGGTGTGACAGACCCTGTCTATCCTGTCTATATCGACTCGAATGTGATGGCTGGGCGAACGGGCGTTTGTAACGACGGCAAATGGAGCGATGTGGTGTATATTCCTTGTACGGAAGAGAATGATTTTATCCCACAACTGCCATCTCAACGGGTGGATATCATCTATTTATGCTATCCGAACAATCCGACAGGAACAACACTGACCAAGGAAGAGTTGAAGAAATGGGTCAACTATGCTCTCGAAAATGAGGCAATCATCATGTACGACTCCGCTTATGAAGCCTATATCAAGGATAGTAATGTGCCGCATTCTATCTACGAAATAAAAGGAGCCAAGAAAGTGGCTATCGAATTCCGTAGCTTCTCTAAGACGGCAGGCTTTACAGGAGTTCGTTGTGGCTATACCGTTGTGCCCAAAGAGTTGAACGCTTTCACGCTGAAAGGCGAGACGGCTTCCCTCAACAAGCTTTGGCTGCGTCGCCAGTGTACGAAATTCAATGGTACCAGCTATATCACACAGCGGGGAGCGGAAGCTATCTATACGCCCGAAGGCAAGAAGCAAGTCCGCGCTACGATCGACTATTACATGCAGAATGCCAAGATCATGAAAGAGGGATTGGAGCAGTGTGGCTTGAAGGTATATGGCGGTACGAATGCTCCCTATCTTTGGGTTAAGACACCTGACGGACTTACTTCGTGGAAGTTTTTCGAGAAGTTATTGTACGAAGTATATATCGTCAGCACGCCGGGTGTCGGATTCGGCCCCAGCGGTGAGGGGTATCTGCGACTGACTGCTTTTGGCGATCGTGAAGATACCATCGAGGCAATCGAACGTATCAAGCAATGGATGCGTTGAAAATGGTTTAGGTTTATTGAAAAAATGATTTTATTAATTGTAAAAAAATAGAGGTATTATGTCTAAATTAAGATTTAAAGTTGTAGAGTCAGCTTTCGAAAAGAAGGTGACTGACGTGGTGGCTCCTGCTGAACGCCCTTCAGAATACTATGGCTCGCATGTTTTCAATCGGGCGAAAATGTTTAAATACTTACCCGAAAAAGTATATGAAAAGTTGATCGACTGTATCGACAATAATACTCCTTTAGATCGCGAGACTGCCAATGCAGTGGCTGCCGGAATGAAAAAATGGGCTCTCGAAATGGGAGTTACTCACTATACGCACTGGTTCCATCCCTTGACGGAGGGAACCGCAGAGAAACATGATGCTTTTATCGAACACGATGGTAAGGGCGGTGTCCTTGAAGAGTTCGAAGGAAAACTGCTGATCCAACAAGAGCCAGACGCTTCCAGCTTCCCTAATGGTGGTATCCGTAACACCTTCGAAGCGCGTGGCTATTCTGCTTGGGACCCCTCTTCTCCTGCATTTATCATAGGCGATACGTTGTGTATTCCAACGATTTTCATCGCTTATACAGGCGAATCACTCGATTATAAGGCACCTTTGCTGAAAGCATTGGAGGCTGTCAACAAGGCAGCGGTCGATGTATGCCACTATTTTGATCCGGAAGTAAAGAAAGTATATGCCTATTTGGGTTGGGAACAGGAATATTTCCTCGTAGATGAAGGATTGTATGCTGCCCGCCCGGACTTGTTGATGACCGGCCGTACGTTGATGGGTCACGAAAGTTCTAAAAACCAACAGCTTGAAGACCACTACTTCGGTGCAATTCCTCCTCGTGTGTTGGAATTCATGAAAGAGTTGGAGATCGAATCATTGAAGTTGGGTATCCCGGTCAAGACACGTCACAACGAGGTGGCTCCGAACCAGTTCGAGTTGGCTCCTGTCTTCGAAGAGTGTAACTTGGCCAACGACCACAACCTCTTGGTGATGGCACTGATGCGTAACATCGCCCGCAAGCATGGCTTCCGCGTATTGTTGCACGAGAAACCGTTCAAGGGTGTGAATGGTTCAGGTAAACACAATAACTGGTCGTTGGGTACTGACAACGGAACTTTGCTGATGGCTCCGGGCAAGACTCCGGAAGAAAACTTGCGTTTCGTGACATTCATCGTCAACGTATTGAAAGCCGTTCACAAGCACAATGCTCTGTTGAAGGCAAGTATCGCTTCGGCTACCAATGCCCATCGTCTGGGTGCCAACGAGGCTCCTCCAGCAATCATCTCTTGCTTCTTGGGAACACAGCTCTCTGCCGTGTTGGAACACCTCGAGAAGAGCGAAACAGAAGACTTTATATTGGCCGGCAAGCAAGGTTTGAAGTTGGACATTGCACGCATCCCTGAGCTGTTGATCGATAACACCGACCGTAACCGTACCTCACCTTTCGCCTTTACCGGTAACCGTTTCGAGTTCCGTGCCGTAGGTTCATCTGCCAACTGTGCATCGGCTATGTTGGCATTGAACGCAGCCGTAGCTGAACAGTTGAAAGAATTCAAGGCAGCTGTCGATGCGAAGATCGCAGCCGGTGCCGACAAGTTCTCTGCCATTGTCGAGGAGATCCGCAAAGAGGTGAAAGAGTGTAAGGCTATCCACTTCGACGGTAACGGCTATAGCGAAGAATGGAAAGAGGAAGCAGCTCGCCGCGGATTGGATTGCGAGACAAGCGTTCCGCTCATCTTCGATGCTTATCTTTCTGACTCGAGCGTGAAGATGTTCGAATCTACAGGCGTCATGACGCGCGTCGAGCTCGAAGCCCGCAACGAAGTTAAGTGGGAAATGTATACGAAGAAAGTTCAGATCGAGGCGCGCGTGTTGGGCGACTTGGCCATGAACCATATCATTCCGATGGCAATCAAATACCAATCTTCGTTGATCGACAACGTATATAAGATGAAAGACCTTTTCTCTGCCGACAAGGCCGCTCATCTCTCTTCGAAGAACGTTGAAATCATTGAGGAGATCGCCAACCATACCATCTTCATCAAAGAGAAGGTAGATGAGATGGTTGAGAAACGAAAGGTTGCCAACAAAATCGCATCAGAGCGCGAGAAAGCAATCGCTTATCACGACGAAATCGTTCCATTGATGGAGTCAATTCGCTATCACATCGATAAGCTTGAATTGACAGTCGATGACCAGATATGGACACTGCCTAAATATCGAGAATTATTATTCATTCGTTAATTGCTATAAGCAGTAGTCTTTATTATTTTTTGTTTGGGAAAGGGAAGGAGCTCGTTGAGAAACGGGTTCCTTTTTCTTGCTTCTAAAGAATAGTTTTCTTACTTTTGCCCCGCTAATAAAATTGACATATATGAGCAAACATGAATTATGCTGCGTAGGGCATATTACTCACGATAAAATTGTAACGCCTAAGCGTACGGCACACATGCCGGGCGGCACGTCTTATTATTTCTCTCATGCAATTAAAGCATTTGATGATATTGATTTTGCATTGATCACGGCCTTGGGCAGGGAAGATATGCATGTGGTGGATGATTTGAGAAAGATGGGGATTACCGTCGAGGTGATGCCAAGCAAACATTCTGTCTATTTCGAAAATATATACGGCGAGAACCAAGACAATCGTACGCAACGCGTGCTGGCCAAGGCCGATCCGTTCACGGTCGACTATATGCAGAATATCGAAGCCGACATCTTCCATTTGGGCAGCTTGCTGGCCGACGATTTCTCGCTCGATGTCGTTCGTTACCTCTCTCAGAAAGGACGAATCTCGATCGACTCGCAAGGATATCTGCGCGAAGTGCGGGGCGAGGATGTGTTTCCTGTCGACTGGGCAGACAAGCGCGACTTCCTTCAGTATGTCTATTTCCTGAAAGCCAACGAACAGGAGACCTTGTCGCTGACCGGCACTGAAGATGTTGTCAAGGCCGCCAAGGAACTTTATGCTTGGGGCGTAAAGGAAGTGTTGCTGACATTGGGAAGCAACGGCTCGGTGATCTACGACGGAAAAGATTTTCATAAGATACCCGCCTACAAACCGAAGGAGGTGATTGACGCTACCGGATGCGGCGATACCTACATGACAGGCTATCTCTATTGCCGCGCCAAGCAGATGAGCATCGACGAAGCAGGACGGGTGGCGGCCGCTATCTCTACGCTGAAAATCGAAAAGATGGGTCCTTTCTCGGGCAGCAAGGCGGATATCGAGCAGTGCATGAAGAGTGCCGAGCAGACTTTTCCGCAGTTTTGAATAAATTATTCGGATATAAACCTGTAGTTGGTGGCGAGTTAACTATAGTTTTATGCAATGAAAACTGCAGTTCATTCAGGGGAAAACTCGAGTTTCATGCCGAGTAAACTGCAGTTTGTTCGAGAGAAAACTTTTTAAAACTCGATAGCTGCCCAAAAAGAGGCTTGGAATTTTTTCTTGCTTATAATAGAATAATGTATAGCGCATAATGACGAAGAAATCGTACATAAGGCATAGCCTTCTTGGGGTGTTGGGGCTTTTTCTCGTGCTTCTTCCGATGAGGGCCGAGATGAAGGTCAGCCTCCTGACGAGTGCTCCCTACGAAGGGGAGGTGTATACGCTCTATGGGCATGCGGCCTTGCGCATACAAGACGAACAGCAGAAGCTGGACCTGGTGTTTAACTACGGACTCTTCAGCTTCTCGCAGCCTAACTTCATCTATCGGTTTGCCAAAGGGGAGACCGATTATATGTTAGGTGCTTGCCGCTATTCGGATTATATCGTCGAATATCAGATGCGTGGTAGTACAGTAACTGAGCAGGTACTGAACCTTACGCCCACCGAATGTATGGCGATATGGCAAGCGTTGGAGGTGAATTATCAACCGCAAAACAGGACATATCGCTATAATTTCTTCTTCGACAACTGTGCCACGCGCCTTGTTCAATTGATCGAACAAAACGTTTCCGGCTCGGTTCAATACCATTGGCAACCTGCAAAACAGACGTTTCGCGACATGATCAATAGCAGCACACGAAAACATCCTTGGCTGACATTCGGCTGTGATCTGGCATTGGGACGGCCAACTGACCGCGAGGCAACTCCACACGAGATGATGTTCTTGCCCGAATATATGAAAGAGGCCATGGCTTCGGCCACGATCGCAGGCGACACTACGGAGCGAAGCCTGGTGCGCGAGACGAACATCCTTCCCGCAGACGAAGATCCAGACGAGGAGTCTGCCACTTGGTTGACGCCGTTGGCGTGTGCCCTCTTGCTGTTGCTCCTGCTTTTGGGCGTGGTGGGGGTTGAGTGGAAGCGTGCTACCTACTGCAAGTGGGTCGACCGATTGCTCTTTACGGCAGCGGGCTTGGGAGGATGCATCCTCTTCTTTTTGAATTTCATTTCCGAGCATCCATGCACCTCTCCCAATTGGAATCTGCTGTGGATGCAGCCGTTACATTTGCTTGTTTTGCCACTTTCCTTCGGAAAAAAGTGCAGAAAAGCTGTTTTTTATTACCATTTTATTAACTTTGTGGCGATATCGGCTTTGCTGTTGGGTGGAATGTTTCTCTCTCAACACTTTAACATTGCCGTTATTCCGTTGGCTGTTGCATTATGGATGCGGTCGCTTTCTTATATGAGATATGCGAGGCAAACGGGTAAAACTGATTGATTGACAGTAAAATAAATGGACAACAAAGTACGAAAAATATTATCATCGTTGATCGCTATATTGGCCGTTACCAATATCGAAGCGCAACAACAGATGCCGAAGTTGGTGGTCTGCATCACAGTCGACCAGCTGCGGGGCGATTATATCGAGTACTTTTACAATACTTTGGGCGAGCGAGGCTTCAAACGGTTGCTGAACGAGGGAAAAGTCTATTCGAATATCCACTTTGAATTCTCGAATGTCGACGAGGCAACCGCCTTTGCTACGTTGTTTACCGGATCGAATCCATGTTTCAATGGCATATCTTCCGGCAAGAAGTACGACTTCGACAAAGAAAAGGAGAGCTCCATCCTCTACGACTCTTCTTATCTGGGCAACTTCACCCGCGACAACTATTCGCCGAAAGCGTTGTTCAGTTCGACCATCGGCGACGAGCTGAAGATTGCCTCCAAAGGGAAGAGCGATGTCTATTCCATAGCCCCCAATGCCGAGGCGGCCATCTTGTCGGCCGGCCATGCAGCCAACGGAGCGTTTTGGATCGACAATACGAATGGAAAATGGGCCACCACCACCTACTACAAGAGTGTTCCTTGGTATATCGACCGCTATAACAGTGGGGCAGAGTCATTGTCTTCTCGCTTGAGCAAGATGATTTGGACTCCTTCCATCGGACAAGAGAAGATGAAGGCCTTCCCTTATGTAACGGAAGAGCCGGCCTTCAAATATACGTTCAGTGAGAAGGAGTTGTATTGCTATCCCAATCTGAAGACGACACCTTTCGTCAATAAGGAGGTCAATCGTCTGGCATTGCAATTCTTGGAGTATGGCGGTTTTGGCACACGTACCTGTCCCGATATGTTATCCGTCACCTACTATGCGGGCAACTATCGCGGCAATATGAACAAAGAGTACTCATACGAGATTCAAGACGCTTATTGTCAATTGGATAAAGATATCGAGCAGTTGTTGGATGCCATTGATAAGAAGGTGGGATTGTCCAAGACCTTGGTCGTATTCACCGGGTCGGGCTATTACAAAAGCGAAGAGTCGTATGCCCCTGAACTGGAGGCTGCTGTCGTAGGTGGGGAGTTCCACCCGAAGCGTTGCGTGGCTTTGCTCAATATGTATATGATGGCTTTGTACGGGCAGCAGACCAATTGGGTGAAAGGCTTCTACAACAACCAGATCTATTTGAACCGCAAAGCGATAGAGGATGCCAAACTCGATCTGACGACTGTACAAAACAAAGCGGCCGCCTTCTTGAAAGAGTTCAGCGGCGTGCAGCATGTGACTACCGACAATAGTTTGCTCTTCGGCGATTGGAACGAAGGAACAGCCAAATTTCGCGAAGGAACACACCACTTGGGGCGTGGCGATCTGATCGTCGAACTGCAACCGGGGTGGAAAATCAACTGGGATAATGCAAAAGAGAAAGTAAAGATCATACGTAATAGTGCAGTCATCACACCACTTGTATTCATGGGATGTGGCATAAAGCCGGAACGAATCTATCGCGACATCAAAGCGACGGAAATAGCACCGACCGTTACCCATATCCTGCGAATAAGATCGCCGAATGCTTCGAAGGCATTGCCTCTCTTTGAAATGATGAGCCACTGAAACGGTTGTAATGACCTTGGCCTCATCATGACTAAACCAAATAATTAATAGTAGTAACCTTTTCGGTGTGAGGTGATGAAAAAAGAAAGAAAACCTCCACCGCCAATTTTATAAAATATGGGATTTAATGAGTTTTTGACGAAGTTATTCGGAAACAAGTCTCAACGAGACTTGAAAGAGATCACTCCGTATGTGGAAAAGATCAAGGCTGTTTATCCATCGATTCAGCAGTTGTCGAACGACGAATTGCGTAAGAAAATCGATGATATCAAGCAGTATATCCAAGACTTTGTAGCTGATGAAAAAGCAAAAGTAAACAAACTGCGCGAAGGAATCGACGGCAAGGAACTGGAAGAACGCGAAGCTATCTGGGCAGAAGTAGACAAGATCGAGAAAGAGATCACCGACAAGATGGAGTTAGCTTTGGAAGAGGTCCTTCCGCAAGTATTCGCCGTCATGAAAGATACAGCTCGCCGCTTCTCTGAAAATGCAGAGGTAGTGGTGACAGCCAACGACTTCGACCGTGAGTTGGCTACCCGTTTCGATTTCGTTCGCATCGAAGATGATAAAGCCATTTACGCCAACCATTGGATGGCCGGCGGTAGTGAGATTACCTGGAATATGGTACACTATGACGTGCAGCTCTTCGGTGGTGTCGTTTTGCATAAAGGAAAGATTGCAGAAATGGCAACCGGTGAAGGTAAAACCTTGGTGGCTACCTTGCCTGTATTCTTGAATGCCTTGACCCGAAATGGCGTTCATGTCGTAACTGTCAACGACTATTTGTCAAAACGTGACTCGGAATGGATGGGCCCGTTGTATATGTTCCATGGCTTGTCTGTCGATTGTATTGACAAACACCAGCCGAACTCCGATGCTCGTCGCCGTGCTTACATGGCGGATATCACGTTCGGTACCAACAATGAATTTGGTTTTGACTATTTGCGTGATAACATGGCAACCAGTCCGAAGGACTTGGTTCAGCGCAAACATAACTATGCTATCGTCGATGAGGTCGACTCTGTCTTGATCGATGATGCACGTACTCCGTTGATCATCTCCGGTCCTATTCCACGAGGCGAGGAGCAATTGTTCGAAATGTTCCGTCCAAACGTAGAAGTGGTGGTCAATGCTCAGCGCGAACTCTGCCAAAAATTGCTGATCGAAGCCAAAAAGAAAATGGCAAGCAGCGATCCTAAAGAGGTGGAAGAGGGAACGGTTCAGCTGTATCGTGCCTACAAAGGTTTCCCACGCAGCAAAGCCTTGATCAAATTCTTGAGCGAACAGGGCGTAAAGGCACAGATGTTGAAGACAGAAGAATACTTCATGTCAGAGAATATGCGCCATATGCATGAGGCAACAGACGAATTGTATATGGTTATCGACGAGAAGAACAACAGTGTAGAGCTGACCGATAAGGGTATTGATCTGTTGACAGGTAAATCAGACGACCCTCAATTTTTCATTTTGCCCGACATCGCCACCGAACTTTCTCAGTTGGATCACATGCAAGGTACGGAAGAAGAGAAACAGGCGAAGAAAGACGAATTGCTGGCCAACTACTCTGTCAAGAGCGAACGCGTGCACACTATCAACCAATTGTTGAAGGCTTATACCCTGTTCGAGAAGGATGATGAGTATGTCGTGATGGACAACAAGGTCATGATTGTCGACGAACAAACAGGCCGTATCATGGATGGACGCCGTTATTCGGATGGTCTTCACCAGGCAATCGAAGCAAAAGAACGCGTCAAAGTCGAAGCCGCTACCCAAACATTCGCAACAATCACCCTGCAGAACTACTTCCGTATGTATCATAAACTGTCGGGTATGACCGGTACTGCCGAGACTGAAGCCGGAGAGTTTTGGGATATCTATAAATTGGACGTTGTTGTCATTCCGACCAACCGACCTATTGCCCGCATCGATATGAACGATCGCATCTACAAGACGAAGCGTGAGAAATATTCTGCCGTAATTGAAGAGATTGTTCAGTTGACACAAGCCGGTCGTCCCGTCTTGGTGGGTACAACATCTGTCGAGATTTCTGAATTGTTGAGCCGTATGTTGACACTGCGCAAGATCAAGCACAATGTCTTGAATGCGAAGTTGCACCAAAAAGAGGCCGAGATCGTTGCATTGGCAGGCCAGAGCAGTACGGTGACGATCGCCACCAACATGGCCGGTCGTGGTACGGATATCAAACTGAGCCCGGAGGTAAAAGCCGCAGGAGGTTTGGCAATCATCGGTACAGAACGCCATGAGAGCCGCCGTGTCGACCGTCAGTTGCGTGGTCGTGCAGGACGTCAGGGAGACCCGGGCTCGTCTGTATTCTTTGTTTCTTTGGAAGATCAATTGATGCGTCTTTTCGCTTCAGAGAAGATTGCCGGATTGATGGACAAATTGGGCTTCAAGGAGGGTGAAGTATTGGAACACTCCATGTTGAGCAAATCCGTAGAACGTGCACAAAAGAAGGTAGAAGAGAACAATTTCGGTATCCGTAAACGCTTGCTGGAATACGATGACGTGATGAATTCTCAGCGTAGTGTGATCTACACGCGCCGTCGTCATGCCCTGATGGGTGAACGAATCGGCTTGGATGTGCTGAATACGATCTACGATACTGCCATTGCCGTTGCCGAACAGTTTGCAGACAGTATGGATTACGATGGCTTCAAGATGGAATTGTTCAGGACTTTTGCCTTGGAAGTTCCGTTTACGGATGAAGAATTCAAGTCAATGAAAGCCGATGTGTTGGGCGACAAGCTCTTCGATGCCGCCTTGAAAGCATACAAACAACGCATGGAACGCATGTCGCAAGTCGCAATGCCGGTCATCAAACAGGTATATGAAACGCAAGGGGCAATGTATGAAAACATCATGATTCCGATCACTGATGGAAAACGTATGTACAATGTTTCGTGCAACTTGAAAGAGTGTTACGAAGGAGAATGCAAAAACATCGTGAAAGCCTTCCAAAAATCAGTTGTACTCCATACGATTGACGACGCTTGGAAAGAGCACTTGCGTGAAATGGATGAGTTGCGTCACTCCGTTCAGAATGCAAGCTATGAACATAAAGACCCGTTGTTGATCTACAAGCTCGAGTCATATAACCTGTTCAAGAACATGGTTGACACGATGAACCGCAAGACTGTTGCTATCTTGATGCGCGGTCAGATCCCGGTACGTGAGGTTTCTGACGAAGAACGTCAGGAGATGGAAGCCCGCCGTGCACAAGCTTTGGCGCAGCAAGCCGCTGCCATTCAAGCCGCAGCTGAAGCACGTCAGCGCATCCTGATCGAGAAGGCAAAAGAGGAAGAACATGAAGACATGAGCCAATACAAAGCAGAAAAGCCAAGTGTTGACGGTGAAAGTGAAAATGTCTCTACCCCGAAAGAGCCTGTTCGTGCCGAGAAACGTGTAGGACGCAATGATCTTTGTCCGTGTGGAAGTGGCAAGAAATACAAGAACTGCCACGGTCAGGGACTTTGATAAACGGATATTTTTTTGAGGAGCGTTTGCGAAGGACGGAGGATTGTTCCGTCTCTTCGCAAACACTATTCCTCCTCATTTTTCTCTTAGATAGGAATCTCTTATTCATCACCTTTATGGAAAGACAAGTGTGGTTGTTGATTCTCGGCCTCTTATTGGCTCTCTCTTCTTGTCGACGGAGCACGCCCTCCTCCTTAACTGACGAACAAAAAGAAGAGCTGACCTCACTTGTGAAAAAACAAAGCGGACCGGAAGCGCTTTCACTTCTTCTGGATTCTTTCACACAACACCGTAATTTGGCCGGGCAAGTGCTTGTCTGCGAAGCCTTGGGCAAGTATTATCGTGAACAATCCTCTTTTGTAGATGCCATACAGTTGCACGAACGCGGATTGTTGGCTGCCGAACAATTGCGCGACACCTTGGCCATGGCACAGGCGTTGAACAATATCGGTACCAATTATCGTCGGTTGGGTATGCTGGCTGATGCCTCAGATCATCATTTCAAAGCCTTGGCTTTGATCGAGCAGTCTCCCATGAAAAATGCTGTAGCCAAGAAGACGCGCGTCGTATCCTTGAATGGAATCGGCAATATCTATTTGTCATTGCGCAACCTTGATGAAGCAGAGAGCACTTTCCGAACGGCTTTGGCCGGCGAAAAAGAGTTGGGAAGCGACTTGGGGCAAGCCATCAACTATGCCAATATCGGGGCCATTTTCGAGGATCGTGCCCAATATGATTCGGCAACTGTCTATTATCGTCAGTCGTTGGATCACAATCGTTTGGCTCGTTCCGGTTTGGGAATATCCTTGTGCTATAATCATTTGGGTAGGATCGAGGAGAAAAAAGGCGATTTGGACGGAGCCTTGGACCATTACAAAGCGGCATACGATATTATGGATGGCGACGATGACCGTTGGCATTGGTTGGAATCGTGTCTCTCCATGGCTCGTGTCTATATGGATCAGAAGCAATTCGATAAGGCAGAGACCTATCTTCTTCGCGCAAAGGCGACGGCCACCGAAATCAATTCCCTCGAACATCTGAGCGAAGTCTACCGCATTGCCTACAAATGGTATGAAGAAAAGGGCGATTGCCGCCGTGCTTTGGATAGTTTCATCCGCAGTCAGGCTCTGAGAGACAGTGTAGCAAGCAAAGAGAATATTGCCTATTTGCAAAACCAGCGCGTCAACTATGAAAAAGAAAAGAGTATGCGCGAGATAAACGTCGTCAAGAAAAATTTTGAAGATGAGCAACGGCTCAAGCGAATCATTCTGGCTGTCAGTGTTTTGATCCTGACGATTGTCGCCTTTGCCCTGATCTTTCTTTGGTATGCCTTGCGGATGCGCTTGCAAGCTTATAGGGTATTGCGTCAGATGGAGCGTGTCCGAATGACATTCTTCACAAACATTACGCACGAATTCCGTACCCCTTTGACGGTTATCCTTGGGTTGGTGGAGCAGATGCAGCAAAAGCAGATGGCAGGAGGTGAGGAACAGAGCCGCTATCTTGATGCCATTCAGAGGCAAGGCAATAGTCTGTTGGAGTTGGTCAACCAACTGCTTGACATGTCGAAGCTCATGGCAAAAGCCGATCGCAAGCACTGGTATCGGGGCAATATCATTGCCTACATCCGGATGATGCTCGAATCGTATCGCGATTATGCTGCATCGAGCCGGATTTCCATCCTTTTTCAACCCGAACAAAGCGAGTTGGAGATCGATTTTGTTCCTGAATATTTTGAGAAAATCCTTCGCAATCTTCTCTCTAATGCCTTGAAATTTACCGAGGCAGATGGCACGATTGTAGTGCGTACGCGGGTGGTAAAAAAACGTTTCGAGTTGGTGGTGGCCGACAATGGGCGAGGAATCTCGGAAGAAGACTTGCCGCATATCTTCGATACCTTCTATCAGGGGGCCAACAGTGAAGGAAAGAAAGGTACAGGCTTAGGACTTCCTTTCGTCAAGCAGATGGTAGAAAGTATGGAAGGTGAGATCACGGCGGCCAACCAGCGACCGCACGGTATGATCTTCACCCTGACGATACCCATGGAGCGTCCTGAAGAGCAGCCCATTCCTTGGACCTATGCCGAAGCTCAAAAGCAAGCGGCCTATGTCGAGCCTACGTCGTTTGCCGAAGAACCCATGCCTGATGGAGAAGCAACGGATCCGGATGCGTTTCCTTCTGTCTTGATTGTGGAAGACAGTCCCGATATATCGCTTTATATCAGTAGCCTTTTGAAAGAAAAATATACACTCTTTTTTGCTGCAAACGGCAAGGATGGGTTTGAGAAAGCCAAGCAATGTATGCCCGACTTGATCATTACAGACTTGATGATGCCGGGCATGGATGGCTATGCATTGTGCGATGAGATCCGTCGAGAGGAGGTCACCAACCATATCCCGATCATCATCGTGACGGCCAAAAGTGAGCCGGAAGACCGCATACGCAGCGTGAAGAAAGGCGCTGATGCCTATCTGATGAAACCCTTCCATGCCGAGGAGCTGCTGGCAAACATCGAGCGATTGCTGGAGCAACGGCGAATGCTTCGGAAGAAATACGGAGCAGCCTTGCGCGAGGGTACCGAAGCCTCCATCAAACTAACCATAGGAGAGCGGAACTTCATGAACAAGCTCACGCGGATGGTGCATGCCCATATCGAAGAGAAAACGTTGAATGCCGATTTTTTAGCCGACCATCTTTGTATGAGTCGCACGCAACTCGACCGAAAAGTGCGGGCCATTGCCGGCTATACGACCACCGGCTTTATCTTGCAGCTCAGGATGGAGAAAGCCAAACGTCTGCTGGCTTCTACCGAACAGGCGGTGGGCGACATTGCCATGACCTGCGGCTTTGAGGACACAAGCTACTTCACGCGCGTCTTCAAGCAGGCAAACAAGATGACACCGAGCCAGTACCGCAAGACTCCCGATTCCGACAAACAATCGTTGATGTAGCGAAGAGGGTGTACGAATATCATCCGGTTTGAAAAAACAATTCCCGAATCATGAAAAAATTTATCGAGAGAAAACTGCAGTTTATTCGGCATGAAACTGCAGTTCATTGCCGAACAAATTTTTCAGAACTGCCGCCTCTCGTTTTTATTCCTCGGGGATCTTTGTCCCGAAATAGGAAGAATGTCCATCTGAATGCTTTGTCGTTTGATTTTTAAGTGTATATTTGTAATATAGAAAAATAACCGACAAGGAATGCAATGAGACAGTGCTTGATACTATTATTGGCCTTTCTTCTCCCACTCGCTTCGCTTCATGCAGAAGGAGCGGGGCGCTATTTCAGTCGGTATAACTTCCAGTTCCTTACCGAGGCATCGGGATTGCCCTATAGTTTTGTGAGTGATATCTGTAAAGACTCGGACGGTTACATTTGGGTAGGTACCCACTATGGAATCAGCCGATACGATGGTTATCAGTTTTTGAACTATGGAACGGAGAGCACCCCTTTCCACCTGAAGAATGATTTTGTCCATAAACTTTGCGAAGACGACCATCGTCGGTTGTGGATTGCTTCCGAAGGAGGCATCGATATGATCGACCTCGACAGTTATGCATCGGTAACGCTGGCATTACCTTCGGATAGCCCATTGCAGCCATTGCTCAATGAAAATGTCACAACCCTTTATAAAGACCATCAAGGAGCCATGTGGATTGCCACCAACAAGGACTTGTGGTGTATTGAAATGGCCGACGACGGCTCCGTGAAGCAATATTATCACCTGGCGGAAGGTTGCACCTCGCCCGTACGGGCTCTGATCGATTTGGACTGGACGCTGTGTGCAGGCATTGACAATGAGGTATGCCGCATCAGCAAAGCGGAGAACAATCTGCTGAAAGTCGAGCCGTTGTCGCCTATACTTGAATCATTTAGCGAAGATTGGCGCATCTCTTGCATGAAAGCAGATGGCGATTGGCTATGGATCGGCTCCAACCGAGGGCTGTTCAAATACCATCATCAGCGGCAGACGTTGCAACGCTATCGCTATTCGACTCACCGTCTTGGCATGTTGAGCCAGGCCTATATCACAGATATTCAGCTGACTGATAAGGGCGATCTGATCGTCTCTACCTTGAACGGATTGAATGTTTACGACCGTCCGACCGACACCTTCTCGTTTATTCGTCAGCGCAATGACCGGCGTGATGCCTCCATCAATTGCAATGCCATCCATTGCCTCTTTACCGATGGCGAGACGATTTGGCTGGGTACTGAAAGCGGAGGCATCAATCTGTTGTCGCCCAAGCGGCTGCAGACGGAACGGTTGACGGACGAGATGGTCGATTTGCAGCAGAATCCACCCACGATCAGTGCGATTGAAGAGGATCGCGAGGGCTATTTGTGGATTGCTTTGGCCGAACGCGGACTGATGCGATGGAGCAAAGATGCGGGAACCTCCGAGCAATATCTCTTTTCTCCTAACGATGTTACCTCGATCAGCAACAATACGTTGATGGGTCTTCTGATTGATTCCGACAACCATTTATGGGCCTATACGTGGGGGGTGGGAATCAATGACCTGGACTTGAACAGGCCGCATAACCATACCTTCAAACGTTATACGCGAGACAAATACTCCGACTTCAGCAGCGACTTCATCAATAGTGCGTGCGAGGATGTGATCAACCACGGCATTTGGTTCGGGTCGACCCGCGGCGTGTTGTTTTTCGACAAGCGGAAAGAGACTTTTGTCCGCGTTTTGTTCGATCAGTCCGACAATGAGTTTGAAGCGATTCATGCTCTGTTGATCGATGGCAAGAAACGACTGTGGGTAGGCACTACACAAGGGCTTTTTATTGTAGATCTTACCTCTTTTGCCAAATCCAACAAGCGGTTTGACTACAAATATCTCAAATATAAATTGGATAATCCCAACTCGACGCAGCTGGAGAAGATCAACACTCTTTTGGAAGATCGGAACGGCATCATATGGTTGGGCGGAAACGGCAGTGGGCTCTATCGCTTGGAGAGCGACAAGAACAACCATTTTGTCTTTCAGAATTATACGAGCCGCCATGGGTTGCCAAGCAATACGGTCACGGGTATGGTCGAAGATGGCGATGGAAATATTTGGCTGACCACTACCGGCGGCGTATCTCGTCTGCATCCCGCCACGATGACTTTCAGCAATTATACCCAAGCCGATGATCTTCCTGCCACATCGAACGGTATCCTCTATTCGAAGCGGCATGACCTTATCTATATGGCGACGGCCAACGGACTGATGATTCTTCACCCGCACGAGGAGGATTCGCAAGCGGGTGATCTGCAGGTGAAGATTGCTTCGCTGGCAGTGGGCGGTATACTTGTCTATCCTTCAAGCGGGCACTATCTGACGACCAACATCACGCACGCGCAACGCCTCTATTTGCATGAACGGGAGAATCGCTTCGCCGTAGGCTTCACCACACAGAATTATGGCAACAGTAGCCGGGTGAGATTCGCTTATCGCTTGAAAGGATACGAGAAAGAGTGGAATGAAACTCAGCCGGGCGACTATATGGCACGCTACACATCGGTTACAGCGGGTAGCTACACCTTGCAGGTTCGCGCCACGGATGAGTTCGGACGGTGGTCGGATGCTACGACGGAGATCGCCGTCGTTGTGTCGCCCTACTTCTATAAAGCGGGGTGGTTCTACTTGCTGTTGCTCTCTGCCATCATCTTGTCTGTCTATCTTTTCTATCGGCATAAGATGCAAAACTATCGTGAACAGCGGGCTTATTTGGAGAAAAAAGTGGAACAGCGCACCCTCGAATTGGCGATTCAGAATCGACGCTTGGAGAAGATGGCCGAGCATGTGAAAGAGATTACCGAGGAGAAAATCACCTTCTTTACGAATATTACACACGAATTCCGCACCCCTGTTACGTTGATTCATGGCCCGATTGAGCATGCCTTGAAAGAGACAAACGAAGAAAATGTGCGGAAACAATTGGAGATGGCTGAGCGCAACTCCCGTTATTTGTTGGAGTTGGTCAACGAGTTGATGGACTTCCGCAAGCTGGATACCGACAGCGTCGAGCTTGACAAACGCCCGACCGACTTCCGCCGGTTCATGGATGATTTGCTGATCCCCTTCCGTGTCTTTGCCAACGAACGAAAGATAGAGATCCGTTCCTGCTGCCGATTGTCCGACTCGCGGGTGTTGATCGATCCGGCTTATATGCGCAAGGTGGTGGTTAATCTCGTATCCAACGCCATCAAGTTCACCCCCGACGGCGGGTGTATTGATATATATGTAGCAGATATCAAAGCCAAAGCGGGCGGATGCCTCTTATATATGAATGTGAGCGACACCGGTCACGGCATTGAAGAAGAGGAGAAAGAGAAAATCTTTGACCGTTTCTATCAGTCGAAGAAGAGCACAAAATATCCTGTTTATGGTCAAACCGGTACCGGTATCGGGCTCTTTCTCTGTAAAAAGATTGTCCATCTTCATGGCGGAGAGATCTTCGCCCGCAACAATCATCGGCAAGGAGCCTCCTTCCGCTTGCTGATTCCACTGCTTCCGACAGCCGACAATGGGCCGAAAGGGGAGGAGCATGAAGATCTTGGTAGGGCATATCCCTCTCTTTCTGAGCAAGAAGAAAAGCTGCAAAAGAGGGAGACGGTGCTGATTGTTGAAGACAACCCTGACATGCGTTCCTATATTCATACCTTGTTGGCAGACGACTATTTGCTTTTCGAAGCGGGCAATGGGCAGGAAGCCTTGGAAATTGTTCAACAACATCCGGTCGATTTGATTGTCAGCGACTTGATGATGCCCATTATGGATGGAATGGAATTGTCGCGCCGTCTCAAAGAGAATCTTGCCACCTCGCACATTCCTATTTTGCTGCTCACCGTCATTCAGTCGGAAGCCCAGCAGAAACGAGGTTTCGAGATAGGAGTCGATGAATATTTGAGCAAGCCGTTCGATGAGGACCTCCTTCGTTTGCGCATCCATAATATCCTGCAAATGCGTCGTCGCTATAAGCAAATTTTCTCAGCAAGCGCAGATATCGAAGCATTGCCGGTCAAGAGTGGCTCGCGTGATCAAGTGTTCCTTGCCAATGCTGCCCGACTGATGAAAGAACACTATGCCGATCCCGACTATAACCTCGAATGCTTTGTGCAGGACATGGGCTATAGTAAAACATTAGTCAATAAGAAAATGCAGGACTTGACGGGGCAACCCATCGGACAATACATGAAAAGCTATCGGTTGAACATGGCTCAACATCTGCTGCAGACGAGTGCTCCGGATGTGAATGTCTCGGAAATTGCATACGCTGTCGGCTTCAACGATCCCAAATATTTCACCAAATGCTATAAAGCTTTCTTCGGAGTATTGCCCAGTTCGACAATCCGTAAGGGAGAGTAGTCCGGTTGGCAAAATGAACATCTGCCGTAGTAGCCGGGTCGTTTTCCGAAAGAAAACAGTAACTTCGGATATATTTAAACAGAAGCTTTACTATATTTCTCTAAAAGTTTTCTATTTTCGCCCTTAGTGCTCGGCGGAATGCCTACCTTCACGCATCACCTTTTGACAGGTGGAGAACTATAAAAACGAATATATGAGACGAATATTTACGGCATGGGCCATAGGTTGGGGAATCGTTTGCGGGGGAGTGACGCTCTCCTGTCAGGACAACCGCCCGACAACATCCCGCCAATGCATAAACTATATTGATACGCGCGTCGGAACAGCACCGAGTGTTACGCATACTGCCGGGCTCTTTGGCAAGCATACGGAAGAGTATGGACAGACATTGCCCGCGGTGCTTGAGCCAAACGGCATGAATTTTTGGACGCCGCAGACGCGAGACACTGAGCATAAATGCGTGGCTCCCTACTACTATGTTGACTCCCTTTTGCAAGGATTTCGCAATGCTCATTGGATTGTGGGCGGCTGCACGCAGGATTATGGATCGATGACTTTGATGCCTCTCTTCGGAACGTTGCGCTGCCAACCCGAGGATCGTGCCACTCGTTTTGCGCATGATGACGAGCAAGCCACCCCGGCCTATTACCGTGTCATGCTGCCCGACGAAGGAATCAGTGCCGAGATGACAGCCCGTTCCCGCTCGGCTATTTTCCGATTCACCTATACGGCCGGAGGGAAAGGCTATCTTGTGGTGAATCCCAATAGTGATGAAGGGGAAGGGTATATCCGCATCGATACGCTCCATCATCGGATTTATGGCTATAATCCTGTCCACCGTATCTATCAGGGATGGGGAAAGCCGGCCGGATTTTCCGGCCATTTTATGGTGACGATGCAGAAGAAGTGGAGCGATTACGGTGTGTTTAACGAAGATTCCGTTATGCCATTGACAACCGCCATCGGACAGCGTCCGAGGATCGGTGCCTACGTTGCATTTGATGTGAGCGAAGGAGAAGAGGTGTTGCTCAAGGCTGTCTCTTCGTTTACCGATCAGGAAGGAGCAGAGAAGAACCTGCAAATCGAAATTCCTCATTGGGATTTCGACAAGACTCGTGGCGAACTGACCGATATTTGGGAGAAACAACTGGCAACGGTCGAGGTGGAGAGCGATGATACGGAAGCCTTGCAGAAGTTTTATGGTGCCCTCTATCGTGCCTCGTTCTTGCCGCGAACCTTCAATGATGTGGATGGTCGTTACCCGGCATTCGCCTCCAATTTGTCGGGAAAAGCAGAATGGCCGGCTGACAGTACGCTTGTTTGCCAACTTCCGTCCGGGCATACTTACTACGAGGATTACAGTATGTGGGACACTTATCGGGCACTTCATCCGCTACTCAACCTGTTGTTTCCGAACAAGGCGGGCGACATGATGCAGTCGTTGGTCAAGAAATATGAACAGGGTGGGTGGCTTCCGATCTTTCCTTGCTGGAACAGTTACACGGCTGCCATGATTGGCGATCATGCCATTGCCGCCTTAAGCGATGCCTATTGCAAAGGTATCCGTTTCGATATCGAAAAAGCGTATAAGGCTATGCGGCAGAATGCTTTTGAAACCCCGGCGGATATCGAGGCTTACCGCAACGGTATGGGGCGGCGAGCCTTGGACTCCTATCTGCAATATGGCTATATCCCATTGGAGGATGAGGTGAGGGATGCTTTCCACAAACGGGAGCAAGTGTCGCGCACCTTGGAGTATGCTTACGATGATTTCGCCTTGGCGCAGGTGGCCGATGCTTTGGGATATGACAACGACTACATGCTATTGAAACAACGAGCGGAGAATTATCGCCATGTCATTGACCGGCGAACGGGCTATGCCCAAGGACGATATGCCGACGGCCGCTTCATGACGGAAGACAATGCTTTTACCTTTGCTTCGTTTATTACCGAAGGAGCTCCTTGTCATTATACCTGGTATGTGCCGCATGATCCTTATGGATTGATGGAATGTATGGGAGGACGCAACGCTTTTGTGGCGAAACTCGACTCGATGTTTAGCGAGCGGCGCTATTGGCATGGCAATGAACCGTGTCATCAGGTGCCGTTTCTCTTCAACTATGCCGGTGAGCCATGGAAAACACAGCGGGCTGTGCGCTATATTATGGATACAGAATATTTGAATGCTCCCGGAGGATTGTCCGGCAATGATGATGCCGGTCAGATGTCGGCATGGTATGTTTTTGCCGCAATGGGTTTCTATCCTGTCTGCCCCGCCACGCCCTATTATCTGTTGGCTTCTCCTTCATTCCCTTCCGTTACGCTCCATTTGGAGAATGGAAAACAGTTCAAGATGGTGGCGCGCAAGGCATCACCGACCCATATCTATATCCAATCGGCTACGCTGAATGGGAAGCCTTACACGCGAAACTTCATTACTCACCAAATGATTATGGAGGGTGGCACGATGGAGTTCGTGATGGGTGAAACCCCCAATAGGGAGTGGGGATCCAAAGGGGAGGATTGTGTGCCCCAACTGATGCCATAGTAAAAGAATAAAACAAAGAGAAAAAAATATGAAGACGAGATTGAACAGACTGATTGGTGCCCTATGTTGCCTGTTGCTCTTGGGGGCTTGTACCACTCCGAAAGGAGGAGAAACCATTTATAATATCATCGATTTCGGAGCACGAGGCGATGGCTCTACCGATGATGCGGTAGCTATTCAGAAGGCCATCGACCATTGCTCGCAGTCGGGTGGGGGAACGGTACTGGTTCCTGCCGGCCGAACCTTCCTTTGCAGTCCGATTCGCCTGGCATCATACGTGGATTTGCACCTGGAACCCAACGCCCGTCTGTTGGCCCATCCGGACGAATCGCTCTATACCCTCAGTGCTTTCCGTGAGAATCGTGGAGAGGGGATGATGTGGATCTACGGAGAAGATCTGAAAGAGGTGACGATCAGTGGAACGGGTACACTGGACGGAAACGGAGTTTCCTTCATGGGAGAGGAGCTGGAAGACTCGTATGCTTTGAAACCTGTGACCGATTTCGACCCTCGCCCTCACGTGTTGACGCTGATCAATGCCGAGAAAGTGATCATTCGTGACGTGACAATCCGCAACAGCGCCTATTGGACGGTGCATTTGGTGGGATGCAATGACGCTTCGATCGAGGGGATCACTATCATGAACAACTTGAAAATCCGCAATGGTGACGGCATTGACATTGACCATTCGAAGAACGTCCGCATAGCCGATTGCCATATCGAGTCGGGCGATGACTGCATCTGTCTGAAAAACCGCCGCGAATTTGAAGAGTATGGCTCTTGCGAAGATATTGTCGTCACGAACTGTACGATGGTTTCCCGGTCGTGTGCTATCAAAATCGGCTCGGAAAACATGGACAAGATCAACAATGTCCTGTTCAATAACTGCATCGTCAAAAACAGCAATCGTGGCATTGGCATCCAAAACAGGGATGAAGGGAGTGTTACCAATGTCATATTTTCCAATATGATTGTCGACTGTATGTTCTTTTCCGACGTTTGGTGGGGCAAGGCCGAACCCATCTATGTGACCTCCTATCCGCGCGCTGTGGGCAATCATAAGGATGCCGGTTGGCGTTTTCCGAAAGGGGCAACCGAAGGGCGTTGCGGCGAGGTGAGCCGTATTTACTTCAAAAATATCAAATGTACGAGTGAAAACGGTGTCTTTGTGGGAGGCGATACCCCCGACAAGGTGAACCATATCTACTTCGATGATGTCGACTTGTTGCTGCAGAAGCGAACAGCCTACGAAGGAGGTATCTACGACAAGCGGCCGTGTGCGGGCGAGGGATTCGTCCACGGCAAGACATGTGGCTTCTATCTCGACACCGCTTCCGACATTTCTTTGGAGGACTGTAGTGTGGCATGGGGAGATATTCGCCCGGACCATGCCGCCGAGGCGATCCAAGCCAATCATATCGACAATCTGAATGTACGTCCTCAATTATAAGTCATGAAGAAGAAACTCTTGATTTTAATAGGTGGTTTGCTCAGCCTCTGTATGGCTGTTGCGCAGACTGCCCCGACACCGGAACAGACCGGTAGCATCTATTACGCCTATCCGACTCCCACTTCGGTGCAGACTCCTGCGCCGGAAGGCTATACTCCATTCTATATCAGCCACTACGGACGGCATGGTTCGCGATGGATGACCTCCGACAATCGCTATAGTGAAGTCGTCCAACTCTTCGACTCTCTCCATCAATGCAGCGAACTGACCCCCTTGGGCGAGGAGGTCCGTCGGCGGTTGCAGTTGGTATGGGATGATGCTCGTGGGCGAAGTGGGCAGCTCACGCCATTGGGCGAACGGCAACATCGGGAGATAGCCGGACGGATGTATGGCAATTTTCCTGAGGTGTTTCAAGGAGAGGCTGCGGTAGACGCCCGCTCATCCACCTCACTCCGTTGTGCGTTGAGCATGAGCTATTTCACGGAACGGCTGAAGGAGTTGAACCCCTCCTTGCAGGTGACGCGCCGTTCCTATCCTCGTTTTATGGATTATATTGCTTACACTTCGCCCGAAGGCGAAGCTTTTTCTTCCGAAAGTGCGGCATGGAGAGATGATTTTACTGCATTTGAAGAGCAGCAGATCCGGCCCGAGCGATTGATGGCCTCGCTGTTTGTGAAGCCCTCGGCTATAGTTCGCCCTGTTCATCTGATGCAAAGCCTCTATTGGATAGCGGCCGATATGCAGAACGTCGAACTTGATCTTTCGTTTTATGACATCTTCGAATACGAGGAGCTGGTAGGGATTTGGAAAACCATCAATGCCCGGATGTATATTTGCAACGCAGCTGCCCCTCTCAATGGCGGAGTCATGCCCCGTTGCGCTACCTCGTTGTTGCAGAATATCATCGAAAGTGCCGACCGTGCTGTGGCGAAAAATACTCCGTCGTCAGATCTTCGTTTTGGTCATGATACGAATCTGATTCGTTTGGTGGCTCTAATGCAGATCGAAGGCTTTTGTAATCAGGAGAGTGATGTGGAGCGGTTTCATTTGGCTTGGCAGGACTATCGCGTAGCACCTATGGGAGCTAATCTTCAGTTGGTGTTCTTCCACAATGCAGCGGGCGAGGTGCTTGTCAAACTGTTGCTGAATGAAAACGAAGTGCAGCTCCCCATCAAGAGCCGACTCGCTCCCTACTATTCATGGGAAGATGTCCGAGCTTTTTGGATGAAACTCTGCGGTCTTTGAAAAGTTTCTCGAGAGCAAACTGCAGTTCATTCGGCATGAAACTCCGGTTTTATGCCGAGAAAACTTTTTATAGTACGGATATTCTTTCCACTATCTATAGGAAGAGAGTGTGAGATGCTCGGTATCATTTTTGCAAAATGAAAAATAAAGATTAATTTTGCACCGGATAGCTATGGAATAATATAACCGTTTTTAAAGTTAAACATATGAATTTGAAAAATGTTTTGCCTGTGGCATTTGCTTCGGTAATGCTGTTGGCAAGTTGTGGTGAGCAGCCCAAAGCCCCGCAAAAAGTTGGCATTGATTTGGCCAACATGGATACGACTGCTGCAGTAGGTACTGATTTCTATCAGTATGCTTGCGGAGGGTGGATCAAGAATCATCCGTTGACAGCCGAATATTCTCGTTTCGGTATTTTCAACGTGTTGGACGAACAAAACAAAACACGCTTGAAAGAGCTGATCGAAGGTATCGCCGGTCAGGCACAAGAAGAGGGAACAGTAGCCCAAAAGATCGGCGATCTGTACAACTTGGCCATGGATAGCGTCAAACTGAACGAAGAGGGCTTCGCTCCGATCCGTGAACAGCTGGAGAAGATTGCCGCAATCAAGGAAAAAACGGAGATTATCCCGATGATGGCTTCGCTCTATGCCCAGGGTATTTCATGCTATTTCAATGCAGGAGTAGGGGCAGACATTATGGATAGCAAGATGAACTTGTTCCAAATCGGTCAGGGCGGCATCAACCTCGGTGAGAAAGAGTATTATATCGATACGGACTCGGTGACGACAGATATTCGAGAGAAGTACAAACAGCACATTGTCAATCTCTTTAAGCTGGTGGGCGTTTCAGAAGAAGAGGCCACCAAGCAGATGGAAGCTGTCATGGAAATTGAGACTGCCATCGCACAGGCTTCGTTGAGTGCTACCGAGTTGCGCGATCCGGCTGCGAACTATCATAAAATGTCGTATGACGATCTGAAGAATCAGTTTAAGGATATCGACTGGGATGCATTCATGAAGGGAGTAGGTGTTCCGGCTGTTTCTGAATTGAGCGTCGGACAGATCGAGCCGTTGAAGAAGGTGGCTGAACTGATCAATACGCTTCCGGTCGAGAAACATATTGCTTACATGCAATGGAACTTGATCGACGGTGCGGCCAACTACCTGAGCGATGACTTCGTTAGTGAGGCGTTCGACTTCTACGGCAAGACATTGTCGGGCCGTCAAGAGAACCAACCTCGCTGGAAGCGCGCCATCAATACCGTAAACGGTTCGTTGGGCGAGGCTGTAGGTCAGATGTATGTCGAAAAATTCTTCCCGGCAGCAGCCAAAGAGCGCATGTTGACGTTGGTGAAAAACTTGCAGACAGCCCTCGGCGAACGCATTCAAGCGCAGGAATGGATGAGCGATTCGACCAAAGTGAAGGCGATGGAGAAATTGAATACCTTCCACGTGAAGATCGGATATCCTGACAAATGGAAAGATTATTCGTCGTTGGCCATTGCAAAGGACAGCTATTGGGCAAATGTGCTTCGCGTTCAGTCATGGAAAGTGGCCGACAATATGAACAAAGCCGGCAAGCCGGTTGACCCGGAAGAGTGGTTCATGACGCCGCAAACCATCAATGCTTATTACAATCCGACGACAAACGAGATCTGCTTCCCGGCAGCAATCCTGCAGTATCCGTTCTTCGATATGAATGCTGATGATGCGATGAATTATGGAGCTATCGGTGTTGTGATCGGACATGAGATGACCCACGGATTCGACGATCAGGGCCGTCAGTTCGACAAAGAAGGAAATTTGCGCGACTGGTGGCAAGCTTCTGACGCAGAACAGTTCAAGAGCCGTGCACAAGTATTGGTGGACTTCTTCGACAATATCGAGGTGTTGCCGGGCTTGAAGGCTAACGGTCAGCTGACGTTGGGCGAGAATTTGGCCGATCACGGTGGATTGATGGTTTCTTATCAAGCATTCCAAAATGCGATGAAGACCGATTCGCTGGGCGTTGAAAACGGCTTTACTCCCGAGCAACGCTTCTTCTTGGCCTATGCTACGGTTTGGGCGCAGAATATTCGTGACGAGCAAATCCGCGTCTATACGAAATCGGATCCTCACTCGATCGGCAAATGGCGTGTAAATGGAACATTGCCTCATATCCAAGCATGGTATGATGCCTTCCACATCACTCCGAACGATCCGCTCTATGTAGCACCGGAAAACCGTGTGACGATTTGGTAAAGTTTTGAAAAATAATAACCCCGCGGCTCATTTTCAGTAAAGAATCGCGGGGTTTGTTGTTTAATAAGTCGACTTTTGCTCTTCCATCTTGATGGTGATTTTATTGTGAACTATTTGACAATAGCAACACAATAATTAAATATAATCGGACAGATTACCAATAAGCCAGTAGTCCTGGTCATCATCTCCACCGTACTTGATCCAAACAAAGATATGATTATTATTGAAAAATCAAAAAGGAAAGGATGAATATATTGGAGAATAGTTGGTTAAGTGGTGGGCGTTTTTATTCATACGCCCCGATGGAATGTTCGAATTTCTATATCACTCCCCACTGCATCAATGCTTTTTGGATGCCGTGATCGTCTACATGGGCGGTGACGAAGCGGGCAGCAGCTTTAACGGTATCGGAAGCATTGCCCATGGCAACACCGATGCCTGCTGCTTTCAGCATAGGAATATCGTTTCCTCCATCGCCGAAAGCCATGGTCTCAGCGAGGTCGATGCCATAATAGCCGGCCATTGTTTGGAGGCCGATCGCCTTGTTTACGTTGGCGACGTTCACATCTGCAAAGATAGGATTCCAGCGTGAAGCAACAAGGCCGGGTAGTTTTGCCATGACTTTGTCCTCCGTTTGCTGATCGCAATAGATGCACATTTGGCAACATGGCCTCTTGTCAAACTCCTGTTCGAGGTCGGCCACGCGAGGAATGGGGTGGGCCACCAGTTCAGCCAGTTCGATAACGGCCGGAGATAGCCGATTGACTATAACACCGTCGTTGGTCTCCAGTGCCAAAGCAAAGTCATATTGTTGGGAGAGGGTCAGTACTTTCAGAAAATCGGCTTTCGTGATGGTATTCTTTGCAATCGTCGTTCCGTCGCGCAAGACGCATTCGGCTCCGTTCATGGCCACGATCGCCTCGTAGGGAATAGCCTCCAACCCGTGCAGATCGGTGGCTGCTCTTCCGGGGGCGATGATGATATGCACCCCTGAATCATGCGCTTTTTGCAATGCTTCCAAGGCAGAAGATGGAACTTGATGTGTGGCAAAACTCAGCAATGTGCCGTCAACATCCAAAAACAGAGCTTTTATAGGTGTCATAATCATTACGTTTTATTGTTCATTTACTCCCAACAGTCCAACCGATCCGCTATATCAGGCATTGAACTCTTCTTGAAGACAGGGTCTGATATATGGGCCTTTTTTTGTTGCATATAGTCGGAAAGAAGTGTTTTTACCTGTTTGAAGAGCAGACAGATGGCGGTCAAGTTGCACAAAGTGATCAGTGCCATCATCAGATCTGCCAATGCCCATGCCATATTGAGCGTCATCAAGGCACCGGCCATGACCATCGTAGCGCAGACAATACGGTAGAGGAAGATGGGCGCTTGCCTCTTTGTGATGAATCGGATGTTGACTTCGCCATAATAGTAGTTGCCGATGATGCTGCTGAATGCGAACATAAGAATAATAACGGCGATCAAAGTGTTTCCGATGCCCCCTATCTGACTCGTCAAAGCATTCTGCGTCAGCTGGATACCATCGGATGCGTGTATGTCAACGCCGCTGATCAGAATGATGAAAGCCGTACATGAACAGACCACCAATGTATCGGTAAACACGCCTAATGCCTGGATCAATCCTTGTTTGACCGGGTGGGTGGCAGCTGCTGTTGCCGCAGCATTGGGCGAAGAACCCTCGCCCGCTTCGTTGCTGAACAGGCCTCGTTTGACACCTTGCATGACGGTAACGCCCAATCCTCCGCCGACGGCCTGGCCGAATCCGAAGGCATCCTTCATGATAAGCTCGATGACACGAGGCAATTCGTTGATGTTAAGCACCACGATGGCCAGTGCCACAAACAGATAGAGTAGGGCCATGATCGGGACAATCGCCTCGCTGAATCGGGCAATGCGATGGATACCTCCGAAGATAATGACCAGCGTAATCGCCGTCAAGATGCAGCCCATGACAGCTTCGTTGATGCCAAATGCCTGACTCCATGCCGCACAGATGGTGTTGCTCTGCACGGAGTTGTAGGCCAAGCCGAAGGTGAGGGTGATCAGGATGGCGAACAAAACGCCCATCCATCGTTTCCCTAATCCATAAAGCATATAGTAAGCCGGGCCACCGATGTATGAATCTTTGCTTTTTCGCTTGTAGAGTTGGGCCAAAGTGGACTCGACAAAGGCCGTGGCTGAGCCGATCAAAGCAATCAGCCACATCCAAAAGACGGCTCCCGGTCCGCCGACACTGATAGCGGTGGCCACCCCCGCCAAGTTGCCTGTTCCTACGCGAGTGGCCAGTGCTACGGCAAAGGCTTGGAAGGAAGAGATGTGCTTTTTCCCGCTTTCCGTCTTCGCATTTCCCTCGCGGCTGCGAAACAGGAGGCGAAACATCTCGCCTACGTTCCTGAACTGTACGAATTTTGTGCATACGGTAAACGTCAGGCCGCAGCCAATGAGTACAATAATAATGATATACGACCAAAGAAAATCACTTATGTTTGTGATGGTATGCTGAATAATCTCCATTTTTTACTTTTAATCTATTTTTGCAAAATTAGCAATAATATAGTTGTTATAAAATAGGTTGGAGCAATTTTCGGAAGACTATT
Organism: bacterium; assembly: GCA_963657455.1. Taxonomy (GTDB): domain Bacteria; phylum Bacteroidota; class Bacteroidia; order Bacteroidales; family Tannerellaceae; genus Parabacteroides. The sequence continues at coordinate 38,719 of CAVKMU010000012.1, forward strand.
ATACATGGCTTTGACAGGAGTGTGGAACGATAACCGAAAAAACATCCCTGTTTTTGGCTGAAAACATGAATGTTTCAAATAAAAAAAGCGGGAGACCTTTACACAAAGGCCTCCCGTATTTTTCTAAGCTTCCTGTTTTCTTTGAAGCTTATTCGTATTGCTCAAATTATTATCCTTGGTGGATAGCTCCTGTCGGGCAAGCATCAGCGCAAGTGCCGCACTCAGCGCACATATCCGGGTTGATGCTGTATTTGTCACCTTCAGAAATTGCTCCTACCGGACATTCGTCAATACATGTTCCACAAGCAATACAATCGTCACTAATTACGTAAGCCATTTTTTTAAACGTTTAAATTGTTGTTCTATTAGTTGGCGCAAATTTACGCTTTTCTTTGAAAGAAAAAAATATCTTGTTGTATATTTTTTTTCACCGTCTAAATATTTTTACTTTTGCAATAAAAAGGGATTTGATCCGTTTTTTCTATTGATTGAACACCATTAAACAGATAGAAAATTGAAGCGTTTACTGATGATAGGGAGTATGATTCTCCTATTTCCGTTGGCTCTTCTCGCTCAACAGGAGAAAGTGAAGAACCAACCGTATGTGGACAATAAGTTGTTTCATTTAGGATTTCACGTCGGATTGCATGCACAGGACATGATTTTGACCCATTCGGGTGTATCAACCAACGGAGAAGTATGGTTTGCCGAGATCCCAACCTATTCACCGGGTTTCAGTGTGGGCGTCATTGGCGACATGTATCTGAACCCCTATTTCAATCTTCGCTTTACACCGACCATCAATTTCGGCGACAAGAAATTTACCTTTAAAGAGCAGGAGAGTGGTGATGAGTACAGTACGTCGGTTCGCTCCAGCTACTTGACATTCCCATTATCTCTCAAATATTCGGCCATGCGAATGAACAATTTTCGTCCTTATTTGACGGGCGGTGTGTATGGTGCACTCGACTTGGGTCGCAAGCGTGGCAACCCATTGCTGCTGAAAGGTACCGACTTCGGTTTGGAGTTCGGCTTTGGTTGTTGTATTTATCTGCCCTATTTCCGCCTTTGTCCGGAGTTGAAATTCAGTTTCGGCTTAGTCGATCTGTTGGAGAAGGATCGTTCCGATATCCAAGGTCAGGAGGTGATCAAATATTCCGATGCATTGTCGAAAGCCACATCCCGCATGGTGACGTTGACGTTCAACTTCGAATAAACAACTCTATATATATGTAGGTGGCCGGAATGGCCATCAAGATGCTGTCGAATCGGTCGAGCATTCCGCCATGCCCCGGCAGAATATTGCCCGAATCCTTGACCCCCAACGTCCGTTTCAGCAACGATTCTGTCAAATCGCCCCATGTGGCGAACAACACTATGGCGGCCGACAGTCCCAACCAGTGCCATCTGCCGATCTCGGGTGCGATGCATGCCAGCGCTTGTGAACTCAACAGAGCGATAACGACACCACCCCAAAATCCTTCCCACGACTTCTTTGGCGAGATACGCTCGAAGAGCTTGTGCTTGCCTATCATCGATCCTACCAAAAATGCCCCGGTATCATTCAGCCATACGAAGACGAAGAGTGCCAATATCGGCAGGGCATTGTAGAGCGGTTCGTGAGTAGTCTCGCCCGGCATGAGGGCAATATAGTTGGTCAAAGAGAACGATCCTGCGCAATAGAGTTGGGCCAGCCATGTGAAAGCCCAGTTGTTGATCGGATTGGGTGCCTTGGCATACAACTCGCGGATGAAGCTGTACATGATGAACAGCAGGTACGGAATGAAAATTGCTTTGCCTACAATGCCTCCCGCATGCAGGAAACAGGCCATGAACAGATACATACCGCCGAGCGTATTGACCGTACGTTGCAGCACGGCTTGTTCATACTGTTTGAGCAATCCGTAGAATTCCCACAAGGTAAGCCCTGTGATCAGACAAAAAAGGGCTGCAAATGAGTATGCATTATACAAAATGGCACTAAGCAAGATGCCGACAAATATCAGACCCGTTAGGGCACGTTTTATGAAATTGTTCAAAGCAGTAATATTTTTTGTAGCTCCGAAGAGCTTGTTTCTCTTTCATTATTTCGATGCAAACATACGAAATTCATGTGAATAAAAGAACCCTTTTCCCCATCTTTGATGCAAACAATTTGCAGAGGAGACTTAAAATGGAAGCTCTCTATTCCCGTATTGAATAAGAATTAGTATATTTGCATGGTTGAAAAAGCAACCGTAAAACAAAAAAGCTTTGTATGAAAAATAGAGGCTATTGTATTATTATGGCAGGAGGAGTGGGGTCGCGTTTTTGGCCGTTGAGCCGAACTGCCAAACCCAAACAATTTATCGATGCGTTAGGTATTGGCAAGACTTTTATCCAAATGACCTATGAACGTTTCGCTCGCTTCATACCGACAGAGAATTTCTTGGTGGTGACGGGCGAGGCTTATAAGTCGATGGTTTTGGAACAACTGCCGATGTTGCGCGAAGAACAGGTGCTGACGGAGCCTTGTCGGCGCAATACGGCTCCCTGTATATCGTATGCAACCTATCGAATAGCGCAGAAAGATCCCGATGCCGTGATAGTTGTTACGCCGTCGGATCACTATATTCAACAGGAAGATCGCTTTGAAGAGGTCGTGCAGTCAGCACTCGATTATGCCGCCTGCCATGCTGATTTGGTGACGGTGGGCATCCGCCCTGTCTATCCTGCTACGGGATATGGCTATATCCAAAAGCAAAAGACTGACGAGCCCTTCGCGCCCGTCCTGGCTTTCAAGGAAAAACCCGACCTGAAGACGGCGGTCGAGTTCTTGAATGCGGGTTGTTATGCGTGGAACTCTGGCATGTTTGTCTGGTCGGTTGCCGCTATCCGTCGGGCGTTGGAGACGTACATCCCTGACATCGCTCAGCGCTTTGCCGATTTGACACCCTATTATTCGACCGAACGGGAGCAGACGGAAGTGAACAAAGCCTATCAGGATTGCCGAAGTATCTCGATCGATTACGCCGTGATGGAGCGGGCCAAAAACGTAGTGGTGGTCGATGGCGATTTCGGATGGAGCGATATCGGAACATGGGGTTCGCTCTACGATCATCTGGATAAAGACAGCGATCAGAATGCCCGCATCGGAGGCGATGTGCTCTATTTCGACACGTGCAACACCTTAGTAAAGGAGGAACTCCCGGAGAAGTTGTTGGTGTTGGCCGGATTGGACGACTTTGTTGTGGCGGATACGCAAGATGTCTTGCTGGTTTGCCCCAAGAAAGACGAAGCAGAATTGAAGCAGTTGATAGAGAAAGTGCTCAGAAAACGAAGTGATATTAAGTGATCTCTCTTTGAACTTGATATAACGTTGAAAAACAGTGCAATAGACAATTGGCGCAAGGCATGCTGAGCATTCAAAAACAATAGGATGTTCGAGACAAAAAATCATGCCGAGCTTTTTCGAAAAAGGTCCCGAGCTTTTAGAAAAATCATGCCGAACTTTTTTTCGGATGTTCGGGAGCTTTTTTTTGCAAGCCGCTGAACCGTTTGAAAAGGTCGGCAAACCCTATGTGAAAGATGAAGATGAAAGAGGGAAAAATGTGTTGACAAAAATTCAAACGGTCGCTAATTAATTATTATCTTTGCACATTGATTGTATAGAATACGAAGTTCAAAAATTAAACATTAGATATATGTACAGAACGAGAACGTGCGGGGATTTACGCTTGGCAGACGAAGGTTTGGTGGTTACACTGGCCGGCTGGGTGCAAAAAACCCGTAAAATGGGAGGTATGACGTTCGTGGATCTTCGCGATCGTTATGGAATTGCACAGTTGGTATTCAACCAAGAAGTGGACGCAGCATTGTGCGAACAAGCCAACAAGCTGGGTCGTGAGTATGTAATTCAGGTTACAGGAACAGTAAGAGAACGTTCAAACAAAAACCCAAATATGCCGACGGGCGACATCGAACTGGTTGTTTCGGCGCTGAATGTGCTCAACGAAGCGGTTACTCCTCCGTTTACTATTGAAGATGAAACCGATGGTGGCGACGATTTGCGTATGAAATATCGTTATTTGGACTTGCGCCGTTCGGTCGTTCGTAAGAACTTGGAGTTGCGCCACAAGATGGCATTCGAAGTACGCAACTACTTGGATAAACAGGGATTCCTCGAAGTGGAGACACCGGTATTGGTGAACTCTACGCCGGAAGGTGCCCGCGACTTCGTGGTGCCTTCTCGTATGAATCCGGGTCAGTTCTATGCATTGCCTCAATCTCCGCAGACATTGAAGCAGTTGCTGATGGTGTCCGGCTTCGACCGTTACTTCCAAATCGTGAAATGTTTCCGCGATGAAGACTTGCGTGCTGACCGTCAGCCGGAATTTACGCAGATCGACTGCGAAATGAGCTTCGTGGAACAGGAGGATATCCTCAATATGTTTGAAGGTATGGCCAAACATCTGTTCAAGACCATCCGCGGCATCGAATTCAAAGAGCCGTTCCAACGTATGACTTGGCAGGATGCCATGAAATATTATGGTAGCGATAAACCTGATTTGCGTTTCGGTATGAAGTTTGTCGAACTGATGGATATTCTTCAGGGACATGGCTTCTCCGTATTCGACAGCGCAAAATATATCGGCGGTATCTGCGCAGAAGGAGCTGCCCACTATACGCGCAAGCAGTTGGATCAGCTGACTGATTTCGTGAAACGTCCGCAGATTGGTGCAAAAGGTATGGTTTATGCCCGCATCGAAGCTGACGGTACTGTCAAATCGAGCGTAGATAAATTTTATACGCAAGAGGTGTTGCAGCAGATGAAGGAGGCATTCGGAGCCAAACCGGGCGATCTGATTCTGATCCTTTCGGGCGACGATGCGATGAAGACGCGCAAGCAGTTGAGCGAATTGCGTCTGCATGTAGCCAATCAGTTGGGCTTGTGCGACAAAAACAAGTTCGCTTGTCTGTGGGTGATCGACTTCCCGTTGTTCGAATGGAGCGAAGAAGACCAACGCTTCTATGCAATGCACCATCCGTTCACGATGCCGAATCCGGACGATATACCATTGTTGGACACGGATCCGGGTGCCGTTCGTGCGAATGCTTACGATATGGTCATCAATGGTGTCGAAGTGGGCGGTGGTTCTATCCGTATCCACGACAGCCAGTTGCAAGACAAGATGTTCAAACTGTTGGGCTTCACGGAAGAACGTGCTCAAGAGCGTTTCGGCTTCTTGATGAATGCCTTCAAATATGGTGCACCCCCTCACGGAGGTTTGGCTTATGGTTTGGATCGTTGGGTATCGTTGTTTGCCGGTTTGGATTCTATCCGCGACTGTATCGCCTTCCCGAAAAACAACTCGGGTCGCGACGTGATGTTGGATGCTCCCGGCCTCTTGGACGATTCGCAATTGGAAGAATTGCATTTGAAAGTCGATTTGAAAGAAAAATAATATGGTGAAGATCAAGGATGTATTGAGGTTGATCGAGGAAGTTGCTCCGCTACCCTTGCAGGAGAGCTTCGACAACTCGGGCCTGCAGGTTGGCGACATCAATCAGGTGGCTACGGGGGCTTTGCTCTGCTTGGATGTGACGGAAGCGGTAGTCGACGAGGCGATTGACCTTGGATGCAACTTGATCATTTCCCATCACCCGATAGCCTTCCATCCGTTCAAGTCGTTGACAGGGAAAAACTATATCGAGCGCTGCCTGATCAAGGCTTGCAAAAACGATTTGGTGATCTACTCGGCTCACACCAGTTTGGACAATGCCTACAACGGAGTCAATTACAAATTGGCTTCGATGTTTGGACTGACAAACGTACGGGTGTTGAGTCCGCAGAAACAGATGTTGCTGAAGTTGGTGACATTCGTCCCGAAATCGCATGCGGGGATTGTGCGGACAGCCTTGGCCAATGCGGGCGCCGGACATATCGGCAACTACGATTCCTGCAGCTTCAACGTAGAAGGGGAGGGACTCTTCCGAGCGACTTCGGACGAGTGCAACCCTTATTGTGGAGAGATCGGGCAGTTACATCACGAGCCGGAGGTGCGCATCGAGACAATCCTTCCGGCTTTCAAAAAATCGCATATCCTTCGTGCCCTCTTGGCGGTACATCCGTACGAAGAGCCGGCCTACGATTTCTATCCGTTGGAGAACACGTGGGATCAAGTAGGCTCGGGTATCGTAGGGGAATTGCCGGAAGAGGAAGAGGAACTCGCTTTCTTACATCGGATCAAACAGCTATTTGGGGTGGATTGTCTCCGCCATTCCGCATTGACCGGCCGACCGATTCGGGAGGTGGCCATCTGTGGTGGCAGCGGGGCTTTCCTTATTAAGGATGCAATCAGTTACGGAGCAGACATTTTCATTACGGGCGAAGCCAAATACAACGACTTTTACGATGTGGAAGACCGTATATTATTGGCCGTGATCGGACATTATGAGTCGGAGATTTGCACAAAAGAAATCTTTTATGAAATAATTTCGAAAAAAATGCCTACCTTTGCCTTGTATTTGTCGAATGATAATTCAAACCCAGTAAAATATTTATAGAATGGCAACAGAGAAACAATCAACTGAAAAAGAGTATACTGTTGAAGAGAAGCTTTACTCGTTGTATCAGCTTCAGAAGACCATGAGTGAAATCGATAAGATCCGAACTCTCCGCGGCGAACTGCCTTTGGAGGTGCAAGACTTGGAAGATGAAATCGCCGGTCTCGAGACGCGTATGCAAAACTATCAGTTGGATATCAAGAATTTTGAAGCAGCTGTCAATGAACAGAAGCACAAGATTTCCGAATCAAACGGGTTGATAGAAAAATATAAAGTGCAGTTGGACAACGTGCGCAACAACAAAGAATATGATAATCTCTCGAAAGAAATCGAATTCCAGGGACTGGAAGTGGAATTCTCGGAGAAGAAGATCAGAGAATATACCGAGTCGATTGCCAACAAGAAGGATGAAATCGTAGCTCTCAAAGAAGATTTGGAAGGTCGCAAAGTGGATTTGGTTCAGAAAAAGCAGGAGTTGGATCAGATTGTGGCTGAAACAAAGCAGAGCGAAGAGAACTTGCGCGAGAGAGCCAAGGGCTTGGAGGCACAAATTGAGCCTCGCTTGCTGAAAGCTTTCCAACGTATCCGCAAAGGGGCGCGCAACGGTTTGGCTGTTGTCTACATCCAGCGTGACGCTTGTGGCGGTTGCTTCAACAAAATCCCACCTCAGAAACAGTTGGATATCAAATTGCGAAAGAAAATCATCGTGTGCGAATATTGTGGTCGAATCATGATCGACCCCGAATTGGCAGGCGTTGAGGAATAAAGCACGGGTGAGAAAATACCTCTGAAAGAGACAGACGCGAGAAGATACATGGGTGTTTTCTCGCGTTTTTTTGTATATTTGTAGCATATGTTGAAGCGCATACAATTGTTCATCGAAAAGAATGCTCTGCTGCCGGATAAAGACCGTCCGGTATTGGTGGGACTAAGCGGTGGGGCCGATTCGGTTTCATTACTGGATATTCTTTGCCGTTTGGGGTATTCGTGTGTGGCTTTGCATGCAAACTTCCATCTTCGTGGAGAAGAATCGGATCGAGATGAGGCTTTTGCCCGCTCTTTCGCTGAGCAGAAAGGGGTTCCTTTTTATCGAATTGATTTCTCGACGTCGGAATATGCCGCGACAACTCACCAATCCATCGAGATGGCAGCCCGCCGACTTCGTTATGAATGGTTTGAGGAGATGCGAATAAAAGCAGGAGCACAGGCTATTGCCGTGGCACACCATAAGGATGACAGTATCGAAACATTGCTGATGAACTTGATGAGAGGCTCCGGTATTCGGGGGTTGGTCGGCATCCGCCCCAAGAACGGGCATGTGGTTCGTCCGCTGCTTTGCGTATCAAGAGCCGAAATTTTGACTTGGCTGAAAGAAATGCAACAGCCTTATGTGACGGATAGCACCAACTTATCGGACGAATATACCCGTAACTACATTCGCCTGCATCTGATCCCTTCGATGGAGAGTATCAATCCCTCTGTTCGAGATTCGATGCTGCGGACGGCCAATCATCTCGCGGCCGCTGAGGAGATTTATCTCTCTGTTGTCGAAAAGGCAAGAGTGTCGTTGTGGAAAGAGAATCGATTGTCAATCGATCAGCTGCTTACTTATCCGGCTCCTGAGACGATTTTGTACGAATTGTTGCACCCTTATGGGTTTTCACGCCAAGTGGTGGCCTCTGTTTTTGCAGCTTTGGAGGGCGAGTCCGGCAAGATTTTTTACGCTCCTGCCTGGCGATTGATCAAAGACCGCCGATCATTGCTCTTGGGAAAGCGGAACATGGAAGAGAATGTCCCGCTGGAAATCGATAAAGCAGATATTGCTACCTTTGCCAACGACTGGCCTGTCCGATTGGAGCTTCACCCGGTTTCGGACGTGAAGATAGAAGCTGATCCGGCAATGGCCTATTTTGATTGGGATCGGCTCGCCTCTCCTTTGTCGCTTCGCCATTGGCAACAGGGCGATTGGTTTGTTCCGTTTGGCATGCAAGGAAGAAAAAAGTTGAGCGATTACTTCACGGATCATAAATATACTATTGAACAGAAAGAACAACAATGGCTCCTTTGCAGCGGAAACAAGGTGATTTGGATTGTAGGAGAGCGGTCGGACAACCGATATCGTGTGACAACTGCTACGAAAATGATTTTAGTGGCAAAAAAAACAGAACGAAACGATTGAAAAAAAGAAAATATCATTATATTTGCAACGATTTAGAATCTCAAGAAGAAAATCGTGTATACGGAGAGGTTCTTGCTTCACAAAGCGTTCTTAACGCTCTACGTTGCTAATAACAACATCGTAATATTTTATCCTGATAATAAAAAAGATTAAGCTCATTTCTTTTTTCCTTTAGGGAAATCAGAGACGATGAGTGATTTACAACATACAATATGCAAAAATACAACATTCTTGAATTAAACGAAAAATCTCTTTCCGATCTTCAGACTATTGCAGAAGAATTAGGCATAAAGAAGGTAAAGGCTATGAAGAAAGATGAATTGGTTTATAAGATTTTGGACGAACAAGCTATCTCTTATGCCGGTATTCAGGCCGAAAAAGAGAAAGAAAAAGAAGCTAAAAAAGCCGAAAAGAAAACCAAAAGCCGTAAGTCTGCCAAACCGGCTGCCGACGCTTCAGCTGAGCCTGTTGCAGAGGAGCAACCTCAAATTACTCCTTCTGAAACCAAACCGGAAGCGACTGCTGAGGCAAAACCTGAAAAGAAACGCCGCCCCCGTGTAGAGAGTAAAAAAGTGAAGGATACTGAAAAACAGGCAGAAGCTCCGGTTGCTGAGCCGATAATTGTTGCAGCTCCCGCTGAAGAAGAGCCGACAGCTTCGCCCGTTGTTGCCGAACCAAGTGAAGCAACCCCGGAAGCAACCCGGCCAACAGAGGAAACTGTTCAAGGCAGCAATGACGTGGCTGATGCAACAACTTCGCAAACAGCTGTCCAAGTGGATACGACCGATTCGAAACGTATGGTGTTCCGTCATCGAGATACAAAGTCTGTATTGGATCAGGTGTTCCCCTTCTCCTCATCAGCCCCTTCCAATAAAGCTGAAAAAAATCGTGCGCCTCAGCAAGCACAACCGCAGTCGCAAAACCCCAATAATGAGCAACCCCAACAGATTCAGCCGCAAGATAACAATGCAAATTCCAATCGTCAGGGCAATCGTTCGGGGCGGAATGCCAACAACAACGCCAACAATGTTCAGCCACAAGAGAAGGCTTATGAATTTGATGGAATATTGATAGGATCCGGTGTGCTCGAAATGATGTCTGACGGCTATGGTTTCCTCCGTTCTTCCGATTATAATTATCTGACATCCCCCGATGATATTTATGTATCGCAGTCGCAGATCAAACTGTTTGGTCTGAAGACCGGCGACGTTGTTGAGGGAGCTATTCGTCCACCGAAGGAGGGTGAAAAATATTTCCCTCTCGTAAAAGTAGACAAGATCAATGGCCGTTCGCCCGAAGAGGTGCGAGATCGTGTTCCTTTTGATCACCTGACTCCGCTGTTCCCCAACGAGAAATTCATGTTGACGGCCCTCAAATCTTCAAAAGTATACGACAATATAGCCGTTCGAGTGGTGGATCTTTTCTCACCGATCGGTAAAGGTCAGCGTGGTTTGATCGTGGCTCAGCCAAAAACAGGTAAGACCATGTTGCTGAAAGATATCGCCAATGCCATTGCAGTGAACCATCCGGAAGTATACATGATCATCTTGTTGATCGACGAACGTCCTGAGGAAGTAACCGATATGGCCCGTAGCGTTGATGCGGAGGTGATCGCTTCCACATTCGATGAACCGGCAGAACGCCACGTGAAGATTGCAGAGATCGTACTCAACAAGGCGAAGCGTATGGTGGAATGTGGGCAGGATGTCGTGATCTTGTTGGATTCAATCACCCGTTTGGCCCGCGCTTACAACACTGTTCAACCGGCATCCGGTAAAGTATTGTCCGGTGGTGTGGATGCCAATGCTCTGCAGAAGCCGAAACGATTCTTTGGTGCAGCCCGTAACATTGAGAACGGCGGTAGCTTGACAATCTTGGCCACTGCATTGACAGAGACGGGATCGAAGATGGACGATGTCATCTTCGAAGAGTTCAAAGGTACGGGTAACATGGAGCTTCAGTTGGATCGTAAGTTGTCCAACAAGCGTGTTTATCCGGCAGTCGACATCATGGCTTCCAGCACACGTCGAGATGATTTGTTGCAAGATGAGGCAACGCGCAACCGTATGTGGATTCTTCGCAAATATTTGTCGGACATGAATTCCTTGGAAGCTATGGAGTTTGTGAAGAAACAGATGGATCTGACAGCCAACAATACCGAGTTCTTGGCTTCCATGAATGGTTGATATTTTCCATTAACATGAAATAAAAAAGGAAGGGTGTGGCGAAAATAGATCTCGCTACACCCTTTTTGTGTGGTACATTATCCATTCATATCATAGCGAGGAGAGGATAATCCTCACTCGCTCTCTCATCAATAATCAATTTTTTCTATCCAGTTTGAACTATTATATGTGCTAAAATAGCTTGAAGCCACGAAGTTACCATAGCTGTTTTGCCCACCTCCTTTACGATATTCTGCGTATTTTTTATGGTATTCGGCAGAAACATCTTTGGACATTTCCAGTACTTGGCTATTTGTTGTTTCAAAATCAAGAGAGAAGTAAGGGAGATCAAAATAGATATAAACCGAAGACAAATCGCCGTTGTACGTATCCTGGTTAATGGTCATGGTACAATATCCATAATCCGGATGGTACAATTTATACTGACACTTGAAATTGGTAATCATAAAAGTAAAGCAATCTTGATAACCAACTATTCTGAATGTGCTGGTGGTGATACCATTATAAGAGGTGTTCATCTCGCTGGTAGTCTCCCCGGTTATAGAACACTCAATCACAGCAACTTTCCTTTTCGTGTCAATCTTGACCTTGATACTTCTATTTCCTGTGGTGCCGGAAGCTTTTTCTTGCTCTATTCCTTTACTTGAATTGCTCAATATGCAGTCAAAAACAAACCTTTCACTGTGTGTATTCAAGCAGAACAATGAAATGAACATCCCCCATAAAAACAGTTTCCTTCTCATGATTTATAATTTCTATCGGATAGAATTATCAGTCTATTCAGTCCATTTATATCCACATTTATGGCACTTAAATACATAATGTGTACTATTCGTTTTAACTTCAGATAAGGCATCAATGCCGGCTTGTGTCAAACCTGATAATATAGCTCCTACAATCCTGCCTCCGGGAATGAAATCCATCGCTGTAGCTGCTTTACAAGAAAAGTTTGCTGCTGTTTTTAAACTGGAAGCAGTATCGTTTGACATTAAAGACGACGAACCGGAAACTTTTCTAGGTTGTACCCATTTATTACAATGTGGACATCTTTTATTCATAATTGTTCCTCCTTGAGTTTTATTCAGAGTGCGTCCCCATCGCTCTACTTTTGAAACGTGATTATCGAGAAAAGTGAGGGAGACGTTGATTGTTCTCACTTCCCTTTTCTTCAAAAATAGGGAAAAACTATCGGGGGTGTTACTTTTTCTCTTTTCTTTTAAGGATTGTTTTCCGAAAATGGGTGCGAAAAGAAAAACGGATTTTTTGCCTTTTAAAAAGTTAAATAATTTAACGTTTGTAGGACTGTTGCCGAGGAATTGAGAGAGAGGGTGGAGGGGAAAAATAAAAAGCTCGGCATGAAAGGGAAAAAAGGTCGGGAGCTTTTTCTGAAAAGCTCCCGAACATTTTTCAAAAAGCTCCCGACCTTTTTTGACACACTCCTCCTCCTTTTGAAAGAGGGGTGGAGAGTCTGACTTTTAAATCTTCTTCAAATAGTTTTTGAAGAACTCCGGTTTGTCGTTTACGATCAGTGACTCGGGGAAATCTGTTTGCGCCAGCAACTCATAGATACGGCCATAATCGGCAATAGAGAAGGAGATGTGGGCATCACTTCCTAAGATGATAGGGACTTCGTATGCCTTGCAGAGGCGGAGAATCTCCAGATTGTTGTCTTTAGCCTTCTCCTTATGGCGGATCGGATTGAGCGAGCTGTTGTTGATCTCCAGCAACGTATGCGTTTTCTTTGCTTCCAACACGATCGGCTCGAAGAGGAGATCGGCTGTACCGTCTCCCGGGTGGCTGATGATTTGCACGTATGGATTGCGGATGGCTCCTATCATGGCGGCGGTGTTTTCCTCGACCGTCCCGCATTTATAGCATTGCGAATGGATACCGGCTATGCGCAAATCCATCAATCTCCAATAATATTCATCCAAATCGATATGACCTTCGAAATCGAGGATGTTCAATTCGGCTCCCAACATCAGCTCCACACCGTACATCATGCGGGGGACAACGTGCAGATTCCGGAAGTAGATAGGATTGCAGGTGCCGGGAATGCCCGGCCCATGTTCCGTGATACCTACTATTTTCAATCCTTTTTCAGCGGCTGCATGAACCATTTCCTGCAAACTGCTGAAGGCATGACCGCTTGCGATCGTGTGAGTATGTACATCTAATAGTGTATTCATTCTATTTACCTGAGTGCTCAGGGTTTGACTGTCGTGTATACAATTTTCGAATAGTTGTCCTTTTCATACAAGATTCCCACCTCGCCTTTCTGAGTAGCTACGATATCTGAGTAGGCGGCATAGTCGTTTTTATCCGGATCGATGGTACCTCCGTAGATCAACTGCTGCTTGCTCCAGCTTTTTCCTTCGTCGTAGCTGATGCGCAGTGTGAGATTGTTGCGGTTGGCTGTATCGGCCGCATTACAAAAGGCCAGGATGGTTTGTCCATTGTTTTCGCCTAAGGAGACAATGCTTCCTTGGCAGACGGGATCGGGCAAGGCCATGTCGAACGTCGGCTCCTCCCATGTTGTTCCGCCGTCGTGGCTGAGTGTGACGATTCTCGCCTTGACATTGCCCTGCTGGTTGCGGCTGTTCATCATCATCTTGCCGTTGCTTAGCTCGACTGCCATCGATTCGTTGCTGCCGGGGTAGGCTATATTGTTGCTGAGCGAGAAGCTTTTTCCGTGGTCGTCGGTGTAAAAGCCGTGCGCCATATAGTGCTTTCCGTGCGGTTGCGGCTCACCTTCCGAGTGGTTGGCGGCTACATAGATACGTCCTTTGTAGGGGCCTTCTTTCACTTGGATGGCATGTCCCGGCGTATTGGCATAATAGCGCCAGTCTTCCGGATGGACATATACCGAGTCGATGTCCGGACGGTTGGCCAAAAACACTTCGGGTGTGATGTCTGTCGGTTCGGACCATGTCTGTCCGTTGTCGGTCGATGTAATGTACCAACACTGCTTGAAACCTTTCCCTTTCAAAACCTCCGGCTCGCTTGCATCGCCTGTATTGAAGAAAAGGAAGAGTTCGCCATCGGGATAGGCGGGGTTCATCGTGTCCAATACCGGAGCGGGGTTGCCCACTTGCAGCGTACCGTTGCTGGCAATGACTTGGAGGTTGCTCCAGCTTTTTCCGTTGTCGCTACTCCGTTTCATGACGATTTGGATATTGCCGAAGTCGCTTGCCCCGTCTACGCGTCCTTCGCAAAACGCAAGCAAGTCGCCGTTGTTCAGCTGTATAATTGCCGGGATGCGGTAGCTTTTGTATCCATCTTCGCCCGAGGTGAAGACGGCTGTTTCAGCAGAAGGGGCAGGAGAGCAGGATAGCATTCCCCACGAAGCTCCGAACAGCACTCCTCCGATGGTGGCCTGTTTGAGTAATTTTGCAAAATTATTTTTCATTGTTTTCCCGTTTTAGTAAGTACTAAAGATGGCTCTTACTTCCATGCCGCAAAAATACTTATTCTTTTTCAAAGAAAAAAGCCTTGCTTGGTTCGGTCGGCAATCAAAAATCAAGAGAAGTGAAATCGGTTTGTCCTTTATAAAACGAGCCACCCCTTTGGTGGAGGCCAAGGGGGTGGGGGAAAGAATTGACTGTGTCTTCTCTGCTATGAACCTCAAAACAGTGAAGTGATGAAGTGGAACAGATCAGCACCCCAGCCGAATACGGTAGCCGTAATCCATAGGGCCAGTTTGATGACGCCATAGATGGCAAAGCAGATGAGGAAAATGCCGATGGCTGTCCATATCGCTTTTCTGTTTACCTGACTGATAATCTCCTTGTCGTCATTGATAAAGCCGGTTATCAACCGCAGATTGGCCACGTAAGATCTATTGAAAACATCGATGATATCGCCTATATAGAAAGGAATGGATCCCAACAATATATCTTTCAGTATGTTGAAAATCACGGCCAATGTAAGCGGTATCGATTTTATCTCGAATAGACTGTAATAGATATAGGGGAAAGCCAAAACACTCGACAGCGTATCCCCAATACCTGGAATAAAGAAACCGAGGATTGGATCAAGAAAACGTTTGTCCATCCACTTCGCTGTTTTGTCCATCAGTCTGTATATGGGTTGGTTCATCAGCGCATTTCGTTTTGCTTCTTTCTGCGCCACCCGTTCCTGTTCCTTGGCCAGAGCCAGTTCCCGTTGCTTGTCTTCTTTGACAAAGTTGAGGCCCAGCTCGTTTTCTGCCTGTTGTCTTCTTGTATTTTCCATACGCTTACAATTCAATTTGTCGGTTACCTTTCAAAAATTCATCAAACTCTTTTTCGGAAAGCGTGAACCCGCTGAGGTCGCTCATCAGGAGCAATGCCTGTTTTCTCTCCTCCTCGTTCGACGCCAAATGGACGCGTTGCATCACCTTTCGGAGGTAAGCGCTCTTGTCGTCGGTCGCTTTGAGGTAGCCCTTGAACTCTTCCGACAATTTTCTGAACGCTTCGTTGTAGGCTCTCTCTGCGATTTTACCGTTGAGTTGCTGCAGATGGAGTCGGGCGGCGCTGTCGAACAGGTTGATTCCCTGCTGCAAGGCAGTTTCCGATGCTGCTGCAACCTGCTCAAGATGCTCTTTCGAATAGGCCGGTTTCTGCTCTTTTTCTTCCTCTTTTGGGTTGGTGGGCAATGCTTTTTCTTCGT
Source organism: bacterium (assembly GCA_963657455.1). Lineage (GTDB taxonomy): Bacteria > Bacteroidota > Bacteroidia > Bacteroidales > Tannerellaceae > Parabacteroides. The sequence goes on from CAVKMU010000012.1 coordinate 54,280, forward strand.
GTTCCTCCTCTTTTATTTCGTCCAGCAACGCTTTTGCCGTTGTTTTGTTGGCATGAAGATGTTCGGACAGTGAGGCGGTGAAGGTGTTGAGATTCTCTTCTATTTCGGGCGAAAGCTTTTCTGTTTCGTTATAATTCTGCATCGTTACGACACCGATCAGTTTCTTGTCCAGTTGCGTTTCCATGATTTCCCGCCCTAATTTCAGCATACCGACGAGGGTTCTGACATGTTTCAGCATATGCTGTTTTATCTCGTCCGAGCAATTTATCTTGGCTTTGATCTTGACATTGAGTTGATTCAACCGGTTCATGGTTTGCGAATGAACGGCTTTCAATTCCGTCACTGCTTTCTGATGTTTCTCCAGCTCGTCACGGTCAAGCTTCAAGTCTATTTGATAATTGTCATATTGTCTGATCAGTGGCGAACACTCTGCGTCCCACTCGGCAAAGTTGCGGTAGTAGGATTTGTTGGCATACCCCAGCGTTACGATATTCTTCAGGAAGAAAGGCTTTGACGGCTTCCGTTGTTTCGCACTTTGGTAGCTCGATTTTTGCGCTTCCAGCTGATTTTCGGTGTCACTGATCAGCGTCGTGTAGATATCCAAGTGCTGCATGTGGTCGTTTATTGTCGTATTGATCTGCTTGAGTTGCATCAAAACTTCCTGCCGCTCGTCAACCAACGGCTTGATGTTGTTGTCTTTATAGAGACTTTCGGTGATGGCATTGAAATCTGAAGCCATCATATCGGAGGCATAGCGGAGATAGACCGAGGCTTTGGGCAGGACCACATCGTTCAGGGTCTTGTAGATGGCCAGCAAACGTACCATATCTCCCTTGATGTGGGTCGCATCGTGCGTGATGCTTGCCTTGAATGCGGTCAGGTCGGAGCGCAATTTGTTGGTTCGCTCCTGGCTGCTCATATAGTGATTGATCATCTCCAACCCGGCCAAAGCCAGGCCCACTGTCTGGTTTATTCTGGCCGTCGACTTGTAGGTATTCACGGCTTTTTGTAACGTATTGCGGAAATTGTCGCCGATTTCACCGATCAAAGCCGAGCATTTATCGGAAATCTTATCAAATTCGAGCTGAACATATTTCAGCATATTGTCCACGTCCAGCCACTCCACTTGGTTGAAATCGAACAGTTGTGGTGCAACCATTTTGATCTGATCGCCATAGACGTCGATCAGCTTCATGGCATATTCGCGATAGGTCGTCTCGATGTCGGTCCGCAGTGTGGTGAAATCTACAATGTTTCCTCTCACGCTGTCTTCGGCATAGCGATATGCCTCGACCATTTGCGAGTATTTATTGAATAGGGCAGAGGCTTGCGTCTTCACATCTTTGGCACCTTTGGTTCCTGTCAGCCGGTCAATCATGGTAGAGGTGGCCTTTGCAACTTCCACACTGAGGTTCAGTTCCACCTCTTCCCGCACCCGGTCCAGCGCGGACGAGGTGGTGTTCAGTTCCGTTTCCACCAGTTTCAGTGCCTCCTCTTGGGCACCGTTGTCAAGGTAATGGCTCATCTTGTACTCGTCCACCAACGATGAACGGCTGTCGTTTGAGACGAATGCCTGGAGGATGTGGGCATCCTGATGGTAATAGAGGTACGCTTCGTAGGTCAACTGACTGACTTTTATCGTGTCGACCGTGATGCCAAACGGCTTGAGCTTCTCGGCCAGGTCTGCCCGAAGAAAGGTTTGTTTTTCCGAACAGAGCTCGTCGGCAATCTCTTTTATGGCTTTATAAACTGATGTATTTTCCATTGTTGAAAGATTTGAATTGTGAAAAAATTTAACATATCATAGGCTATATCGTTGCCTATTCATCTCTTTTCCCGGTCTATTTGAGCCCAAATTTGTCGGTAGGCTACTTTGTTGATGCCGAAAAGGCTCCACGGCGAGGTGTGATAGCTGCCGCATTGGGGGCAGGGCATCGGTTGCGAAAAGATGGTTGCACACAATTCGATGTCAAGAGCCATAAACTTTTTTTTGCATTCATCGCAAACAAAT
>CAVKMU010000013.1:0-47031 GCA_963657455.1 bacterium
CCGAGAAAACTACAGTTTACTCGGGAGAAAACTTGAGTTTTGTGCCGAATGAACTACTATTCATTCAGGTGAAACTCTTTTAAAAATGAAGATTGTTATCAAAACTATTCCCTTACAATAATGTAACCGATGCTTACCAACCCGGATTTTGTGTGAGATTAGGATTCAACTGAATCACCACTTCCGGGATAGGATACAAGTATTGGCGTTGCGGCCATTGACGACCCACATAATTGTACTTCAGCAAATAGCCACCCGACACTTGCACTACATTTAATACATTGTTCTTGTTTGTTCCAACATAGACGCCAATCGAAGAATAGTTCTCATCTCCGATTTTATCTGTTTCATAGAAGTATGCGTCATATTTTCCGTCACCGTTCATATCCAACGGAGTATTCAATGCCGGAATAAAGACGCCTTCCCAAGGATCGTTTACCCATAGATCGCAACAATTCCAACGCTTCAAATCCAGCAAACGGAAGCCTTCCAATGTCAATTCGATCTCTCTTTCTCGTCTGATTTCAAGAAGCACCGGGTCAGAAATCGTTGGATAATAAGTAGCAATATAAGGTTCTTTTGAAGTCGGTTTAGTTGTCAAGGTTCCCGTTTGGCTTGTACCACCGGTTATGCCGGCTCTTGCTCTTAACGCTCCGATGGTCATTGCCCAATCTGCATCTGTGAGTGAACCCAGTTCAGCCTTTGCTTCTGCATAATTCAACAACACCTCGGCATAGCGCAAAATTGGAATATCATTATCGTTGTTTGCACCATCATCATACGAAACATCATCCATAACAAATTTGGTAAACTGATATCCCGTCAAGGTATGTCCGGTATAGTTTGCAGCTGTCGATTCGTAACTACCCAAAGAATTCTTTCTTGTATAATCAGCTGCCCTGACTGTTTGATTGAAGCGGGTGTCACGATTTTGGGATTCTTGTATGAATGTTTTATATGTACCGTCCGCATTCTTTTCTGAATAAGGAGAGCCGTCTTGGTTCAAATAGGTTTTTGCAAATTTTCTGCTCATGCACAAGTGAGGGCCATAAGTAGAGGAATTATACCACCAGTTTTGCTCTCCCAATCCCAATTCCTTATCTGTTTCTATTGCCATCATGACCTCTGTTGTAACGGCTTGATCAGAAATGAACAGTTCACGATAGGCTCCGCGTCCCCCCTCATAGGTGCCTGAAGTATAAAGTTTATACGGGCCTTTTTCTATCACTTCCTTGGCAGCATCGGCAGCCAACTGATAAAGTTCTGCGGAAGAGTACTGCGTACATCCTGTACGAGCCACATCCAATTCATCGTTTGCGTGATACTTTCGCCAAGCGGCTTCGAACAAACAAACGCGTGATTTGAACGCCGCGGCTGTCCATTTGTTTACAATCGTAGAATTGTGCGTCACATCCGCCTCAGTAATATTCTGGTATGCATAATCCAAATCTTCTATAATATGGGAGATAATCACATCTCGCGTATCTCTCGGATTATACAAATCGGGATCTTCTGAGTCATTGAACACTTTATCGATCCAAGGAACTTCTCCATACTGTACCAATTTGTCGAAATAAAAGCGAGCACGAAACAGGCGAGCTATACCCGAGTAATTGTTACGAACGGCTTCTGACAATTGCTCATTTGTGTTATTCTCCAAGAAGAAATTGATATTCCGAAGAGCACTCCAGCTCCAACTTGTCGCTGAATTTGTGGTATAGGCTCCCACTTCCATTCCGCTCAATGAGTTCTTTGCTCCGTAATCGAGCGTGGTATTACGTTGGAAAGCCTCGCTTCTTGAGGGCAACACATTATAAAAAGAATAGGAATATGTTTGCAAACCTTTTTCCGAACTGAACACCATATCTACCGAAGCTGAAGACTGAGGCTCTTCGTCCATATCGCACCCGGTGAAAAGAGATGCGCACAATAGTAACGTCCCAAATAATCTATATGTTTTCATAATTTACTACTTTTTGATTAAAACGTAATGTTAAGACCTAAACTGATGGACTTCATCATCGGATAATTGTAACCATCTCCTGAGTTGCTTGATGTCAAATCTGAATCAGAATCTCCGATATTTGATACATTGATATCTTTGGTATACTTATAAAGAGGAGACCATGTGAACAAGTTTTCTCCTGAGAGATAGACACCGACCTTCTTCAAGTGAACCTTTTTAATCCATGCGTTCGGCAAGTTATAACCAATCTGCAAATTCTTCAGACGAAGATATGCCACATTCATCAGATAGCGAGTATTGGCATTGCTGGTACCTTTATAGAATGGAGCATAATAACCCGTATAGCGTGGCAAAAAGGCATCCGGATTATCCTCGGTCCAATAGTTCCCCTGATGCCAAGAAGGCATTTGGTTATACGGACGATTGTACTGTCCCCAAAAAGCAGAAGCCTCGTTGGATGGATACCAATCCTGTTTCCCTACTCCTTGGAAGAATGCGCTAAACCAGATATTATTCCAGTCTGCAGAGAAAGTGAAACTATATATATAGCGAGGCTCTTCATTACCGATGATCTTTCTATCGCCCGGATCATCCACCGTATTCTTACCTCTATCGATGTAACCATTGCCATTCAAATCCTCGAACTTGATATCTCCGGGATACAACTTATAAGTCTTTGACGTCTGCATCAACGGGTTATAATATTTTTGTCCTGCAGCTACAGCGCCAGCTTCAGCGGCATCAATTGAGGCTTGATCCTGCCACAATCCATTTGATACGAATCCCCAAATTTCACCGATGCGCATACCTTCGTAGTAATTACCATTCAATGACTGGTTGGCATATTGACTTAAACTCTTATTCGAGTTGTTGTATTTGTCGATTATAGAATAATAATCGGACAAGGTTCCTTTGATACTATAGTTGAATTTCTTCCCGGCCAATTCAAATCCATCACGCCATTCCAATGAAATTTCATATCCGTAAGTGGACATGTCTGCGTAATTTCCTTTAGGAGAGGAAGCACCGAACACATCCGGTACAGTAGGACCGGAGACGATCATGTCGGTTGTTTTTCTGACATAATAGTCAGCACTCAACGTCAATCGGTTATCTAAGAATCCCAAGTCGGCACCCGCGTCATATGTCGTAGCTGTTTCCCAAGTCAGGTTGCTGGGCAAAGCAGCAGGAGAAGACATATAATTCTGTCTCAATCCGTCCAAAATATAACCGGAAGTCGAAACGGACAAAGTCTGTTTGTACTGATAGTTGCTCAAACCAGCCGCATTTCCTAACGAACCCCAAGAGAAACGGAGTTTTGCATTGGATATTTTTTTCGAATCGATGTTGAACCATGGTTCTTCTGAAATACGCCATCCTACTGAAGCTGAAGGGAAGAAGGCCCAGCGTTCATTGCTTGGGAAACGAGAAGAGCCATCATAACGGCCGTTTACCTCCAACAAATAGCGGTTATCAAAAGCATAATTCAAACGGAAGAAAGCTCCGCCAAATTGATAAGCCGACCAAGCTGACGTGATCTTTCGGTTGTCTGTACCCAATGCCAAGTTTATATTCTCCACATCATCCGTCAGCAAATCGTCATTATAAGCATAGAGTTGCTTGTATTTGGAGCGTTCATAGTTCCAACCGCCCATTGCCTTGAAATAATGTTTGTCATTGAATGTGTCTTCATACTCGGCATAAAGGTTAGTGGCAATATAGCGTGTTGTGTTCGTTGTTTCAGAAAAATCAGAATAGGTTCCGGAAATATATTCAATATTACTTTCTCCTTCATCGTTCACTGAGCGGGAATAGGGCGATCGCACCTGCTTCTTCGTTTTCTCGTAAGTCGTATTTTTGTAGGTAAAGTCGCCATTTACATGCAAACGATTACTCAAGAATTTTGAATTGAATGAAACCGTATTCTTAAATTCCTCGTTTCTGGTTGTTATACCACTCTGGCCGTAGAGCAAATCGCCCACAGAATAGACGGCACTGTTCGTCATGGTTCCGTCAGGGTTGAACATAGGTGACGACGGATGCCCCTCATCGGCAATATTTCTCCAAACAACTCCCGAACCTTCCGAGTAAGTAATCGGATTATAATATTTGTTGGTTGAGAATTCCATATTATTATTAATTTTCAACCAGGGCGCAGCTTGGTATCCGCTCTTGAAGCGCATATTGTAGCTCTTGTACTTATCTGTCTGCTTTTCACTGTTGAACAATCCATTATAGGAGTAAAAACGGCCGGACAAATAATAGTCGAACTTGCCATCTGATCCCGAAACTGACAAGTTCTGGTTCTGACTGAACACATGGTTCTTGTACAACAAATCGTAATAATCTGTTCCTTCCGGATAATAAACATAACGACCTTTCGTCCCGATCGTTCCATCTGAAATGACCGTTCCGAACTCTCCTGTATCGTGGCGACGCTTATATTCTTCCAACCAGGCGGTAGAGAATTGTTGTGTTTTATTGATTCCTGACGGATTGGCCTGGTTATAATTGTAATAAGCCGTATAGAAATGTTCGGCCCACACATAACCGTCTGAAACGACATCCGGCACATTCTGCGGTGTTTGCATTGAATAGTTGGAAGAGTATACCACTTCCGCCTTTCCATCTTTCGCATTCTTTGTGGTGATCAATACCACACCAAACGGAGCACGTGCACCATAAATAGCAGAAGCCGCTGCATCTTTCAATACGGAAACGCTCTCGATATCGTTCGGATTCAACAAGGAAGGGTCACCTTCGACACCATCAATCAACACCAATGCACTACCACCGTTGATAGAGCCCGCACCACGTACGTTGAAATCAGCCGTTCTTCCCGGCTTACCATCCGACAATGAGATGTTCAAGTTCGGCACAACGCCCTCCAACATCTGCGTTGCATTGGCAGTAGGACGCCCATCGAATACATCGCTTGATACTTGTTCGACAGCTCCGGTAAGGTTGACTTTCTTTTGTGATCCATAACCTACGACCACAACTTCGTCCAAGTTTTGTGAATCTTCTTGAATTACAATACGAATATCTGTCTGGTTTTTAATCGGAACGTTTTTCGTTACATAACCAATATAGGATACTTCCAAAACGGCACCCGGCTCCACCTCCAAAGTAAAATGACCATTATAGTCGGTAATAGTACCTTTCGTTGTTCCACTGACTACCACATTGGCACCAATAATAGGCTCTCCTTTGGCATCAACCACCGTACCTCTTACGGATTTAGTCTGCTGAGTTGCATGAGTCATTGGTGATTGTACCGTCAACCCATCAGTGCTATACATGACATCTGCATGCGTATACATCGAACTTGCAATTAACAAAGCTGATGAAAGCCCTGTTACTCTGGCAAATTGTCTAATGAACGAGTGGGCATTTTCACCACACTCTAAAGATTCTGTATTTTTCATTTTATATTGTTTGTTAAAATACATTGCGAAAATACAAGCCTGACATGTCGAAAATATTTCACCTATGTTATTATTCGTTTACACACATAATCTCCTCTTTTTTCCTCTTCAGCTCAAACAGCATTGCCCATAACCCTAAAATATGTTGCTCTCATTTGCAATTGCTTATGCAATGCAAGCTCCGGTTTTATACGTTGAAAACTTTAGTTTATTCGGGAGTAAACTGTAGTTTCATGCCGAACAAACTGCAGTTCATTCGGGTGAAAACCGGAGTTCTATGCCGAGAAACTTTTTCATCGCACGAGTGTTTTTTTAGAAATAGTCGGCATAAAGTAACAATCCACCCCGATAAACAATACAATTTGTCAAATAAACCGTATATTTGCAAAAAGAACAATTTAAATAATGGCATATGAAAAAGCAAATCGTTAACACATTCGTGCTATCAGCCATCACCATGATGGCTTTTAGCTGTCAGCCGACAGAAAAAAATGCACCGGCTCTGCCGGAAGACACAGAGGAAGATGCCCCGACCATAGCATTGGTGGATACTCCGCAAATCACAACTCCACCCCGGGAATTGAATTTGGATCCTTTCTATAAAAAATACATGAATGTAAACGGCATCCACGTTGTCAGTTCATGGCGTGTTCCAGACTCTTGTTTCTATGCAGCTTATGTCAGCCTCAAGGCTTTGACGGATGTTTTGCCCAAAGAGGTATTGGAGTCTATGACCAGCCGAAACACACGAGTTGGCATCATGGCCCGTTATGAAGGCACTACCGATATTCCCGAGCATGCCGACTTGGTTAACGACACGACCCTCAACTGGGATCTTCGCGCCCGCGGACTGGGTGGCACATTGGAATTGCCGTTCTCTACTTGCGCAGAAGAGAATATTTTGGCTTATCAGATTGACAAATATCATGCTGAAGACATCATGATCCATGAGTTCGCTCACACGATCCATAATGTCGGTATCCTGCCTGTTCACCCCGAATTCAACGATGAGCTGCAAGCTGCCTTGGATGATGCTCTGGCCAAAGGCCGTTGGAAAAATGTATACGCTTCGACCAATATCGAAGAATACTGGGCCGAAGGTGTTCAAGACTGGTTTAACGTCAACGCAGAAGTCAACAAAGACGAGGGCGACGGCAAACACAACAAAGTCAACACGCGCGAAGAATTGCAACGATACGACCCGGGGTTGTATGCAATCTTGAAACGTTTCTTCCCGGAAGTAAAGGAACAAATCAGCCGTCATAAGAAAATCAATCAGTATGATTGGCATGAATAATCCCAACTTTCGGTAAGGTATTCCATAAGAAAAGGGAATGTGTCTTGAATGAAGTGACACATTCCCTTTCTGTTTTTATTGGAATTCTTTCAAGCTCCCCTACATTATATATTATAATATGTATAGAGAATTTTCTTGTTCAACTATGAAACTGACAATTTGTTGCCGTTATTCCTCAACCGGTTCGCCGAACAATGTGGCAGAAGAAGCGCGATTGATCTTCACTTTGATAAATTGTCCGACCTTGTAGTTCTTCTTGTCGAAAATCACAACCTTGTTCTGGCTGGTTCTGCCGTATAGTTGTTCGCGAGAGCGCTTCGAGAACCCTTCGATCAACACTTCGAACGTCTTGCCTATATCACGCAGATTGCTTTCCTCCGACAACTTGTTCTGCAAATCAATCATTCCTTGCAAGCGGGTCACTTTGACCTCTTCAGGAACATCATCCACCAAGTGTTTGGCAGCGTATGTACCCGGGCGCTCTGAGTATTTGAAAAGATAGGCACTGTCGTAGCCCACCTCGCGCATCAACGACAATGTCTCCTGATAATCCTCTTCCGTCTCAGAATGGAATCCACAGAAAAGGTCCGTTGAAATTGCACACTCCGGCAAGATCCGACGAATAGCAGCAATACGCTCCAAATACCACTCACGGGTGTACTTGCGATTCATCACTTTCAGCATTTTCGTGCTACCCGATTGGGCCGGAAGATGAATATATTGACAAATATTCGGGTACTTGGCAATGACATACAACGTCTCGTCGCTCATGTCTTTTGGATGTGATGTAACAAAACGAATGCGCATATCAGGCGCAGCCAAAGCCACCAACTCCAACAAACGTGAGAAATTAATCTTTTCGCCATCCTTTTCGAAGAGATAAGAATCGATATTTTGCCCCAAAAGGGTCACCTCTTTGAATTTCTTGGCTCGCATGTCATTGATCTCATTCAGAATACTTTCCACATCGCGACTGCGCTCTCTTCCACGTGTATATGGAACGATGCAATAGGTACAGAAGTTGTTGCAACCACGCATGATGGAGACAAAGCCGGAAATATGAACCCCGGGTAATTTCAAAGGAATCACATCTTTGTATGTTTCACTCTTGGAAAGCTCCACGTTGATCGCCTCGTCCCCCCGTTCTGCTGCCCCGATCAAGTTGGGAAGATCCATGTAAGAATCAGGACCTGCCACCAGGTCGACACCATGATGTTTGATCAAGTCTTCACGCACACGCTCCGCCATGCAACCCAACACGCCGACCAAAAGATTCTTTTTCTTCTTCCGCAATGACTGGAAATATTGCAAACGCCCGTAAATACGTTGCTCTGCATTGTCGCGAACCGAGCAGGTATTCACAAAAATAGCATCAGCCTCTTCGATTTGCTCCGTCATTTCATAGCCGGCCATCTGCATGACTGATGCAACAACCTCGCTATCGGCCACATTCATCTGGCAGCCATAGGTCTCAATAAACAATTTCTTTTCCGAATAAGTAGCAGATTTTAAGTCTGCATCCTTCTCTGTTTGATTCATCTTTTTAGTTGTTTTGTTATAAATAAAACTATATCGCTAATAAAAAATTTCTTGTGTTACCGATTTCCTTCTCTACACCATACATATAATATATTATGTATAAGAAAGTCAGACAATCGTTCGTTTTTCACAGTCGAAGTAGATAAAAAATGGAGATATTCTCCAATCTGCTCATGGATGATTTCCGAGTCGTTTGTTCTTCATTCGTATTAAACACTGAGTTTTAAGACTTTTTCTCAAGAAATACGTCCTCGAATTAGAGAAATCATCAAATAATTTGTATATTTGAGGTGCAAAAATAATCAAAAGTTATGGAAGATTCGATGGTATTCTTTTACATTCTTGTCGTTGTCGCTCTACTATTGAACGGAGTGATCAACATCGTATGGAAAAAAGCTACGCGAAATATACCGCAAAACCCGCCAATCGATGCCACACAACTCCCAAACAAAACAACAACTCATCTCCCCAACAACGTAAAACGGCCCATAAAACAACAAACTGTGGAACCTGTCGTTTTGTTCAATGAAGGAGAAAGAGCTTTGCCGGATGAAGCGGCAATTTTGGAGGGAAAGGCAGTTTTTCAAGAGAAACCCCTCACGATGAAGAATGACGATGCAGCACCGATGGTCACTATTCGAAACATCGAAGATTTACGGAGGGCTGTAATATATTCAGAAATCCTTCATCGGAAATATTGAGAGGTTCTCCAAATTATTTTGTATGTTTGCAACTTAAAAAAAGACATTCAACAACTATAATAAGAAAAAATATCATGAAATTTAAAATTATCACAGCAGACGAAGCTGCAGCTTATGTACACAATGGTGATAATGTAGGATTCAGCGGATTTACCCCTGCTGGTTGTCCGAAAGTAGTACCGGGTGCTATCGCAAAAAAAGCAAGAGAAGAACACGCAAAGGGTAACCCTTTCCAAATCGGTATGTTTACCGGCGCATCAACAGGCGATAAACTTGATGGTGAATTAGCTCGTGCAGAGGCTATTAAATTCCGTACTCCATATCAATCATGCAAGGATCTTCGTGCAGCATTGAACGCTCACAAAGTACAATATTTCGATATGCACCTTTCTGAACTGGCTCAAGATCTGCGCTACGGCTTCTTAGGGAAAATAGACGTGGCTATCGTTGAAGCAGCAGAAGTGACTGAAGACGGTGAAATCGTTCCTACTTGCGGTGTTGGTATCCTACCGACAATCTGCCGTATGGCTGACCGTATCATTATCGAATTGAACGACCAACATCCGAAGGAAATCAGAGGTATGCACGATCTCTACGAACCGGCAGATCCTCCTTATCGCCGTGAAATTCCGGTTTACGAACCGGCAGACCGTATCGGCCTGCCGTACGTCAAGGTGGATCCTTCCAAAATCGTCGGCATTGTCAAGACAAGCGAGCCAAATGAAGGCAAACCTTTTGCTCCACTGGACGACGTAACATTGGCAATCGGCAAGAATGTAGCAGACTTCTTGGTGAATGAAATCAGAGCAGGCCGCTTGCCTAAGGAATTTGTTCCGGTACAAAGCGGTGTAGGTAATGTAGCCAATGCCGTATTGGGTTGCATGGGCGAAAACGAAGAGATCCCGGCTTTCCAGGTATACACTGAAGTTATTCAGGATGCCGTCATCAAATTGATGAAAGAAGGACGCGTCAAATTTGCCAGTGGTTGCTCACTTTCTGTCAGCAACGAAGTTATTCAGGACATCTACAGCCACTTGGATTTCTTCAAAGACAAGATTCTATTACGCCCGCAAGAGGTATCCAATAACCCGGAGGTGGCTCGTCGCTTAGGATTGATCGCCATGAATACGGCCTTGGAAGCCGACATTTTCGGTAATGTCAACTCAACACATGTATTGGGAACGAAGATGATGAATGGTATCGGTGGTTCAGGCGATTTCACTCGCTCGGCAATGTTGTCCATCTTCACGACTCCGTCAACAGCAAAAGACGGAAAGATCAGTTCATTCGTCCCGATGGTTTCCCACTTGGATCACAGCGAACACTCCGTAAAGATCATCATTACAGAATATGGTGTAGCAGATTTGCGCGGAAAATCCCCGATCGAACGTGCCCACTGTATCATCGACAACTGCGTACATCCGGACTATCGTCCTCTGTTGAACGAATATTTGGCTATGGGTATCTCAGGACAAACTCCTCAGAACTTGAAATGTTGCTTCGCATTCCACGAAGAATTTGCCAAGAGTGGCGACATGCACAACGTAAAATGGGAAGAGTACAATAAATAATCCGAGAAGGATTTTCAAAACAATGCCTATAAAAAGCTAAAAAGCTGTGGCATTTATACTAAAAAGGGCGGCATCAATTTCTTGAAGCCGCCCTTTATTCTTTTCATGAATACTCTTAATATCGAATCATAAAGGTATCCCCTGCTTTCAAATCCAGCGTCAACATTCCGTCAACCACCGGCAATGATACTGCTTTTTGGTTCAATGACAAGCTCAATGACTCAGACTGTCCGGCCGGAAGCTTGACTTTGTAGGAGCCGTCAATTGGAACTTTCAGTTCTACCGACGTCGTTTTTCCATTTTTCCATTCAGCAGACACCTCAATTCCTCCTCTTGCTTTCAAGCCTTTAAAGCGACCATTTTTCCAAGCCGTAGGAAGAGCCGGCAAAATTTCAATGTAACCATTTTGACTTTGTAAGAGCATTTCTGCAATACCGGCGCATGCTCCGAAATTTCCATCAATTTGGAAAGGTGGATGAGCGCAGAAAAGATTCGGATAAGTTCCGCCTCCATTGACCATATTCTGCTTAATATCATAACAAGGAGTAAGCAATTCATTGAACAAGCGCCAAGCATGATCGCCATCTTGCAAGCGAGCCCAGAAGTTGATCTTCCAAGCCATTGACCATCCCGTGCTCTTGTCGCCGCGAGCGATCAGCGTCTTCTTGGCCGCTTCCGCCAACTCCGGAGTCTTATCTAAGGAAATTTCATTACCCGGGTGCAATCCATAGAGGTGAGATACGTGACGATGGTGCGGTTCGGCCTCTTCATAAGGTTCAAGCCATTCCATGATGCGGCCATCTACTCCAATAGTAGTCGGCTTCAATCGGCTCATTTTCTCCTTCAACACACCTGAAAAAGCCGTATCCACTTCCAAGACAGAAGCTGCTTCGATCGTATTTGTGAACAACTCGCGGATGATTTGATTGTCCATCGTCGAGCCTGCACAGATACTGGCTGTAGTGCCATTCTCCAATTTGTAAGCATTTTCCGGAGAGGTTGTGGGGGCAGTCACCAGATAATGTGAGCGGGGATCTTCCACCAACATATCAACAAAAAATTCGGCGGCTCCTCTCATGACAGGATAAACCTTAGCAAGATATTCCTTGTCTTGCGTATATAAATAATGAGTATAAAGATGTTCGCACAACCATGCCGCGGAGGTATTGGTAGCACCCCACGAAGGATGCTCGCCGGGAGCCGTGAATTCCCATACATTCCCGAGGATATGCATCACCCAACCCTTAGCCTTGTAATAGACTTTCGCCGTCTGTTCGCCGCTCGGCACCTGGCGGCAGATCCAATCAATCATCGGGGTATGCAACTCAGAAAGGTTGGTTACTTCAGCCGGCCAGAGATTCATCTGCAAGTTGATGTTCAGATGATAGTCCCCATTCCACGGTGTGTGGATAGTATGACACCACAAACCTTGCAAGTTCGGCGGCAACAATCCGACACGTGTCGACGAGATCAACAGATAACGGCCAAATTGAAAATAGAGTGAAGCCAACGACGGATCGTTCGGTTGTTGCGCATAAGCCTTCAAACGCTTGTCGATGGGTAGGGTACTCTGCTCGGTCTGTTCCAAATCCAATTCGACACGATCGTAAAGTTTCTTGTACGATTTGATGTGCTCCTCTTTCAATGTGTCATAACTCTTTGCCGCAGCTGCATCCAAGTGGGCCACGACAGAAGGTTCGATCTCATTGCCATTATAATCGGTAGCCATATCAACCAACACAATTGCTTCAGAGGCTTGGGTGATGGAAATACCGGTCGAATCGACCTGATACTGCCCGCCCTTCGGCAATACGACGCGAGCGGCCGAGGCAAAGCGCATTCCTTTCATCTCGACAGTATCCACACCGTCAGGCAATTGTCCTTTCATCCACAATGTTTGGTCGTCGGAAGAGAAGGTCACATGCTCGGGACGGTTCATACTCACCTTGAAATTCAACGATTTATCCATGTCTGCCGTCAGATAAACCACACCGATATCATCCGAGAAAGAGGTGAACTGTTCACGTTTGTAGTTGATGCCTTTCATGCGAAAGGTCGTAGTGGCCATGGCATTGTCCAAGCTCAACTCGCGACGATAAGTAGAGATTGCTTCTGTCGTGTCTTGATCAAACTGATAGTCAATCTTCAGATTTCCAAAGATCTGATAGCTTCCATACGGCACATTCGCTCCATCGCCTTGGCCGCTACCGACACCTTTACAAACAAAAGTATCATACACCAGCTTCTGAGCTTCGTCGTTTTTTCCTTCGAACAACAACTTGCGTATCATCGGCAATGAGTAGGATGCCATCGGATTGTCAGCATCTTGTTTGCTTCCTGACCAGAGTGAAATCTCATTCATCACCAAATTTTCCGATAAGATTCCGCCGTCGGGCATCAGACCAATTCGGCCATTTCCCAAAGGGAAGGTCTCTTCCCATACACGGGCCGGTTGCTCGAAATAATACTGATTGACACTCGTGGTCTGCATTCGTACATCATTGCACGCCCCTAACATGAAGAGGGAACCCGCCAATGCTGCAGTAGCCCCACCCAAGGGCCAATGTTCTTTCCATTTTCTTCTTTTCATACTGTTATATTTTGTGTGTTACTCATTTCTTTTTCCTCTACCCCTACCCGATCAGAAGCTCTGCATATCACAAAGATGCTTGTAATAGCCGCCCATCTGCAGGAGTTGATCGTGTGTTCCGCGCTCGACAATCTCACCATCTCGCATCACACATATCTCGTCGGCGTTGCGAATTGTCGAGAGGCGATGAGCAATGACGATCGTCGTTCTGTTACGCATCAAGTTTTCCAATGCCTCTTGCACAAGATGTTCAGACTCAGTATCCAAGGCGGAAGTGGCTTCATCCAAGATCAAAATCGGAGGGTTTTTCAAAATAGCCCGAGCGATACTGATACGTTGCCGCTGACCGCCCGACAACTTTCCACCTCTATCGCCGATATTTGTATCGTATCCTTGTTCGGAAGCCATGATGAAATCGTGCGCATTGGCAATCTTTGCCGCCTCAACGACCTGCTCTTTTGTGGCTCCTTCCACACCGAATGCGATATTATTATAGAAGGAATCGTTGAAGAGGATCGCCTCTTGATTCACATTCCCCATCAATCCGCGCAAATCGGTCAAAGTCACACGACGGATATCCACGCCATCTATTTTGATAGCTCCCTCAACCACATCATAAAAGCGCGGCAAAAGGTCGACCAACGTACTCTTGCCCGAGCCCGATTGCCCCACCAATGCCACCGTTTTCCCTTTGGCAATCTTCAGATCCACATCCTTCAGCACCCAGTCGTTCTGATAGCGAAACCATACATGATCGTAGTGAATGTCATGATCGAATGTTATCGGTTGGGGCGATTGTGGGTCAGTAATATTCGATTCGGCCATCAATATCTTGTCGATACGCGTCATCGAAGCCAACCCTTTTTGGATAGCATAGGCGGCTTTGCTCAAGTCTTTTGCGGGGTTGATGATGCTGTAAAAAATCACCAGGTAGTAGATAAATGTCGCCGCATCGATGCTGCTGTTATTGCTAAGTATCAGCGAACCACCATACCACAGCACAATGGCAATCGTGGCGGTGCCCAAGAATTCGCTCATCGGGTGAGCCATCTGCTGACGACGATAGACGCGTGTGATGGTTTGACGATATTGTTCGTTGGCGCGCTCAAAGCGTTCTGTTATTTTCGCCTCGGCATTGAATGCCTTGATAATCCGAAGTCCGCCCAGCGTCTCCTCGATTTGGCTCATCAATCCGCCCCACTGCTGTTGTGCTTCCAGCGATTTACGTTTCAGTTTCTTGCCTACCTGCCCCATCAAATAGCCGGCAAAGGGCAACAGAATAAAGACGAAAAGTGTCAATTTCCAACTGATCACAATCATTCCGATCAAGTAAATCAGAATAAGAATCGGGTTCTTGAACAACATATCGAGCGAGCTCATCACCGATGCCTCTATCTCGTTCACATCACCCGATATGCGGGCCAAAATATCCCCTTTGCGCTCTTCCGAGAAGAATCCCAGCGGCAATTCCGTAATTTTCCGGTTGATTTGGTTGCGAATGTCACGTACAACTCCCGTCCGGATCGGGATCATCTCGAAAAAGGCCATATACATTGCACCCACCTTCAAGAAGGTCATGACAACCAAAAAGAGCCCCAACACGATCAATGTCACCGAACCGCCATGCCGTTCGATCAGATCGCCTACAAACCAAAAGAAGTTGTCCTTCAAAATACCCGGCATAGCTTTCATGGCTTCCCAATTGCCAAAATTCCAATCAATCGGTGTATAGACGTATGTCTCTTGATCGATTTTGAACAAGATCTGCAAAATCGGAATAATCAAGGCGAACGAAAACAGATTCAGTATGGCTGAAAGTATATTGAACACAATATTGCCCACCAAATAACGCTTGTAGGGTGGCACAAATCGGCGCAATATTCGGAAAAAATCCTTCATCGATAGTATTTGTTTGATTAGATGAACAAAGATACAAAATATATTTAAAACTCACAGCACCCCTTCCTCTTTCGCCCAATCGTTCGAGAGGATAAAAAAAAGCTGCAGTAGTAGGAAGATGTTGTGGCAGAACAAATTTTCAGTTCGTGCCGAATGAACTACAGTTTACTCGGCATGAAACTGCAGTTTTCTCCCGAGAAACTTTTTCATAGCATCCGAAACAAAAATTTTCCTCCCTCACTATTTCTTTTTATCCTCCTCATATTATGGTTATTACCAGGCGAAAATCCATCTTTTCATCGAAGAAAAAGATAAAAAAGATTTATTTTTTCACGTCAAAACTTGCAAGATTCAAAAATAACCTCTACTTTTGCATCGTCAAACAAGAAAGGTTGACGACAACAACGATGGCGAGATAGCTCAGCTGGTTAGAGCGCATGATTCATAATCATGAGGTCCTCGGTTCAATCCCGAGTCTCGCTACAGAAAAGAAGCCGTTGCGATGTTACTCGCAGCGGCTTCTTTCTATTTGTGTGTTTCGAAGCCACGAGTGCAAAAGATGCGCTCCCCGCCCAGCCTCACAAAACAAGTCGTTTATCCTTCCTCGAGAGAGACGCTATCATCTATCAAACAAAATAGCTTAAGCACTTTGAGATGAAGCAGATATGTTGTATATTTGCAAATTACAAAAACTGCGTCTCAAATTCTCCTCTCGAAGGAAGAAATGGAACAAGTTGATAATTGAAATAACAGAAGTATGATAGACAAACAGGTGATAATCAAGTTGGCCGAAGAGCAGTTGAGCTCTTCCGATAATTATTTAGTGGACGTCGAAATCCAACCGGGCAACCTCATCATCGTCGAAATCGACAATGACGAGGCCGTATGTATTGACGACTGCGTAGAGCTAAGCCGCTATATCGAGGACCATTTGGACCGCGACAAGGAAGATTTCGAATTGGAAGTCGGATCGGCCGGTATCACCTCGCCGTTTAAAATACTCCGTCAATATCAAAAGAATGTCGGAAACGAGGTCGAAATGTTGCTGAACAGCGGCATTAAACTGTCGGGCGTACTAAAATCAGCCGACGAGAACGGAGTCGTTCTGACAGTCACCAAGCAAGTGAAGCCGGAGGGCGCCAAGCGGAAAGTAACCGTCGAGGAAGACCAGGCTTACACTTTCAATGAAATAAAAAGTACAAAATATTTAATTAGATTCAAGTAATTATGGCCAGAAAAGAGGAAACAGTCAGTATGATTGATAGCCTTGCGGAGTTCAAGGAGTTGAAAAATATCGATAAGGATACAATGATTAGCGTCCTGGAAGATTCATTTCGCAATGTAATTGCCAAAATGTTCGGAACAGACGAAAACTATGACGTGATCATCAATCCCGAAAAAGGCGATTTTGAGATCTGGAGAAACCGCAAGGTGGTTGCTGACGACGAATTGGAAGATTCCAACTTGCAGATTGCATTCTCGGAAGCCCGCAAATTGGTGGAAGATTGTGAGATCGGCGAAGAAGTGACAGACGAAGTACATTTTACCGACTTCGGACGTCGTGCTATCTTGAACTTGCGTCAGACCCTGGCATCGAAGATCCTCGAGTTGCAGAAAGACAATCTGTACGCCAAATATAAAGACAAAATCGGCAACATCATTACGGCTGATGTCTATCAGGTTTGGAAAAAAGAGATGCTGTTGCTCGACGATGACGGCAACGAATTGCTGCTGCCGAAGCAGGAGCAAATACCGGGTGACTTCTACCATAAGGGAGACGCGGCTCGTGCCATTGTGCAGCGAGTGGACAATGTCAATAACAATCCGAAGATCATCTTGTCTCGTACTGACAAATTGTTCCTGCAACGTCTGTTCGAACTCGAAGTTCCGGAAATCAACGACGGACTGATCACGATCAAGGCCATTGCACGTATCCCCGGCGAACGCGCCAAGATTGCTGTTGAATCATATGACGATCGTATTGACCCTGTAGGTGCTTGCGTGGGAATGAAAGGTTCTCGTATTCATGGCATCGTCCGTGAATTGAGAAATGAAAATATCGATGTGATCAACTACACTTCCAACATCTCTCTGTTCATCCAACGTGCCTTGAGCCCGGCAAAAATCTCCTCGATCCGCGTGAACGAAGCAGAAAAACATGCCGAAGTTTATTTGCGTCCCGAAGAGGTGTCTTTGGCTATCGGTAAAGGCGGCATGAACATCAAGTTGGCTTGCATGCTGACTGAATACAACATCGACGTATTCCGCGATATCGAAGGCGCAGACGAAGAAGATATTTACTTGGATGAATTCTCAGACGAAATCGACGGATGGGTAATTGAAGCACTGAAGAACATCGGATGTTACACAGCCAAAAACGTATTGGCTATTCCGAGAGACGAACTTGTGGAGCGCGCAGACTTGGAAGAATCAACCGTAGATGATGTACTGCGGATTTTGTCTGCCGAATTTGAGGATGAAAATAACGAATAAGTTTTACGACAAAGTTAGATATGCCTATTAGATTAAAAGACGTTCTTAAGAAAACAAATGTAGGACTCAACACAGTGGTTGATTTCCTACACGGGAAAGGGTATGACTCGATTGAATCAAACCCTAACGTGAAAATTAGTGATGAACAATATGCTTTGCTCGTAAAAGAGTTTGGCGTATCGTCTGTTGCCGAACAACGGACGACAGCCCAAGCTGCAAAAAACCAAAAGAAGAAAGCAACTCCACGTAAGGAAGAGGCTCCTTCTGAAATCAAAACAGAGATTCCGGAAGAGTTTCGACCGAAAATTGTCACCAAAGGACATATTGACTTGAATCCTAAATCAGCCGCTACAGAATCAGCTGATGCACGGACCAAAGAAACGGCTGACACGAAAACAACGGAAACAACTCCGGAGGTTCAAAACCAGCCGACAAACAAAGTGGAACAAAAAGTTGAAAACAAGCAGCCAGTAAAGGATAATATTGTGGATAAAGCAAAGAAGGAAGAGCAGCAACCGGAAAAGGTAGCAAAAACAAATGAGAGTCATACAGACGGAAGTACATCATCGTCTACGAAAGAAGACGGGCTGTTTCGACTGAGCACTCCGAAGTTCGAATCGAACATCAAAGTTACAGGAAAGATAGATCTGGAAGCTATCAACCAATCTACTCGCCCTAAGAAGAAAACAAAAGATGAACGGCGCAAGGAACGTGACGAAAAGCAAGGCGGACGCCCGGGACAACCCAATTTCAAATCGGGCAACAACGACCAGAAGCCGGGCAACAACGCACCAAGAACCGGAGCCGAAAGCGATGAAGAGGGCAAGAGAAAACGTAAACGCATCAAGAAAGATCGCGTGAATGTTGAAAATGTTGCCAATCAAGACAATCGCACCAACAACAATAACAAGCCGAACGGCGGGCGTGGCGATCGCGACAACAATAATCGTAACCGCGATAACCGCAATCGTGATGATAAAGGCGGCGACCGCAAAGCGCGCTTGAAAAAGCCGGTCAAAGCGGAAGTCAGTGAGGAAGATGTACAAAAGCAGATCAAGGAGACATTGGCTCGCTTGACCAACAAAAGCAATAAGAACAACAAGGGTGCCAAGTATCGCCGCGACAAACGTGATGCTATCCAAAAGCGCGAGCACGAGTTGCAAGAGCAGGAGGAAATGGAAAGCAAGATCTTGAAGTTGACGGAGTTCGTTACTGCAAACGACTTGGCCAATATGATGGATGTTCCTGTCACAAAAGTCATCGGAACATGTATGAGTATCGGCATCATGGTGTCCATCAACCAGCGTTTGGACGCTGAAACCATCAATATCGTAGCGGAAGAGTTCGGCTTCAAAACCGAATATGTCAGCGCTGATGTGGTAGAAGCCATCAATGCAGACGAGGAAGATGACAATGAAGAAGATTGGATTCCGCGCCCACCGATCGTTACCGTCATGGGACACGTCGACCACGGTAAAACATCCTTGTTGGACAATATCCGCAATGCCAATGTTATTGCCGGTGAAGCGGGAGGTATTACTCAGCACATCGGTGCCTACAATGTAACTCTGCAGAATGGACGTCATATTACCTTCTTGGATACACCCGGTCACGAAGCATTTACTGCTATGCGTGCTCGCGGTGCGAAGGTAACAGATATTGCCATCATTATTGTAGCAGCCGACGACAGTGTCATGCCGCAGACAATAGAAGCCATTAACCATGCAGCAGCGGCAGGCGTTCCTATTGTATTTGCAATCAACAAGATCGACAAGCCTCATGCCAACCCCGACAAGATCAAAGAGGAGCTGGCCAATATGAACTACTTGGTTGAAGATTGGGGTGGCAAATACCAATGCCAGGAAATTTCTGCCAAGAAAGGTGTCGGTGTCGAGGAGTTGCTGGAAAAAGTGTTGCTCGAAGCCGATCTGTTGGATTTGAAAGCGAACCCGAAGAAACGTGCTGTCGGTTCAATTATCGAATCATCTTTGGACAAAGGGCGCGGATATGTATCGACAGTATTGGTTGAAAACGGAACATTGAAGGCCGGCGACATCGTTTTGGCGGGAACACACTTCGGTAGAATCAAAGCCATGTTCAACGAACGTAACCAACGCGTGAAAGAAGCGGGCCCATCCGAACCGGTATTGATCTTAGGTTTAAACGGAGCACCGCAGGCAGGCGATACATTCAATGTGTTGGAAACCGACCAAGAAGCTCGCGAAATTGCCAACCGCCGCGAACAGTTGCAGCGTGAATTGGGCTTGCGTACACAGAAATTATTGACATTGGATGATATCGGACGCCGTATTGCTGTCGGAAATTTCCAGGAATTGAACGTTATTGTCAAAGGTGACGTGGACGGTTCAGTAGAGGCTTTGTCAGATTCATTGATCCGTCTCTCAACAGAAGAGATCCAGGTGAACGTCATTCACAAGGCAGTCGGTCAGATCTCCGAATCGGATGTCGTATTGGCCGCCGCTTCCAATGCCATTATCATCGGTTTCCAAGTTCGTCCATCCCAATTGGCTCGCAGGAGTGCAGAGAGAGACGGTGTGGAAATTCGTCTATATTCCATCATCTACGATGCCATCAACGAAGTCAAGAGTGCCATGGAAGGTATGCTTTCTCCTGAAATCAGGGAAGAAATTACAGCCAATGTCGAAGTACAGCAAGTCTTCAAGATTTCGAAAGTGGGTACAGTTGCCGGCTGTATCGTAAAAGAAGGAAAGATCAAACGAACGAACAAGATCCGTTTGATTCGCGATGGTATCGTAATCTACTCCGGAGAATTGGGATCACTGAAACGCTTCAAAGACGATGCCAAAGAAGTGGTTGCCGGACAAGATTGCGGTTTGAACATTACAAACTTCAACGACATCCAGGTTGGTGACATGATCGAAGCATACGAAGAAACAGAAGTAAAGAAAACTTTATAATGTAGTTATGAACTGGTTGGACATTGTATTAGTATGTCTGGCGGGGTTCGGATTTGTGAAAGGCCTGTCTGAAGGAATCATCAGACAGGTTGTTTCACTTATAGCCTTGCTTGCTGCCATCTTTTGCTGCGCTGAAGTAGCAGATTGGTTGAGAAAGTATATCGTTGAGTTGAACCTGTTTCCCGCGTTTTGGGTAACCATCTTGAGCTACGTTTTTGGGTTCATGCTGATCATCGGAATATTGAAATTGGTGGGCGACCTCATGAGCAAAGTGATAGGAGTAACGCCATTGAGTTTGCTGAATCATCTGCTGGGTGGGGTATTCGGATTAATGTTCATGATGTTTTTCATGAGTTTACTACTCAATGTTGTAGAACGAATTGACCGTAATTCGAGATGGATTGCACGCGAGACAAAAGAAGAGTCGCGTTTTTATTCACAAATCCAACAAATTGTGCCAACCATTTTCCCTTCTAATTTGTTTACTTTAGAAAAGTAAGGAGACTATATAAGAGATAGAGATTATATGCAAGATACAAAAAATGTATTGGAAGAGGTAACGAATGGCGACTACAAGTACGGATTCGTTACAGACATAGATACAGATGTCATCCACAGAGGGTTGGATGAAGAGACGATCCGTCTCATTTCTGCCAAGAAGAATGAGCCGAATTGGTTATTGGAATTTCGTCTAAAAGCCTTTCGATATTGGCAAACCTTGGAGATGCCGCAATGGGCGCTGCTGAAGATTCCTCCGATTGACTATCAGGATATTATCTATTACGCAGCACCAAAATCAAAAGAAAAGGGGCCAAAAGATATGAAAGAGGTAGATCCTGAACTGCTTAAGACGTTCGACAAGCTCGGTATCCCCTTGGAAGAGCAAAAAGTGTTGAGCGGGATGGCTGTCGATGCAGTCATGGATAGCGTCTCGGTAAAAACAACTTTCAAAGACAATCTGGCTGAAAAGGGAATCATATTCTGCTCCTTTAGCGAAGCGGTTCAGCACTATCCCGATTTGGTACAGAAATATTTGGGAAGCGTGGTCAGTTATAGAGACAATTTCTTTGCCGCACTGAACTCGGCCGTATTCTCGGATGGATCATTTATATACATCCCGAAAGGAATCCGTTGCCCGATGGAATTGAGCACTTACTTCCGTATCAATGCCAGAAATACAGGCCAGTTTGAGCGTACCCTCATCGTTGCCGATGACGATTCCTATGTAAGTTATCTGGAAGGGTGCACAGCCCCTATGCGAGATGAAAATCAATTGCATGCCGCCATCGTGGAAATTATTGCACACGACAACGCCGAAGTAAAATATTCGACAGTACAAAACTGGTATCCGGGCGACAAGAACGGGAAAGGCGGTATCTACAACTTTGTTACAAAGCGCGGACTTTGCAAAGGTGACAACAGTAAAATTTCATGGACACAGGTAGAGACCGGTTCTGCCATTACTTGGAAATACCCGAGTTGTGTACTGGCAGGCGACAATTCAGTCGGAGAATTCTATTCGGTGGCCGTGACAAACAACTATCAGCAAGCAGATACCGGTACGAAGATGATACACCT
This sequence comes from bacterium, assembly GCA_963657455.1. Taxonomy (GTDB): domain Bacteria; phylum Bacteroidota; class Bacteroidia; order Bacteroidales; family Tannerellaceae; genus Parabacteroides. Next base: position 22,002 of record CAVKMU010000013.1, read on the forward strand.
CGGAAAGAATACCCGTAGTACAATCGTCTCAAAAGGTATCTCCGCCGGGCATAGCCAAAATAGCTATCGAGGTTTAGTTAAGGTATCTCCTCGCGCAGAGGGAGCACGAAATCACAGCCAATGCGACAGTTTGCTGCTTAGTTCCACATGCGGGGCACACACTTTTCCGTATGCCGATATCCAAAATGAGACAGCAGTAGTCGAACATGAAGCAACGACAAGCAAAATCAGTGAAGAACAATTGTTCTACTGCCAGCAACGCGGCATCTCAGTCGAGGAAGCTGTTGGGTTGATCGTCAACGGATATGCGCGTGAAGTCATGAACAAATTGCCAATGGAGTTTGCCGTTGAAGCACAACGACTGCTGAGCATCACACTGGAAAACAGTGTCGGCTAAACAATTGGCTGGAAAACAACGAAGACGACATAAAGGAACAATAATAGAATTTGCAAATATATTATGTTAGAAATAAAGAACTTACATGCCAATGTCAATGGCAAAGAGATATTAAAAGGAATCAACCTCTCGGTAAAAGCCGGTGAAGTACATGCTATCATGGGGCCAAATGGTTCGGGAAAAAGCACCTTGAGCAGTGTCTTGGTGGGCAACCCTGCTTTCACCGTAACAGAAGGCGAGGTGCTTTTCAACGGAAAGAATCTGCTGGAAATGGCTCCGGAGGCTCGAAGCTGCGAAGGAATCTTCCTGAGTTTCCAATATCCTGTTGAAATTCCAGGCGTAAGCATGGTGAATTTCATGCGCGCTGCCGTCAATGCCCATCGCCAATACAGGGGGCTTCCTCAAGTATCAGCCACGGACTTTTTGAAGATGATGCGTGAAAAACGTGCCATCGTTGAACTGGACAACAAATTGGCCAGCAGAAGCGTTAACGAAGGATTCTCGGGCGGAGAAAAGAAACGGAACGAGATCTTCCAGATGGCAATGTTGGATCCCAAACTCTCTATTCTGGATGAGACCGACTCCGGATTGGATATCGATGCATTGCGCATCGTGGCAAACGGTGTCAACAAATTGAAAACGAACGACAATGCCACCATTGTTATTACGCACTATCAGCGTCTGTTGGATTATATCAAGCCGGACATTGTCCATGTTCTCTACAAAGGTCGTATTGTCAAAACCGCAGGTCCTGAGCTTGCTCTCGAACTGGAAGAGAAAGGATATGACTGGATTAAAAAAGAAATGGGTGACCTATGAAAGCGGAACAACAATATATTGACATATTCTCCCGGTATGAGTCTTTAATATGCCAAAAAAGCGCACCGGTTCTCAATGCGTTGCGACCGGCGGCATTTAAAGATTTCGAGCAGATGGGCTTTCCTTCTTTGAAGGGTGAAGACTACAAATACACCGATGTAGAGAAAATCTTTGCACCTGACTATGGAATAAACATCAACCGATTGGAGATTCCTGTCAATCCCAATGACGTATTTCGATGCGACGTGCCGAACCTGAGTACGTTCCTCTATTTCATGGTCAACGACTCTTTCTACAATAAAGACCTGCCCAAAGGCCACCTTCCTGAAGGGGTGTTTGTTGGCAGCTTGTGCAAATTTGCCCAAGAGCATCCGGCGATAGCAGCCAGCTACTACGGACAAGCTGTTGGAAACAATGGCACCGGGATCACCGCCTTGAACACAATGTTTGCACAAGATGGATTCGTTATCTACATTCCTAAGAACACGGTGATCAATCGCCCTATCCAATTGATCAACATCATGCGCAGTGACGTGGACATGATGGTCAACCGCCGTGTACTGATCATTGCCGAAGAGAATACCGAAGCTAAATTGTTGGTTTGCGACCATAGTATTGATGATGTCAAATTCCTCGGCACACAAGTCATAGAACTCTTCGCTGCAGAGAATTCCCGCATAGACTATTATGATTTGGAAGAGAGCAGCGTGTCAACTTCGCGCTTCTCTTCGTTGCATGTCAAGCAAGCAGCCTCTTCACATGTAGTGGTTAATGGCATTACACTGACCAACGGATTGACACGCAACAACTACTATGTGACATTAGAGGGCGAGCATGCTGAAATATCATTGTGCGGCATGTCTGTTTTGGATCGTGAACAACACCTGGATACTTACTCATTGATTACCCATGAAGCCAAGAATTGTACAAGCAATGAACTGTTCAAAAACGTTTTGAACGACCGGTCAACAGGAGCGTTCAGCGGCAAGATCTTGGTAAAACAGGGGGCCGACAAAACAGAAGCATACCAGACCAATCGCAATCTGTGCGAAACACGCGAATGCCGTATGTATAGCAAACCACAACTGGAAATCTATGCCGATGACGTAAAATGCTCACATGGCATGAGTACCGGCCAGTTGGATGAAAACGCTTTGTTCTACATGCAAAGCCGAGGCATTCCACGAAATGAAGCACAGATGTTGCTCAGCGTTGCATTCACGGCAGATGTTCTTGAACATATCCAATTAGACGCATTGAAAGAACGCCTGAGAAAATTGGTAGAAAAACGTTTCCGTGGAGAATTATCCAGGTGCTCAGGTTGCCATATGTGCCAATAATGACATGAAAATGAAACGGATTTGTCATTCTGTTGTCATGTATGTGGATGTATATTTGCAATGAACAAGTTTAAGGATTTATCCTTAGAATATTTCTATTTTTAGTGTAAAAGTCATTATCCTGAAAGCGTAGTAGGGATAATGACTTTCCTTTTTCCATGTTCTTCTCTCCCAAGCAAGATTTTGGGGTTCAAATCCTTCCTGGTAAAAGATGGGCATGATCGTTTTTTTTTCATGCCGAACAATTTGGAAAAAGCTCGGGTATTTTTTGGAAAAAGTTCGGCATGATTTTTTGAACCAAACTGCATTCAATCAAACCATGCTTTGAAAGTTGCTTTGAGAAAACTTATAGAATATTAGAAGAATAAAAAATAAAAACGCCACAGATAAGATATCCGTGGCGTTCAATTATTACTTCGTTCAATTATTTCAACAAAGAGCAAGGGCACAAATGATCTTTCTCAATGTCCTTGAAGTAGCGATATGTGCTGACTTTCAATTCCTCGCAAGCAGCCTCATCACAAACAATAATACCTTTCGGATGCAACTGTAATGCAGTGATCGTCCACATTTGGTTTACAGCACCCTCAACGGCTTGCTGCAAAGCACGTGCTTTGTTATGGCCGTTCACCATAATCAATACCTCTTTAGCATCCAAAACAGTGCCGACACCTACGGTGACTGCTGTCTTAGGAACCTTGTTCACGTCATTTTCGAAGAAGCGAGAATTGGCAATGATTGTATCAGTTGTCAATGTTTTCATGCGAGTACGAGAAGCCAAAGATGAGCCCGGTTCGTTGAAAGCGATATGACCGTCCGGGCCTATACCTCCCAAGAACAGGTCAACGCCACCGGCAGCTTTGATACGAGCCTCGTAAGATGCGCATTCAGCTTCAATATCTTCAGCATTACCATTCAAGATGTTTACATTTTCCGGCTTAATATCGATATGGCTGAAGAAGTTATTCCACATGAAAGAGTGATAGCTTTCCGGATGTTCTTTCGGCAGACCTACATACTCATCCATATTGAAAGTGATCACATTCTGAAATGAAATAACGCCTTGTTTGTTCAATTCAATCAAGTTTTTGTACATTCCTAAAGGAGAAGAACCGGTTGGCAAGCCCAATACAAACGGTTTTTCTGCAGTAGGATTAGCTGCTTTGATTTTTGCAGCCACATAGTTTGCAGCCCATTTAGACAGCTGCTCGTAATTCGGTTCAATAATTAATCTCATAATTATATGTCATTATTTAGAATTGTTATATTTCTTCTTTTACTTTCCGTTGTGCCCTCCAAACAAAATAACATCCGGCAAGCACAAATGGTATACTCAGTAGCTGCCCCATATTCAATAACATACCCGCTTCGAAATCTTCTTGATCATTCTTCAAGAACTCGATAAAGAAGCGTGAAGCAAATATACATATCATAAAGATACCGAAGATAAATCCCTCCTTCTTCCAAGCCTCTTTCTTAAAGTATAGCCACATACAAAGGATGAATGTCAACAGATAACAAGCTGCCTCGTATAACTGTGTCGGATGACTTGGCAATGAGAATATCGGTTCAGCTCCGGCTTTCCATGCATGGAGATTAGTGATGAACTCAAATCCCCAAGGCAAATCAGTCGGATGTCCATAAATTTCGTGATTCATCAAGTTCCCTAAACGAATCATTGCTGCCACCAATCCGGTAGGGACGACTAATTTGTCGAACGTCCATAGCATACTTTTATGACTGACACGCTTCGAATAGAAATAAATGGCAATGATAATACCCAATGTACCACCATGGCTTGCAAGGCCGCCTTCCCAAATCTTCAGGATCTCGATCGGATTGGATAGATAATAGTCCGGTGCATAAAAAAGACAATGTCCCAATCGTGCACCGACAACTGTCCCGACAATCGTATAAATCAAAAGAGAGTCTATCCACTCAGGCACCAATTTTTCCTGCTTCCACATCTTTTGGACGATCGAATAACCTATCCAAAAACCGACAGCAAAAGCCAAACCATACCATCTAATCTCGCGAGAACCGATTGTAAAGAGGGCAGGATCAGCAGTCCAAGTGATAAAATCCGGAATCATTATACTAATCTTCTGATCAATGCTTCACGCTCACCGTAAAGCATATCTATGATAGGTAATTCAATCATTGTATAGGCACCCGGCTTTTGTTTGAAGCTTGCACGGGCAACAGACACCAAAATCTGAGCGGTCAAAGCCGGATTGTTGATCTTCATATCAAACTCAACCAATTGATTCTGTGTCTTGCCGGAAACGCCCTTACGGACAAGATTTACGCCGTGGCCCATATCTTTAAGTGCATCAACCGATTCAACCTGGATTACATGTGTCTCATCATGTGCAAAATAGTCGTCAGCCTTGATGGCAGCAGCCACTTGTTTGAAATCGTATCCATCTTTCACTTCGATGTAAACCATACGGCGATGAACGCCTGTCCCCAAAGGAATAGTCATACTCAAAGCAGCTTGAACCCCTTCAATGGCCTTAACAGCTACGGTATGTCCCATACTCATGCCGGGGCCAAAGTTTGTATAGGTAATACCTTTCGGCACCATGGCTTCCAGCAATGCACGAACTACGGAATCCGAGCCCGGATCCCAACCGGCTGAGATAACGGAAACGGCATTGTGCGCCTTTGCTGTTTCATCCAAAGAGCGACGCAAATCAGCGATCTTTCCATGAATATCAAAGCTGTCGACCGTATTGATACCCAATGCCAATACCTCTTTCGCATACTCTTCTACTTTTCTTGTTGGTGTAGCCAATACGGCGACATCTACATTTTCCAACTTTGTTATGCTGTCTACAACAGGGATCTGGCTCAACTCTGCCGGTACGTTTGAAGGATCACGACGAACGACTCCTGCCAATTCAAAATCAGGAGCCACTTCCAAAGCCTCCAACACATACTTTCCAATATTGCCATAACCAATGATGGCTGCTCTAATTTTCTTCATATTCGTTTATTAAATAGTCTTTCATTCAAATGCAAAGATAAAAAATAAATAGAGATTTTTGCATGCTCGCTTCACACAAAAAAAGTCAGATTCCATCTGCTCTTTGCTGACAGAATCCGACTTCATCATTTAAACCTCCAATTGCAGGAATATCTTATTTCTCAAGAGCCAAATGATTCTTCAGCGGATTGGTATACATTTCCAAGATCTTCCGACGCAAGAATGCTTCATCTTTATTCGGAATATCAATCTTGTCTACCTGTCCTTGCAGATACGTTTCGAAAGCCTTCTTGTCTTTTAATCCATAATTCTCCGAGAAATGGCGTGTACCGCTCAACATATCGTATGCCACATAGTTGCATGGATAGAAGCGATAGTGCTTGTATATTTCTTTATCGATGATGGCAGCCACGGCAGCAAACAACTCATTTTTCTCCATGGTAGGATCCAATTTTTTCAATTCATCATTGATCTGAGTGCCCATTGTCAAGTGAACCCGTCCCTTGTTGCCCAAGATTCCTGTCTCCATATTCAACAGATCGTCATGCTGCGACTTTTGATAATCAGCATTGTCTCGCTTCAACTGAAACTCTTTTGCTTTCAAATAGTCACACGGATCGAACTCATATGAAATAGCCACCGGGACAATATTCAATTCAGCGAGGTTCGTCAACACATCATTGTCTCCTCCCATACATAACATTTTCAGTACACTCGGCTGCGTTTTATCGTTCGAATCCTTTGCACGACCTTCCCGCTGCGCAATCCATACAGACTCTTTTGAGTCCTTGATCGTATGATTGATATAGGCAGAAAGGTTACGACTCACATCAAGCATTTGCCGAATAGCCACGCCTCGTTTCACAATAAAGCTATTATTTAGTCTGACAAATGTTCTGATCCAAGGACGAATCAACAAATTATCACCGATCGCTACTTGAGTGGCTCCATATCCAAGATCCATAAGTATCACGTTCAAGAATGAGGCATCCAGCACAATATCCCTATGATTAGAGATAAATGTACAAGCGGGCCGTCCTTGTGGCAAACGGCTACGACCTGAAACGGTAAGAGAGAATGTAGTCTTCTTGGCTACAGTCATCACGGCATCGTAACTTAAGGTAGACTTGAATTGTTCGATCGTCTTGCACGTGCGCATGGCAGCGGCAAACTGATCCCAATCCAAATTAGGCTTTATATAATTTATTGCCCTTTTGAATTCATCGGAAGCCAGTAGCTCTTCAATGGCTAACGGAACTTCATCCGCATTTAACGGACGAATATCGTCAAAGTTTGGAGAAACTGTTTCTTTGTCCATGTTTATTTATTTAACTCATTTTCAATAATATCACCCAAGACATCCGTAATATTCAACCCTGCAGCCCGTACTTGCTGCGGGATAAAACTGGTTGCCGTCATGCCCGGTGTCGTATTTATCTCCAACAAATAGGGATGACCATCCGAGGGGATGATATAATCCACTCGAATCAAACCTTTGGCACCCAATATGTCGTATATCTTTGATGTCTCTTTTCGTATCCGTTCTGCTTGCTCTTCAGGAATACGTGCAGGAGTTATCTCTTGAACTTCTCCATTATACTTGGCGGCATAATCAAAAAATTCATTTGACGTAACCACCTCTGTTATGGGGAAGATCACCTCTTTGCCATTTATTTTATAGCAACCGCATGTCACTTCTGTTCCGGAAACAAAACTTTCAATGACAACCTCTTTACCCTCTCCGAAAGCCTTATCGATAGCCGGGTTCAACTGTTCTTGACTTTTTACTTTCGTTACGCCAAAACTACTACCGCCATCATTCGGTTTGACAAACAGAGGCAATCCCAATCGAGTTATTACCTGCTCAACATCTATTGCTTCATTTTTGAACAAGTGAATGGAATCAGCAATACGTATACCGAAATCATTCAGATAATGGTTGCATACATATTTATTAAATGTAATACCACTTACCAACGCACTGCATGAAGAATAGGGCAACCCGATCATATCGAAATAACCTTGCAAGCGTCCATCTTCCCCCGGAGTGCCATGGATAGTGATGTAGGCAAAATCTATTTTCACCTTTTCTCCATTCAGGATAAAGCTGAAATCATTCTTGTCGATAGGTATCAGCGTCCCATCCGGTTGCTCAATGCCCCATTCATCTCGTTTTACGAGTGCAATATATAAATTATATTTGTTTTTATCAAGAAATGAATAGATTCCTTGCGCGCTTTTTAGTGAAACCTTGTATTCAGAGGAGTACCCTCCTGCTACAATGGCAATATTCTTCTTCATAACTTTCACCCTTCCAATTCTTTAGTCGTTGCATAGGTACGCCACCGTTCTACAAGCTGCTGCATATCGTCCGGCATCTCGGAATCAAAGAACAATTCTTTGCCGGTTGTCGGATGAACGAATCCCAATGTTTTGGCGTGCAACGCTTGTCGTGGACATGTAGCGAAACAATTCTGCACAAATTGTTTGTATTTTGTAAATGTTGTTCCTTTCAATATTTCATGGCCGCCATACCGCTCGTCATTGAACAAAGTATGGCCGATATGCTTCATATGAACACGGATCTGATGCGTTCTTCCGGTCTCCAAACGACATTCAACCAATGTCACATAGCCCAAGCGCTCCAACACGCGATAATGGGTGACAGCATATTTTCCTTGGGTTCCGTCCGGAAAAACAGTCATTTGCAATCGATCTTTCGGACTGCGACCGATATTTCCTACCACTGTTCCCTCATCTTCTTGGAACTGCCCCCAGACGACTGCCCGATAGCAGCGTTTTGTGGTATGGTGAAAAAACTGTAATCCCAAATGGCTTTTCGCTTCAGGAGTCTTGGCTATCACCAGTAATCCCGATGTATCTTTGTCTATTCGATGCACCAATCCCAAGCGAGGATCCGATGGGTCGAAATGTTGTTCGTTTCTGAGGTAATAAGCAATCGCATTCAGCATCGTTCCCGAATAGTTGCCATGGCCGGGGTGAACCACCATTCCGGCCGGCTTGTTGATCACCATCAGATCGGCATCTTCATACACCACATTCAGAGGGATGTCCTGTGGAATGATTTCCGTCTCACGCCGTGGACGATCCATTACGATCTGTACGACATCGAACGGCTTCACCCGATAGTTGCTCTTTACAGATGTACCATTTACACGGATACATCCTGCTTCGGCAGCCAATTGTATACGGTTGCGGGTGGCTCCTACGATGCGCGCCACCAAAAACTTGTCTACACGCAACAAGGATTGCCCTTTGTCGGCCACCACTTTAAAATGCTCGTATAACCCAGGCGAAATTTCAGGAGAGACGATGACCGCAGCCGATTCGTCGTCCTCATCCATCAGAAAATCGTCTGCTTGTTCATCTTCTATTTCGTCTAAAAAGTCTGCCATAGCTTAAAACCATTTTTCTTCTTCACTATCCAATGACTCTACCGGTGCCTGATCGAATTGCTGCGGTATGGTATCAACCATTTCCTCATCGCTGGTTACGATCAACATCAAATGGGCGTTCAGCGGAATCTGTTGCCCTTTTTGCAGCACATTCCCGTTATATTCAACGGCCTTGGCCAAGTCTTTATAATCGCCGGGGACATATCTTACTTCAACAGAAGTGAATCCCAACGACGTAAGCAAAGCATGGGCTTGACGATAGGAAAGATCCTCCACTTCCGGGATCACCCCCATCTGCGAAGTTTTCGCATTGATTGTCACAAAGACGACACGTCCTTGCTTTACTTTCGAGCCGGCCGACGGAACGATCTCCACGATGGCCCCCGGTGCGACCTCTTTCGAAAAGACAGAATCGATGATATTATAGTGGATTCCTTTGGATTCAAAGAATGGGACCGCCTTTTCCATTGTCAACCCTTTCACATCGGGCACGACCACTGCTTCATTGTGACGGGTGTACGAATTCAGCCACACCAATGTGCCGTAGATCAATCCGACAATGATCAAGATCGCCAATATCAGACTAAAGACGAACGGATTCTTTATTATTTTCACAAACCTACTGTTCATAATCATCATTATTTGATAGCGTGTTCAAAGGTAGGTATAAAAACAAAGAAAGTAAAGGCTTTTCGAAAAAAACCTCTACTTCCTTTATCTGTTCTTAACAAAACGGGGATTATCCGTTGTATTCGTCAGAAACTGTCAATTTAGCTCTGCCTTTTGCGCGGCGAGCTGCCAATACGCGACGGCCGTTAGCTGTTTGCATTCTTGAACGGAATCCGTGTTTGTTCTTTCTTTTTCTGTTAGACGGTTGGAATGTTCTTTTCATCTTTCTATTTTATTTATTATTATTCTTATTTGCATACTTATTCGGGCTGCAAAGATAGCTTCTTTTTTTTAACCTGCAAAATTATTCGTTTTTTTTCCTCGATTCGGAAACTATTTTTCTAAATAGAAGCCGTTCGACAGCAGACTGTAGGCTCTAATTCCATCAAAGCAGGCCATCAGAAGATCCCCCCTTTATAGAGATTATCGAAATTCGAATGCTTTCCTTCCACCAATTTCGCCTCATCCCCTTCCGGATTCAACTCCATCGATTTCTTCAGATCATCGAAAGCACCTTTCTTGTCGCCTTTCAGATTCTTCGCCCGTCCACGTTCAGCATATGCCTTGGCAAAGTCCGGGTTTTCTTCTATCACTACGTCAAAGAACGCTATGGCTTCGTCCGGCTTGTTTTGAGCCATCAACAGATCGCCTTGCAGCAAGAGAACATCCTGATTGAACGGATTCAGATCCAGCACCTTTTTGAAATCGCCGTCAGCCTCTTCCACGTTGCCCATGACAGCATAAATGCGACCACGCAACAGATAAGCCAACTCTTCCTCAGGATTCAGTTCTACGACCTTTTGCACATCCTCGAGAGCATCCGACGGTTGATTCATCTGCAGCAATATTTCTGCGCGCAGCTGATAGGCATCGGCAAAATCATCCTTGAGCGAGATTGCCTTCGTCAAGTCTGCAATCACCCCCAACGCATCGTTTGTTGTCCGCTTTGCCTTGGCCCTGAGAAAATAGGCCAAAGCATTCTCCGGAGCCAATTCAATCATCCGATTACTGTCTTCCAAAGCATCTGCATCACGATCCATCATAAACAAGACATGGATACGCGTCTGAAGCGGCTCCACTTCGTCCGGCTTCAGTTCCACCATCTTGTTCAACTGCTCCAAAGCCTCTTCCAATTCGTTCGATGCCATGTAAGCCATCATCAGGAACGATCGAGTTTCGTAGTCCTCATGAATCTTCAGCGCCTCGTTGAAGCAACGGATTGCATACGGCAACTTGTTGATTCGTTGCGCACGCACGCCGTCAAACTTCAGTATATCAAAGTTTTTCTCTTTATCTTTTTCGATCTCCTCTGCCGTTGGTTCCTCTTTCGAGCCGGAAGAGAAGAGCGATTTAAAAAAGTTTCCCATCTGTGTTTTGTATTTCGTCCGCCACAAATTTACAAAAATTTCGTTCATCCACAAAAGAGGCAATGCGCATAATCACACATGAATCTTTTGCTTGCGCCCCCTAATATATTCATTTATTCTTTGTGGCCGTTTGCTTTATACAATTTCTTCACGGCATTTTCCAACGACTCGGTCGGCTCGATGATGTTATACTCCTTCCAAAACGCTTCGTCCGCCCAATATTCGGAAGCCAGATCATACAACACCTGTCGCGGTTTGAAGGCATTCTTACGCAAAATCACCCGCTCGGGGTTGACCTCATGTTCTACCACCACCATCTCCGTACGAGCCGTATACGATGATGAGAACAACCTGCGTTTCCAGTCACACTTGAAGCGGATCTCATTGCCGATATAATTCAGATAAGCCACATCGCCCTGCTGTCGGTAGGTGATCAGAAACGACAACTCCAACGGACGGAAGCGCAACCCCAAGGGCTTCTTGTAGAGAATCGCCGCTACCGCCTTCTCTCGATCCGACAGATCAAGTGAGAACTCCGCCCGGGTGAATGTGTGTCGCTCACTGTCAATATAGAGTTTGCCGACAAAAAGCGCATAATCCAAGTGCACTCGCGGCTTGAAGCGGATCACATACTGCATCCGGTTGTCCAACATAGCCATCCCCTCTTGTCCGAACGAATAGTAATCCAATGTATTCTCATCAAACAGTGCCTCGCCATTTTTCACGAAGTCCATCGTCGCCGCCAAGGTAGGTCCGCCCACCACCTTAATAGCCAACGTGTCGCTTGCTTTCTGGCTCAGCAACCGCCTTGCTTTCTTTACCTCCACCTTGTCGTGATTAACCGAGCGCGGTGTGGCATAGGAGGTTTTGTACACATCCATCATGGCTTCCGATACCCCTATATAGCGATGCCCTTTCTGAACCGTTTCGCGATAAAACACCCCGAGCATATTCTCCTCTTTCGGATAGTTCGATGAAATTTTTGACAACGCTTCCTCAACAAGATAGCGGGCTTCGCCACCATAAACAACCACCTCTTTCAAGTAACGTGCCGCCGGCTTCAGGAAAAGCGTCACGTTTTTATCTGTCAATGCCGTAGGCTCGACAGCATATTGTGTATTGGTATAGCCCATATGAGCCAGTTCAAGACGAACGGTTGTATGCCAACGGGGAATCTTCAGCGAGAAAAAACCTTCGGCATTGGTAACGGTTCCGATCGAAGTGCCCGCCAACGAGACAGAAACATTCTCCAGCCGCTTGTGCGTCTCCCGGTCGCGCACCGTACCCGTGATGACCTGTTCAAGAGCGACTTTCCATTGCGCTTCGGCTTCGGGCGAAGTGGTATCCGATGTGGTTGGCAACTCTTGTGCCCATGCCGCACCCGAAAATGCTATCATACATATGATTAACCTGACGATTCTTTTCATAACAAGGCGTTTTTAAAGGTTATTACCGGTGTTCAAAAGGAGACGACCGAAAGAGTGAGCCGGCACTCTCCTTCGGCCTATTCTCCTACGGACAAATATAGGAAAAAGAAATAGAATTTCCAATATTTCTTGTAAAAATCAGACGGAAAACCCTTCTGAAAAAGAAGTACTTGGGAATGGTTGGAAAAGCTCCCGTATTTATTTTAGGGAGAAGGATTGACACGATAATAATCCACACGATTTATAATCGTTTTTTTTACAAAAACAATAATTTCACACAGATTTAACATTAAAATAATTGGTTTTCTCGAATGAATTCTGTACATTGCGCCAACATTGAAAAACATAGCTCTATGAAAAAAGAGAAGATAAACATCGAATACGTCCTCGACAAGGTTTCACACATAAGTTTGTGGAACCAGCTGACTACCCCCTTGGGCCTCTCTGCTTGGTTCGCCGACACTGTTTCAGTCAAAAACAATGAATACACGTTCAAATGGGACAAAAATTATATTCAAAAAGCGAGGGCGGTATTGGTGATTCCCAACGTTAAGATCCGCTACCAATGGGAAGAGGAGACAGATACGACTGCTTATTTTGAATTTGCCATTCACACCATGGAATTAACCAAAACAACGGCATTGCAGATTACCGACTTCGTTGAGCCGGACGACAAAACCTCGACAATCGAACTATGGGATGCCCAAATTGACACCTTGAAAAGGACATTAGGTATATAAAATAGGCTTTTTACCGCCGGGATAGAGGATGTTTTCGTTTTTTGCATTACTTTTGTCTCTCCAATCTGTTGGCAATGTTAAGAATAAAACGATTATATACATTCATGTTGCAGACCTTTCTGCCACTGTTCCTGATGACTTTCGGAATCTGTCTCTTCGTTGTATTAATGCAGTTCCTATGGAAGTATATAGACGACATGGTCGGTAAAGGATTAAGTATTACCGTTTTGTCCGAGATGTTCTTCTATGCTGCACTCTGCTTGGTACCGATGGCATTGCCGCTCTCCATTCTGTTGGCATCGCTGATGACATTCGGCAATTTAGGTGAGCGGTTGGAATTATTGGCCATGAAGTCGGCCGGAGTATCATTGATACACTCCATGCGCCCTTTGACGGTAGTCATTGCGATGATCAGCATAGGAGCTTTCTTCTTTCAGAACAATGTGATGCCCATTGCCCAAGTCAAAATGTATACCCTCCTCTACTCCATCAAGCAGAAATCGCCGGAAATGGAGATCCCTGAAGGTGTTTTTTACAAAGAGATTCCGGGGCATAATGTATACGTAAAGCATAAAGATCAGAAAAACGGTATGCTGAAAGAGTTGATGATCTACGACTATTCCGAAGGATTCAACAACGCGCGCATCATCGTGGCCGACTCCGGACGGTTGAAAGTATCGGCAGACAAACTCTATCTTGTGCTGTCGCTCTTCAGCGGAGAGTCGTTTGAAAACCTGAAGACGATCGACCAAACAAGCAAAATCAAATCGGCTGTTCCTTACCGACGGGAGACCTTCGCCACGCGCGACATCTTGATCCAGTATGATGCCAACTTCAACCGTACCGACGAATCGTTTATGCAAAACCAATACATGGGCAAGAATCTGAAAAGTCTGCAGACCTCCATCGATTCGATGACGCTCAAGTTGGATAGCATCAAAAGAGAAAATGCCAAACTCGTCATCCGCAAATCCTACAAAGAGGAGTTCCATAAAACAGGAGTGGACGAGAAGGGCAACCGAATGAATGAGTATACGGTCGACTCGCTCGAGCAATATACAGACACGATTCATTATAATTTAGACTCTCTTTTCCTGGCGCTCTCCCCGGGACAGCGCTCTTCTATCCTGAACAATGTCAAGACGCAAACCGAGAATATGCGAAGCGACATGATTTTCAAAGCCTCCAACTATGGCGATGATGCCTACAAACTGCGCCGCCACAAGACGGAATGGCACTACAAGTTCACGCTCTCGTTCGCATGTCTGATCTTCTTCTTCATCGGGGCTCCGCTCGGCGCGATCATACGTAAAGGAGGATTGGGTACTCCTGTCGTCATCTCGGTTCTACTCTTCATCTTCTACTATATCGTCAACAACATCGGTCTGAAAATGGCTCGCGATGGTATATGGCCGGCATGGGAAGGTATGTGGTTAAGCTCTGCCGTTTTGACGCCGTTGGGAGTATTCCTCACTTACAAAGCCGTGAACGACTCCGTGATTTTGAATGCAGACACCTATCTGAACGCTTTGAAGAATTTGGTAGGGAAACGGCCGGGTAGAAAAATAGAAAAGAAAGAGGTCATCATCTATGCCCCGGACTATGATGCCGTCGTTCCGCGCCTGAGACAATTGACGGAAGATTGCAAACTCTATATCCAAGGCCATCGCCGCTGGATCAACTATTTCACCTATTGGAAATCGGGAGGGAAGGATGCCACAGCTGAGACAATAGCTCTGGAGATGGAGTCCATCGTCGAAGAGTTGGCCAACTCCGATCAGAATCTTTTACTCAACAAACTGATGGACTACCCGATCATCGGCAACTACCACCAGCTGAACGCCAACATCAGTCCGAAGATGGCAATGGCAATCGGGTTCTTCTTGCCGATCGGTCTGCCGATTTACCTATTGGCCGTCTATCAACGCAAGCTTTTGCGGCAAGATATCTTAACTGTACAAAAAGTAAGTGAAGAGCTGGAGAGCATGATAATATTTTCACTACATTTGTCAACGAAACAAGAAAACTAAAAGAAACACTACGTAAGCTATGGGCGAATACAAATTGAATACCATTGAAGAGGCAATCGAAGACTTCCGTGCAGGGAAATTTGTGATTGTTGTCGACGATGAAGATCGTGAAAACGAAGGAGATTTAATCATTGCGGCCGAAAAGGTCACCCCTGAGAAGATCAATTTCATGCTGAAACATGCACGCGGAGTACTTTGCGCCCCGATCACGATCTCGCGATGCGAAGAACTGAACCTGCCGCATCAGGTATTAAATAACACATCCGTTTTGGGCACCCCTTTCACCGTTACAATTGATAAGTTGGAGGGATGTTCGACAGGCGTCTCGGCAGCCGACCGCGCTGCTACCATCCTGGCATTGGCCGATCCTAACTCTACCGCCGAGACTTTCGGCCGTCCGGGGCATATCAACCCACTCTATGCACAAGACAAAGGCGTGCTTCGCCGTGCAGGTCATACCGAAGCATCGATCGACCTCTGCCGTTTGGCCGGTTTGTACCCGGCAGCAGCCTTGATGGAGATCATGAGCGATGACGGAACAATGGCCAGACTGCCGGAGTTGCACAAGTTTGCCAACGAACAAGGACTGAAACTTGTCTCGATTGCTGATCTGATCGCCTACCGATTACGCGAAGAATCGATCGTAGAACAAGGCGAAGAGGTCAACATGCCAACCGAATACGGACACTTCCGATTGATACCTTTCCGTCAGAAGAGCAACGGATTAGAGCATATCGCCTTGATCAAGGGCGAGGTAAAAGGAGACGATCCCGTCTTGGTCCGCGTACACTCTTCTTGCGCCACAGGCGACATCTTCGGGTCAATGCGTTGCGATTGTGGAGAACAGTTGCACGAAGCATTGCGAATGATCGAGAAAGAGGGCCGTGGAGCATTGATCTATTTGAATCAAGAAGGCCGCGGCATCGGCTTGATGGAGAAGATGAAAGCCTACAAATTGCAGGAGAATGGCATGGATACCATTGAGGCCAACCTCTGTCTGGGCCACAAAGAAGACGAGCGCGACTACGGCGTCGGCGCACAAATCCTGCGTCATATCGGTATCACGAAGATGAGACTGATGACCAACAACCCCGTTAAACGCGTCGGTTTGGAATCGTATGGTTTGTCAGTGGTCGAGAATGTTCCGATCGAAGTTACCCCCAACCCCTATAACGAGTTCTATCTGAAAACGAAGAAAGAGCGGATGGGGCACACATTGCACAATATCAAATAAAAAAGACAACTGATTTTCAAAAACAGAACATAACATGCAATTATCAGAAAGATTAAACCGTCTGTCACCGTCTGAAACATTGGCGATGTCACAAAAGAGCAACGAATTGAAGGCTCAAGGTGTAGATGTCATTAACTTAAGTGTAGGAGAACCCGATTTCAACACTCCGGATCACATTAAGGAAGCCGCCAAGAAAGCAGTGGACGATAACTTCTCACGCTACTCTCCCGTAGCCGGCTACCCGGCATTGCGCAATGCCATCGTTGCCAAGTTGAAGAATGAAAACGGACTGGAATACACAGCCAACCAAATCTCTTGCGCCAATGGTGCAAAGCAGTCTGTCTGCAACACCATCATGACCCTGATCAATGCGGGCGACGAGGTAATCATCCCGGCTCCCTATTGGGTAAGCTACCCGGAAATGGTGAAGTTGGCAGATGGTACACCTGTAACCGTAGCAGCAAGCATCGAACAAGATTTCAAGATCACACCGGCACAGCTGGAAGCAGCTATCACTCCGAAGACGAAATTGTTGATCCTCTGCTCGCCGTCCAACCCAACCGGCTCGGTTTACAGCAAAGAAGAGTTGGCAGGTTTGGCTGCTGTATTGGCAAAACATCCGCAAGTCTATATCATTGCAGACGAAATCTACGAACATATCAACTACATCGGTCACCACGAAAGCATCGCACAATTTCCTGAAGTGAAAGAGCGTGTCGTCATCGTGAACGGTGTTTCAAAAGCCTATGCCATGACCGGCTGGCGCATCGGTTTCATCGCCGGACCGGAATGGATCGTCAAAGCGGTCAACAAGCTGCAGGGACAATACACTTCAGGTCCTTGCTCCGTTTCGCAAAAGGCCGCCGAGGCAGCCTATACCGGCACACAAGCACCGGTAGAGGAGATGCGTAAAGCATTCGAACGTCGCCGCGATTTGATCGTGAAGTTGGCAAAAGAGGTGCCGGGCTTCGAAGTAAATGTACCGCAGGGTGCCTTCTATCTCTTCCCGAAATGTAGCTCTTACTTCGGAAAATCGGCAGGCGACCGTAAGATCAACAATGCAGCCGACCTGGCCATGTACTTGTTGGAGGTAGGTCACGTTGCCTGTGTGGGTGGTGGTGCTTTCGGTGCTCCTGAATGTATCCGTATGAGTTACGCCACATCCGACGAGAATATCGTAGAGGCTATGCGCCGTATCAACGAGGCATTGGCCAAATTGAAATAAGAAGCAAGTCGTTTTTTCTCATAAAAAGGGGTTGTCCACTTGAATGGGCAACCCCTTTTTTGGTTTTTATATTGGTTGGAAATTACGCTTCGCGTTAGCGGTGCCATTTCATGGCATCGAGTAATGTTACTTCCGGTTTGGCCTAAAAGCAAAAAGAAGTCACACCGGCTGCATTTCATGCAGCTCATATAGATCACAAAAGAAAGGGAAGAAAGAAGTTTTTAATAAAAAGCAGACGAAAGAAAGCAAAAAAGGGGGTTGCTCCAAAAGAGCAACCCCCTTTATAAAACCTTCCCGAAGGGGAAGTGACTAATTCAATGAATTATTACTTCACAACCACTTTGACAAGCTGTACATTGGCAGCGTCTTTCAACGTTACAATGTAGTTACCTGCCGGAACAGCGATTTCAGCATCACCTGATACTACGCGAGAATCGACTGTCTTACCGGTGAATGTTGTAATAGTAACCTGAGCATTGTCAGCACCCTTAACGACTACTGCACCTGTGCTACCGTAAACCTTAGCAGAACCGATCGTTTCGATACCTACCAAGTCGCCGCTCAAGACGAGTGACAAGTCGTAAGCTGCATCAACCAAGTTGATGTCACGGATCTTGTCTGTTGCGCCATCAGACCAGCCATTGAAGACGATACCTGATTCGGTGAAGACGATCAACTGAACATCATCGTTGAAGAAGTACTTACCGTCGTTGGCTGTGCGGTTGATAACCTCAACAGAAGCAGTTTCTTTGCCT
This sequence comes from bacterium, assembly GCA_963657455.1. Lineage (GTDB taxonomy): Bacteria > Bacteroidota > Bacteroidia > Bacteroidales > Tannerellaceae > Parabacteroides. Next base: position 40,410 of record CAVKMU010000013.1, read on the forward strand.
AACGGTGAGTGGTGTTTAACCTGTACATTGAAGTCAACCTCAGTCGGATCAGTAACATCGATCGTAACGGTACGGTCTTTTGTGATGTTGCTGATTGCATATTTACCCTTAGAAACCGGAGCGATTGGATCACCGTCGACACGAACAACTACCTTGCTTGTGTCAGCATCCAATGTTGCTACAGTGAATTCGTACGTACTGTTGTGTTTAACTGTCTGAGCACCGTAAGCACTTACCTTGGCAGCACGAACAGTAGTCGGCAAGTTAACGACATGGTCGCCGTATACATAAATGTTAGTCGTATCGTGTTCGATCACCTTGTTCTCTTTCAACTTGAAGACAGCCTTGATGATAACCTGACCTTCAGCAGTGATAGAAGCAGAAGAAGCAGTAGTTGTTGATACTTGCTTGTTGTTAGTGATCGTCATTGATTCGAACTCTACCTTACCTTCATACAACGGAGAAGCAACCACGTTGTAAGTAGCACCCTTCACGATCGTAGCACCGTTCTTGATGTTTACGCCGTTTGCATTGGTTACTGTTACAGTACCCAGATCGGCAGTCCAAGTGATGACATCAGCCTGCGGCAAGATAGTTACCCAAGTGTCACCTGCGTTGATAGGAGAATCGTAGTTCTTCGTATCGAACGGAATGAAGTGAACATGTTGTCTGTTACCACCGTTGCCCAATTCAGAAGGAATATTGTCCGGTTCTACCCAAACATAATTACCAACGATTTCAGCAGCACCTTCCAAGTCAGAAGTTGACAAGGTAGCACCTTCTACCACCGGAGTAGCTTCAGGAGTAGCAATGATGATATTGGATGTCTGCTTCTTGTTGATGATCAAGTGTGAAGTTGCAGTGAACTCTTTGTAGTTTGCATCAGCAGCACGAACGATGGTTACATCATACGTACCGGCATCCGTCGGTTGCGGAATGTTAACACCTTCCTGACTGTAAGTTACTGTCCAATCACCGGAAGTGATAGCCTTCGAAGCATTCAACTTCAACTGCTTGTAGTCGTAAGTTTGAGCAGAAGCGGTGTAAGCAACAAACTGATCTGCTGCTGCAGAAGCCAATTTCAACTCAGAACGGCTGTCGCTCTTCACCAAACGAAGAGTTGTATTGCTTGTAAGCGTATACGAATAAGTTGTACCCGCTTTGTAATCAGTTACAAACGTTGCACTACCCTTGTCGTTGATCGTATAGAACTTATAGGTAACACCTGCTACCGGTTGCTCGTTGTTGAACAACAGGATGTTGCTACCACCGGCAGCGAATGATACATTCACCTTATTATTCGGATCAATCAAAACCACATCACTGTTCTTACCTGAACGAGTTGCATAGAACGGCTCGCTCTTTGAATCCTTCGTGATGGTCAACTGAGCTGCAGGACGAACATCCGGACCACTGGTTATTGTGTAGTAAGCATAGAATTGCTCACTTTCCAAATCCGTAGCCTTAACATTGTCGTAGTTTTCATCCAAGTCATCGACGTTGAACTTCAACAGAATCTTACCCGGATCCGTAGTCGGAGCTATATATTCTTCATAAATAGCCGATTCATCAGCCAAAGTGAACTCACCGTTTACAGTTTGGTAACCGGAAGGAGTCAAGAAACCAACCTTACCGTTAGTACCGATCACATATTCGCCCTTCCAATCTTCATCACCCTTAGCAGCTGCTGTCTGGTTGGTCCATTTGATAGAGATCGTCGGAACCTGTACCACTTTGAGCGCAGCCTTAGTGATGGTAAAGTTGATCTTCTGGCTGAAGGCAACATACTGATCGTCTGCCGGACGAGTGATGAGCATCGTATATGAACCGACATTCGATGGGATAGCGATTGTCTGACCGTTAGCCTGGAATTCATACTTGAAGTCATCGAAGTATGCTTGCTGGCCGTTTACAGATGTAGTGAACTGAGGAGCCTGCGCATTGCCATTGAAGACAAATGTCTTTTGGTCATCAGCCACTTTATCCAACGTGATTACGCTCAATGTCTTCACGTCGACGCGCAATACAGAGCGGCTTTGGCTCAACAAGTAGATATCATCGTTGATCTCATAACGACCGAGTGTTTCGTTATAAGTCGGCGTGTAAGCTTTCGCATTCAATACAACAGAAATAGTCTTGTTGTCTGCCTTCGGAGCCTTGAACGAGATGTTCACTGCATTCTTCGTTGGCAAGCCAAGGACTGTACTGTCGGCAGCTTCCATCGTGTAGTTCTTATCACCATCTTTTTCATGAACCACTACATCCGTGATCTCGTTAGCTGCACCTTTCAAGATAACCTTCAAGGAGCCTGCTTTACTCTTAGAGAATGCAACGTAGATGTTGTTGTTGCCTGAAACCAATGGAATTTCGTAGATACCGTCGTTGTCCGTATCTTCGATTACCTCGTTGTTCTGCGTAACGGTGATGAACTTGTAGTCAGTCGTAGCTTTGATTGTCGGCTTCACATACAAGATCTCGGTTGCCTCTTTCTCATCGCCTGATTTAGCCGTTGTTTTATCGGCATAGTAGTACTCAACAGAACCTGCTTCCGTGTCATACGGCATCAAGTTTACGATAGCACGTACATCAACCGTGTGAACAGTAACGACGTTCTTGCCTACACTCAAAACAGCTTCGTAAGTGCATTTATCGTTTTCATCAGAAGCAGCAGAAAGTTCTTTACCATTCAAATAAACAGAAGTGAGACTCAACTTCTGATCATACAATTTGCTCTTGTCGATCGTAATAACCAACTTCTGATCCTTGAGATATTTCTCAGAGAGCTTATTGGTTACATCCGTACCATCAACTTTATATTTTACAGTACCGGTCGTCAATTCCTGATCGTAGTTGGCTTCGATAGTAGCCTCTGTGCTGGTCGTATGGATAGAGATGACGTTTCTACCGGCAAGCAACGTGTAAGTGTATGTCACTACTTTGTCACCTGCTACGCCTTCGACTTTCGTATCATTCACATAAACAGATGTTTGTTCCAATTTCTGAGCATCCATCTTGTCCGTGTGGAATGTGATAACCAATTTCTGATCTTTAGTCGTTGAATAGGTTGCGAACTGATCAGCCGTTACAGCTTTGCCTCCAATCGTATACGTTACGGCACCCTCTTCAAATGCAACGTCTGTGTTCATTGAAACAGTTGCTTCCGTGCTCTTCGTAAGGATGGAGACTGTATTATTGCCGGCAACCAATTCTGCCACGTACTGAACGGAATTTTTAGCAGTTGCTGCTTGTGCCTCAAGTTCTTTTCCATTCACATAAATAGAAGTCTCTTCCAACTTCAAACCACTCAGCTTAGACTTATTGATTGTGATAACCAATTGCTTGCCTGCAAGGTATTTTCCGGTTGCAAAGTCTGCAACTTTTACTTCTTTACCTCCAACAGTATAAGAAACAGCATCTCCAAAGGCAGCTTCGCTATTGAAGGTGATAGTAGCTTCCGTGCTCGTAGAGTGAACAGAGATGACATTCTTACCTGCTACCAAAATAGTCTTGAAGGTGTATCCATCTGACTCAGCCGTAAGTTGTGTCTCATTCACATAAACGGCAGATTCTTTCCAACGCTGAGCATCCAACTTGCTCTTGTTGAATTTGATAACCAATACATCACCGGCCTGGAAGTCTTTTGTTGCGAATTCGGCAGCTGTTACCTTGTTACCTGCAACCGTAAATGTAACGACTCCGTCTTTCAACTCTTCATCGCTGTTGACGGAGATGGTAGCCTTCGTGCTGGTCGTATGGATGGAGATCACATTCTTACCGGCTTCCAAAGTAGTTTTGTAAGAGTATGATTCTGCGTTTACAGAAAGCTTTTCACCGTTTACATAAACTGCCGTTTCAAGCAAACGCTCTGCCTCCATCTTAGTCTTGTCGAACTTGATAGTCAATGTCTCACCAACGGAAGCTCCCTTATAGGCACTGAGGTCTGCTGCAGAAGTGAATGACTTGACAGTAGAACCATCAGAAATTTCATAAGAAACTGCGCCATTAAACTCATCGTCGCTGTTTACAGAGATGGTAACCTCCGTGCTTTCAGAGTAAATAGCCACCGTGTTCTGACCGGCATCCAATACACCTTCGTAAGTGTAAGCTGTTGATGTTGATGATTGTATGAGTGCTGTGCCGTTCAAATAAACATCATTTACTTTCAGTTTAGCAGCCTCTAACGTTGCTTTATTGAAAGAGATCGTCAATTTGCTATCTTTAGCTATAGATTGAGAAGAAAGGTTTGCCAAATGAGCAGTGATATTCTTACTACCCACTTTGTAAGTAACCGCATTCTGTAAAGCAGTGTTACTGCCACCGATTACTTGGATGCTTGTAGCCAACGTGCTGTGAGAGATAACTTCGATGGTGTTTGTACCAACAACCGTCTTTGTCTCGCCTTCCTTATATTCTGTACCGTTGACCAAGATCTTGTCAATAGCAAAATTGGTTTTTGCCGTAGCTGTGATTTTGATAGCCTGGCCCACTGCGTAAGTAGCCTTTTCGTCAAGAGCAACACCATTAACTGTTACATCAAATTTTGACAAGTCGGTGTTAGCAACTTTCGTCACTTTGGCTGCTTGCTCGAAGAATACCACAACGGAGTTGTATTTGCGAGTTTCATTTTCAGTTGTTACCTTAACGGTAACAGTTGCGCTCCGATTAGTAGCGGCAGTAAATTTCTGCTCGGTACCATTGAACAAGATCTTGCTTACGACATAACCGTCCTCCGGTGTTGCCTTCACGGTCAGCTGGGCATTGTCTATATAAGAATTACCGATAGCATTTTTATTTGAGTTCGTAACCGTGACATTGCCTCCGTCATTCTTGGACATAGTAACAATGGCGGTTGCAGGATCGGCAGGTACCGGCTCATCCAATTTCTTCGCTGTGATCTTGATAACCGGATTCTGTTCACCTACGATAAATGAATAGGACAGTGTAGACGGATTGAAATCTATCGTTTCGTTTTTCCACGTCAAACCTTCTGTTTCCAAACTTTGGAGAAGATCATATTCGCCTTTCTTCAAATCAAGCGTTACCACATCGCCCGGCTTCAGCTTGGCAGTCTCGGACAACGCTTTGCCGTCTTTTGACAAGGTAGCTGTAACGCTTGCCGGGGAAACCGTTGCACCTTTCTCGTCAGTCTCCTCAATCTTGAGGGTATACGTGAACTGTGGAGTCGGCACCGTGACAGGCAGCACTACCGCTGTCTTGTAATAGGGTTTCTCCTCGTTGAAGGTGATCTGGATCTTGGCAGCACCCATCAGGAACGAACCATCGCTATTGCGGAAGCAGACCTTGTGGTAATCGGTGTTGCTCGGATTTTGGTTCTTCCGCTCGGCGTATGCGCCTTCAGGAGAAAGGACCTTGATCGTGTAATTGGCTTTGGTCGCAGTAGATCCTGCAAAGAACTTGTTGCTGCCAAAGAGAGCAGAGGAAAGATTCACGTAGTTGGTGGACGTTTCGCCTGTGAGCGCGATAGCCGGTACGTTCGGTGTTTGTGTCGTTCCGGTAGAAACGACCAAAGAGCGATCGTCCGAAAGAGCCATCAACGGCTTCAACTGCGCATTGCCGAAAGTCACCGATGTCAGGTTTTCACAAGTTAGCTCCAATGCATCGGGGTTCAATGTCGTCAGTTCGGGGCAACCCGTCAAGTCCAACGTAGCCAAACGACTTGCTACGTCATTGCCTTCAGTTACCTCAACTCCCGTTACGTTCGTAACCTTCATATCGAAGGTAGCCGGATAGTTGTCCGTGCCGTTTTTTGTTTTTGTGTTCTTCAATACATAGACCACCTCTGAGCTCGATTGGTTGATCAATGTATAGGTAAGGGTGGTCAAGGCTTTCTTAAAATTACATACATAATAGCCATCACCGTTGTTCGTCCCTTTCCCTTGCTGATGGAGTGGGTCCGTGCTTTCACCGAGACACATCCAGGGGACGATGCTGGTAGGATCGACCGGATTAGTGGTAAACTTACCGGTAATCACGACCGAGGCTGTTGTGCCGCCTTTCACACTGAATTTCATCGTTCCACCCGTGTCTTGGGCGAACGATATACCTATTGCGGCAATGAACGCAAATAGGATTAATTGTAATCGTCGTACCATAAATTAATAATTTAGTTATAAATAATTTGTGTAAATATTGTTCTTTTCCTTGATAAGCATCCAACGGCCGACCCCACTACGGCAGAAATTCACTTCCGAATACAGTTCGCCCATTGCCACTTATTCAGATGCAAAATTACAAACATTCTTGAAAAAAACAATTTTTATTGTTTTTTCTCGCAGGCAAAATTGCGTTTTTTATCCATGCCGTGCGGAACGGAGTACCAAACCACGCCTTCACACCACCAACCCTTCCGAACCATCAACAACCCGATGCCAACCCCTCGAAAAAAAGCTCGGCATGAACCCAAAATATCATGGGGATGATTGCAGAAAAAGCTCGGGAGCTTTTTTAAAAGTATTTCCATGAATGTTGCCAATATTATAGATGTATTATTGTAATAGATGTATGATTATAATAGATCGCTGCTCGCTAAAAATAAATTTTAAGTCCAAAAAAGATCCCTTTTGGTCCTTTATTATACTCTCTTCTCTTTCTCTTTCTTTTT